>NZ_KI912532.1:2595866-3627226 GCF_000519045.1 Dechloromonas agitata is5
TCGTTGTAGCTCCCTCTCTCACCCCGGAAAGCTACAATTGACCAAACTGAAATTCCCGCCCGGCTTAGCTGAGCGGGAATTTTTTCATGCAAATTTGCGTCAGAACAGCAGCATCTGGTTCGCCGGAACCGTTTTTTCCTGAAAAAGTGGCATGCCGACCAGCAGGCGAATGCCGACGAACTGCTTTTCCGTGACGGTCATGCAGCGAATGGAGCCGGCGGGCGGGAGGCTATCGATCAGGCGTTTGAGGTGTTTTTCGTGGTCGTCGTTGCCGTTCAGCAAGCGGGCGTAGACGGACCACTGGATCATGTCGTACCCGTCGTTGAGCAGGAAGCGACGAAACTGGACGTAGGCGCGTTTTTCGGTCTTGGTGACCATGGGCAGATCGAAGAAGACGATGAGTCGCATGAAACGTCGTGTCTCCAATCCCATGCCTTAGCATTCCAGCCGATGCGCCTGCAAGCCGATCAAGGCTGGAAGTTCGAGTTCGCTGTTGCCTTCCTCGAAGAGCCGGGCAAGGCTCTCGACCGCGTATTCGATAGCGGATAGTGCGGACATCTTGCCTTGCGGCATGCCAACATCGACGTTGAGCAGGGCAACCAGTTCTGCCTTGTCCTGCGGGCTGAGATCGCCTTCGGTGAAAGCCGGATTCTTGGCGACATGCAGGTCGACCAGGGGGCGAAAGGGTTCGATCAGGTCGTCGGCCAGATTGAAGGCGTTTTGTTCGCTGGCGTGGAAGAGACCGATGGGCGGGTGCATGCCGTGGGCGACCAGTCCCCGGGCAATGGCGCCGCGCAAAACGGCATAGCCATAATCGAGCGCGGCATTGACCCAGCGTTCTTCGGCGCGATAAAAGTCCTGGCCGAAAAGTTGAGTGAAATAGAAAGCGGCGGCCTGACCTTCGAGGTTTTCCGTGTCGCCTGAACGCACGCGCCGGGCGTAGGAATCCATACGGTCAACCCCGGCTTTTGCGCAAAAACGCAGCACCGCCGCCTGGTTTTCGATCTTGCGCCGAACAATGCTGGCCCAGGCCTGCTTGGCCAAGGGGCGGGGAATCTCCATCTGTTTGCGCATCAGGCGCGTGGTGCGGGAGTGCGCGAGAAACGGTAGGAAGACGCCGTTGGGCTGGTGGTTGTCGCCGGTGGCGTAGAGGCCGATACCGTAATCGGCGCAGGCTGAGAGGACGGGGTGGGTCAGCTGGATTTCGCGGTGGTTGAGGACAATAATGGCAATGTCCTCGAAGGGAACGAAGGCAGTGTGTTCCTGCTCGATGGCCAGGGAAAAATGTTCCCGGCGCAGCTTGGCCGGCCGGGAGATCATCACACTACGCCAGCCCACGACGTTTCTCCGGCGGGGCGGGGTAGATGTTGCCGAGGGTGTCGACGTGGAATTTTTGGATTCGTTTTGCGCTCGCCACGGATTTCCGGAAATAGTCTTTGTCCGGCTTGGGTTGGTCGTGGGCACGAAGAGTTAGACGGCCATCGCTTTCGTACATGACAAAGTACCCTTGATAGGTGACATCCCCGAGCGCAACGGCTACTAAATCATTTTTGGTCAGAGAGAACAGAAACTCTGCACTGTCAGGGATAGAGCTAGGTGCGATTCGAGCGGAATTGTGAGCCATGTAGGCAGGTTCGATCAGAATCCGCTTTCCATCGCGAAACACGTCAACGTGCAGCATGTCACCAAGCTCAGCGACACCTCCGCGAACTTTCATTCCCCCCTTTTGAGTTGAAATTAGTTTGACGGTTTTGACCTGTGGCCCGTTGCCGTCGCAGGAAGGTTTGAAAATGGGCTCGGCAAAGGCGCGTTTCGCATCGTCCTTGAATTCGATCAAGCGTTTTTGCAGCAGATCGATTAGCGAAGCGTTTCGAGGATCGCCAGCGCCTACGATGTTTGAAAGCGAAGCCAACTTGAGTTTTTGAAGCGAGACTCTTACATGACTTTGGTTATTGGCAATTCGCTTGGATGAGCGAATGGTTTCCTCGTGAATAGCTCCGCTGCCTCGACGCTGTACTGCGCGGGAAACGAACAAGGGTTTGAGGGTTGCGAGTTCTTCCTCGCTGTAACTGCCTAGGCGCGCCATTTCTTCGCGCAGCAATTCCGGCGAATCGATCTTCAGGCGGGCTTCGAGTTCGTGCCGGAAGTAGGGCCACGGATCGGGGAAATGCTCGCGCAGTTGCTGATGCATCGCTGGATTGACGATTTCGCCGGTTTCGATATCAACGAAGCCATCACGGACCTGTTCCAGTTCTCGGGTGCGCGAGTAATTGGAGAGGCGTTGAACCATGCTGTGACTACAGGCCGCGACAACGGCCGCATCCAGCGCATGGTGGCGGTCGCTGTCGGAACGCACCTTGAGCAGTCCCCAGCGGGCGCGCAGGAAGTTGGTCAGTTGTCCGCTGATGACGACGCAGCGCTTAGCCTCACTGCCTTCCGCCAGTTTCAGATGTTGTTCGACGTAGTTCTTGAAAAAACGGCAGATATAGCGGGTGTCGTTCAGGTTGCGTTCGCGGAATTCCTCAGCTTCCTTGGCACCGAAATCCTTGCGCAGCAGGCGGGTGCGCTTGGCCAGCCGATATGCCTTGTTCGCTTCGACAAAGGCGACGTAGCGCTGCCAGCGTTCGCTGTTTTCGGCACCGCCCAGATATTCGTAAGGCGTGCGGTTGCCCTTGTCGCGGTTTTCGCGGGTCAGGACCAGCACCTTGTTGTTCTTGCTGTCGTCGAAACTGCGCGAGTAGGGCAGGGCGTGGTCAATTTCGGTGGAGCCTTCGAGGAAGATTTCGGCAACGTTGCCTGACGGCGCCAGCGGCTTCTGCGAGTAAACACATTGCCCGTTTTGCTCCCGGTACAGGCGCCATTTTTCGAACTCCAGGCCTTTGGGGGGATGGCCGAACAATTCGATGAACTGTTCTCGGTCGCGCTGATTCCGGGCCTGGTATTCGTCCTGCTCCTTCTTGATCTTGTTGCGCTCGTTGAGGGGGCGCGAGAGATCGCGAGCCATTTCGATGTGGACCGCAGCCGGTGAACCATAGCGGCGGATGATGGCATTGACCACCTTGCGCGCCTGGTTCAGTGAACGCAGGACGACGGGGTTGCGCGGAATGTCGGCATCTTCGGCGAAGAGCATTCTGCCGTCCTTGTCGCGCCCGGCGTAGAGCGGCGGCAGATATTTGTGTTCGCCTTCGCCGACCTTGTGCAACTGGCTGTGGTGATAGCCAGCCTCAAGGCAGGCCTCGTCGTAGCGCAGCCCTTTTTCCATGGGCGGGACAATGGCGCGCAGGGCTTTTAGCGACAGGGCGTGGAATTTGTCGAAACGGATATTGAGCAGGCCGTCGATGAGCGCGTCGTGGTTGGGGAGCGGCAGTTTGGCGAGTTCGGCGCAGACTTCGTCGTCATCCTTGTAGACACTGAGCACCCAGGCAATTTGGTCGAAGATTTCCGGTTGACCGCAGAGTGCATCGCCCGAGAGCTTTTTCCACTCGTCGTCGAGGCCGGCCTTGCTCAGTGTTTGGCGCAGTTCCTGCCAGGCGGGGATTTTGATCAGCGTGGCGGATTCGGGGTCTTTGGCCTTGCCTTCGGCTTTTTGCGCTTCGGTCGGGTAGGCGAGACCGGTGAATTTGAAGCTGCCGGCTTCCAGCAGCCCGGCTTTGATCAGCGCCGTGCCGAGTTGCTTGTAGGTCAGGTCGCCGGCTTGTTGGTAAGGCAAGGGCAGGCAGAGTTGGCGTTCCTGCTCGGTCAGTTGGCGGGTGACACCATCGGTGACGATGCGCAGATTGTTCAGGCGCGTCAGCCAGACGTGGCGTTCGGCGGTGAAGCTGGCTTTGGGGGCGCGGTATTCGCCTTTTTCGAAGGTGCAGGTGCCGAGCATCTTGAGCAAGTGGGCCCCGGCGAGGGCTGGTTTTTGCTGCCAGAACAATCCGGACTTCTTGTCGCCGTTGCCGAGGATGGCGGTTTGCAGCGTGCTGGATGCGTGGGGATTGCCGAACTCTCGTTGTTTTTCGAAGAGCAGTGCCAGTTCCTTGGCGAGCAGTTCCCGCGCCAGGGCTTTGGTGTATTCGCCCTGTTTGTTGCGTTGCGCCTCCGGGAATTCGCCCAGCACCATTTCGGCCGCGCTGCGATAGCCTTTTTCCGCCATCAGCTTGGCCGTACCAGCCAACCCCTGCTTGACCCTACCGCCTTCGCTCTTGCTGTCGCCCTCGGCTTGCTTTGCTTCGGCGCGGCTGATCCAATGGAAGCCCCGGTGTTTGCAGAGATGGTAGATGACGCGTGCCCATTCTTCGTCGTTCAGGCGGCGGTCGAGGCCGTCGACGCGCAATTGCCAGAGCGGGCGGGTGAAAGCGTGCTCGGGCTGGAATGCCTTGGCATCGGCGATCAGACCTTCACTTTTCAACAGGCGGGCCAGCTTCTTCAACCGCCACGCCCGCCGGAACAAGCGCCGTCGCATCAGGCGCGCATTGCGCCGGGCGAGATTCAGCGATTCCCCTTCCTTGGCTGTTTCAGCCTTGTCGAAGGCGCGCACGCCCAAGTCGATGATGTGGGTTTCACCAAGTACGCACCAGCCGACCGATGCGATGCCGATGTCCAAGCCGAGGATGTATGCCGCACTCATGATTTGCAGTTCGATATTCAAAGTGCGTAGAATAACGCCATGTAGCTTTCCGGGGTGAGAGCCGTTGCTACAATAAGGTGTCACCTCCGGGTGACGACCGAATCCGGCCCGGCAGGGAAACCTGTCGGGCCTTCTTCATTTGGGCATCCAAACGCCCCACTTTCCTAGAGCGCGCATTGACTTACCAATTGCCGGAACTGGCTACATAGCTGCCGTTGAGTAAAGGCTTTTCCAATGGCCGCAAAGGCCGACTTCCGGTCCTCGGCCAAAACAGACGCCCAACATCTCTCTTGGCAATGACAGCTGTGGGCACGACTCCGGACGGTGCATCGCCACTGGCAGAATCAATACTCAGAAATCCACTTTCCGGAATTGCTTTCGCCACTCGACTGGAGAAACGCCGAAGGTCTGTTTGAATTGCTGACGCAGCGCCGTCGCCGTGCCGAATCCAACCAGTCCTGCGATAGCTTCTACGCCGTGGGCGCTGGACTCCAGGAGTTCCTGTGTCCGGTGCAGGCGTTCGGCCTGTAGCCATTCCCCAACAGACATGCCGGTTGCTTGATGAAAACTGCGCGTGAGGGTACGCCGGCTCATATGCGCTTGCTGTGCCAAGGCATCCAGCGACAACTTTTCGTTCAGGTTCTCGCGCAGATAAGTCAGTAGCGCGTTGATTCGTGCATCGAGCGTAGAAACCGGAACTGGCCGTTCAATAAACTGGGCCTGCCCGCCCTCGCGGTAACTGGGCACCACCATGCGCCGGGCGATCTGGTTGGTGATGCGGCTGCCGTAATAGCTGCGCACCAGGTACAGGCAGCAATCGACGCCCGCAGCGGTACCGGCTGAGGTGACGATCCCTTGGTCATCCACGTAGAGCGCATTGGCATCCAGACAGACTTGCGGGAATCGGCGCGTGAAGTCGCTCTCAGCTTCCCAGTGTGTTGCCGCCCGGTGGCCATCGAGCAATCCGGCGTAGGCCAGCACGTAGGTTCCCAGACACAGGCCCACGATGCGGGCGCCTCGGGCGTGAGCGCTGCGCAAGGCCGCGATAAGTTCGGGCGACGGCGGTGTGGCGGGATCGTGCCAGCCCGGAATGATCACGATATCGGCGTCTTGCAGTACCTCCAGCCCGTGTGAGGCGGCCAGGCTGATGCCATAGGAAGCCCGCACTGGTGTACTGCTCTCTGCGCTGACCTTGAGGGAGAAGAGTTTCTGTCCGTTCAGAATCTCGTCACTGAAAATCAGGCAGGGCACGGACAGGTGATAGGGGCTGAAGTGTTGATAGGCCACTACAGCCACGACGGGAGGCTTCATGTCACATCCTTTGAAATGGAAATGCGGGGCAGACCTTCATGGTCCGCCCCGCCGTGTCACAGCTCAGGATAGTCTGTTGCTGACTCAGAATGAATAGGCGTCACCGTCTTCTGGAACCAGAGCGCGTTGCGTGTCCATCTTCTTCTCCTTGATAAAGGCGCGCAGTTCCGCCCGGGTCAGCATGGCGTGATTGACCGTATCCATGTGGATACCAACGATTCTGGCCTGCGGCATCATCTGGTAAGCACGGAGCATGTCTTCCTTGCCCATGATGATGGAGCCCTCGAAGCCAAGCACCTGCGCGTACCCGGTGTTCAGGAAAATGACATCAGGCTTGAAGCGGCTGAGGGCCGAATCAACGTCCTTGCGCCAGATGGTGTCTCCCACCACATAGGTGGTTTTGAATCCGGGCCGCTGAAACACGATCCCCATGGCCTCGCCCAGCAACTCACGCAAGCCGGGAGTGGCATACATCTTATCGCTGCCGTGCTGCCCGCCAGTCTTGTAAAGGCGGGTGCCCTTGAAGTCCGTGCCCTGTTCGGCAAGCACGCGCACATCGGTAAATCCATCTTCCCGCACCTTGCTGGCGTCTTGCTGGTTTTGCGTAAAAATCGGCATGTTGCGTGGAATCAGGTTACGGGCGGCATGATCCCAATGATCGTCATGCAAGTGCGTCAGAATGACGGCGTCGGCCTTGATCACTTCGCTGACCGGCATGGGTAAATCCACCAATGGATTGCGCAGATGGCTGCGCGGCGTGCCTTCGAAGCCTTTGTAAGCGCCTTTGACGGCCAGCATCGGATCAATCAGGAAGGTGGTTCCTGCATAGTCCAGCTTGATGGTGGCATTGCGGATTTGCTGGAATTTCAAGGCTTGGCCTTGCGTGGGGACTACGCTGCTATTCACTGCATCAGCGGCTGCTGCGAATGTGCTGAGCACCAGTGCGCCAGCAACGAGAGTCGTACGAATAATCTGAGGGGCTTTCATGGGATTTCCTTTTCCAGACGCCTGAATAATCAGGTCGGTAAGCGACGTGGATTTTGCTTTTGCATTCTTCTGCACTGCGTGAGCGATGCAGAAAGCGCATGTCGCCATTATCGGGATCGGGCCAGGGGTGAAACACTGGCCCCGAGGCCAGTCATCGAAAGAAACGGGCCACAATCATCCACTTTGGCCGACGTGCCGCTACTGGCTAGATGTTCCCTATGGCCGCTTCACTCAGAAAGCTCCCGTTTGAACAACAAAACGGCGAAAGACCGGATTGGGTCGGGAGCACGTATTTGCTAAATGAGAAAGCTGCCTGTCGCCATGATGAAGGCCCCAACGGCAGCTTACTGCTGGACTGCTGACCGACATTGACCGATCAGCTAACGGCGGCAAAGGCCGAGGAGCGGCTGCCCAGCAATCAACGATAGCCCCCTTCCCATGAGAAGGGGGCAAATATCAAATCATGGAATCAGCTTCGTACCAACGTTGCCTTTGCGCGCCGACACCACCAGTGCCTCGGCGATCGTCAGCAGCCAACGCGATGCCCATTGGCTCATCGGGCTGTGCTGCCCCGACTGCTGGTTTTCGCACTCAAATTCGCCAACACATTCAAAAATCCGCTCAGCAACGGCAAGCGCCTGGGTGATCGGGATGCCGGCCTGGACCGCGAGCAGTGAATGGGATTCAGTGCCATCATCAAATACACAGAATTCGTGGTGACCAGTGACGTGGCGGAGGTCCGTCTGGGGGGTATGGATTTGCATGGTGTGCTCCAGTTCGTGAAATGAAGTCGCACATCCGCTCTCAATCGGGTGGGCGACCGAAACAGGGGTTGAGAGACCGATGGAGCACCGGCGAGCACTGAGGCTCCCCCCGCCCGGTCGCCCATAGGCATACCAAGCGGCGAGGTCAAGCTCTGGCTTCACCTCGCATCTCCAAGTCGGGCTCTCACCCCCGGCTGCCTTTGTCTCAGCAGCGCGCAAAGTGTCGTTTCCCGCCTCACGCCTGTCAAGGCAAAGGAACGCGATCCAAGACAGGCACCCCGCAAAACGGGGTGCCCGGAAAATAGTTAGTCATGCTCGGCAAACTTCGCCGAACCCTTTCGCGCTCACATCGTCGCCAAACGATGCTGTCTGCCCCATCGCCGCCAAGCGATCGGGCAGGCCGCAAACCTGCAACGGGCTGCCAAGCCCTTTTTTCCCCTCACGGGGAACACACTGTCGCAAACGCTCCCGGCTTTCGGGACGAGGTGCCAGCCTCGCCACTGCGTATGCAGTTCCCAATCGACTTCGGTCGTATCGTCCAATTGGTCAAACCCTAGTCACCGAGTCTCCCTCTCTCTCCGTCGTGCCACACGGTGCCACCCGTCATGGTCAGGAGAGAGGCTCCCCATTTAGATTGCAGCTACTGCGTTCCGTAGCGCCACTGTCTCCACATTTCCCTAGCCTTCCGGCTTTCCTTGGATTTCCCCCGCCCGATGTTCCATAGCGGCTGGGGTACTCAGGTCATGCTTCATCGACGACGAACCACGGCTTCATGCCTATGGCTCTACGGAACTCCGCACAGCACCCTCGTGGGTGCCGTTACACGCTTGAGCTATCCAGAGACCCCCGGTTTCCCGAGGTGCCAACTGCGCCAGGTTTCCCCTTGCAGCCCTCATGCATCGCTGCATGCTCATCAGCCATCGTGTGCGGCAGACGTTGCGCCCTTCCGGTACGCCCCGTTGGCGGGACTATCTACCCGCTTTCACTCGCAACCAGGTCATCAGGCCATTTCCTGCCAGATGCCGTTTCATGGTCGCCCAACGTCGTTATCCTATTGCCCCGGTTCTCGCTGGTCGCTTGCTTGCAACGAGCGGGGACGTGCGATTGGGTCGAACCGGGGAGTTGCACCCCGGAGCGCCCAGCGTAGCGCAGCGAGCCCAACTACGGGCACTGCGCTTCAGCGTTTGCTCGGTTGAAGATAGGCGATCTTCAACCTGCTGGATTGGCGATCCAGCTTGCCTTTCGGCAGTGTGTTTGCAGTTGGCGGTCTGCCCAGAGAACCCGAGTGATCAGGCACTCTGGGCAGACCGCCACGGCATGCGCTCTCAGTCGACCTGCGTCGGCTGCTCGCGAGTGTCCTGTGAGGTATAGCGATGTCCGCAAAAATAGTTGGAACATCAATATGTGTGACTTCGTCACAACAAATCACACTGCATGGGTGCGGGATTCCTATACGGGGATATAGCCCAACGAAACGGAATCCCGCACCCATGCCACCTACTACCCCCATTGCCCATAGCAAAACCGCCGCACTGTCCCGCATCCTTGACGTCGTCCCTCGCGGCTATGTCCGCTTTACCGCAGGCGTTGTTTCCTCTGACAAGGTCATCACGCTTGCCAACAAATTTCACCGCTTGTACGGCATTGGGGCCACGCCGGCGCAACGACTGACTCGCAAGCGGGATGGCCTGGCCAATGCATTGATGGTCATTTACTGGCCGCCGGATACGCCGGCCGCGCACTGGCTGCTGCTCGCAACGAACGGGGCTGGCCTCGAGCGCGAACAACTGCAACTGGTCACGGACAAGCCACGGCTGAACTGGCTGGGGTACGAGTTGGTCCGTCACGCCACGCGTGGGGGCACCCGTTGGACGTGGCGCCGCCCAAAATCTGAAATGGCTGAGCATTACCTGATGCTGCAAAACATCGCTGGTCGCCGGAACGAACAGGGGATGTCCGAATTCCTGGAGCGACTCGCGCGTCAGCCCGGGTTTCATGGCGTACGTGAGCAGACTCGGGCGCTGTGTCTGTCGGCGCGGCGTTTGGGACACTCGGGGGAGCTGCCGGTGCTCTATTACACGCAGAAGGTGAGTCACGGTGAGCGGATAGTCCTCACCGGCTAGATTTGCGGGTGAGCGGGAGGCCACCAAGCGGTCTCACCCCGGCGGGTTGGCGGGGCAATACCCGCCTCACCCTGAGTGCTCACCGATGGGTGAGGATGGGCTTCCGGTCGCGGATCAGCCTGGCGTGAAATGCGTGAGACATCGCTATACCGGGTATCACTCACCGGAGATACGCCCAATGCCGACCCCATCACCGAATTCAGTCTACCTGAAACTTAACGCGACGAGCGTCATGCTTTACGCCAATCAGTATGTTCGACTGCCCGACGGGCGTGGAGCTTCGATACAGACCTACCTGGCCTCGTTCTCAAGGAAAGCAACCGACATACCGGCCCCATTCGAGACGGCACTGCGTGAGGCAACTCGAGGCCAACCCGCACGTTACCAGGCGTTGATTGCCCGTATCAATAACGAGGTGCTGAGGCCGGCAAGAATCCGGCATCAGCAGGAAGAGGCTATCCGTCAAGGTAAAGCCCTGGTGGCTGCCCTTGGTCATGTCGTTCAGGGACTGACAGACATCCCGGAAATGCCGGGCTACCTCACATTGACCGGCTCAGCTGAGTTTCAGCGCCTCCTCCTGGAACTACAGGCTGGTACCCAGCGTGTGCTGGAGGCGCGGGTGGTGAATGAGTGTCCTTCGCGCGAGCCAGTCGAATCGCCGGAGAAACGCTTGCAGCGGCTTCTCCTCACCGTCAGTAGCGCATGTGCCGACATTGCCGAGTTGATGCCAACAGCCCGTCAGGCCTTCCCGAGGGGCTACCGTTTTGCGGCAGAGACCATCGAACAGGTTCGACAACTGTGGTTCAGCAGTTCCCATGCAATTGCCTCGCTGAGCGCACGCTCGCAGCTACGCCGGCCGAGGAACTGGAGCGCCGGCCAGGATTGATGGCTTCAGGGACGGGCGATGCTTCTGTTGATTTCGAAAAAAATTCGGAAACTTGCTCGTCTGATCGCTATACATCGCAATGCCCCTCCGGGCAGATACTTTTTTAATCTGCCCGTGACGGGGTTTCTCTGAGGACATGATGATAGTAAGGCGCACCAGGACACCCCATCCAACCCGCACGGGCACTCACTTTGAGTGCCCATCATGTCTCGCATCATCGAACTTTCCCTGCCAATCAAAAATCACCCTGGCATGCCTTCGGCAGAATCTGCTAAGGTACCTAGAATCATCTGCCAATTGGCACTTCGCGCGCCAGTGACTGCTCAACCGAGCGCTGCAGAGTTGGCGTTGATTTCGGGGCTGCTACCGGAACTCCTCGGGCAGCTAATGACCGAATCTGCCGTTGATAGCGAGGAATAATCATGGCTGTCGCACTCTATGGACGTGTCTCAACTGTACGTCAGTTCGAGAAGGACTTGTCCATTCCCGACCAAATCAAGCAAATGCGGGAGTGGTGCGAGCAGCATGGCTATGTCGTCGCGAAAGCGTTCATCGAAAAAGGGGCATCCGGCACCGATGACCGGCGGCCTGCATTTCAGGAATTGATTGCCGAGGCTTGCCAAAAGCCGTCGCCGTATGAGGCGGTGATTGTGCACAGCCTGTCACGCTTTTACCGTGACTCGCTGGAGTTTGCCTTGTACGAGCGCCGGCTCAACCAGTGCGGGGTCAAGCTCATTTCGATTACGCAGCAGACGAGCGATGACCCCTCAGGGGAGATGGCTCGCAAGATTTTTTCGATATTCGACGAATACCAGAGTAAGGAAAACGGCAAGCACACCCTGCGGGCGATGCGGGAGAACGCGCGTCAGGGCTACTGGAATGGCTCGCGTCCGCCATTTGGTTATACCACCGAGGTGGTCACGGTCAGCAAGGACAAGGTCAAGAAGCGCTTGGTCATTGACGAGATGGAAGCCCGAATTGTTCGCCAGATATTTGAGGGGTACTTGCGGGGTGACAGTGGCGCTGGCCAGGGGGCTAAGCTCATTGCCACGGAATTGAACCGTCTGGGCTACACCCATCGTGGAACGACGTGGACTCGCGGGCGCGTGCATGAAGTCCTGTCGAACAGCACCTATGTCGGCGATTTTTATTTCAACCGGGTGTGCAACAAAACCGGCGAGAAGAAGCCCGAGGCCGAATGGATTCACATGTCCGTACCAGCCATCATCGACCGGAATACATTCGAGACCGTTCAGCAGCGCAAAGCTTCACGTAGTGCTGATGTGGTCAATCCGGCCATCGTGGGGTCCAAAACACTGCTGACGGGGATCGCCAAGTGCGGACTCTGTGGCGCGGGGATGACCCTGGTGACGGGCAAGGGAGGCAAGTATCGCTATTACAAGTGTGCTACCCGTACGTGCAAAGGTAATCACCTCTGTGAGAACCCGGCAATGCCGATGGACAAGCTCGATGATGCCATTCTCGGTCTGCTGGCCGAGCAGGTTTTTACGCCTGAACGGGTCATGGCGATGCTGACCGAATTACGGGGTGAAATTGAGGCGTGCCAGAACAAGGAGAAGAACGAGATTGCCGGTTTGCAGAAAGAGATGGAGGAACTCGACAAGGCGACAGCCCGGCTCTACGAAGCGGTGGAGAAAGGCCTCTTCCCGCTTGACCAAACTCTGCGGGTCCGCAGCGAGAAGCTGCAAGCCCAGCGTGAGGAAGTAGTCAGCAAGATGAATCGCTTCAGCCGTCGTCGTGCGCTTCCGGAAATCCAGGCGGGGCAGGTCTCCAACTTCTGCAAGGCACTACGGGAAAAACTGCTGGATCGCTCCAGCGGCTTTGGCAAGGCGTATCTCAACTGCTTGGTCAATGAGGTCAGAGTCACCGGCGGTGAGGTGCTGGTCACGGGCAGCAAGGAGAAGCTTGCGATGGCCGTCGCAGATACAAAAAAGGGCACTTCAATTGAAGTGCCCAAATCTGTATTGGGTTGGCTCCCCGACCTGGGCTCGAACCAGGGACCTACGGATTAACAGTCCGGCGCTCTACCGACTGAGCTATCGGGGAACAGAGAGGCGCATTATAGGAGTAGAATTCCCTTCGGTCAAGCCGTTTGCCCCTGCTCAACAACAATAAAAGCCGATATATGGACGCCAATCTCATTTATGCCAAAACCCCGATCGGGGATGAGGCGGTCAGGCAAAGCACCCGCGTCGTGCAACGCAATCTGCGTATGGTGTTGGTCCAGGTGGACGGCAAGATGAGCGTTGAGGAGTTGTCAAACAAGATCGGCAATCCTCGCTTGGTGCATGCGGCTCTGCGCGAATTGGAGGAGGGGGGGTACATCGCTCCCGCTCTCGTGGCTGCATCGGTTTGGGAAGAAACGAGGAAGGCTGCTCAGGCGGCAGGTGAATCCGATGCGACGGAGCCGCTGTCGCAGTTTTCCGTATTCGGACCGCGAAGCGCGATGGGCGCGGATTCCGGCATGTCGGCCAGCGCCGCCAGTGCCGCCAGCAATTTTTCATCCTTTGGCAAGCCGATTTTGCCGACCCGGAATGTAAAGCCGGATAGCGCATTCAAGCCCTCTGTGGCGCCGCCGCCGGATCGGCCCGCGCCCGAATTTTCGACCGTGGAGCGCGCATCGCCCATCCTTACGCTGCGGCGTATTGCGCTTGGCATGGGGGCTGCGCTGCTGCTAGCTGCCGGTACGCTGGTCCTGTATCCCTATGATCGATTCAAACCGGCCATCGAGGCGGCGGCGTCGGATTTTGTCGGGGCGCCGGTCCGGATCGAGCGGGTGGACATGGCCTTTTATCCGGTGCCTCATCTGCGGCTCAGCAGCCTGCGTATTGGTCAGGCGGGAGAGGGTAGCGTCGCGGAAGTTCGGGTTGGTTCCCCCTTGGCCCTGCTTGGCTCGGCACCGTTTACCGTTGGGCGAATCCATGTCAGCGGGGCACGTTTGCCGAGCCGGCAACTGGTTGCCATGCCGTTTTTCCGGAACGAAACCGCCAAGCCGGCTGTGCTGACCGTTGGCAAGGTGCTGATCGAGCATTCCGAGATAATGCTGGCCGAGGGGGTTGGCCTTCAGGATGCTTTCGGTGAATTGAGCTTCCTGCCCGGTGCGCAACTGGAAAAAGCGAGCATCGAGAGCGCCGATCGCAGTTTGCTGATCGAAGCGCAGCCCAGTCCGCTCGGCGTTGCCTTGAATATCGAGGGCCGGGCCTGGCAGCCTTTGGGACCGACCGCTTCCTTCGCCTCCTTGCAGGCGAAAGGGGTGTTGCAACCGGAAAAACTGCTGATCCAGAACATCGATACCACCTTTTTGGGCGGCATTCTGCGCGGTAACTGGCTACTCGACTGGAGCAGCGGGCTGGCCATGGCGGGCGATGCCAGTTTGAGCCGGATCGATGCGCGCAAGCTCGCTGCAGCCTTCGCGCCGCGCCTGAAACTGGAGGGGGAGGTCAGTGGCACGCTCCGCATGCGCTCCGGCAGCCGTGATTGGGCCGGTTTGTGGCGGGATGTCGAGGCGGTCCTGGATACTGAGGTGACCCGTGGGGCGCTGCATGGCGTCGATCTGGGCGAGGCGGCAAGGCGCAACGGTGTTTCTGAGGTGCGCGCCGGGACGACCAAATTCGATCGCTTGCGTGCAACGGTCAATGTCACGCCAAGTCAGGTCGTTTCGAAAGACCTTCGCATGGAGGCCGGCATGGTGACAGCATCCGGCCAGTTCGTTGCCGGGCGCGACGGGCAGGTTGATGGCAGCATGGCCGTGACCCTGCAGACCTCCGTGTCATCCGTGCGGGTTCCGGTTCACATTTACGGTACCCTGCCGGACCTGACAGCCATCGGTCGGAAGTAGGGCCAAGGGGAGGGAGGCTCTCCCAGCGTTGGGGGCACCGGGTGGTGCTGCCCGGTATGTTCAGTCCGGCGATTTGCTGTCGCAGATGGGGCGTGCGTCGTCCAGATGTGCGATCAGCCGATGAGCAGCTTCGTTCAGGTCGGGTAGCAACAGGTCGGCCGAGTCGCCCAGTCCGTTGTTGCTCAAGTCAATAATTTCGTTGGCCAGGGCATGGAAGTGCCGGTCGGCAGCGAGCAGGGCGGCCAGGATGCTGTTGTTCCCTTCGGCCACCTGCCGTGTCAGTTCAAGTTCGAGTGTGCAGCAGCGGTGCTCCGACAGAGGCATGTCGGCATAGGCGCCGCCGGCAAAGGCATTCAGGAACTGGCGCCGCCATTGGTTGTGCAAGCGTATGGCGCGGTCGATGTCGATACGCTTCATGCGTCGTTTCTCCGGGTGGTATACGGCCACAGGCAGAAGCTGCGGCTGGCTCAGGGGATCAATTATGCCGCAGCGCCGCCCTTGGACAAATGGGGGTTAGCGACAATTACCGGCAAAACACTGGTGGGCCAGAAAGATGTCGCGTTGTTCGTCGCTGAAAAAGACAAGCCTGATCTCCTCGATTTCCGGGTGTTTGGGCAGGGTTTCGCATAATGTGAGCGATACGATTCGCGCCGCTTCATCCGCCGGGTAGCCGTAGATGCCTGTCGCAATGGCCGGTATGGCGAGGCGTCGCAGTCCGTGGCCGGCTGCCAGTGCGAGGGCGTTCCGATAGCAATCGGCGAGCAATTCGGCTTCGTGCCCGCCATGTCGGCCATAGATGGGGCCGACAGTGTGAATCACGTAGCGGGCCGGCAGATCGCCCCCAGTTGTGATGACTGCTTGGCCAGCCGGCAAGCCATTTGGCCAAAGGCTAGTGCGCAGGTTGCGGCAGGCCTGCAGAATGGCTGGACCCCCATGCCGGTGAATTGCTCCATCCACCCCGCCGCCACCGAGCAAACTGCTGTTGGCAGCATTGACGATGGCGTCCACCGCTTGTTCAGTCAGATCGCCGGCGAGAACACAAACACGGCCGGCGAGGTAGGTGATTGGTTCGGAGGGCATGCGATATTTAGGGGGGCGTCGATCGGTAAAGCCCTTTTTATTGTAGGGCAGTTCGTTGCTTGCGACGCCAGCAGGCAGGTAGTTGTAGTACGTCGAGATCGATGTCGCGATCGGCAAATATGGCCTTGGCGCGCGCCAGACGGGCGTTTTCCTCGGCAGAGATGCCGGCCAGAAGTTCGAACAGTTTCTGAATGCGTTCCATGATCAGAGCCTCCGTTTGTGATGTTACGCTTACTGTATGGATGAACAGTTGTTATTTATAGCGAAGATTAACCAATAACTGTATATATGTACAGTTTTCGTGTTTTGACTATTGATTGGTAGCCTTCGCCCGTCGAATTCGCCGGGGCGCAACCATGTCCACAGACAAAGCTTGTTCATTGCCCAGTGCCGGCACCGTCGTCGTCTATCGCGGGCGGAGCAGCAAATCCGAGCGCAATGTGCGGGTGCTGGCCGAGGCGTCGGGCGGTCGCATGGTGGTCGAGGCAATCGGCCGGCAAGGCGTGCCAGTACGCCTGACCATCAAGCAGGAAAACCTGCGCCCGCTACAGCCCGGCCTGTTCGATTAGCCTGCTACCCGGTAGCGGCCGGGAGGCTGTTTCACCGATTTCCGAGCAAATAGGGCGAGGACAAAACTACGGTATCATTGCCGCTTTTGGGCAAGGCCGTCTTGCCCTTCTGAACGCATTCGAAGGATTTTTCTGCTCATGTTCGACGCAGTCCGCAACAACAAACGCATCGTCCAGGTGTTCCTTGCGCTGATCACCCTGCCGTTCGCCTTTTTTGGCGTCGATTCCTACATGCGCAATTCCGGTACTGGCGGCGATGTCGCCGCCATCGGCGACATGAAGATCACCCAGCAACAGTTCCAGCAAACGCTGCGCGAGCAGCAGGAGCGGTTGCGCACTCAACTTGGTGCCCAGTTTGATCCCAAACTACTGGACAACCCGGAGGCACGCAAGGCCATTCTCGACGACCTGATTAACCAGCGCCTGCTCCTCGTCGAGGCTGGCAAGAACCACATGTTTGCCAGCGATGATGCGGTGCGCCGGGCGATTGCGGGAGTCGATGCCTTCAAGGTGGATGGCAAGTTCTCGAATGAGCGCTACGAAGCGGCCTTGCGCGCTCAGGGTATGTCGCCGCAGGGGTTCGAGGCGCAGTTGCGCCAGGATCTGACCTTGCAGCAATTGGCCGGTGCGATCGGGCAGTCCGGCATTGTTTCCCGTACGGTCGGTGATCGCCTGCTCGCCCTGCAGACCGAAAAGCGCGAGGTGGCCGAATATCGCCTGAGCCTCGACAGCTATCTCGACAAGGTCAAACTGCCTGATGATGCCGCCCGGAAGTTCTACGACGAGAACAGTGCCCAGTTCCAGACGCCGGAACAAGCCAAGGCGGAATATGTCGTCCTGTCGATGGAAACCATCGGTGCCCAACTGTCCGTCAGCGAGGCCGAGATCAAGGCAGCCTACGACAGTCACAAGGAGCGCTATGTGCAACCGGAAGAGCGCCGTGCCAGCCATATCCTGATTTCCTCGGAAAAGGGTGGTAAGGACAAGGCCAAAGCCAAGGCGGAGGAGTTGCTCACCGAAATCCGTAAGACGCCAGCTGCTTTCGCAGATCTGGCCAGGAAACATTCCGACGACCCGGGTTCGGCCGCCAAGGGGGGCGATCTCGGCTTCTTCGCCCGCGGCATGATGGTCAAATCCTTCGAGGACAGCGCCTTTGGACTCAAGGATGGGGAAGTTTCCGGTGTTGTCGAATCTGACTTTGGTTTCCATATCATCAAGCTGACCGGCGTTCACGCCGCCAAGGAAAAGCCGCTGGCCGAGGTCAAGGACGAAATCGAGGCCGAGTTGAAGAAAACGGCAGCGTCGCGCAAGTTTGCCGAAGCAGCCGAAGCCTTCAGCAACATGGTTTACGAACAAGCGGACAGCCTGGCTCCCGTGGCCGAGAAATTCAAACTGACCATCAAACAGTCCGACTGGCTGGGGCGCCAGGCCGCGCCGGCCAATGGCGTGCTGGGTAATGAAAAGATCCTGGCAGCCCTGTTCTCTGGGGATTCGATCCAGAACAAGCGCAATACTGAGGCGGTGGAAGTTGCACCCAATACCTTGGTGGCAGCCCGCATCCTCGATTACAAGGCCGCTGCCTTGCAGCCCTTCGATAGTGTCAAGGCGGGTATCGAGACCCTGTTGAAGCGCAAGGAAGCGCTTGTCTTGGCAGCCCGCGATGGTGCCGAGCGTCTGGAGGCGCTGAAGAAGGGCGAAGACAAACTGGGTTGGGGAGCGGTCAAGACGGTGTCGCGACTCGATGCGCGTGGCATTCCGCCACTTGCCGCACAGGCTGTTTTCCGCATGGATGCCGGCAAGCTGCCGGCCTATGCCGGTGTCGAACTGCCGGGCGAAGGCTATGCACTGCTCAAACTGGGCAAGGTGCTTCCTGGGGACAAGATGGATGACGCAGCGCGCAAGGGCATGCTCCAGCAACTGGGTGCACTCTTGTCGAAGGAAGAGGTTCAGACCTACCTGGCTGCCCTGCGCGCTCGTTACAAGGTCGAGATCAACCAGGTTGCGCTGGAGGCCAAGGACAAGTAAGTGAGTGTCCAGACAAAGAAAAAGCGGGGGTTCCCCGCTTTTTTTGTGCCTGTTGACTGGAGATCAGGTTTGGCGATTCTGCTGTTTGGCCGTCACCAGGGCGGCCAGCGTTTCGATGGAGCGCAGATGCTGGCGTGACGCCTCGTCGCTGGCCTCGATGGAGATGCCGTACTTTTTCTTGAGGCCAAGTACCAGTTCCAATGCGTCGATCGAGTCCAGTCCGAGACCGTCGTCGGCAAATAGCGGCATGTCGTCGCCGATGTCGCTGGGGGTGATGTCTTCAAGGTTCATCGCTTCGATGATGAAGACCTTCAGTTCCTGATGCAGTGGGTTCATGCTGGGGTTTTTCAATTTCTCGGTTGCCTGCGGGGTGGGGCGGTGTGGCGCAAATATGAGGTGCGGATTATATGCGGATGGCGCCTTGCCAGTTTGCTGCGCTTGGTTTGGTAAATAGCTGACAAATTCACTCGAGTATTTTAGAATTATCCCTCTTTCAAATGGGGAGATCGGGTTTCATGTTCCGGGAACTGCGTGAGGACATTCGTTCTGTATTCGACCGCGATCCAGCGGCGCGCTCGTTCTGGGAGGTGCTGACCTGTTATCCCGGCATCCACGCGTTGATCATGCACCGTCTGGCGCATTGGCTGTGGAGCCATCGCCTGCGCTGGATGGGGCGTTTTACCGCCCATTTGTCGCGCGTGCTGACCGGCATCGAAATTCACCCCGGCGCTACTATCGGGCGGCGGTTCTTCATCGATCACGGCATGGGGGTGGTGATCGGCGAGACGGCTGTCATCGGTGACGACGTTACGCTATACCACGGGGTGACCTTGGGGGGGACGTCGTGGAACAAGGGCAAGCGCCATCCAACACTGGAAAATGGGGTGGTTGTCGGTGCCGGAGCCAAGGTGCTCGGGCCGATTACCATCTCGGCCGGGGCCAAGGTCGGCTCGAATGCGGTGGTCACCAAGCCGGTGCCGCCCGGTGCGACGGCGGTGGGTAACCCGGCGCGCATCATCGACAACACCGAGCAGGGGCGCCAGCGTCAGGCGCAGGCGGAGAAAATGGGCTTTTCTGCCTATGCCGTCGGACGTGATCAGGATGATCCGCTGGCCAAGGCGATTCATGGCCTGCTCGATCATGCTGCCGAAACCGACCGCCGCCTGGCTTCGTTGCTCAGAGAGTTGGAAGCGCAGGGGGTCAAGTGTGACAACGAAGTGCGGCAGGCTGACGATTTCGATCCGCAATACCTGAGCAAAATAGTTGACTAATTTTGTCTGGTTTGATTATAGTTGACTTGAATACTAGGTTATTTCAGGAGTTCAAGAAATGCGTTTGACGACCAAGGGGCGATTTGCCGTGACGGCCATGATGGATTTGGCCTTGCGCGGTGAAGATGGGCCGGTGGCACTGGCCAGCATCAGCGAACGCCAGAAGATTTCCCTGTCCTATCTTGAACAGTTGTTCGGCAAGTTGCGCCGCCACAAGCTGGTGGATAGCGTGCGCGGCCCGGGGGGCGGTTATTGCATCGCCCGGCCTCTCGAAGAGGTGCGGGTGGCCGACATCATTCGCGCAGTCGACGAGCAACTCGACGCCACGCAGTGTGGTGGACGGGAAAACTGCCACGACGAGCATCGCTGCATGACGCACGATCTATGGACGACGCTCAACATCAAGATGTACGAGTATCTTTCTTCGGTCACCATGGCTGAACTGGTGCGGCGCGAAAGGTGCAAACACGACGGCATGGCGGTGATCGAGGATCAGCGCCGCCTGGGGCCCCAGCCGCGCGCCCGGGGTCGTGACAAGGTGCCGGCAACCTACTGATCGCACGCCATGTTCCGCCCCGTCTACCTCGACCACAATGCCACGACACCGCTTGATCCAGCGGTCTTGGCGGCCATGTTGCCCTGGCTGGAAAGCCGGTTCGGCAATGCGTCGAGCCGCCACGAATACGGTCGGCAGGCCCGGCAGGCGATTGACGAGGCGAGGCAAAGAGTGGCGGCAGCGGTTCAGGCGCATCCGACCGAAGTGATTTTTACCAGCGGTGGTTCCGAGGCCAACAACCTGTTCATCAAGGGGGCTGCGGCCTGCCTGAAGCCCGGTGTGGTCGGGGTCAGTGCGGTCGAGCATCCCTGCGTCCTGAAACCCGCCGGTCAGTTGGAAAGGCAGGGCTGGCAGGTGCGGCAGCTGGCGGTCGATGGCAATGGCCGGATCGATACGTCTGACTATGCTGCCGCCTTGGAACTCCGGCCGAAGCTGCTCTCGATCATGCTGGCCAATAACGAAACCGGTGTGCTGCAGGATGTCGCCACGCTGGCGGAGGCTGCCCGCGGCCGTGGTGCCTGGTTCCATACTGATGCCGTCCAGGGTTTGGGCAAGTTGGCGATCGATTTTCGCTCGCTGAATGCAGCGGGCGTCCACGCGATGACGCTGTCGGCCCACAAGGCTTATGGCCCCAAGGGGGCGGCGGCATTGATCCTCGACAAGCGCATCGAACTCCAGCCGCTGATTGCCGGTGGCGGGCACGAGCGCGGCCTGCGCTCGGGTACCGAGAATGTCGCGGCAATCGTCGGATTTGGCGTTGCTGCGGAACTTGCGGCCCAGCGCGTTGCCGAAGAGGCGCTCCGTTTGCGTGCCTTGCAGGAAAGGCTGGAAGCGGGGTTGTTGGCCCAAGGGGCCCAGGTTTTTGCTCAGGCTGAGAAACGTTTGCCCAATACCAGTTATTTCGCTTTTGTCGATATCGATGGTGAAACCCTGGTCGGCAAACTGGACCGAGAAGGGTTTGCGGTGGCCAGCGGGGCGGCGTGCTCCAGTGCCAATCCGGAACCGTCGCACGTCTTGCAGGCGATGGGGGTGGCACCGGAATTTGCCCGTGGGGCAGTGCGGGTCAGCCTTGGCGCCGGCAACAATGAAAGCGAGATTGACCAATTCATCAACGCCTTGCGGGCTACGGTCGGACGCCTGCAGGGACTGACAGCGCTGGCTGTCTGAACAACCCGACTTAGCGAGAATGACGATGAAACTCCCCATCTATCTGGATTACTCGGCAACCACCCCGGTCGACCCGCGCGTCGCGGAAAAAATGATTCCCTATCTGGTCGAGAAATTCGGCAACCCGGCGTCGCGCTCGCACAGCTTCGGCTGGGAAGCCGATGCAGCTGTCGAGCAGGCCCGTGAGCAGGTCGCCGCGCTGGTCAATGCCGATCCCAAGGAAATCATCTGGACCTCCGGCGCCACGGAATCCAACAACCTCGCCATCAAGGGCGCCGCGCATTTCTACGCTGGGACGAAGGGGAAGCACATCATCACCGTCAAGACCGAGCACAAGGCGGTGCTCGATACCGTGCGCGAAATGGAGCGTCAGGGTTTCGAGGCGACCTATCTCGATGTCCAGGAAAACGGTTTGCTTGACCTGGAAGCGTTCAAGGCCGCAATTCGCCCGGATACCGTGCTGGCCTCCGTGATGTTCGTCAATAATGAAGTGGGCGTCATTCAGCCGATCGCCGAACTGGGCGAGATCTGCCGCGAGAAGGGCATTGTTTTCCATGTCGATGCCGCGCAGGCGACCGGCAAGGTCGATATCGACCTGCAACAACTCAAGGTCGATCTGATGAGCTTCTCGGCCCACAAGACTTACGGCCCGAAAGGTATCGGCGCGTTGTACGTTCGCCGCAAGCCGCGCATCCGTCTTGAAGCGCAGATGCATGGTGGTGGCCACGAGCGCGGCTTCCGCTCGGGCACGCTGGCCACGCACCAGATCGTCGGTATGGGTGAGGCCTTCCGTTTGGCCAAGGAAGAAATGGCCGAAGAGAACAAGCGGATCGGCGCCTTGCGCGATAAGTTGCTCAAGGGCTTGCAGGATATCGAGGCGACCTACGTCAACGGCGACCTGACGCATCGCGTGGCGCACAATCTGAATATCAGCTTTGCCTATGTCGAAGGCGAGTCGATGATCATGGCGATCAAGGATCTGGCCGTGTCGTCCGGTTCGGCTTGTACGTCGGCCAGCCTGGAGCCGTCCTATGTGTTGCGCGCCTTGGGGCGTGACGATGAACTGGCCCATAGTTCGATTCGTTTCTCCATTGGTCGCTTCACGACAGAAGAAGAAATTGACTATGCAATCAAATTGTTGCACGCGAAAGTTGGCAAATTGCGCGAACTTTCACCGTTGTGGGAAATGGTGCAGGAAGGCGTTGATTTGAGCACGGTTCAATGGGCCGCCCATTGAGTTGATGGTTACGGGTCGTTAGTTATTACCGAGCTTAAGCTGACGATTACGAACAAGCTGCTAACAACTGATTTTAGGAGAAACAACATGAGCTATAGCGTCAAAGTCATTGATCATTATGAAAACCCGCGTAACGTTGGTTCCTTCGGCAAGGAAGAGGACGGGGTCGGTACTGGCATGGTCGGTGCACCGGCCTGTGGTGACGTGATGAAGCTGCAGATCAAGGTGAACAAGTCCGGTGTGATCGAGGATGCCAAGTTCAAGACCTATGGTTGCGGCTCGGCCATCGCGTCGTCTTCCCTGGTCACCGAGTGGGTCAAGGGCAAGACAGTCGATCAGGCGCTGTCCATCAAGAACACGGAAATTGCCGAGGAATTGGCCCTGCCGCCGGTTAAAATCCACTGTTCGATTCTTGCCGAGGATGCCATCAAGGCGGCCGTGGCGGATTACAAGAAGAAGCACGGAGAGTAAGCATGGCAGTCACCTTGAGCGACAAGGCGGCGAAACACGTCGCCAATTTCCTGACCAAGCGCGGCAAGGGTATCGGCCTGCGCCTTGGCGTGCGCACCAGCGGCTGTTCCGGCATGGCGTACAAGCTGGAATTTGTCGATGAGGTGAATCCGGATGATCAGGTTTTCGAGAGCAACGGCGTCAAGGTGTTCATCGACGCCAAGAGCCTGCCCTATCTCGACGGCATGGAGCTGGACTACGCGCGTGAGGGTTTGAACGAAGGTTTCAAATTCAACAACCCCAACGTCAAGGATCAGTGCGGCTGCGGCGAGTCGTTCAACGTCTGATGGATTTCAAGGCTGACCATTTCGTCCTCTTCGGCATCAAGCCGACGTTCCGGCTGGACCTGTCGGATCTGGATTCTCGTTATCGCGACATTCAGGCGCAGGTTCATCCGGACCGCTTCGCCCATGCCGGGGAAGCGGAGCGCCGCCTGTCGATGCAGTGGGCCACCCACGCCAACGAGGCCTACCAGACCCTGAAAAAACCGCTGGAGCGGGCCAAGTACCTGCTCCATCTGGCCGGTCATGACATCCAGGCCGAGAGCAACACCGCGATGCCGCCCGATTTCCTGATGGAACAGATGGAGTGGCGCGAGGCCGTCATGGAAGCGCGCGACGGCGGCGATCACCATGAACTGGAGCGCCTGCACAACCGCCTGCGCAACGACATCTCGGCGCGCTACGAGGAACTCGGGCAATTGCTCGATGACAAGGCAGAGTTTGCCCTGGCGACGGATCGTGTGCGTCGTCTGATGTTCCTGGAAAAACTTTTGCACGAAATCGATGACGCGCTGGCGTCGCTGGAAGAATAAAAAATGGCTTTGTTTCAAATCGCCGAGCCGGGTGAATCGGCGGCACCGCACGAGCACAAGCTCGCCATCGGCATCGACCTCGGTACGACCAATTCCCTGGTTGCCACCGTCCGCAGCGGCCTGGCCGTCTGCCTGAACGACGAGCAGGGCCGCCCGTTGCTCCCGTCGGTGGTGCGCTACCACGCCGATGGCAGTACTGAAGTCGGTTACGACGCGCAGAAGAACCAGGCAGTCGATCCAAAGAACACCATCGTGTCCGTCAAGCGCTTCATGGGGCGGGGCACCAAGGACATCGCTCACATCGAATCGATGCCTTACGACTTTGTTGAAGCGACCGGCATGGTCAAGCTGAAGACCCATGCCGGCATCAAGAGTCCGGTCGAAACCTCGGCGGAAATTCTGAAAGCGCTCAAGGCGCGTGCCGAGGCGGCGCTGGGTGGCGATCTGGTCGGTGCAGTCATTACCGTGCCGGCCTACTTCGATGATGCGCAGCGCCAGGCAACCAAGGATGCCGCCCGCCTGGCCGGCCTGAATGTTCTCCGCCTGCTCAACGAGCCGACGGCTGCTGCCATCGCCTACGGCCTGGATAATGCCGCGGAAGGCGTTTATGCGGTGTATGACCTGGGGGGAGGGACGTTCGACATTTCCATCCTGAAGCTGACCAAGGGAGTGTTCGAGGTGATGTCCACCGGTGGCGATTCGGCGCTGGGCGGAGACGACTTCGACCACCGCATCTATTGCTGGGTGATCGAGCAGGCCACTCCGCAGCCGTTGTCGCTGGAGGATTCGCGTCGCCTGATGATGCGCTGTCGCGAAGCCAAGGAGTTTCTCACCAACAATCCCGAAGCGCCGATTTCGCTGCGTTTGGCCAATGGCGAAATGATCGACGTCAAGCTGGATGTGGCGACCTTTGCCAGCATTACGCAGACCCTCATTTCCAAGACGCTGCAACCCGTCAAGAAGGCCTTGCGCGATGCTGGCTTGCGGCCGGAAGACGTCAAGGGCGTCGTGATGGTCGGCGGTGCGACGCGCATGCCACAGGTGCAGAAGGCAGTTGGCGATTTCTTCCGCCAGGAGCCGCTGACCAACCTCGACCCGGACAAGGTGGTTGCGCTGGGCGCGGCGACGCAGGCCAATCTGCTGGCTGGCAACAAGACTGGCAAGGACGACTGGCTGCTGCTCGATGTCATTCCCCTGTCGCTTGGCCTGGAAACAATGGGCGGCCTGGTCGAAAAGGTCATTCCGCGCAACTCGACCATCCCGACCGCACGGGCGCAGGAATTCACGACCTTCAAGGACGGCCAGACGGCGATGGCCATCCATGTCGTGCAGGGCGAGCGTGAAATGGTGGCCGATTGCCGCTCGCTGGCCCGCTTCGAACTGCGCGGCATTCCCCCCATGGTGGCCGGCGCGGCACGCATTCGCGTCACTTTCCAGGTCGATGCTGATGGCTTGCTGTCGGTTACGGCCCGCGAGCAGACCACCGGTGTCGAATCCAGCATTACGGTCAAGCCATCTTACGGTCTTTCCGATGACGAGATTGCCGGCATGCTGAAGGATTCCATGGAGCATGCCAAGGAAGATGCCGCAGCCCGTGCCCTGAAGGAGTCCCAGGTTGAGGCCGAGCGCATGATCGAGGCAACCGAGGCGGCGCTGGCCGAGGATGCCCATCTACTGAGCGCGGAAGAAATTGCCAAAATCCGGGCGACTATCGCTAAATTGCGCGAAACGGCCGCCGGCGACAACCGGCGACAAATCAATATTGCGATGGACGATCTTGGTTACGAAACCCAGGCCTTCGCCCATCGGCGCATGGATCAGAGCATCAAGAAAGTCCTGTCGGGCCGCAAGGTCGACGACATCAAAGTTGGCGAAGAAGGAGAACAAGCATGACGCAAATCATCGTGCTGCCGCATGTTGAATTGTGCCCGGAGGGGGCAGTGATCGAAGCTGAGCCCGGCAAGTCGATCTGCGAAAATCTGTTGGCCAACGACATCGAGCTTGATCACGCCTGTGAGATGTCCTGCGCCTGCACCACCTGTCACGTCATCGTGCGCGAGGGCTTCAATTCCCTGGAGCCGGCCGAGGATGCCGAGGAGGATCTACTCGACAAGGCCTGGGGTCTGGAGCCGAATTCCCGCCTGGGCTGTCAGGCCATCGTCGGTGGCACGCCGCTGACTGTCGAAATCCCCAAGTACAGCATCAACATGGCGAAGGAGGGCCACCGCAAATGAAATGGACCGACATCAACGACATCGCCATCGAATTGGCCGATGCCCATCCCGATAAGGATCCGCTGACCGTCAATTTCGTCGACCTGCGCGACTGGGTCATGGCGCTGCCCGGCTTCAATGACGATCCGAAGCACTGCGGCGAAAAGATCCTCGAAGCCATACAGCAGGCCTGGATCGATGAGGTGTCTTGAGGTTGCTCGTACGAGAATTCAGTGAATTCACTATAAAAATGCCCTGCTGCAGAGCAGGGTATTTTTGTTTTTAGGGCTTGGGGCTTTTCTGACCTCACCGCGCATGGCGAGGTTTCATTGTTGCCCCTTGCACTGCTTCAACAATTTCCGGGCCTCGGGAATCGTTTCAATTCGGTTGGGATTTCCAACGCACAACCCATGCTGCCGAAGGGAAACAACGCTTCCTTCTGCCAGGGAGCGTACCGTACTCTCACCGGCAAAGCGTCGATAGGCCGACTCGATGGCAGCCTGGGCCAGATCGGTGCGCAAGCGGGCTGCTTCGCCATCCTCAAAGCGATAGGGGCGGGAGGCGTCATGAATCTCCAGTCGCGGCAATTTCCCATTCGGCAAAGCACTCTCTGCCTGCGCCCCGGTGGCGACCAGGGTCTTGTAATCCCAACCAGCGAGTGAGACGGCGTTGGGCAACACGGAACGGGTTTCATGCCACTGCTGCAGGGTGTCGGCAGCTTCGGTGGCGTGATTGCTGTGGAAACGGATGGTTGGCTGGGCCACCACGGGCAACTCGGTCTCCCGGTCGAAGAGGACCACCCGATGCCGGGCATGGGGGGCATCGTCCCCGGCCACAGCCGACTGATCGTGCTCGAAACGGAAGGACAGGCCTTCTTCGGCGAGCAGGCGGCGGAGGAACGGGGTAGAAACTGAAATGCTACGGTAGGCCGGAAATTTTGCCAAAAATTGAAATTTATGACTAAGCGCCGGTCGCCTTGTTGGCATCGTCATACAGGTCCATGGCCTGCTCTTTCGCATATTGGCCGGCTGCAATCGGTAGCAGATAGACCACTCCAAAAAAAGCAATATCGTTCCATGCAAGCTTGGTCAGTATCAAAGTGGGCGAGTAGATGCTTCCGCCAGAGAACACTGCCGTGATGAACGCAGTCAGCGGGAAGACCAGCACACCGATCAGTGCCGCCGCGTGAATCGCATTGGCGACTGACATGAGACCGTCGGCGAATTTTTCTTTGGATTTAGGCGAACGATGGGCAAGTTTCATGAAAGCGACCTCACAGTTTCGGTGCCGACTGATCAGGCGACCACTGCCAGAAGGTGAGGCCGTAATCGCCGCCGACTGACGGCATGTTGTCGCCCGCCTTGAAGTAACGGCGGGAGCCTGATTGTGCCGGGGTGAACCACCAGCCGGTTTCGGGGCAGGGGAAACCGGCGGGGACGTTGGGGCGGCGTGTTTCTTCCGTAGCATCGGTGGTGGAGCCTCCGCCACTGTCAGCGATGCGTTCGACCAGGGTCCACAGCGTTGGCGCTTTTGAGATGTACTGCAGACGCTTGGTGTCATAGCCGATTTTGGCGTTAACAGCCTCTTCGCCCTTGACCAGAAACTGGGCCGCACTGTCATCGGCAGTGGGCAGGTAGATGCCGGTTTGCGGCACGGGATCATCTGTCTTCACCGTGACAGATGGGTTCAGCCGGTAAATTGGCCATGACGGTGGCGGATTGAGCGGGCCGCGGCCGCGGTCCCAATAATTGGTGGTTAGTGAAGTGGGATTCCAACTGGCATTGTAGGTGTGATACATATTGCTGGCGTAGTGACTGGCGCGGGAACTGGTTTCGCCATATGTTGCCAGCGCAGTGGGTATCACTTCATTCATCCACCCATCCCAATAATCGCGTACGCCGCGCATATCGTTTTCTACACCAATCGAAGCGCTGATCCCGGAGGCGTCGCCCCGTTTCATTTTGAGGTAACCGTTCTCAAGCGAGAGCATGGTATTGCGAAAGTTGGGCAACACCGTCTGCCCCCAGGCCGAATCAGGCTGATACGGCAATGCACGCTTACGGTAATCATGCGGCAGGTGGTGCATGAACTTGTCGTAGCAGGCCTCAACGTGATCGAGCATTTCGCGCCAGGCCTTGTACATTTCCTCGTAGTATTCGAGCGAACTGTAGCGTTCGAGAAGATAGATTTCCTGCGGGTTCAGCGGGGTCGGCATGTGGCTTATTTCCAGTTGTTGGTCAGTTTCGGCAGACCGAGGAATTGGTCGGTTTCGCCAGTGAAATCAGTGTAGCCCCAGTTGGTTGGCTGACGTTTGCCGACGATGCCCTTGTCGAGGTCGGCGGGGTCGATGACGATCTGCGTACCGCCGCCTTCAAGGGTGTAATGTGTGCTTTCCAGTTTCTGGCTGGCTGCCTTGCCTTCCCAGGCGCGCAGGCCGGACGGGGGGACGGTGTAGGTGACATATTCACCATTGCGGTTCCAGTAGCGCCAGACGGCGAAGCGGCGTCGCCAGTCAGCTTTGTCCTTGATGGACAGGAATTCTGCCTCGCGCAACCAGCAGATACTGTTGTCGGCGCTGTCCGGGGCCACCACGCGGTATAGCTTTTCACCCGGAGTGAGGGTGATCGGGGCGGCATCGTGAAAGGTCTTAAAAGCTTCATGAAGCGGCGACCTGGTTCCATCCGGATTGCGTGGCGGATTCAGGCTGGGCCAACCCGCCTTGTGAGGGGGGGTTTCCATCGACTCATACTTCAACTCCTTCTTCCCCCCATCCACCCAATCCGGTTTCCCTTTGCCCAATTCATCGATTTCATCGGCAAGCTGCGGGCGGCGATAGGCGTGAGGGTTGAGGGCGTTGGTCGTGGCGCGATAGTTCATGTCGCCCTCGACTTCAAGCCGTCGGGCCAGTTTATCCAGCCAGCCCTGAACAGGGCCGAGAATCCTGGCAAACTGACGGTTGGCTTCGCGCCGGATTTCCTTGACCATTTTGAGTAACTGACCGGCCTTGGTCTGCAGGGCCTCATTGCCCCATTTCTTGATGAAATCGACCAGCCCCTCCAGCGCTTTGATACCTTCGTCGAAGGCCTTGGTCAGCGCTGAGGCGTTTAATTGCCCTTTCAGTTCCCGAACCTTGTTCGCCAAGTATTTGTAGACGTTGTCGATTTTCAGGAAGGCCAGTGTCTTGCGCACGGCCGGGTCGGCCAAGTGCTGGTTTAGCTTGGTTATACCTGCCTCGACCTGGGGTTTCATGGCCTTCCATAGATCGCTATCCAGTGTCTTGGCGGTACCCTTCAACGCATATTTTCGGGCATAGTTGAAAGGAATTTTCAGGCAGCCCTTGGCCAGCGAGCCGAGGCAGGGGAAGAGCCCGATCAGCGTCAGGACGAGGGCCAGCCAGGCGAAAGCGTTGCTGGTGTCCTGTTTGATCTTGCCGCAGTTGGCGGTGATGTCACGGATGTCACAAATCTGATCGACGAACGGAATCATCGAAATGATCGTTCCGGTGACGACTTGGGCCGTGCTCTGCTCTTCGGCGAAATCGCCTTGCAGGACAATCCACATCCATTCAGCTGCAGCGGCCATGTCCTGCTTGGCGCTGTCGATCCATCGAGCAGGCGCAGCCTTGTACCACGCCAATGCATTGGTGAATTCATCCCACATGGCTTGTTCTCAAGTTTTCTTGCTGTTGGCGGCTGCTACCGCAGTGGCGAGTGCATCCCAAGGCTTCTCGGCTTGCGGCGTACGCGGTTCGTACTCGACGTGTTTCGCCGCTTTCGGCACGTTCTCGTGCCGGGCAAAGCCACTGCTGTCGAGGTTGCCCCCGATGATCGACCCGTCTTCGAAATGAATCTTGTAGCCCTGGCCGGCAAATGCAGCCCCATCGGCATCCAGATGCGAAACTTCAATCCAGTTCGGGGCTTTGTCGACCTTCCCCTCCGGCAACCCTTCCAACCCTGCCGCCCCGTTCCCTGGCCCCAAGAAAGCACTCCCACTCCCCTTGACCGAGAAACTCCCCGGGCAAGCAAAGGTGATGTTCTGCCCGTCGAGAGTGACGGACGATTGCCCGGCCTGTAGCACGATCTTCTCCCTGGCCAGGATGTGGATCTCGTCGTTGGAACTGGTCACCGTGATCGACTGATCGGCCAGAATCTCCAACTGATCGGTATGGGCCTGGAGGGTGTGGCTTCCCGCTTGGGCGATGCTCTTGATACCGCCGGAATGACTGAACCAGCTGGCACCTTCACCGACCGCCGCCGAAAACGTATGCGCACTGGCGACATGCCAATCCTGCTGCACGGTGGCATGCAGGCTGGCCCCGGCGAAGAGCAGGGTGGAAGCGGGGGACGAGAAGCCGATATCGCCCGGCGCCTCATTGACGATGAAGGGCTGGGCGAAACGCTCGGTCGGCTCGCCCCATTCCCGGCTGCCCGGCTGGGCTTTCCTGGCTTCCTGGCCACCGACGCTGCCGGTGAATTTGCCCTCCTGTTGGGGATCGATCGCCTGGATGAAGCGCTCCTGTGCCGCATTCGCCTTCAGTGGCAAGGCACTCTGAGCCTGGGCGGCATCGGACAAAGCCTTTGCCGTTTCCCGGGCAGCCTTCAGTTGCGCAACCGTCTCAGCCACATCCATCTGCGTGCTCTGCGCATTCGGGCGCGCCGTCGCCGAAATCAGGATGCCCTCGCCGGCGCGGATGGCCAACCAGCCATCGGTCCGCAGTTCGAAACCGCTGCCGCGCCAGGCGCCCCGGGTTGCCGATTCCGGCGCCTGATGGATCAAGTGTCCCAGGCCAAGCTGGCTCGCATTCTCACTGCTCGCCAGACGGGTACGTAGCTGGCCGGGCGCATCGTCGATCAGCCATTGGTTGAATCCCGCCTCATGGTTATGGCTCATCCAACCGGAAATCACGCCGGGATGATTCGCTCCGGCCTCATGCCCGGCCGAGAACGGGGGCAAGTCAGCCCCGTTATAAACCTGGCCGATGACGATAGGGCGATCGATATCGCCATCCAGAAAATCCACCAGCACCTCGGTACCCACCCGGGGCAGGAAATGCCCGCCCCAATCCGGTCCGGCCAGCCATTCGGCAACGCGGACCCAGGTGCCGGATTGATCGTTGCCGGGTGCATTGCCCGTCTTGCCGGCAGTGCGTCCGGCCGGGCCGGTTTCAGACAAGCCACCGGCCAGGGGAGACGCACCGCGCTGCCAGGGGAACTGGATGCGGATGCGATGATCCCGATCGGTGGTTAGCACCTGATCGGCCAGCCCGACAACGTGCGCCACCTGCGCCCGCGCCACGGGTTTGGGCAAGGCGCCGGCCACGACAGGCTGGGTGGCTGGCTGCGCCAGGCAGGTGTTCTGGTACGTCCCGCGCTCGACGTTGCTCGATCCCAACAGATCGGCTGCCTGGGCTCCCAGATTGTTGGCGGCGGCATGGTTGACGGCCAATATCTTGAAACAGGCGGCGTCTCCGGTATACAACCCATGCTGGCGAAGGGAAACAACGCTCCCTTCTGCCAGGGAGCGTACCGTACTCTCGCCGGCAAAGCGTCGATAGGCCGACTCGATGGCAGCCAGGGCCAGATCGGTGCGCAAGCGGGCTGCTTCGCCATCCTCAAAGCGATAGGGGCGGGAGGCGTCATGGATATCCAGTCGCGGCAATTTCCCATTCGGCAAAGCACTCTCTGCCTGCGCCCCGGTGGCGACCAGGGTCTTGTAATCCCAGCCAGCGAGCGAGACGGCATTGGGCAGCACCTGGCGGGTTTCCTGCCACGCCTGGACTGTATCGCTCGCCTCGGTGGCGTTCCGGCGGTGGAAACGCAATTCGGCCTGCCGCCCGGCCGGCCACTCGCTGTCACGGTCGATCAGGATCAATTGATGTCGGGCATGCGTTTTGTCATCGCCGGCACAGGCTGACTGGTCGTGCTCGAAACGGAAGGAAAGTCCTTCCTCGGCCAGCAGGCGACGGAGGAAGTCAAAGTCGGTTTCCCGGTATTGCGTGGCGATGCTATGGGTGCGCAAGCGCTGGGTGACCTGGTTTGACCACTGTGCTTCGGGGTAATCGGCGAGGATCTGGCCGGCAATGTCGATCACCGTCTTGTCCTGAAACAAATAGCAGTCGCGGCGTTGGGTGAGGAAGGCCAGGAAGGACTCCATGACCAGCCGATAGCGGGCCAGACCGCCGTCGGCTCCTAGTTGCATGGCTTGCGTCACGTAACCGTGCCAGGAGCGTTTGCTGCCATCGGCCTGTAGCAGGCGCAGGGTGATTTCTTCACCGAGCAGGGGGTTGAGGTCGAAATGTGCATTGGTCGAGATGCAATCGATCTCGAAGCGGAACGATTCGGATATTGCCTCGCGGCCGGTGAAACGTTCGACGAGCAGGGCAGCGTCGGGGAGCGCTGTCTTGAGTTCGATCAGGCGGGCATGCTGATTGAACAGCGTATCGAGCAGGGAGGGCTGCATAGTGGGCCGGTCAGGGCAGCGTGATGGTCAGGGTTGGGGCGCGTGGCGCCAACTGAACGATGTTCTGGAAGGGGGACAGGGTTTGCTGGACGGCGCTGCCACCATGCCAATCCAACCCGACGTAGGCGAGCAGGCCGAGCAGGGCGAGGAGCGAGCCGATGACCCACAACGGAATATCGCGCTTAATGGCATTGGAGATGCTGTCCGGTGCTGACCAGTGCGGCGCAAAAAGGGCTGGCTTGCCCTTGATGTGGGCAATTTGCTCACCAAGTTGCTGGGTCACGTATTTCAGTTTTTCCGGCCCTTCCAGCAGATAACGCCCTTTGAAGCCGATCAGCAGGCACATGTGGAAGACTTCCAGTGCGTTGATACGGCTGGCGCCCCCGTTCCGGGCCGTTTCGAGCTTGTCGAAGAAATGTTCGCCAGCCAGTTGGTCGCCGAACAGGAGCAGTTGCAGCGGGCGGCGCTCCCAGTTGTCCCGGATGTTCATTTGCGAGGAGAGTACGGCCTCGTCGATGGCGGCACAGAAGGCGTACTTGGCGTCGAATATATCCTCGGCACTGAAATGGTTCTTCTGGGCTGCCCGCTCGAATTGCTCCAGGAACTTCTGGATATGGCGGGAAAACTCTTCAGTGTCTTTCGGCACGCTGCGCTGCTTGAGCAGGGTCAGCATGTAAAAGCCGTCATAGAGGAGATCAACCAGGCTTCTCGCCGGGCGATCGGCAGACGAGTCTTCGGGGCGGTTGCCGGGGGCAATCGAAAAAAGGCTGGGGGCTGTGGTCATGGGGTGACGGCGATCAGTTCAATGGCGAGATCCCGGTAGCTTTCCGGGGCGTAGATCATGACGGACTGGGCCTTGAGCATGCGCTCGTAAAGCGGGCCGTGGGCATCGAGAGAGAAATAGATGGCGCCTGGGCGCACCGGAATGGCAGCTGGGACTTGCTGGGCATGCGTCAATCGGACGCCGGACATGGCAGACAAAACGAGTTTTTCGACATCGTCCGGAGCGCCGAGCTTGATGCGCAGCGGGATCGATTCGATGATTTCTGACTGCGGGTGGGCGGCGGTGACTGACAGGTAGAACGCAGTTTCGCCATCGATTTTTTCGGAGTCCAGATGGCCGGTGTAGAAGGCCGGCTTCGGTTGGGTCAGGTTGATGGCAAAGAAGCGGGTCGAAATCACGGTGTCGAGCAGGTCGCGCAGGATTTGATCGATGCGCGAGAAGCAGGGGCCGGGCTGCAGATGGTCGTAGCCGGGCAGGTCGTTCAGCGAATAGCCTCTGGAAAAGGTCATCAAGCCGCCAGCCAGCCGTACCAGTTCCTGGAACAGCTGTTCTGGGGAGGAATCCGGATTGCGGAACAGGTGGGTCAGCGTGGCGCAGGCGCTGCTGGCGGTGTGCAGCAGCCAGAATGACGCGATGTCGCCGGAGCGGAATTCGATGACATTCTTCGACGGCTCGCGGTGAAACCCGTACAAGGCTTCCACTTTGGCGAGCAGGGCGTCGATTTGCCGGCGCAGCATGGCATAGAGGCCGGGCGCGCTGCGCAGGCTGATCGAAGGGGGCATGAAGAAAGGGTCGCTTTCGAAGCTGTTGCTCGAAGTACGCCTGATCCGCGCCAGCGGCATGCTCAGGAAGGCATCACGGTTGTCGTTTTCCGATTTGAGGTGTGCGATCTGGCTGAGTGTCGCGATGTCAGCTTCCGCCGCATCGGTATGCAGGTCGGCCGCAGCGCGCTGGACGATCAGATAGCGGGCCTGGCCCGATTCGCCGACATTTTGAATGCTGTTGCCGCCATGAGCGTTGAGGTGGTTGAGCGCCAGATGGAAGGTGCTCGTCCCGCCCTCGCCAATCGCTGCCTCAAGCAGAAGCGGAGCCGGGAGTTGGTCGACATCCGGGGCCGAGAAGAAATCGCCATTCGGCAATATGGCCGTGATTCGATTGAAACGCAGAACCCCGTTTTTCAGCGATTCGACATCGAGATCAAGATCGCGCACCCCCCAGGCGAAGGGGTTGGCGGCCAGCAGGGTGCGTTTGAATTGGGCGTCGATGTAGGCATCCTGGTACTGGAAATGTTGCGGACGCAGGAAAAGGCCTTCGCCCCAGAGTATTTTGGCGTTGTTCATCATGAGAATCGGGCTAGGAACTGCATTGGATACCAACCAGGGAGCGGACGGTTTCCGGACTGATATCCGCGACGAGCGCCCCCTTGCTCGTATTGAAGGCACAGGCGTGAGCGCCAATGATGATGCCGTTGTCGAGCGATAGTTTGTTATCGAAGGCCAGCTTCCAACGGTTCTGATAGGGGGCGCGGAACATTCCGACGACGCCGATGCTGGCCGCATCTCCCGGTATTTTCAGCGTAATGTCATAAGACTTCCCGGGCAGCAGGACAATTTCCCGCGCGGCAATGAGTTCCTCTCCAAGTGCCTCCTTTTCCGCCTCCGCCGAGGTGATCTGCGGGTAGGTCATGCCCTTGAACTTCTCGTTGGCGCGGAGCACGTAGATTTTCGTAACCAGTGAGAGCGGCTTGCCACTGACCGATAGATTCAGTTGCTCCCCGGCGTGGATCTTGATGTTCATGTCCCGGCTGATCTTGGTCGGGTCACCCTCTTTTTTGGTTACTCCCGTTGCCTCGAGAACCAGGCTGACTGCCGAACCGGCAAGTTGTAGTGCGGATAGCTGGGCACAACCGGCAAGAAGAAGGGAGAGTCCGAGGGCGAGCGCTATGGCGCTGACCAGCGGGGCGCGGATGCATCGAGCGGATGTCATGTGCTTGAAGGAAATGTCGGATAGCGGAAGGCAAGGTATCGAGCGAATTAAATTATGCCAATGGGTTGATAATTCCAAAAGCATTAATGTACTATTTCGGTTTGTAACAATCAAACCGAATGGCATTTGTATGTCTTTTGGCATAGTAAGGAGAAGGCATGTATTCCTTGAGGCATCTCTCGATGGTCGTTTGCGTGAGTGCGACGCTAGCGATCTCTGGTTGTGCATCGACCAGCAAACCCTCCGTGCCGGAGGATTTCTCGACAGCAATGGCCCAATCCAGTGCCAGCGCCGATTCCCTGCTGGAAAAAGGAAATCGCGAGGAGGCCGTCAAGCTTCTTGGTGATTTCGCCAAGAAATATCCCGAACGCAAGGACCCCTGGGTGCGTCTGGCCAGGATTCATTTCGATGGTGAAAACTACGCCCAAGCCATCGTTGCTGCCGAGGAGGCGCTGCAGCGTGACAGAACCGACCGCACCGCCAAGAGCATTCGGGCGGTCGGTGGTTTGCGTGTGGCTGCCCAGTCTCTCGCCGATCTGAAGGGCGACGTCGAGTTGAAGGGGGATGCCCGTTCCGATGCCGTTGGCCTGGCCAAGGTCATGCGCGAGACGCTGGGCGAGGAGGTGCTGGTGCCGCCGGAGGAGAAGAAAAAGAAGTCGGTCCAGGCGGTTCGCGCCAAGTCTGTGGCAGCGGCCCAGCAGCCGGTCGGGCAGAAGCCGCAGGCGGCTGCCGGTGGCAATCCGTTCGGCGCGCTCAGGTAATTCACGATTTTTGAAAGACTGCGGTGCTGGTGCTGGCGCCGCCGAGTCATCCAACCCATTATTGATCCGGAGGTAGTTGTGGCCAAAAAGGAAAGTGTGCAGAAACGCTTGCAGAAAATTCGCCCACCGCGCGTTCAGCTGACTTATGACGTCGAAATTGGCGATGCCATCGAGGTGAAGGAATTGCCGTTCGTGGTTGGCGTACTCGGCGACTTCGCAGGGCAGTCGAAGCAGGAGCAGGGCAAGGTGCGTGATCGGAAGTTCGTCAATATCGACATGGACAATTTCGATGATGTGATGGAAGGGATGGCACCCCGCGCCGCATTTCGCGTCAAGAACCGCCTGACCTCCGATGGCGGTGAACTGGGGGTTGATCTTGAGTTCAAGCGCTTCGAGGATTTTCGCCCGGAGTCGGTCGTCCAGCAGGTCGGACCGCTGCGCAAGTTGCAGGAGGCCCGTTCCAAGCTGGCCGACCTGCGCAACAAGCTGGCCGGCAATGAAAAACTGGAAGATTTGCTGAACGACGTGCTGGCCAGTACGGAACAATTGCAGAGCCTGGGTGGCAAGAAGGCGCCAGGAGAAATGCAATGAGCCTGCAAACCGTTTCCCCAGCGACCGCTCCGGGTTTTCAGGAGTCCGGCCTGCTCGACCAGATCATTACCGAGAGCCGCGTCGCCCAGTCCGAACAGGAAAAGAACCGGGCCCGCGACATCATCAGCGAACTGGTCAGTCAGGTTCTCGAGGGCGAGGTCATCGTTTCTGAAAACCTGGCTGCCTCGCTCGATGCACGCGTTGCTGAACTGGATCGCCTGATTTCCGAGCAGTTGAGCGAAGTCATGCATGCGCCTGAGTTCCAGTCGCTGGAGAGTGCCTGGACCGGGCTGCATTACCTCTGCAAGCAGACGTCGACCGGCGTCCAGCAGAAGATCAAGCTGTTCAATGCCGCGAAGCGCGACCTGGTCAAGGATTTCAAGGCCGCCATCGATTTCGACCAGAGCGCCCTGTTCAAGAAGGTGTACGAGGAGGAGTTCGGTACTTTCGGCGGTGCGCCGTTCGGCACCCTGATCGGGCAGTATGAGATATCCCGGCAGCCGGAAGACATGTACTTCATTGATCAGATGTCGCACATTGCCGCCGCTGCCCACGCGCCGTTCATCGCCTCCGCAGCGCCCCAACTGTTCGGCCTGGAGTCCTATACCGAACTCGGCAAGCCGCGCGACATGGCCAAGGTATTCGACACCGTCGAGTACGCCAAGTGGAAATCCTTCCGCGAATCCGAGGATTCGCGCTATGTCGGCCTGGCCTTGCCGCGCTTCCTGGGGCGTCTTCCGTACAACCCGATCGACGGTGAAGTGACCGATGGCTTCAACTTCGTCGAAGATGTCGACGGCACCGATCACGACAAGTACCTCTGGTGCAATGCCGCTTTTGCCTTTGCCGCCCGCCTGACTAGTGCCTTCGAGAACTACGGCTGGTGTGCCGCCATCCGCGGTGTCGAAGGCGGCGGACTGGTCGAGGATCTGCCGAGTCATACCTTCCGCACCGATGACGGGGAAGTGGCACTGAAGTGCCCGACCGAAATCTCGATCACCGACCGACGTGAGAAGGAATTGAGCGATCTCGGTTTCATCCCGCTCGTTCATTGCAAGAACACAGACTATGCCGCTTTCTTCGGTGCCCAGTCAGTGCAGAAGGCGAAGAAATACGATTCGGATGCGGCAAACGCCAATGCCTCGCTGTCGGCCCAGTTGCAATACATGTTCGCCGTATCGCGTATCGCCCATTACATGAAGGCCATGATGCGCGACAAGATCGGCAGTTTTGCGTCGGCATCGAACGTGCAGAGCTATCTGCAGCGCTGGATCGATCAATACGTCACGGCCGACGATTCGGCGTCGCAGGAGACCAAGGCGCAATTCCCGTTGCGCGAGGCATCGGTCGAGGTCAGCGAGGTGCCTGGGCGGCCGGGCGTCTATCGCGCGGTGTCGTTCATTCGCCCGCATTTCCAACTGGACGAGCTGTCGGTTTCGCTGCGCCTGGTCGCCGAATTGCCGCAATCCAGCAAGAGCTGATTTTTCAAAGCAGAGGAGTTTCTAGATGAAGGATATCTACGTCGAATTCAAGGGCAGCGACATCAAGGGCGATTCGCGCGATGCCAAGCACAAGGACACCGTCGAGGTGTACAGCTGGTCGCATTCTATGCGCCAGCCCAAGTCGGCGACGGCCTCGGCGGCCGGCGGCCATACCGCGGAGCGGGTCGAGCATGGCGAAATGATCTTCACCAAGGACATCGACGGCTCCAGCCCGAAGCTGTACCAGGCCTGTTCGTCCGGCCTCGTGGTCAACGACGTGATCATCTATTTCTACCGGGCTTTTGGCGGCCAGAACAATACCGGCAATCCGTCGGCCACGCAGAATCGCCACCAGTACCTGAAGATCGAGTTGAAGAACGTCATCATCGCCTCCGTATCTCCGGCCGTTGATGAAGAAGGCATTCCGAAGGAGAGCTTCTCGCTGAAATACTCCGCCGTGAAGTGGACCTATGACGAACTGAACATCGACGGTACCAAGACGGGCAAGGTCAATATCCAGGGCGCATGGAACCTGGCCAAGAACACCCCGAACCTCACCTAATCGCGTCGGTCATGGAGAACGCGGCGGAACCTGGTTTCCGCCGTTTTTTATGAATATCAGCTTCGAACCGTCGTTTTTCGACAAGATTTTCGATGATCAGCCGGTGGGCGCAGCACGGCGCCGCCTGTCGCTGGAGCAATTGAAGGATTCCGTGGCACGAGATCTCGAGGCACTGCTCAATACCCGCGTCGTATTCGATCCGGCGATGGCCGAATCCTTTCCGTTGTCGGCGCGCTCGGTTGCCGGCTTCGGCCTTGCCGATTTCGCTGGCCACAGCCTGGCCAATGTGCATCACCGGCGCAGCATCTGTTCCTCCATCGAAGGGGCGATTGCCGCCCATGAGCCGCGCCTGCGCGATGTGCGGGTGGAACTCGAATTGCAGCGCAAGACCATCAATGCACTGTATTTCTCAATCAATGCCGTGCTCGTCGTTCGCCCGGCCCAGGAGCCGGTCAGCTTCGATGCCCTGTTGACGCCGACCAGCCTGCAGTATTCCGTCAGCCGGCAGCGGCGCCCAGCAGCCTGATGGAAGATCTGCTGCCCTTCTACGAGCGCGAACTGGCCTTTCTGCGCCAGCACTCGCGTCAGTTTGCCGAGCGCTATCCCAAGCTCGCTGCCCAGTTGCTGCTTTCCGGCGAGGGCTGCGATGATCCGCATGTCGAGCGGATGATCCAGTCCTTCGCCCTGCTGACAGCACGCGTCTCCAAGAAGCTGGAGGACAGCTATCCGCAATTCACCGAGGCGCTGCTCAACGTTCTCTATCCACATTACTTGCGGCCGTTCCCGAGCTGCTCGATTGCCCATTTCGAGCATGGCGGTGGCGAGCTGAGTGCCATCGCCCGCATCCCGCGTGGCACGGAATTGCATTCGCGGCCGATCAAGGGCGCCGTCTGCAAATTCCGGACGGCCTGGGATGTCGCGCTGGCGCCGGCCGCCATCGGCGATCTGGCCTTCGATCCGATCGCCACGGCACCCAACGAGGTACGCTTGCCGCTCGGGTGCCATGCGCTGCTGTCGTTCTCGCTGTCGCTCCGGGGGGGCTGCCAGGAAGCGGGGATCGGCAAGCTGAACAAGCTGCGCGTCTACATCGATGCCGAGCCATCGGTTGCTTCTGCACTGCGTGATGCATTGTTCATCCGCACCCTGAAAGTGTATGCCGCCGGTGGCGACGGGCGCTGGCGGGTTGCCCGCGAGGGGCTGATCGGCGAGGTCGGGTTTGCCGAGGATGAGGCATTGATCGACATGCCGGCCACCTCGCATGCGGCCTATCGCTACCTCACCGAATATTTCTGCTTCCCGGAGAAATTCAACTTCTTCGATATCGATATCGGTAGCATCCCGTCCAGCCTGCAGGGCGAGAGTCGCATCACCCTGCATGTCGCGTTGGGCGATCTGCGGGCCGACAGCGATGCCTCCCGCCTGCTGCAGACGCTGACTTCCCAGAATCTGCGTCTCGGCTGCGTGCCGGTGGTCAACCTTTTTGCCCAACGCGGCGACCCGATCCGCGTTACCCACCGCCAGGTCAGCTACCCGGTGGTAGCCGATAGCCGGCGGGCCTACGCCTACGACATCTATTCGATCGATGCCGTGCGTCGTGTACGCCAGATGGCGCAGGGCGAGGCGATTACCGAGTTCCGCTCCTTCTTTTCGCTGCGCCATGGCGAAACGCCCGAGCGCAACGGCTATTACTGGTATGCCCAGCGCGATCCCCTGCTTGCCGAGACCAGCCCGGGATATGAAACCTCGCTCTCGCTGGTCGACGCCGATTTTGACCCGGCGCAGCCGAAGACCGATGTCCTCAGTCTGCAACTGACCTGCACCAATCGTGATCTGCCGACCCTGATGTCGGTCGGCCTGCCGTCCGGCGACTTGTTCCTGGAGGGCGGCTCGAGCGTGCGTGCGATCAAGCTGCTGCGCAAGCCGAGCCAGCCCTGCCGCTTCGATCATCGGCGCGACGGGCAATGGCGCATCATTTCGCATTTGTCGCTGAACCACCTGTCGTTGACTGGAAGCGGCCTGGCGGCCTTCCAGGAAATGCTGGCGCTCTACGACCTGCCGCGCACGGCCGCCAGCCGCCGGCAGATCGAGGGCATCCTGGATATCGCCCAGACGGACCGGACGGTCTGGATGCCCGGCCAGCCCTTCGCCTGCTTCGTGCGGGGCGTCGAAGTCCGCTTGAGCATCGACGCGTCGAGTTTCGTCGGGAGCGGCCTGGATGTATTCGTCCGCTGCATCGACCGCTTTCTCGGGCTTTATGTCAGCCTGAACAGCTTTGTCCAGCTGGTTGTCGTATCCAACCGAACGGGAGAGGAACTGATCCGATGCGCGCCCCGCAACGGCGACTCGATCCTGCTCTGACCGGGCACAGCCTGCAGGAGCCGGAACGCTACGAGTTCTTTCAACTCGTCCGGCTGTACGAGCTGATCTTCCGGGAGTCAGGCCGGCGCGGGATGGGGGATGAGGTCAGCGAGCGAATCCGCTTTCGCAACTCGATGCGCCTTGGCTTTGCGCCGAGCCAGGTCGACGCCATTGCGGCGCGAAGCAAACAGGACGAGGCCGGGCTGGATACCGGCGAACTGGAGCAGGTCGAGATCACGCCCAGTTTCATGGGCATGCTTGGTGTCAACGGGACGCTGCCCATCCACTATACCGAGCAGGTGATCGAGCATGCCCGCTTCAAGCGCGACGAATCGGGGCGTGCCTTCCTCGATCTGTTCACCAACCGGGCGGTTGGCCATTTCTACCGGGCCTGGAAAAAATACCGTTTGCCCATCCAGTACGAGATGGATCGCCGCAACCGCTTCCTGCCGCTGATCCTGGCGCTGGGTGGCCTTGGCTTCGAAGCCCTGCGCGAGCGCCTCAACGCTGCGCCTGGCGCCATCGACGATGAATCGGTTGCCCAGTTCGCCGGCCTGCTCCGGCAGCGGCCGGTTTCGGCCGAGGCGCTGCAGAGGGCCATTGGCAGCTATTTCGGCGAGACGGTGCGAATCGAACAATTTGTCGGTCACTGGTACGTCGTGCCGGCCGAGCAACGTTCGACGCTGGGCGGCAGGAACATGACGCTCGGCGGTAATGCCCTGCTCGGCGAGCGCGTCTGGCAACGCAACCTGCGGGTGCGCATTCACATCGGCCCGCTACGTCATGCGCGCTACCTGGATTTTTTGCCTCGGGGGGGGCTGGCGGCTGCGCTGGAAAAAATCCTCTCGCTGGCGACGGGCGGCCAGTTCGAGTACGAAATCCGCCCCATCCTGCGGGCCGAAGATGTCAAGCCGGCCTGCCTGGGCGACCAAAGCGGCTGCCGCCTGGGCTACGACAGTTTCATGCTGAGCCGGCCGGCGACGGAAGACCGGGCCGACACCGCCTACTTGACCCATTTCATCCAGTAACCAGAGCATCGCCATGAGCAACTCCCTGAAAACCCTGATCAGCAAACTCAATACCACCTGCCGCCAGGCAGCCGAGCGGGCGGCCAGCCTGTGCCTGTCGCGTGGCAATTACGAGGTCGATCTCGAACACCTGCTCGTTGCCGTGCTGGAAAACCCGGGGGCCGACCTGCTGGTCATCGCCAAGCGCTGTGGCATCAGCCCGACGGGATTGGAGCGGGAGTTGAACCAGGAGATCGATCGCTTCAAGACCGGCAACACGCGGACGCCCGTCTTCTCGCCGCGCATACTCAAGCTGCTCGAACAGGCTTGGTTGATCGCCTCGCTCGATGCCCGTCTGCCGCGCATTCGCTCCGGCCACTTGCTGCTGGCCCTGTTGACCGAGCCGGAATTGGCCCAGTTTGCCGTGCGCGGCGCCCAACTGCTGACCAAGGTGCGGCTTGATGAACTCAAGCACCAGTTCGACAAGATGACCGAGGGTTCTGCCGAGGCGGCCGAAGTGGCTGGCCTGGGGGCGGCCGGCGGGGCCGGGCAGGGTGATGCTTCACCGCAGGAGGGTGTTGCTTCGAATGGCAAAACACCGGCCCTCGACCAATTCACCACCAACCTGACGCAGCGGGCGCGGGACGGCAAGGTCGACCCGGTCATCGGGCGCGATGGTGAAATTCGCCAGGTGATCGACATCCTGATGCGCCGCCGGCAGAACAACCCGATCCTGACCGGCGAGGCAGGGGTTGGCAAGACGGCGGTCGTTGAAGGGTTGGCCCTGCGTATCGCGCAGGAAGATGTGCCGCCGCCCCTGCTCGGCGTCGAACTGCACACCCTCGACATGGGCCTGTTGCAGGCCGGAGCCAGCGTCAAGGGTGAATTCGAGAATCGTCTGAAGAACGTCATCGACGAGGTCAAGAAAAGCCCGAAGCCGATCATCCTGTTCATCGACGAAGCACACACCATGATCGGGGCCGGCGGGCAATCCGGCCAGAACGATGCAGCCAACCTGCTCAAGCCGGCGCTGGCCCGCGGCGAGTTGCGCACCGTGGCGGCGACAACGTGGGCCGAATACAAGAAGTATTTCGAGAAGGATGCCGCTCTGGCCCGCCGTTTCCAGGTCGTCAAGGTCGAGGAACCGAGCGAGCCGCTGGCAGCAGCCATGCTGCGCGGCATGGTGCCGTTGATGGAAAAGCACTTCGGCATCCGCGTGCTGGACGAGGCGGTGACCGAGGCGGTCCGCCTGTCGCACCGCTACATCAGCGGCCGCCAGTTGCCGGACAAGGCGATCAGCGTGCTGGACACCGCCTGCGCCAAGGTCGCGCTCGGGCAAAGCGCAACGCCGGCCCTGATCGACGAGGCCGACAAGCGCCTGTTGCGTGAAAAGGCTGAACTGGCGGCCTTGGCGCGTGAGGCGACCAGCGGCGCCTGGCACGATGTCCGGATCGCGGAGCTCAAGGCGCAGATTGCCGCCATCGAATCCGACCTGGCCATCCTGCAGGCGCGGTTTGACGAGGAGAAGGGGCTGGTCAATCGCATTCTCGAATTGCGCGGCCAACTGGAGCAAGGCGAGGCGCCGGTTGCCCATGCCCGATCGAAAGTGAAAGGGAGCAAGAAGGCTAACGAGTCGACGGGAGACGCGGAACTCGACAAAGCCTTGCTGCGTCTGCGCGAATTGCAGGGTGATGCGCCGATGGTGCCGCTGCAGGTCGATGGCCATGTCGTGGCCGAGATCATTGCAGCATGGACGGGGATTCCGCTCGGAAAGATGGTGAAGGACGAGATCAATACCGTCCTCAACCTGAAGCCCTTGCTGCAGGAGCGGGTAATCGGCCAGGATCATGCGCTGGAAGCCATTGCGCAGCGCGTGCGGACGGCCCGGGCGAATCTGGAGGATCCGAACAAGCCGAAGGGCGTCTTCCTGTTTGTCGGCCCGTCCGGTGTCGGCAAGACCGAAACGGCGCTGGCATTGGCCGATATCCTGTACGGCGGCGAACGCAAGCTGGTTACCATCAACATGAGTGAATACCAGGAGGCACACAGCGTCTCCGGCCTGAAGGGCTCGCCGCCGGGGTACGTCGGCTATGGCGAAGGCGGGGTGCTTACCGAGGCGGTCCGCCGCAATCCCTACAGCGTCGTGCTGCTCGATGAGGTCGAGAAAGCCCATCCGGACGTGCTCGAACTCTTCTTCCAGGTCTTCGACAAGGGGGTGCTCGATGACGCGGAAGGTCGCGAAATCGATTTCCGCAATACCCTTATCATTCTGACCAGCAATGTCGGCTCCAGCCAGATCATGCAGGCTTGCCTGAACAAACCGGCCGACGAACTGCCCGGTGCCGACGATCTGGCCGATGCCCTGCGCCCAGTGCTCTTCAAGTCCTTCAAGCCGGCCTTCCTCGGGCGCATGAAGGTCGTGCCCTATTACCCGATTGCCGACGACGTGCTGGTCGGCATCATCGAACTCAAGCTCGGCCGCATCCGCGACCGCATTGCCGCCAACCACAAGGCCGAGTTCACCTGGGACGAGAAGCTGGTCGAGGCTGTTCTTGCTCGCTGCACGGAAGTGGATTCCGGGGCGCGCAATGTGGACCACATCCTCAATGGCTCGCTGCTGCCCGAAATCGCCGAGGTCGTTCTCGCCCGCATGGCCGAGGGAGGCGGTGTCGAACGCATCAAGCTGAGTGCCGGCAAAAACGGCGAATTCAAATACACCATCAAGTAAGCCGGGCGAGGAGTGACTGAATGTTCAACCTGAGCTATGCCAATTTCGCCAACGCCTATCGCCGCTACGCCTGCCGCGATGCGCAAACCCTGGCCGCCGAGTTGGGCTGGGCGGAGCAGGGCGCGCAACGTGCCAACAGCGCCCTGGTCACCAGCCTGGCCCTGCTTGCCGTAGGGGCTCCGCTGACCGGCACGCAAGCCATCGCCGCCGGGCCGCTCGCTGGCCGGCGGGTGTGCCGCGGTGCCAACCGGCTGGCTGACTGGCTTTCCGAACGCTATGCCTTGCCGGAGATCATTCCGCTCGATCATGGCCTCGGCGAGGTCGCCGGCCAGCTCTTCGGCCGGCGTGGCATCGTCGCCTTTGTTCAGGGTAATGGCCCGTCCGGCGGGTTGATCGGACTGGTCGACGGCCGCAATGCACAACCCCTGTGCTGCAAGGCGGCAGCCTGTCACCCGCTCGACATCCGTTTCTGGGAATTGCGCTGACCGCCTACCAGGCCAACCTCTTTCACGGCAAACAAGACCATGAATACCCTGCTCGACATGATCGCCGGCGGCGCCGGCTGGAGCCAGAACGACCGCCTGCTCAAACTGACCACGCCGGCCGGGCCAGAGGCGCTGCTGGCCGAGCGCGTGACAATCGACGAAGCCCTCGGGCCGGTTGTCGAACACGCCGGTTTCCGCATCGAACTCAGCGCGCTATCGCTCAACGCCGATCAATCGCTGACGGCCTTGCTCGGCCAACCCGTCCGCCTCGATCTACAAACCTCCGCCTCGCGCGATGTTCGGCGCCCGTTCCACGGCCACATTACGCAAATCACGCGGCAAGGTGCCGACGGCGGCTTTGGGCGCTACCGGCTGATCATCGAACCCTGGCTCGCCTTCCTCGGCCATAACCGCGACAACTACCTCTTTCAGGACAAGAGCGTCATCGACATCGTCGATGAACTTCTTGGCGACTGGAAAGGTCAGGGTAAGCTCGTCCCGGACTGGGAATGGCGCCTGGCCGACCCGGCGGCCTACCCCAAGCGTGGCATGACTGTGCAATATCGCGAAAGCGACCTCGCCTTCCTCAAGCGCCTCCTCGCCGAAGAAGGGCTCTTCTGCTGGTTCGAGCACCGGGCCGAAGCGGGCGAAGCCCTTGGCCGGCATTCCCTGATCATTGCCGACCGCAACGGCGCCTTCGCCCCCAACCCCCAGCCCCGCATCCGCTACACCCAGGCCGGCGCCACGCTGGGGGAAGACAGCCTCGACCAGTGGCATGGCCTGCGTCAGATCGACACCACCGACAGCCACGCCAGCAGCTGGGACTACCGCAGCCTGTCCAGCCGTCCGCAAAGCGCTGCCAGCGCCATCGCCAACGGCCAACTACCGCGCACCGCCGCCTGGCACGACCCTGGCCAATACGCCTGGCCGAACAGCGCCCACGGCGAGCGCATGCTCGGCAACCAACGCCAGGCCATCGACGCGCGCTTGAAGCAATACCACGGCCAGGGCACCGTCCGCAGCGCCGCCCCCGGCACCACCTTCACGCTGGCCGACCACCCCGAGCATGATCGTGACACCGAGGAACACCGCCAATTTCTCATCACCGCCGTCACCCACGAAGCGCGCAATGCCCTGAACATGCTTTCCTCCGCGAACGCGAACGGCAATGCCGATCAGGAAAGCACTGAAGAACACGGTATCGACTTCTATCGCAACCGGATCAGCGCCCTCCGTGCCGACATTCCCTGGAAGCCGCTGAGCACCGATGCCCACGGCCGCTGCATCCACCCCCGGCCAACCGCCCGCGGCACGCTGACCGCCATCGTCGTCGGCGACGGCAGCCCCACCCATACCGACCGCGACCACCGCGTCCGTGTCCAGTTTCCCTGGCAACGCGGCAGCCAAGCCGCCAGTCGCAGCCCGCACCCGAGCGGATCAGACAACGCCCCGGCCGGCCATGCCCTCGGCGTCTGGCTCCGCGTCATGAGTCCCGTCGCCGGCGGCAACTGGGGCGGCCACCTCGTACCGCGTCCCGGCCAGGAAGTCCTCGTCGCCTTCCAGGACGGCAACATCGACCGCCCCCTCATCATCGGCGCCGCCTACAACGGTAGCGGCCAAACCGATGTCGCCGGCAACTGCCTCGGCAGCGGCACTCAACAAGCCAGCCCCAACGCCCCCGCCTTCTTCGCCGGCCAAAGCGATCGACAACACACCCACCAGGCCAGCCTCTCCGGCCTCAAGACCCAACAACTCGCTACCAGCCGGAACGGGCAGGGTGGCCACAACCATCTCGTCTTCGACGACACCCCGGGCGAATCACGCATCGAACTCGGCACCACCCAATATCAGAGCCACCTCCAGCTCGGTCACCTCAAACAGCAAACCGGCAACGCCCGCCAAGCCGACCGCGGCCACGGCGCCGAACTCAAGACCCAGGCCAGCCTCGCCCTGCGTGCCGGCAACGGTCTCTACCTCAGCACCGACGCCCGGCCCCACGCCAGCGGCGCCCACCTCGACAGCGGCGAAGCCATCGCCCAGACCGAAGACGCCCAGCGCCTCAGCCAAAGCCTCGCCGCAGTCGCCGCCCAACAAAACGCCGCCCTCCAAGGCGACCCTGCCGCCGACCAGCTTCCCGCCATCGACAGCCTCCAGCACGCAGCCAGCGTCCTGAAGGCCACCGCCAGCCAGAACGTCGGGCAGGGTAGCCACGGCACCATCAAAACCACGCAAGGCGGCACCGGCAGCATTCCCGCCTGGTCCGAACCGCGCCTCCAACTCAACGCCCCGGCCGGCATCGCCCAACTCACCCCCCAGGACCAAATCTTGGCCGCCGGCAAGCACCTCACCATCGCCACCGGGCAAGACACCAACCTCATCGCCCAAGGCAACCACAGCCTCGCGGTAAAGAACGGCCTCGCCCTCTACACCGTCGGCAAAGCGGGCGACAAACAGAAACCCAACCAGGAAACCGGCATCCACCTCCATGCCGCCAGCGGTAGCGTCAGCCTGCAAAGCCAGAGCGGCAAGACGACTGCTGCCGCCGACAAGAAAGTCACCCTGGCCAGCACCACCGGCAACCTGAATGCCAGCGCCAAACAGAAAATCCTGGCCACCGCCCAGGGGGCTTACCTGAAGATCGAGGGGGGGAGTATCGAACTGCATGCGCCGGGGAAGGTGGAGTTCAAGGCCAGTCAGAAGAGTTGGACGGGGCCGGCCAGCGCTTCGCCAGATGGTCTGAGCTTCCCGAAGTCGAAAGACCTCTACGACGAACAATTCGTCATTCGAGACGAGAAAACGCAGGCACCGATTGCCGGCGCCCCCTATCGGATCGTGAACGGTAAGGGCCTGGTCGTATTCAGCGGGATCGCTGACGAGAAAGGTCAAACCGCCCGCTTGACCTTCGCTAAAGCCGAACAGTTGAAACTGCAGTGGGGCAAATAAGCCGCTTGTGGTCTGAAAAAAGAAACGAGAGCCAGAAGATGTCCTATAGAGCCAGTACCCCGGAACTGAAAACCGGCACAGCCAACACCCGCCAAGGCAGTCAGGAGCAGGCGCAAATTGCACCGGAACCCATGGCTTACTTGCGCCTTGATACAGGCGAGGTCATTGGCGTCCCGGCCGGCGATATCACCACGCTCAACAACGAGTTCGATCAATGGAACCGTTTGATCTATGAGCAGTTGCTGGCCAACGAGGTGGTGGCGGTCTGCGATGCCCGGCTCGAAGCGATTGCCCGCGAATTGGCGATCAACGAAAAAAGCATCGCGGAATCGGTCATCAAGGAAGCCGAAAAGACACAAGGATTCGCGTTGGAATGGCGTGAGCAAGCCACTGAAAAGCTGCGAACAGCGCTCACCCCCCTCGACAAACTGGGGGGAACTGGCAAGAAGCTGATCGAACTCGTACCCTTGATGGAAAAGAAAGGCGACAAACCGGCCAATTTTGATCGCGGCAAGGAGGACGGCCAGTGGAAGAGGGATGGTACTGACCTCAAGAAATCGTGGAGCTTCAAGAGCGCCGCCGGCATCCGGGACAAGATCACGCAACAAGAACGCTACATGGGCCTTGGTCCTTTACGCGTTGTTTCCTCCGACAAACTGAAAGCCTCCTGGCCTAAATTCAAGGACGACAAGTCCATGAAATGGGCGGAGGTGTACAAAGAAGGCAAGGACGGAAAACGCAAGATTGACCGCACCAAAATGCGGCAATACCTGGGCGAGCAAGTTCAGGGACTAAAACTCAAGAGCAAGGATTTCTTCAAGCTGGAAATCAGCAATACCGGCACGCTCGGTCCCGAAGCACTCGCCAACTGGAATGCCAACGCCACCTTCAGCCAGGAGGGCAAGCTGGTCTTTGGCGATACGCAATTGGGCGACATTGATCTCTCGGCAGATGCTGCGGCGATGCGCTACTTCACCGGCGGCAGCCTGTCGGGGGAGATTACACCGCTCAAAGGCAACGTCAATATCAAGGCCGAAGGCAGCGCGGAAATCGCCTTTGCCGAAGGCAAGGCCGGTGCGAGTTTGTTTTTGCCTTCCAAAGAAGGCGTCATGCTCTATTTGCTGGATATCGAGCAGATCGGCGCAATCGCCAACGGAAAATCAATGCCCGGCAAACCCTACGACATGGGCGCCATTCGCCTGGTGGCGGCGGCGGAACTGAAAGGGGTGATCGGCGTCAGCCTGGCGGGTGAGGTATCGCTCGGGGTGGCAATGAAAGATATCGATACCACCGATCTCGATGGAAAGAAGAAACCCGCCAAGGAAGCCCGGCTATCCGGCAAACGCAACAAGGCCAAGCGTACCCGCAAAATTGACGTGAGCGGGCAGGCCGACGGCTGGAAGAACACGGCGGGCGTGGCGGCGGAAGTCAGTCTCTTCGCCGGTGCAAAGGGCGGGCTGGAACTCAAGGGCAGCCTGCAATGGCGCAACCCGCACAACGCCAAGAAGGAATTCGAGGCTATGGCGAGCATCGCACCGGAGCTACAAGGTCAGGCCGGCATCGGTGCCTCGGCCAAGCTGATGATCGACTATGTGGACGGCGTGTTTCGCGTGACCGCCCATGCCGGCATTTGCTTTGGAGTGGGCGCGGAGGGTACGGTCAGCTTTGCGGTGAATGTGAAGCAAATCGCCAGTTTCCTTTACTGGCTTTACTACAACCTGCTTAATGTTGGGTTCAGGAATTTGGTGATTGTCTCCAAGCGAGGGTTTGAGGCGTTTCAGTATTTGACCTACCTGATGGTTTGTCAGGGGAAGAAGATTGAGCAGTATTTCCTTAATACAACTGATGACTTAATCCAACTCTTTGTAGATATGGAAAAAGACTACAGAAAAGCTCGAGCCTCCTACGATCTCGGTCAGCGTATTCTGGCCAACCCGAACCAAACCCGTTTCAGTCCACCGGAGAGCAAGGGTATTCTGATCTACCAGCTCACTCGACACGGCAAGGAAAGCTTCATGGTCGAGCCGGGGCTGGGTAGCGGTTATCTGCGCACCCAGAAGGGTGCGGTACTCGCCATCCTGCGCCAGACACAGTTGAAGGCGGATATTGAGAATGTGATCCAGCATATCGGGGCAGATGGAAGCAAGGGAAGCTTTAGTACCAATCTAAACATGCTCAATAAGTTCTTCGCACTAGAAGGCCCTGGTGGCATGGATTTCCCCGGCACGACAACGCAGGAAGACCAATTCCAGGAATATATGAACAAGGCCGGCTTCACCGGTCAGCAATTGTCGGCGGCGCGACAATCGCTGGGCGGAGAAATCGACCAGATCGCGATGAATGGCGATTTTGGGGGCTGGTATGAGCAAGTGACTGGCACGCTCAAGGAAGACCCGACGCGGGGCTATGTGGCGGTGGCGAACAACTCGATGGAGTACGCCCTGCAACGCGATATGGATAAAGACCATCCGCTGTTTGCGTCGGCGGAGGGCGGGTTCTATTCGGCCGTGGCGTGAGGTGAGGAAGCTCTGGTTGCTTAGGCTGGTGCTTCGTTCTTGTTACTGCCTGGCTGGCGCGCTGTTGACGACGCAGCGGAGGGTGGGGGAGTTATAAGTGTTCACTGGCACATATTCGTCACGAGAATTCATCCGATACGGAATCGGTTTTTTAGTCTTACGCCAGATGCTGGTGCCGATAATCTGCCCATTTCCCAGATACCAACTCCGAATCACCTTTTCTGTCCCGGTGCTTGGTCCAAGTGGATCGTGCATCGACGATTTTTCGTAAGCATCTTCGGCGTACCAGTCGTTCACCCATTCGAAAGACAAATAAGCCATGTCGTATAGTCCGAGTGGGTTTGCCGGAAAGAGGCCAACCGGATAGCGCCTATCGCTCGTTCTAGCATGCCTCTTTGAAATTCTGTCTGCCTGTTCGTCCTTTGGGGTGTTTCGTCCGTACACCAAATTCCCGTCATCCGTCGCCGTCGCAAAGAACTGTCCCCGGCTACGCGCCGCATATTCCCACTGCGCCTCAGTCGGCAGATCGAAGGGGTAGCCGGTGATTTGCCCCAGCCACTGGCAGTAGTCCTTGGCCTCCTGCCAGTATGCTCCAGCGGGGATCAGCGGATGGCGGCCTTCTCCATCATCCTCTATCCCCGTGCGCTTCCTCCCGGTCGCATCCGTAAACACATCGAACTCGGCATAGGTGATCTTGTACTTGCCCATCCAGAAATCGCTCAAGGTGATTTCCTTGACCACCTTGTCGTCCATGCTGGCCGTCAAGGCGGCGCCAATGCCGGCGATCTTGGCGAAATCCCCGCGCATGAAGGAACCGCCGCGCACATAGATCAGATCGGCGATGGTCTTCTTCTTGAGCTTGGCAATCCGTTCCTCGATGCTACCTTTTTCCAGATCGAGCAAGGCGGCAGTCAGTTCCGGCGACTGCTGCGGGATGGGCAACTTCTCGATCTGGTCGCGGGGCATGTGTTCGTTCAACACCCTGGGATTGGCCGGCGGCTTGACCCGCGCAAGATTCGGTGACTCGGTACGCGGCAGGGCCGAGAAGTCCGGGCTGGCGCAGGCCGCCGGGGCCAAGAGCGCCAAGACGGTCAATGCGACGATCTGGAAGGGTTGGGGAACTGTCCGGAACATGGATTCCTTTGCGGGAGGGTTCTATACCAAACGAATTTTACATTGGTGTATCGATGGTGTCGGATGGAAAATGTCAACGGCATTATTTTCAATGAGGCGGTTTTTCATGGATAACAATCAACGTACCGATACAAACAATGATTCGGCAGGGGGCAAGCAGACCTCTGATAGCGAATTTGGCCCGCTGTTGCTGACGCGCTATGCCCTTCATCCCAAGGAAACCGGCGCATCTGCCCTGAGCGGCGAACTGGGCTATGTGCCGGCCAGGAGGGCGGCCCAGCTCGACCCGATCGAGGTGGCGCGCCACGGGTGAGGGGCGCAGCGGATCAGTGTCGGCGCAACATTTCCCGGCTCAGGGCATTGAACTGCTCGGCCAGTTCGTGTTGCAGGAAGTTGCTGCCGAGGGAACTGGGTAGCCAGTTGGCCGGCTCGATCTCGATGCGGTAATCGATTTCGCTGCCGCCCTCCAGGGGGCGGACCTGCATCACGCTCTGCATGCGTCGAGCCGACCCCGAGAGGGATTTGGACAGGATGCGCCGGCCGTCGACAAGCTCGATCTGGCGCAGGCTTTCGAAGGGCATCGAGAAGGGGCCGAAGCTGATTTTTCCTTGCTGGGCGACCTGGTACTGGTTGTGATGGCGGGCAACGATGCGGCTGCTGGTCAGGCCCGGCATGAATTCCGGCATGCGTTCGAAATCGGTCAGCACGGCCATCACGACAGCGGGCGAGGCCGGCGTTCTCAGGCGCAGGCTGCCGTAATAGGTGCCATCCCGGTAGTCGACCGTGACCTCGTCATCGCTCAGGGCCCAGGCGGCTCCGGCCAGCAGGAGCAATGCGGCGATGTGGGTGAGCGATCTTGGCACGTCGTTCAGTGCAGCGCGCGGGCCAGCCGGGGGTGGGTCGCCACGTAATGATAAAGGGCGGGCAGTACGTACAGGGTCAGGATCGTGGCGGAGATCAGGCCGCCGATGACGACCAGCGCCAGCGGACGCTGGGTCTCCGAACCGATCCCGCGCGACAGCGCCATCGGCAGCAGGCCGAGCATGGCCAGCCAGGCGGTCATCAGCACGGTGCGCAGACGGGAGAGGGCGCCGCGGAAGACTGCTTCGTGGGGACGCATGCCTTCCAGGCGCAACTGGTTGATATGGCTGACCATCACGACGCCATTGAGCACGGCCTGGCCGAACAGGGCGATGAAGCCGATGGCGGCAGATACCGAGAGCGGGATGCCGGTGAGCAGCAGGGCGAAGATGCCACCGATCAGTGCGAAGGGAATGTTGCAGATGATGATCAGCGCGTCACGGAAGGACTTGAAGGCGTCGAAGAGCAGCACGAAGATCATCAGTATGGAAAGTGGCACGACCAGCATCAGGCGCTGCATGGCGCGCTCCTGGTTCTCGAATTCGCCGGACCAGGTGATCGTGTAGCCTTGCGGCAACTTCATGTCGGCCGTTGCCTTCTGCATGTCGGCGACGACGCTGCCCATGTCGCGGTCGCGGATGAAGACGCCGATGGCGACGACGCGCTGGCCGGATTCGCGGGCGATGTTCATGGCGCCGCTGCCGAGCTTGAAATCGACCAGCGCCGAGAGCGGCACCTGAGCCCCGGCGGGCGTCGGGACCAGCACTTCCTTCAGCTTGTCGAGCTGGCGCGAGGGTTCGGCCAGGCGGACGACGACGCTGAAATGGCGGTCGCCTTCCCACAGCTCGGTGGCGGCCTTGCCGGCCAGGGCTGTTTCGACGACGTCCTGGACGTCCATCACGTTCAGGCCGTAGCGGGCAGCTGCGGCACGGTCGATTTCCAGACGGTACTGCGGCAGGTCGCCATCGCGGTCGATGAAGGCGCGCACGACGCCGGGCACGTTGCCGATGCGGTCGAGGATTTGCCGGCCTTCGGCACGCAGCGTTGCCATGTCGTCGCCGAACAGCTTGATGACGATCTGGCCGTCGATCTGCGAGATGGATTCGAGGATCTGGTCGCGTACCGGTTGGCTGAAGGTCGGCTCGATACCCGGCATGTCGTTCAGCTTGTCTTCCATGTCGCGGACCAGTTGTTCCTTGGTCATGCCCTTGCGCCAGGCGCTGTCCGGTTTCAGGTCGACCAGCATTTCGGTCATGTTGATGTTCTTCGGGTCGGTGCCGTCTTCCGGGCGGCCGCCCTTGGAGATCACCGCCTTGACTTCGGGGAAATCGGCGATGACGCGGCGCAGCTTGCGCAGTTCGCCGCGTGCCTCATCGACGGAAACCGAGGTCGGCAGTGTGATGTTGATCCAGATCGAGCCTTCGTTGAGTTCCGGCAGGAACTCCGTACCCAGTTTCGGCACCAGGGCAGCGGTAATGGCGAGGGCAAGCAGGGCGGCGCCCAGCACCTTGCGCGTGTTGGCCAGCACCCAGGCGAGCATCGGTTCGTACAGGTTGTGCAGGCGGTGCATCAGCTTGGTTTCCTCGTGCGGCACGTGGTTGCGGAAGGCGATCTTCGACAGGAAGGGAACCAGCGTCAGCGACAGGATCAACGAGGTGATCAGCGCGGCGACGACGGAGTAGGCCATCGGGGCAAAGATCTTGCCCTCGTGGCGCTGCATGGTGAAGATCGGCAGGTGAGCGACGATGATGATGATCATCGAGAAAACCGTCGGCCGGCCGACTTCGATGACCGCTTCGTGGATGGTCCGGACGCGCGGCCGGTGATCTTCCAGCTTGCTGGCTTCGCCGAGGCGTCGGAAGATGTTCTCGATGACGATCACCGCGCCATCGACGATGATGCCGAAGTCCATCGCCCCCAGCGACAGCAGGTTGGCGGGAATGCCGACCAGGCTGAGGCCGATGAAGGTGCCGAGCAGGGCGAGCGGGATCACGGTGGCGACGATGCCGGCGGCCCGCAGGTCGGCCAGGAAGATGTAGAGCACCAGCATGACCAACGCCGCGCCTTCCAGCAGGTTGCTGTAGACGGTTTTCAGGGTCTTGCCGATCAGCCAGGAGCGGTCGTAGTAGGGAATCAGCTGCACACCGGCCGGCAGGCCGCCGCTGTTCAGCTTGTCCACCTTCGCCTTCAGCGCATCGAGCACCAGGGAGGGGTTCTCGTCCTTGCGCAGCAGGACGATGCCGGATACCACGTCGTCCTGGTCACTGTCGGCGTCGGTATAGCCGACGATGCCCTGGGCCGGGACGCGCGACTCGACCACTTGGGCCACGTCGCGGACACGGAGCGGCGTTCCGTTGTTTTCGGCGACGACGACCTCGCCGATATCGGCCGAGCTGCGCAGGCGACCAATGGAACGGATGAGGAACTGCTGCCGGCCCTGCGCCACCGAGCCGCCGCCGGCATTGGCGTTGGCCCGCTGCAGCGCGCCATAGAGCTGGCCGATGGTGATTTTGTAGTCGCGCAGCTTGGCCAGGTCGGGATTCACTTCGTACTGGCGGATCGGGCCGCCGAGCGAGACCACGTCGGCAATCCCTGGCACCTGCTTGAGCTGGCGCAGTACCGTCCAATCCTGGATGGCGCGCAGCTCGCTGGGCTTCATGCCCGGTGCGTCGAGCCGGTAGCGGAAGATCTCGCCAGTCGCCGTGGCCGGCGGCGCCAGTTCGGGTTCGACGCCAGGCGGCAGGTCGAGGCCGCGCAGGCGTTCCTCGACCAGTTGCCGCGCCATGAACAGGCTGGGTTTCTCGTCGAAGGTGACGACGATGAAGGAGAGTCCGAACTGCGTGTGCGAGAACATGCGGATCGAGTTCGGCACGCCGGACAGGGCGATTTCGAGCGGAATGGTGACCTGCTTCTCTACTTCTTCCGGGGCGCGCCCGGGGAAGAGGGTGATGATCGTGACCTGGGTGTCGGTGACATCCGGGAAGGCCTCGATCGGTAGGCTGCGGAAGGCGGCGATGCCGGCGCCGATGAAAAGCAGCAGGCCGAGGACGATGTACAGCGGCTGATGCAGCGCGAAGTGGCTGATGCGCTTGATCATTTTGCCGCCTGCTTTTCAGCGGCACCGGCCGGCCTGAAGTATTTGAGCAGGTGCAGGCTGCCCTCGGCCACGACCTTGTCGCCCGCCTGCAAGCCGCCCAGGATGTCGACCTGCCCGTCGCGCTCGATGCCGGCCTCGACCGCCTGCCTGCGGTAACGGCCGGCGGCTTCCTCGACGAAAACATAGCGCTTGTCGCCCAACAGGAAAACGGCGGAGGCCGGCACGCGCAAGGCCGGGCTCGCTTCCAGCTCGACCAGGGCATTGACGAACATTTCCCCTTTCAGGCGGCGATCGGGGTTGGGCACTTCGCCCCGGACCTTGATGGTGCGCGTAGTCGGATCAACGAAATCGGCGACATGGCGGATGACGCCGGTGAAACGCTCGCCCGGATATTGCCGGGTTTCGATCAGCAGCGGCTCGCCCTTCCGCAGGCGGGCCAGGTCGGCCTCGCTGGCGTCGATCTGAATCCACAGGCTGCTCGGATCGGTGACCACGAACAGCGGCGGGCCGGATTGGTCGGGGCGGAATTCCTGGCCCGGATTCAGGTTGCGCTCGACGACGCTGCCGGCCAGCGGACTGCGTAGCGCGTAGCTGCCATCGCCTTCGCCCCCCAGCCCGGCGACCCGTCGGCCAGCCCGTTCGGCTTCCGCCCGGGCAGCAATCGCCGCCGCTTCGGCCTGTTGCCAGTCCTTCTCGGCAACGACGCCGGCCTCGCGCAGCACGCGGGTGCGCTCCAGCGCCTGGGCGGCGACCTGTGCGTCGGCCCGTGCCTTGCGGGCATCGGCCAGGGCCTGGCCGTAGTCGGGCGAACTCAGGATGGCGAGGGGCTGGCCGATCTTGACCGGGGTGCCGACATCGACCGCGATGCGCTGGACCCGTCCGCCGACCTGCGGGAAGACGCGCACCGTCTTTTCTTCGTTCCAGACCAGGCGGCCGGGCAGGCGCAACAGGCCGCCCTTGTCCGGCTCGGCGACGGCGAGCTTGAGGAAACCGGCCTTGTCCGGCTCGGCGAGCAGGGCGATATCGCCCTCGACCTTGACGTTGGCGGCCTTCGGCGCTTCCGGTTCGGCCGAACAGCCGGCGAGGGCGAACAGGAGGGCAACCAGGATGGGAGTCAGCTTCATGGGGTTTTCCTGAATTCGGCCTGGACCTGCCAGGCAGACAAGGCTTTGGCGTAATCGGCCCGCGCACTGGTGGTTTCGATCTGGATCTGGCGCAGGGTTCGGCGGGCGTCGAGCAGGTCCATCAGGCTCATGGCACCTTTGCCGTAGGCGAGTTCGGCCGCCCTGGCGACGCGCTCGGCATCGGCCAGCAGGCCACCCTCCAGGCGCTGCATGCGGTCGCGGGCGGCGAGCAAGGTGCTGCGGGCCTGGGCAACCTGGCCGATGGCGACGGCCTGCTGCTGTTCGACGAGCAGGCGGGCCGCGTTGTAATCGCTTTCGGCGCGGGCGATTTCGCCCTCGTACTCGTGCCAGATGAAGAGCGGCACGCTGACGCCGAAGCCGTAGCTGTTGGTCGGCGCATTCTGCAGATTGCGTTCGAACTGGACGCCGACCGAAATATCGCGATTGCGCTTGGCGCGGGCCAGATCGCGGTCGGCCTCGGCGGCCTGCAGGCGCTTGCGGGCGGCGGCCAGGTCGGGGCGCTCGTCGAGCGGGGCGGCCTGGAAGGCAATTTCCTCAAGTTGCGGCCAGTTGTCGGCGGCGACCAGTTGCTCGGCTTCGCGGTCGCGGCCGATCAGGTAGGCGAGCATCTGCTGGGCCTGGGCCAGGTCGGCCTGCGCCTGCCGGGCATCGGCTTCGGCCCGGGCCTGGTCGATCTGCAGGCGGGAGACGTCGACCGGTGCCAGATCGCCGGCCTTCTGGCGCAGCCGGCCGGCCTGGGCCGACTTGCCGTAGAGGGCTGCGGTATCGCGGGCGAGTTCGAGCTTTTCCTGCGCCAGACGCAGGTTGTAATAGGCCTGGTGCAGGTCGCCGAGCTGCTGGCGGGCCGTGTCGTCGCGCTCCAGCCGGGCGGCATCGAGGCGCGCCTCGGCACCCCTGACGCGCAGGTCGCGCTTGCCGCCGCGCTCGATCAGCTGTTCGAGGCGAAACTGGGTGTCCATCCGCTTGTCCTTCAGCGCGCCGCCGCCCAGGCCGGATTGCGGGCTGACCGACAGGGCGTTGAGCGAGAAGTCGGGGTTGGGGCGCTGGCCGGCGGCCTGCATGTCGGCCACGGCGCCGGTCACGGCAGTATCCGCCAGGCGGAGTTCGCGGCTGTGTTCGCGCCAAAGGGCTTCGGCATCATGCAGGGACAGGGAAAGGGGGCTGCCGGCAACAGCCAGGCCGGGCAGGGAAAGCAGGAGTGTCAGCAGGTGTCGCATCAGGGAGGACTCAGGGTTGCCGTGCTATCGTATGGAGTTCGCCTGACCGCTTTCTGACCATCCGATGCGTATCCTGCTGATCGAAGACGACGCCCTGCTGGCCGATGGACTGGCCCGTGCCCTGCGCCATTCCGGCTATGTTGTTGACCTGGCCGACAACGGCAAACTGGCCGATGCCATGCTGGCCGAGAACACCTACGAGCTGGCCATCCTCGACCTCGGCCTGCCCGGCCTGGACGGTGGTGAGGTGTTGCGGCGCCTGCGTTCCCGGCGCCAGCCGACGCCGGTTCTCGTGCTTTCCGCCCGGCTGGCCGTCGAGGAGCGGGTGCGCGTGCTCGACCTCGGGGCCGACGATTACGTCGTCAAGCCGGTTCGCCTCGACGAACTGGAAGCCCGGGTACGCGCCCTGATCCGGCGTGGGCAGGGCGGGGCGGTGCCGGACGTCATGCTCGGCCGCTTGCGCCTGGACACCGTCGGCAAGCGTGCCTGGCTTGACGACACGGCGCTCGACCTCAATGCGCGGGAATGGGCGGCGCTCGCTTTCCTGACCTCGCGGGTCAATCGCATCGTCAGCAAGGAACAGTTGATGCAGGCACTCTACGACTGGCAGGACGAGATTTCGGCCAATGCCATCGAAAAGCTCGTCTCGCGGCTGCGCAGCAAGCTCGAAGTGGCCGGGATCACGATCCGGACGGTGCGCGGGCTGGGTTACTACCTCGAAAAGCCGGACGATGCCGAAGCGTAATGCCAGCAGCCTGCGCTGGATGCTGATCGACCGGCTGCTGCCGGCGATGCTCGGCCTGCTGCTGGTCGGTGCGCTGTCGGCCAACTGGGTCGCCTTGCGGGCGGCCACCAAGGCCTACGACCGCGGCCTGCTCGATACGGCTTTCGCCATTGCCGAGCAGTTGCAGATGGTCGACGGCAGGCCGCAACTGCCGCTGACGCAACAGGCCCGCACGGTGTTGCTGACTGACAAGTTCGACCGTGTCTTCTATGCCGTGCATGACGAGGCGGGTGAATTGCTCGACGGCAACCCCGAACTGCCCATGCCCCCCCTGGAAGATTTGCCGCAACTGGCCAGCGAGGGGCGCTGGTATTACGACGGCACGCTGGGCGAGGAATCCATCCGCCTCGCCGCCTACCAGCGCCATTTCGGCTTTCAGACCGTCACCGTCCTGGCCGGCGAGACGCTGGTCAAACGCCGGGAACTGGTGCGCGACATCCTGCTTGGCATGCTGCTGCCCGAAATCCTGCTGGTGCTGGTCGCCGCGACTGTCATCTGGTTTGGCGTGCGCTCCGGCCTGCAGCCGCTGGAAGCTCTGCAGGCCGAGCTGGCCGACCGCTCGCAGAGCGACCTGCGCCCGGTCACCGTGGCGGTTCCCGAAGAAATCCAGCCGGTCGTCACCGAAATCAACGGCCTGTTGCAGCGACTGGATACGGCGCTGGCCAGCCAGCGCCATTTCGTGTCCGATGCCGCCCACCAGTTGCGTACGCCGATTGCCGCGCTGCTCGCCCAGGTCGAGGCGGCCCAGCAGGAGGCCGGGAGTGCGCGTCAGGGCGTCCTGTCCGGCATCCACGCGGCGGCCGGGCGGTTGGGCCACCTGGTCGAACAACTGCTCGCCCTGGCCCGCGCCGAACCCAGCCTGGCCCAAGCCTCGGGCGAGGTGTCGCTGGTCGACCTGGTGCACCGGGTGGCCGAAAACTGGCTGCCCAAGGCCATTAGCAAGGACATCGACCTCGGTTTTGAATTGCAGCCGGCTGTCCTGCATGGCAACGAATTGCTGCTCCAGGAATTGCTGGCCAACCTGCTCGACAATGCCCTGCGCCACACACCGACCAGCGGCGTGGTGACCGTTGCCTGCGGCCTGGCTGATGGGCGGGCCTGGTTGAGCGTGGAAGACAGCGGCCCGGGCATCCCGGAAAGCGAGCGCGGCCGGATCGGCGAGCGCTTCTATCGACCGGCCGGGCAGACCGGCGACGGCTGCGGCCTCGGCCTGGCCATCGTCCGGGAAATCGCGCGCCAGCATCAGGGCGACCTGCACATCGACCGCTCGCCGCGCCTGGGCGGTGCGCTGATGCGGGTCGATTTCCCGGAAGCGGTGCCGGCGTTCAGCCGAGCAGGGTGACCACCACCTCGCGCCGGTGACCCTGGGCCCGGTGTTCGAACAGGTAGATGCCTTGCCAGGTGCCGAGCAGCAACCGGCCATCGGCAAAGGGCACGCTGAGCGACACGCCGGTGAGCAGGGCGCGGGCGTGGGCGGCCATGTCGTCGTCGCCCTCCAGGTCGTGCAGGTAGGCCGGGTCGCCATCCGGCGCCCAGCGCCGGAGCAGGGTTTCCAGATCGACACGGACGCTGGCATCGGCGTTTTCGGTGATTGCCAGGCCACAACTGGTGTGGCGCACGAAGACATGGGCGATGCCGTTTGCCGCCTTGGCCTGGCGGACCACGGCGGCCACCGCGTCGGTGATTTCGATGCTGCCCCGGCCGTGTGTCGGGATACTCAGGCGGTGCTGGTCAGCCATCAACGGCTCATTCCTTGTTCTTGAGCAGGCCCTGCAGCGCGGCGAACGGGTTGTGGGTGGCGCCGCCGCCGCGGCCCGAACGGGCATCGGTGTAGCCACGATCGGCCTCGATCTGCTTCTGGTGCTCGTTGTCGTGGCAATAGAGGCAGAGCAGTTCCCAGTTGCTGCCATCCGATGGGTTGTTGTCGTGGTTGTGGTCGCGATGATGGACGGTTAGCTCGCGCAGGTTGGCGTGGGTGAATTCCCGGGCGCAGCGGCCGCAGATCCACGGGTAGAGCTTGAGCGCTTTTTCTCGGTAACCCTCGGCGCGGGCGTCGGCCGCCTGGCGGGCGGCAAGGACGACCTGGTCGAGGCGGGCGTGGTCGATTTTCTTCATGCGGGTCTCCTGAGTTTTTTCGATTCTACGCCGCAAGCCCTAAAATCGGATTTCTCCCCATTTTCTTCCCGCTACCGCCATGCCACGTATCAAGATCGACCTGCCCGAATCCTTCACCTTCTCGACCGAAATCCCGATCTACATCGGCCACATCAACTATGGCCACCACCTCGACAACGCCCAGCTGATCTCGCTGGTTTCCGAGGCGCGGGTGCGTTACTTCAAGTCGATGGGCTATTCCGAACTCGATGTCGAAGGTGTCGGCATCGTCGTTGCCGACGTGGCAGCGCAATATCGTTCGGAGGCCTTCCACGGCGAAACGCTGCACGTCGAAATGACCGCCAACGATTTCAACAAATACGGCTGCGATCTCGTCTGGCGCCTGAGCGACCAGGCCACTGGCCGCGAAGTGGCGCGCGGCAAGCACGGCATCATCTTCTTCGACTACACGGCCCGCAAGGCGACCTCGGTGCCGCCGGCCTTCGTCGCCAAGGCGCAGCAGGCATGATCCCGATCCGCTACGTCGAGCCGGTCTTCCGCCCGCCGAGCGAGGCGGAGTCGCTGATCCTGCCGGTAACCGATGGCTGCTCGTGGAACCAATGCACTTTCTGCGAGATGTACACCGCGCCGCAAAAGCAATTCCGGGCACGCAGCGAGGAGGAGGTGCTGGAGAGCATCCGCCTGACCGGCCAGCGCTATGGCGACCAGATCCGCCGCGTGTTCCTGGCCGACGGCGACGCGCTGGTGCTGCCGACCCGGCGTCTGCTCACCCTCCTTGAAGCCATCCGCACCCATATGCCGGCAGTGCGCCGCATTTCGTCCTACTGCCTGCCGCGCAACCTGCGCAAGAAGAGCCAGGCCGACATCGACGAACTGGCCGCAGCCGGCTTGACCATGGCCTATGTCGGTGCCGAATCGGGCGACGATGCCGTGCTGGCTGCCGTCCACAAGGGGGAAACCTTCGACACCACCTGCGAAGCACTCGACAAGCTGGGCGCGGCGGGCATCACGCGCTCGGTGATGATCCTCAACGGCCTGGGCGGCAAGGCGCTGTCGGCGCTGCATGCCGACAACTCGGCACGCCTGGCTAACGCCACGCAGCCGGAATACCTGGCGACGCTGGTCGTCAGCTTCCCGCAGGGCGAACAGCGCTTGCGCGCCGGCTTCCCGGGCTGGGAGCCGCTGAGCCAGCAGGGACTCTTCATCGAGATGGAGCGCTTCCTGTCCGGGCTGGAACTGAAGCGTACCGTCTTCCGCAGCGACCATGCCTCGAACTGGCTGGTTCTCAAGGGCACGCTCGGTAGCGACAAGGAACGCCTGTTGCAGCAGGTACGCCAGGCGATCAGCGCGCCGCAAGCCGCCCATCTGCGGCCGGCTTGGGCACGCGGGTTGTAGGTCATCTCGGGCGCCAGCCGGGCGGCCTGGCGAAAAGGCTAACGGGGCGGCGCCGTCGTCCAGGAATAGTCCGGAATTCTCGCAGGGTCGTGACCATAAATACGAACAGAGTACCGGGTATATCAGGGTTAAATGGAGTCTCCCGCAGCGAATGCTGCTCTTGCGAAGAGGAGATTCCAAATGCTGGTTCAAGTTCAGGTCAAGGGTCTGGCAAGCGCTTCCCGCTTGCGCAGTTTTGCCGCCACCAAGCTGAATGTCGCGCTGGGGCGGTTTTCCCATGCCGTTCAGGAGGTGAGCATGCGCCTGCATGACATCAACGGCCCCGAGCGGGGCGGTGTCGACAAGCTGTGCCGTGTCGTGTTGCGCCTGAAGGACAACTCCGTGCTGGTGATCGAGGATCTTGGCGTCAATATGGTGGAGGTCATCGATCGCGTTGCCGATCGCCTGCATCATACGGTGGCCAGGCAACTGTCCCGCCTGACCCGCGTCGAACGCGCCGGCATCCGCCAGAGCAGCCTGGTTGCCGCGGCAGCCTGAGCGATTCACCCACCCATCGAGCGGAGCGCCCCATGGACACGCTGCCCCCACAAGCCGTTCGCACCGTGGTCGTGGCGACCGACCTGTCGCCGGCCTCGGAAATCACTGTCGATCAGGCGGCCGTGCTGGCCAGGCGCTGGGATGCCGACCTGGTGCTGCTGCATGTGTTCAACGATGGCGTCTGGGCGACCCTTACCGCCATCTACGAGAGCGAATTGTGGGCCGGGGCCGAGCCCGTGCTGCTGGCCCGCAACCGCCTGTCGCAGCAGGTGAGGGAAATCGTTGCGCGGCATGGCGTCAGGGCGCGCGGCGAGACCCGGACGGGGCGGGCGGCGAGCGAGATTGCTGCATTTTGCCGCGAGCAGGGCGCCCAGTTGCTGGTGGTGGGCGAGCAGGGCGAAGGCTGGATCGACGAAGCGGTACTCGGCGGCACCGCCCAGCGCGTGCTGGCCCGTGCCGATTTGCCGGTGCTGTTGGTGCGCCGAGCAGTCAGCGCCGAGTTTTCCTGCATTCTGCTGGCGACCGATTTTTCCGACAACGCGACGCGCGCGGCGCAACTGTCCCTCGATTGGTTCCCCGATATCCGGCAACGGCTGCTGCATGCCTGTACGCTTGCCTTCGAGGGGCGCATGCGCATGGCCGGCGTCTCGCTCGAACACATCGAAGGCTATCGCCGGGACGAGTTGGCGCGGGCCGAGCAGCGCATGCAGGCGCAGATGCACATCCTGCGCAGCGATGCGCCGCTCGGCAAACTGATCGTGCAGGGCTACCCGGCAACCGTGCTGCTGCGGGAAATCGAGCGCTCTGGCGCCGAACTGGTCGTCATCGGCAAGCATGGCGGCACGATGCTGGACGAGAGGTTGCTCGGCAGCGTCACCCAGAACCTGCTGTATCACGCCGACTGCAACGTACTGCTTGTACCCTGAGCATGGAGATGCATCATGTCCCACGACCTCTGGCACGCCCGGGCCGCCGCTGCCGCCCTGGCCGAACAAGGAACGGCTAGCGCCGGCCTGAGCGCCGCCGAAGCCGCCCGGCGCCTGGCCAGCCACGGCCCGAACCGCCTGACCCCGCCACAGAAGCGCGGGCCGCTGCTGCGCTTCCTGCTGCAGTTCCACAATGTGCTGATCTACGTGCTGCTCGGTGCCGCCGTCGTAACCGCGGCGCTCGGCCATCTGGTCGACACCGGCGTCATTCTCGGCGTGGTGGTCATCAACGCCCTGATCGGCTTCATTCAGGAAGGCAAGGCGGAAAAATCGCTCGACGCCATCCGCAACATGCTGTCGCTGCGTGCCGTCGTGATGCGCGACGGCACGCGGCAGGAGATCGACGCCAGCGAGCTGGTGCCAGGCGATATCGTGGTGCTCACCTCCGGCGACAAGGTGCCGGCCGATCTGCGCTTGATCGAATTGCGCAACCTGCGCATCGAGGAGGCCGCGTTGACCGGTGAATCGGAGCCGGTCGAGAAATCCACCGCAGCCGTGGCCGCGGAGGCGCCCATCGGCGATCGGACCGGCATGGCCTATTCCGGTACGCTGGTCGTCTTCGGCCAGGGGTGCGGCGTGGTCGTCGCCACTGGCGACCTGACGGAAATCGGCCGCATCGGCCGCCTGCTAGCCGACGTGGAAGCGGTCGATACGCCGCTCCTCAAGCAGATGGCGCAGTTCGGCCGCTGGCTGACCGCCGGCATCCTGGCGCTGGCCGCCGGCACCATCGCCTTCGGCATGCTGGTGCATGGCCAGCCGGCCGGCGAGATGTTCCTCGCCGCCGTCGGCCTCGCCGTGGCGGCGATTCCCGAGGGCCTGCCGGCGATCATGACCATCACCCTGGCCATCGGCGTGCAGCGGATGGCGGGGCGCAACGCCATCATCCGCCGCATGCCGGCGGTGGAAACGCTGGGCGCGGTGACGACCATCTGTTCCGACAAGACCGGCACGCTGACCCGGAATGAAATGACCGTTCAGCGCCTGGTGACGGCGGAGGGGGTGATCGAGGTTTCCGGCGTCGGCTATGCCCCGCGCGGCGCCTTCACGGCGGCCGGGCGCAGCGTCGACGGTAGCGAACTGGCCGACATCGCCCGTGCCGCCTTGCTCTGCAACGACGCCATCCTGCGCGAGACTGACGGTGAATGGCGGCTCGAAGGCGATCCAACTGAAGGCGCGCTGCTGACGCTGGCCATGAAGGCCGGGCTGGATGCGCGCTTCGAGGCCGCGTCCCTGCCGCGCATTGATGTCATCCCCTTCGAATCCGAGCACCGCTTCATGGCGACGCTGCATCACGACCACGCCGGGCATGCCTTCGTCTTCGTCAAGGGCGCGCCGGAGCGCCTGATCGGCATGTGCGCCGGGCAACGGCGAGCCGGCCAGGACGAGCCGATCGACCCGGCATACTGGCAGGCGCGGATCGACGCGCTGGCGGCGGAGGGCTATCGCGTCCTCGCGCTGGCTATGGCGCCGATGGGGAAGGGGCAGCGCGAACTGGCCTTTGCCGATGTCGAAAGCGGCCTGACCCTGCTCGCCCTGGCCGGCATCATGGATCCGCCACGCGAGGAGGCGATCCGCGCTGTGGCGGCCTGTCATGCCGCCGGCATCCGCGTCAAGATGATCACCGGCGACCATGCCGTGACCGCCGCCGCCATTGCCCGCGCCATGGGGATGCGGGTGGCAGGCGACCGGGCGCTGACCGGCGCCGAGATCGAAGCCCTGGATGAAACGGCACTCCGCCAGGCCGTGCGCGAGGTCGACGTCTTCGCCCGCGCCAGCCCCGAGCACAAGCTGCGCCTGGTGGAAGCGATGCAGGCCAACGGCGAGGTGGCATCGATGACCGGCGATGGAGTGAACGACGCACCGGCCCTGAAGCGTGCCGACGTCGGCGTCGCCATGGGGCACAAGGGCACCGAGGCGGCCAAGGAGGCGGCCGAAATGGTGCTGGCCGACGACAATTTCGCCTCGATCGCCGCCGCCGTCGAGGAAGGCCGCACCGTCTACGACAACCTGCGCAAGGCGGTGGTCTATGTCTTGCCGACCAGCGTGGCCCAGGCCTCGATGGTGCTGATCGCTGTGCTCCTCGGTATGACCCTGCCGATCACGCCAGTGCAAATCCTGTGGGTGAACATGGTCACCGCCGTGACACTCTCGCTGGCCATCGCCTTCGAGCGCCCCGAACCCGGCCTGATGGCCCGGCCGCCGCGCGACCCACGGGAGCCGCTGGTCAACGGTTTCATGCTCTGGCGCATCGTCTTTGTCACCGTGCTGCTGGCTGCCGCCTCCTTCGGCATGTTCCTCTGGGAAACCGGGCGCGGCATGAGCCTGGAGTTCGCCCGCACGGCCGCAGTCAATACGCTGGTCATGGGGCAGATCGTCTATCTCTTCAATTGCCGCCGGCTGACTGGCTCGATCTTGTCGAAGGAAGGTTTCCTCGGCAATCCCATCGCGCTCAAGGCGGTCGCCGTGCTGGTCGGGCTGCAACTGGCGATGACGCACCTGCCGTTCAAGCAGGCGCTGTTCGGCACCGAGCATCTCGACGCCGAAACCTGGTTGCGCGTCGTGCTGGCCGGTGTTGTCGTGCTGCTGGCGGTGGAGCTGGAAAAGCGCTTCTGGCGCCGCCCCTAGGCTGGCCCGGTTGGCGGGTGGGGGAGGAGGCTGATGTCGCAGCGGTGGGCGTGCGCGAAACGGGGTGGGGGTGGCGACCTGGGCTGGTATCCTCTCCCGTTTTCTGCATCGCGCGATGCAGGGTTTGATTGAGGTTGCGGCGCACTATGGAAATCAGGGATATCAACCACATCGAGCAGGCTGCCGGAAAGTCGCGCCCCGAGTTGCTTCGTTTCGGCCTGGCCCTGCTCTTCGTCATCGGCATCATGTTCTACACCTGGGCGTCCGGCGGCGGCAACATCATGCTCATCGTCGCCGGGATGATCGGCGGCTACATGGCCTTGAACATCGGCGCCAACGACGTCGCCAACAATGTCGGGCCGGCCGTCGGTTCGCGCGCCCTGAGCCTGGGCGGCGCCCTGGTCATCGCCGCCATCTTCGAGGCGGCCGGTGCGCTGATCGCCGGCGGCGACGTGGTGTCCACCATTCGGGGCGGCATCATCGCGCCGAGTGCAGTGGCCAGTGCCGATGTCTTCGTCTGGCTGATGCTTGCCGCACTGCTCGCCGGTGCCATCTGGCTCAATATCGCCACCGCTTCCGGAGCGCCGGTGTCGACCACCCATTCCATCGTCGGCGGTGTCCTCGGCGCCGGGGTCGCGGCCGGTGGCTGGGACGTCGCCAATTGGGGAACCATGGGCTCGATCGCCGCCAGCTGGATCATTTCGCCGCTGATGGGCGGCCTGATCGCGGCGGGTTTTCTCTATTTCATCAAGCACCGGATTCTCTACCGTCAGGATGTCATGGCCGCGGCGCGTCGCGTCGTGCCCTTGCTGGTGGCCGGCATGGCCTGGGCCTTTACCACCTACCTGATGCTCAAGGGCGTGCGGGCGGTGCTCAAGGTGGGCTTTGTGGAATCCGCCGTGGCCGGCGGTGTCGTCGCGCTGCTCACCTATGTCGTGGTGCGCCCGCGCGTTGCCCGGCAGTCGAACAGTGCCGCGCCGAACGACAAGGCACGCGTCAATGTGATGTTCACCATCCCGCTGATATTCGCGGCGGCACTCTTGAGTTTTGCCCACGGTGCCAACGATGTCGCCAACGCCGTCGGTCCGCTGGCCGGCATTGCCGATGTGCTCGGCAAGGGGGCGGTCAGCAAGTCGGCCCAGATTCCGCTCTGGGTGATGATGGTCGGCGCCATCGGCATCTGTCTCGGACTGGCCCTGTTCGGGCCCAAGCTGATCCGCACCGTCGGCTCGGAAATCACCGAGCTCGACCAGACGCGGGCTTTCTGCATCGCCATGTCGGCCACCATCACCGTCATCATCGCCAGCCAGCTGGGCCTGCCGGTCAGCTCGACCCATATCGCCGTCGGTGGTGTGTTCGGTGTCGGCTTCCTGCGGGAATACCTCAAATCGAGCTACGCCCGCATGGTCGATGACATTCTCGCCCATCATCCGGATGGCGATGCCGAGCCGATCAAGGACTACCTGCAGCGCTTCGACCGGGCGACGCCGCAGGAAAAGGCCGTCATGCTCGACCAGTTGAAGCGTGAAGCCAAGAAGCGTGGCGCGCCCGAATTGTTGTCGCGCGAGGATCGAAAGGGCCTGCGCAAGGTCTATCGCGGTGAATTGATCAAGCGCGCCCACCTTCACAAGATCATTGCTGCCTGGCTGATTACCGTGCCGGCTTCGGCCTTGCTGGGAGCGCTGTTCTTCTTTGCCTTGCGCGGTGCTCTGCTGCCCTGAGGGCTGGCGTCCACCGGCCGGGCTGGCGCGTGGATGGCCGGAGAAGGGCGGGATCAGGCTGGGGAAGTAAGAAGCGGCGGGTTGGACCATGCCTCATGAACAACAAACTGGAAGTCTGATCGTCTGATGGATCATCTTGTACAAATCATCCTCCTGCTGGCCGTTGCCGTGGCGACCATGATCGTCTTCCAGCGGCTGCATGTCCCGACCAGCCTCGGTTATCTGCTGGTCGGCCTGATCCTCGGGCCGCACACCATCGGGCCGACGGTGCATGTGGCGGAATTCAAGGTGCTGGCCGAGTTTGGCGTGGTCTTCCTGCTCTTTTCCATCGGGCTGGCTTATTCGCTGCCGCAATTGCACGCGATGCGCCATCAGATCCTTGGCCTGGGCACCGCGCAGGTCGTGTTCACTACCGCTTTGGTCGCCGTGCTGCTCTGGCTGGCCGGCCAGCCACCGGTACTCGCCTTCGTCGTCGGCGCCGTCTTCGCGCAGTCTTCGTCCACCATCATCGGCCGTCAGTTGGCGGAGCAGGGTGAGGATGCCACGGCGCATGGCCGGCTTGGCCTGGCCATTTCGGTGTTCCAGGATGTCACCGCCGTCCCGTTCCTGATCCTGATACCCGTGCTCGGCGCCGCCACCGGCATGGATAAGCTGGCCGGCGAGCTGGGGTGGGCCATGGCCAAGGCCGTGCTCGCCTTCGCCCTGGTCTTCTATGCCGCGCGCTGGGCCTTGCGCCCGCTCTTTCACCTGGTCGCCGAGCGCCGTTCGGCCGAATTGTTCACCCTGACCGTCCTGCTCGTCGTGTTGCTGGCAGCCTGGACCACCCACAGTCTGGGCCTGTCGCTCGCCTTCGGTGCCTTCCTGGCCGGCATGATGCTCGGCGAAACCGAGTTCCGGCATCAGGTCGAGTCGAGCATCCGGCCGTTCCGCGACGTGTTGCTCGGCCTGTTCTTCGTCGGCATCGGCATGCTGATCGAGCCGGCCGCGCTGCCCCGCATCTGGCATTGGGCGCTGCTCGGTGCCTTGCTGCTCCTGCTCAGCAAGATCCTTGTCGTCGTCCTGATCGTCCGGCGCAGCGGCATGGAGGTCGTCGCTGCCTGGCGGACTGCCTTGCTGCTGGCGGTGGGCGGCGAGTTCGGTTTCGCGCTGCTCGCCATCGCCCTCGATGCCAGCGTGCTCGACCCGCAGGCCGGCCAGATCGTGCTCAATGCCGTCCTTTTCTCGCTGATCGGCGGCGTGCTGCTCATCCGCTACAACCAGGCCATCGCCAGCCGCCTGGCCCGGCCGTCCAGCGAACTGCCGCCGCTCACCGAGCAGCTCGCCGGCCTGCCGGCCCCGCGCGTGCTGATCGGCGGTTACGGCCGGGTCGGCCACACCATCGCCGTGCTGCTCAAGTCGAGCGGTGTTGATTTCGTCGCCTTCGATAGCGATCCGAAACGGGTGCAGCAGGGGCGGAGCGACGGCCATGCGGTCCTCTACGGCGATATTGCCGACCCCGAGCTACTCGCCGCCGCACGGGCCGAGCAGGCCGGTCTGGCGATCGTCACCGTCGACAGCCATGCCGTCGCCTTGCGGGCAGTCACCTCGCTGCGCCAGCATTGTCCGCAGGTTCCGGTGATTGCCCGGGCGCGCGATCTCCAGGCCAGTTCAGCCCTGATCAGTGCCGGGGCGAGCCATGCCTATCCCGAGGCCATCGAATCGAGCCTGCGCCTCGGCGCCATTGCCTTGCGGATGTTGCAGGTGCCGACGGTCGATATTGACCAGATGCTGCAGGACATCCGCGACTGGGATTACCAGCCGGTGATCGAACAGCCGCTCCCGGAGGAGGCCCGGTGACGGCCCGCTACCAGCTGCTTCGTTCAGGCTCGGGCAGCTGACATCCTCAATCTGCCTTACCGACCCGCAAGGCCGTGAAGATCGCCAGCGTCTGGAAAATGGCGATGCCGACCAGCACGCTGCCGAAGCGCCGGGCATCCATCAGGCCGCCGAAGATGACCGGGGCCAGGGCCAGGCCAAGGTCGAGGCCGGAATAGACGAAGCCATAGACCCGCCCGTAGGCGGCCTTGCCGAAGCGGGCAGTGGCCGCCTTGCGGACCAGCAGGTCGCGCGAGGGGCCGGCGACGCCGGTACAGAAACCGATGCCGCCCATCAGCGGCAGGATGATCCAGCCAGGCAGCAGGCCGCTGGCGAGCAGCATGGCCAGGCAGGCGGCGAGGCCGAGGGCGGCGGTGATCAGCCATTCATGGGCCTGCTTCTGGGCCAGGAAACCGCCGAGCACGATGCCGGCCGCACCGCCGACGAGATAGGTGGACAGGGCGAGGGCGGCGGTCGTCAGCGACAGGCCGTAGAGTGCCTGCAGGATCGGGCTGGCGAAGTTCTGGATGACGCCGAAGGCGGCTGTGATCAGGAAGAAGAACAGGAAGCACAGCCAGACGGCGCGCGAACCGAGAAAGGCGAAGGTGGAGCCTGTTTCTTCTGCCGACTTGGCGGCAGCGTGCTCGGCCGGTTCGGCAATGACGCGGCGGCGCCAGGCGAGCAGGACGAGGGCGGCCACTGCGACACCACTGGCGCCGAGCGCGGCAGTCCGCCAGTCGAAGGCCGTGGCCAGCCCGGTCATGAAGAGCGGTGCGGCTGCCCAGCCCAGGTTGCCGGACAGCCCATGGACCGAAAAGGCATGGCCGAGGCGGGCCGGCGATACGCGGTGATTGAGCACGGTGAAGTCGGCCGGGTGAAAGACGGCATTGCCCAGCCCGGCGAAGGCGGCTGCAGCGACCAGCATCGGATAGCCGGTGGCGAAGTGGAGGGTGATGCCGGCCAGCGCGAAGCAGGTGATGCCGCCGGCCAGCACGCGGGCAGCGCCGAAGCGGTCGACGAGGAAGCCGGCCATGGCCTGGCCGATGCCGGAAACGATGAAGAAGACCGTGGTCGTCGCCCCGATGCCGGTGAAGCTGAGGCCGAACTCCGGCATCAGCCAGGGAAAGAGCGTCGGCAGCAGGAGGTGGAAGAAATGCGAGACACCATGCACGAAGCCAATCAGGGTGATGATTTCGAGATCCTGGGTGGTGGCTGGCGGGGGCAGGGCGGCGGCAGTCATGGTCGGGCGGGCAGGCGGAAGGGGGGCGAGTTTAGACCCAAGCAGCGCATCGGGGGAGCCCTTCATTGAAGAAAGGGCGGTTGAAATTCGGAAAACCAATTGCCGAGGCGTAGGGGGTACGGAAAGAAAACAGGAAACAAACGGTAATCCACAGCCCGGTGTAGTCCCCCGCTTTGATGTTCTTCGCGCCTTGGTGGCGGGGGTAAGGGTCCCCCTTACAGCACCGCCGCCTATTCGTCCCGGTCCAGCGCCAGCGAGGCCGAGTTGATGCAGTAGCGCAGGCCGGTCGGTGCCGGGCCGTCGTCGAAGACATGGCCGAGGTGGGCGCCACAGTCATGGCAGGTGACTTCGGTGCGGATCATGCCGAAGCTGCGGTCGGCATGTTCGTCGATCAGGGTCGGGTCGTTCGGTGTGTGGAAGCTCGGCCAGCCGCAGCCCGAGTCGAATTTCGCCTCGGAACGGAAGAGTGGCGCGCCACAGCAGATGCAGCGGTAGGTGCCCGGCTCGTGGCAGTCCCAATAACGGCCGGTAAAGGCGTGCTCGGTGCCCTTGCGGCGGGTGACGTTGAACTGGATGTCGTCCAGCTGTTCACGCCATTCGGCGTCGGTTTTTTCGATTTTCGGCATGTCGATCTCCGGTAGGGTTGGTCGGTATGACCGGCAAACTGGGCTATGATTCAAGGATTCCGGAGGATAACGTACATGAACCCCAATCCCTTGACCGAAGCCGATTACGACCGGCTCGAAGAAATGCTCGAACACCCGGCTTTCCAGGGCGACGCGATGCGCCTGGACGAAGCGCAGGCGGTGATCTGCGCCGTCGTCAGCAGCCCGGAGCCGATTCCGCCGAACGTCTGGCTGCCCGAGGTGCTGGGCCAGGGCATGCAGTCGGAAGATCCGGCCGTTGCCGAAACCATCGAACTGCTGATGCGCCTGAACAACGATATCGCCGCGGCGCTGCTCGCCGACGAGACCGTCTCGCCCATCCTCTACCCGGTCGATGAAAGCTGCGAGGAATACGATTTCGAAGCCTGGGCCGATTCCTACATCTTCGGCGCCGGCCTCGGCGGCGACTGGTACGAACTGGCCGGCAAGCACGCCGACGATCTGTCCGAACTGCTCGAACCGATGTTCCTGCTCAACGGCATGCTCAAGGAAGACGCGGAGAAGACCGGTGAGCGCTGGTTCTCGCCGGCCGAAGAAGCCCGGCTGGTGGCCGATATCCAGGACAACCTGCCGGTCATCGTGCAAACGCTGTACAACTTCTGGCGCAACAAGCGTGCCGGCGGCATCGTGCAGCGCAGCGAAGACAAGGTTGGGCGCAACGACCCCTGTCCCTGCGGCAGCGGCAAGAAATTCAAGCAGTGCTGCGGCAGCCCGGAAAAGCTCAACTGACGCTGGAGCATGCGGCGTACCGCAAAGCAAAATGGCCGTTCGATCGAACGGCCATTTTCATGACTGCCGGGGGCGTCGCCAACCGGCGAGGCGGCAGGGCTTATTCGGCGCGCACCAGCACGTAGGGATGCTTGAAATGGGTGCCCTTGATGTCGGAGACGGTCACCGAGCTGCCCGGCTTGATCAGCGAAATGCGCCCGACGTTTTCCGGAGCAGTGTTGTTGGCGGTGGATTCCGTCATTTCGAGAATGAGCGGCTCCGGGGCGATCAGGCGGAACTCGAGTGTGGTATCGGCCAGCCCGGCCGGCGAGAACTTGAACTTGGAGTGGGGGCCGGCGAGGGAAATCGAGTGCTTCAGTTCTCCGCCAAGATAAACCTCGAACTTGACCGGCTCGGCGGCGGAAGCGGCAAAAGGCAGGGCCAGCGCGGCGGCCAGGGTCAGGGCGCGTAATTTCATGGTGTGATCTTCGATAATTCGACAAATGGGCTGCCCGTCGGACCCGGCTGGAAACCGGGTGGGCCGGACAACGTAAGCCTTGGAAAATACACCCGCGACCCCGGGTTTGCCAACCGATTTTGCGCAACCGATACTTTCGGGCGCTTCCGATATTTGTTGAGCATGAGGAATTGACGATGAAGCTCTATCTCGCCGGCCCGGACGTATTCCGGCCCGATGCGCTGCACTGGGCGGAGGTAGCCAGGCAAGCCTGCCGCAAGGCCGGGCACGAGGCACTGATCCCGCTCGACGGCATCGAAACGACCGCTGCCGGCATCTACCAGGCCAATATCGGACAGATCCGGGCGGCCGATGTGGTCCTGGCCAATCTCAACCCGTTTCGCGGCTGCGAGCCGGATTCCGGCACCTGTGTCGAAGTCGGCTTCGCGCTGGCCCTCGGCAAGCCGGTGATCGGCTACCTGGCTCAACCGGTGACGACGGTTGAGCGGGTTGAACGCTGGCAGGGCGAAGCACTGCGCCGGCAGGATGGCCGCCCGGTCGACCGGGATGGCCTGTGCGTCGAGGATTTTGGCCTGCCGCTCAATTTGATGCTGGCCGTGCCGGTGCGTCTCGTCGCCGGTGGTCTGGCCGAGGCGCTGGCGGCCCTGCCGGGCATGGCGGCGGAGCTCGCCTAGATCGGTGCCTCCCGGGCTTTGCCCGGCTCCTCGAAGGTTTGCCCGTCACGGATGTGATAGATCCGCTTGAAGGTCGGGATGATCTTCTCGTCGTGGGTGACGACGATGATGGCAGTGCGGAATTGCCGTGCCATGTCGTTCAGGATGCGCACCACGCCGAGTGCCCGTTCGCTGTCGAGCGGCGCGGTCGGCTCGTCGGCCAGGATGACTGGCGGCTGGTTGGCCAGGGCACGGGCGATGGCGACACGCTGCTGCTCGCCGCCGGAGAGTTGCGATGGCTGCGCCTTGGCGCGATGACCGACGTCCAGCGCTTCGAGCAATTCCCCGGCCCGCTTCCGCGCCTCGCCGTTCGGCCGGCCGGCCAGCATCGGCAGCAGCGCGACGTTGTCGGTCACGTCGAGGAAGGGAATCAGGTAAGGCGCCTGGAAGACGAAGCCGATGCGATCCCGGCGCAGCGCGCGCAAATCGGGTAGGCGCCAGCCGTTGTCGTAGATGATCTCCTGGCCCAGCGTCATGCGGCCGGCCGTCGGTTCGATCACGGCGCCCAGGCATTTGAGCAGCGTGCTCTTGCCCGAGCCGGAGGGGCCGATCAGGCCGACGACCTCGCCGGGCGCCACCGTCATGTTGACATCCTTCAGCGCCGTGATGGCCGTGTCGCCCTCGCCGTAGCGCTTGCGCAAGCCTTCGATGCGGATTCCGAAACCGTCCATGTCAGCCTCCAATCGCCGTTGCCGGATCGACGCGCAAGGCAGCGCGGATGGCCAGGGTGCTGGCCAGCGTGCAGATCAGCATCACCGCCAGGAAACCGCGCAGCGCGTCGCCTGGTTCGAGCAGGACGTATTTCGGAAAGTAGGGCGCCCAGAGGGTGGCGACTGTCTTGCCGACGATGAAACCGATGACGCCCAGCCCCATCGCCTGCTGCAGGATCATGCCGGCGATCGTCCGGTTGCGGGTGCCGATCAGCTTGAGCACGGCGATTTCGCGAATCTTGCCGAGTGTCATGGTGTAGATGATGAAAGCGACGATGGCAGCGCTGACCACGGCGAGGATGACCAGGAACATGCCGATCTGGCGGGCCGAGGTGGCAATCAGCTTGGCAACCAGGATTTCTTCCATTTCCGAACGGGAATAGGCTTGCAGGTGCTTCCAGCGCTTGACGGCGCTGGCCACCTGTTCGGCCGCCGCACCGGGCGCCAGCTGGACGAGCACGGCATTGACGTTGCGGTTGGCCGTCTGCGACGCCTGGATGGCATCGAGCAGGCCCGGCACGCCAGGGCGGTTGAGGGTCGGGTTGGCCGCCGTCCGGGCCCGCTCGTTGAGGATGGCGTCGTTGTCCTTGAGGAACTGCGCCTCCTGGGCATCTTTCAGCGGAATGAACACCATCGGGTCGCCGCCGGAGGAAACCATGCGCCGGGTCAGGCCGACCACGGTGTAGTCGTGGCGACGAATCCGGATACGGTCGCCCAGCCGGAAGCCGGTCTTGACGTCGGCCACCGCCTCGTAGTGGCTGCGGGTCAACTGGCGGCCGGCGACGAGATATTCCGGTTCCCCCGGCTGGCCGGCTTCGAAGCCGACGACCATGGCCCGGACATCCTGCTGGCCGCGCCGGACCTGCATGGTCAGATAGGTCACGTTGGCGGCCCGGGCAACGCCCGGCAGGGTGAGCAGGGAGCGATAGACATCGTCGTGGATGCTGGAGGATTCGGCATAGGGGCCGAGGGTGTCCTGCTGCACGACCCAGAGGTCGGCTCCGCTGTTGTTGAGCAGCACCTTGGCGTCATCGACCATGCCGCGATAAACGCCGGCCATGGTCAGGGTCGCGCCGATCAGCAGGCCGAGACCGATGCCGGTGAAGACGAACTTCGACCACGAGTGCAGGATGTCGCGCCCGGCGAGGCTGATCATTTCAGGCTTCCGGCCAGTTGCTCGACAACCTTGATGCGCTTGCCCGGTGCCAGGTCGCGTTCGCTATGGACGATGACGGCATCTTCCCGACGGATGCCGTCGATCACTTCGACCAGCCCATCCAGGCTGGCCTGGCCGAGGCGGACCACGGTGAAGGCCGGTTTGCCGTCCTGCAGTGTCCACACGCCGGTGCCGCGGGCGGTATGTTTGACCGCGGCGTTGGGCAGGGCCAAAGCGGCCAGGGCGACCGTCGTCTCGACGGTGACTTCGGCCATTTCGCCAACGCTCAGGCCCGGTGGAATCTGGTCGAAGCCGACCTGGGCGATGCGTTCCTCGGTCACGCTGTCGCTCAAGGGTTCGATGCGTGCCACCTGGCCGGCCAGCGGCTGGCCCGGATTGCTGCGCAAGGTGATGCGGGTCGCCTGGCCAACCGCCAGCCCGCGCGAACGGCCCTGGTCGAAACGCACCTTGACCCACAGGCTATCCGGTTCGATCAAGCGGATCACCGCCTGGCCGGCAATGACCGTCGAGCCCGGCTCCGCGTCGCGGCTGGTCACGATGCCGTCGCGCGGCGCCAGCAGGCGCAGGTTTTGCCGTTGTTCGCGCAGGGCATCCTGGTCGGCCTTGAGCCGGGTGAGTTCCTGACGGGCGCTCTGCAGGTTCGCTTCGGTCGCGTCGACCGCAGCCTGGGCCGAGGTCAGTTCCTGTTGCCGGCTTTCGACGGCGCTGGCGCTGACGAAATGCTGGTCGCCAAGATCGCGATAACGCCGGGCATTCAACCCGGCAATCTCCCGTCGGGCCAGCATGTCCTTGCGCTGTGCTTCCGTCGCCGAGACGGCACTCTGGGCGCGGGCATAGGCGGCTTCCAGCGAACGCAGGCGCTCATCGAGATCGACCGGGTCGATCTCGGCCAGCAACTGCCCGGCCTTGACGCGATCGCCGACATCGACATGGACCGCCTTCAGGCGTCCGGCGGCGGTTGGGCCGATGAAATAACTGCGGCGGGCTTCGACGGTGCCGATGCCGAACAGTTCGGCGCGCAACGCGCGCTCTTCGGCATGGGCGACGGTCACCTGGGTTGGCGCCAGCGGGCCGGAGCGGGCCACGACTAGCCCGAATCCACCGAGCAGAACGGCAGCCAGAAGGCCCAGACCGAGGCTGCTGCCGGACGGTTGGGTGATTTTCATGCGACCTCCTTGATGGCATCGCGGTAAAGCCGGAATACCCCGGCAGCCATCGGTTGAATCGGTGTTGCCGCCCCGCCAAGCATGGCCTGGATGACCAGACCCTGGATGCCGCCGAGAAAGAGGGCTGCGGCCGAATCGCCATCCAGGTCGCGCCGGACGAGCCCGGCTTCCGCCGCCGTTGTCAGGGTTGTCGAGAGCAGGGCCCGGTAGCGTTGCATGAGTTGCTGCACGCGTTGTTTGACCGGCGAGGCATCCGGCTGCTGCAGTTCGCCGAAGATCAGGCGTGGCGCACCAGGATAAACCTCGGCAAAGGCGACATGGGCCATGAACATGGCCTCTAGCGCAGCCAGCGCATCGGGTGCCTCGCGGCCTGCCCGGTTCAGTTCGCCGAGCAGTTGCGCCTCGATCCAGTCGATCACCCCCAGCCTTATGGCTTCCTTGTTGGGGAAATGGCGGAACAGGGCACCCTGCGTGACGGACATGGCGTTCGCGATATCCGTCGTGGTGATGTCGGCTGGACTGTGCGCGGCTGACAGGCGCACCATCGTGGCGATGATTTCTGCCTGACGCGATTCAGTCGTTTGCCGGGGCTTGGAGGTCATGGTGAACGATGTAAGTAATAATTTACTTACAAGTATAGCCGGCAAACCGGTTTTTTCTAATTCATCAACAGACCGAATTGTTCACCGGCTTGGGATGCTGCCCCAAAAGCCAAACGCACCTCAAGAACCGGTGCGTTTGATTTTTGCGAAGGTGCCGCCGTTTTCAGGCGGTCAACCTGGAATCACTGTCCAGCCATACCAGCCAGTTCGCTACCCGTCTTGGAAAGCCGAACCTTCGTCCAGTCCACGCCGACCGTATGCTCGACGAAGAAATCGACCATCCGCTGCCGGCTGTCTTCGGCTGCTTCACGGTTGTGGCCGATCATCTTGCCCAGGTAACGCTGCGGGATGATGTTGAGGTCGAACGAATGCGCAGCCCCGGCATAAGTCTTGACTTCCACCGGGGCCTTGCTCGATTGCACCCCTTCGCATTCACTGGCTGGAGTCCAGTCATCAGCTGATCCGGCAAAGACCATGAGGGGCGAGCGGCCGGGGTAACCGGCACCTGCCCTTCGGCAACGCTGCAGAGCAGGCTGAGCATCAGCGGGAGAATGAGTTTTGCGCGTGGCATCATGGCTGCTACCCCTTTCTTTTCATCGGGTCTGGATCATTTATAGCGGAATCAGCGCGAAACAGCCTTGTCATCAGTCAACTAGGGGCGAAATCAGCGCTGCCAGTTCTGGATCGGTACCGATGAAATGGCGTTGGCCGGCGCGCCTTCGATGATCCGCCGGCTGATCGCCAGATAGATCAGCACGTTGCGCTTGCGGTCGTAGAAGCGGTGGATCTTGGTTTCCTTGAACATCAGCGAGGTGTCTTCACTGAACACCACCTCGTCGTCCGGCAACTTGGCCGGCAGCACGATGGGGCCGACCTGGCGGCAGGCGATGGAGAACTGCGAGGGGTCTTCCGCCAGGCCGAGGCTGCCTTTCACGCCACCGGTGCGTGCCTGGCTGACGTGGCAGGTGACGCCCGGCACCTTCGGGTCGTCGTAGGCATAGATGCAGACGCGGTGGTTGGCCCCGATCAGTTTCCAGGTGGTTGTCACGCAGCCGACTTCCTCGGATTCGGCTTGGGCGGTGGTGAGGCCGCCGGCCAGCAACAGGCTGGCCGTCAGGCGGAGCAGGGGGGCAGGGCGGAAAAAGGTCATGGCGTGGCAATCCGGTCGATGAACAAATTGCCCTGCTGGCGGCCTTCTTCGAGCAGGGCGGCAATGAAGCCCGGGCTGCGGTCGAGTTTGGAGGGGTAATCCAGATCGAGCGGCAGGGCGATGGTGCGTAATTCTATCGGCTTGAAGCGTTCGGCCGGCAGCCAGCCGCGCCGCAGCCAGTCGTTGGCCTGCTCGATGAAATACAACTCTTGTTGCAGCGACAGGTTGCCGGCCAGTTCGTTGCGGCGGTCGATGATATCGCTGGAGGAGCGAGGCTCCTCGGCAATGCGTTCCGGGTTGATGCGGATGACCCAGATCTCGTCCGGCTTGTCTGCGCAGCACGCGAAACCGGACAGGAAGCCGCGAATTGGCGGGTTCTGCGAAAACAGGCCGTCCCAGTACAAACCGTCGCCGACCGGCACGGCGCGGAACAACTCGGGGATGGCGGCCGAAGCAAGCAGGGCGCCCAGGCTGATTCCCATGGCGCTGGCCTGTTGGCGCGAGTCGAAGACGGTGAATGCGCCATTCAGCACATTGACGGCGCCGATCATCAGGCGGGGCGAATCCGCCTGGAGCAAGGCCGGCAGGCGCTGGAAATCGAGGTGGCGGCCAATGATCTGCCCGAGGTAATCCTGGCCGCTGTTCGGCAGCAGATAGGGGCTGACTTCGGGCAGGCCGATCAGCCCGTGATTGCGCTGCAGCCAGACCAGAAGCTGGTTGGTGAGGAGGTCCGGCATCTGTGTTGCCGCCATGTCACCCCAGAAATCCTCCAGCCGCCTCGCCGCATCGTCTGCTTCGCCGAGCAGTAGCCCGTACCAGGCCAGTGCTGCGCACAGTGCGCCGCCCGAGGTGCCGGAAAGGCCGACGATGCGATGGTGGGCCGGGTCGATCCGGCGCAGTAGGGCCTGCAGGACGCCAGCAGTGAACGCCGTGTGGCTGCCGCCGCCCTGGCAGGCGATGACGATCCGGCGGCGGGCATCGGCCGCCGGCTTGGCTGGGGATTTGCGCGGTCTGGTCGCCATGACATTCTCCGAAGATGGATCTGGCGACAGTGTGCCACCGGTTTATGACGATCGAAAATTTCCGGGTGGCAGCGGCGACATTCGGCCGACGTGCTTGGCGAGGATCTTGTAGGTGTCGCGGTCGAAGGTCGGGTGCGGTCCGTCGAGCAGCTCGGCAAGTTCCGATTCGGCTTTTGCCGTGCCGAGATAGCGCCAGCCGTTGATCAGGTGCACCTCGTCACCCTCGCGGATCACAGCCGGGCCGGGGAAGGGCCAGGAAACCAGCTTCAGCCCGGTGAGCGCGGTCATCAGTCGCATGGTGTGCTTGGCGAGCGGCTCCTTGCCGACACAGGCCCCCTTGCAGCGGCGGATCTGGTGGCCGAAACAGGGCTTTCCCGGTTTCATCGGCTGCTGGCCGATCAGCATGTCGCACAGGTTGTGGCTCTCGGCCAACTGGCGCAGGATGGCGTTGGCTTCCTTGGCATTTTTGAACAGGCCGTAGCAGGCCGTCGCCAGCCCGAAATCGATGTCGTCGGCGAGAACCAGTTGCGGCCGTAGCCAGCCTTGGCCTTCATCGACCAGCATCCAGGTGCAGACCTCCTCGTTCTTGCGCAACTGGCGGTTCTGCGTCGGCTGCAGTTGCTTGACCAGGGCGGACTCGCGGAGCAGGGCGCCAATCTCGCCGGCGGTGACGAGCCAGTCGATCCGCCTGACCTGTTGGGCGAGCGCCATTTCCCTGGCCGAGCGCAGGTCGGCGGAGAAATGGGACAGCACGCGCTGGCGGATGTCCTTGGCCTTGCCGATATAGAGCGGCAGGTCGTTTTCACCGTAGAAGAAGTAAACGCCCGGTCCGTCCGGCAGGTCATCCAGGATGCCGGCCTCGAGATGTGGCGGCAGGCTGGGGCGGGCATTCTGCTTGCTGAGGGCGGCGGCGATATCTGCGTCGCTGCGTTCGGCGTGGATTTTCTGCCAGAACTGGTGGATCAGCTGCGCATCGGCCAGTGCCCGGTGGCGCGCCTCGGCGCGCAGGCCATGGCGTTCGATCAGGCTGTCCAGGTTGTGCCGGTGATGTTCCGGGTAGAGCGCCCGCGACAGCTTGACCGTACAGGCCACCGTGCTGCGGAAATCAATGCCCAGGCGCTTGAACTCGCTTTTCAGGAAGCCGTAGTCGAAGCGGGCGTTGTGGGCGATGAACAGGCGCCCCTCCAGGCGGCGCAGCGTTTCATCGGCGATGGCTTCGAATGGCGGGGCGTCGGCCACCATGGCGTTGCTGATGCCGGTCAACTGCTCGATGAAGGGCGGAATCCGCATGCCGGGGTTGACCAGTTGCTGCCACTCGCGGACCGTTCCGTCGTCATCCACCGCGATGATGCCGATTTCGGTGATGCGGTCGTGGGTGGCGGTGGCGCCGGTGGTTTCGAGGTCGACAAAGGCAAGGGCAGGCATGTCGACATTTTCTCATAGAAAAAACAGGCCGCCCGCCATGGTATACATACGCCTGTCGGGAAGCGGAGCGTTAATAAATCCACAGGGCTATATTCCGATTCGAGGCAGAGTAATCCGATATCAACAACAGTCCGCGCCACCGCAAGGGCGAGGCGCTGTCCATTCGATGGGGCGATACACAGGAATGCCGCAGGCCAGCGATGACTGAATCTCCGATCACCCACACCGCCTTGCTCGATAGCCTGGCGGCACCGGTCTGTGCCAAGGATTTGAACGGGCAGTACACCTATGTGAACGACATGGCCTGCATCATGTTGGGGCGCCAACGGGATGAGATCCTCGGCCGGACCGACCGCGCGTTGTTCGGCGATTCACTGGCCTCCAGGCTGGAGGCCTGCGACGCCCGGGTGCTACGGAGCGACAGCCAGGTCGCGTGTGAATTCGTGCTGCCCGACGGCAGCGGCGGCGAACGCTGCTACTGGATCGTCAAGCAGCCGCTGCACGATACCCATGGCGCACTGGTCGGCCTGGCCGGCATCGCCACCGACATCACCGACCGCAAACAGCAGGAACTTGAACTGGTCGCCCTCAAGAACAAGTTCGCCGCGACCCTGCAGGCCCTGCCGGACCTGATGTTCGAAGTGGATCTCGAAGGCCGTTACATCGACTGTCATGCGCGCCAGGAGAGTTTGCTGGCCGCCCCCCGGGATGACCTGATCGGCCGCACGGTGCATGAGGTGCTGCCGCCCGATGTCGCTGCCACCTGCATGCATGCCCTGCACGAAGCGCAGGACAAGGGAATCTCGACTGGCTCGCAGTTCCGCCTGCTCTTGCCGGAAGGCGCCCGCTGGTTCGAGTTGTCGGTGGCGCAAAAAGCCAGTCCGGACAAGCAGCTGCCGCATTTCATCGTGCTCTCGCGCGACATCACCGACCGCAAGAATGCCGAGCACGCCTTGCGGGAAAGCGAATCCTTGATGCGGGCCATCGTGGACAACACACCGGTCGAGTACTGGGCGCGCGATCTCGATGGTCGCTGCATCATGGAAAATGCGCTGATCGTCAGGCACTGGGGCAGCCTGCTCGGCAAGCTGCCCCAGGATTCCAGCGCCAGTCCGGAAGAGCTCGCCCTGTGGCTGGACAACAACCGCCGGGCCTACCAGGGCGAAGTGGTCGAGGACGAGGTCGAATACCGGGTCGAGGGCGAGGCCAGGGTTTTTCGCAATGTCGTGGCGCCGATCAAGGTGGATGGAAAAATCATCGGCATCGTCGGTTTCAACCAGGATGTCACCGACCGCAAGCGGGCCGAGGACGAAATCCATCGCCTGGCCTTCTACGACCCGCTGACGCACCTGCCCAACCGGCGGCTGATGTTCGACCGCCTGCAGCACGCGCTGATCGGCAGCGGCCGGCGCAAGCGCTACGGTGCCTTGCTGCTCATCGACCTCGACAACTTCAAGTATCTCAACGACACGCATGGTCATGAAGTGGGCGACCAGTTGCTGATCGAAGTGGCCAAACGCCTGAAAAAGCGTATCCGGCAAGGGGATACGGCTGCCCGTCTGGGCGGCGACGAATTCGTCGTCATCCTCGAAGACATCGATGGTACGCTGGATGGCTCCATCCAGGCCGAGCTGATCGGTGAGAGTATCCGGGTCGAGTTGAACCAACCCTTTAACCTGGCCGGCCTGCCCAATGCGTGTCCAGTCGATTACCACTGTTCGTCCAGCATCGGTATCGCGCTCTTCGACGGCGTCAAGGTCACTGCTGAGGAGCTGTTGCGCCGGGCCGATACCGCCATGTACCAGGCCAAGGCGGCGGGGCGCAATACGCTGCGTTTCTTCGATCCCGAGATGCAGGCGGCTGTGACGCTGCGCGCCGCGCTCGAAACCGAGTTGCGTCAGGCGGTCGACCAGGAGCAATTCCAGCTCCATTACCAGCTGCAGGTGGATGCCGCCGGACACCCGGTCGGTGCCGAGGCCCTGTTGCGCTGGATGCACCCGGTCCGGGGCATGGTGTTGCCGGCCAGCTTCATCACCCTGGCCGAGGAAACCGGCCTGATCGTTCCGCTCGGCCGCTGGGTGCTCACCGCCGCTTGCCGGCAACTGGCGGCCTGGGCCGGGCAGCCGGCAACCGCCGGGCTGACGCTGGCGGTCAATGTCAGTGTCCGGCAATTCAGGCAAGCCAGCTTTACCGAGCAACTGCGCGGACTGCTGGCCGAAACCGGTGCCTCGGCCCAACGCTTGAAGCTGGAAGTGACCGAAAACCTGCTGCAGGAAGAGGCGGAGGCGGTCATCGGCCGTATGGCGGAGCTCAAGCAACTCGGTATCCATTTCGCGCTGGACGATTTCGGGACAGGCTATTCGTCGCTCGCCTACCTCAAGCGCCTGCCGCTGAACCAGCTGAAGATCGATCGCTCCTTTGTCCGCGACGTGCTGAGCGACCCCAACGATGCCGCCATCGCCGAAACCATCGTCACCCTCGGCAACAGTCTAGGCCTGGAGGTGATCGCCGAAGGGGTCGAGACCGAGGAGCAGCTACGCTTCCTGGCCGGGATCGGCTGCCGGCAGTACCAGGGCTTTCTGTTCGGCCACCCCGTGGCGGCCGGCGACTTCGCGGCAGCGATGCCGATGCGGGACGCCGCGGCATGACAACGCCGGCCTACTGGGTATTGCGTTGCGACAACCGCTTGCTGATCGTCGACGGCGACGGGGCTGCGCCATTCCCGTTCGGTTTGCCGATCGAGATGGGTTCCCCGGCCAGCCCTCTGGCGGTAGGGACATGGCAGGGCGTCCCCTGCCTGGCGGCCGACGTGATGGCGTTTCCCCGGCTTGCCCACGGCGAGGCTGCGCCTTTGCGCAGCGTGTTCGAGCTGGCCGGCGACGCGGCCTTCGCGCTCGCCGGGCGGGCGGTCCAGCTGCTCGACTGGCAGCGGCAGCACCGCTTCTGCGGCCAATGCGGCACGCCGACCGAGCGTCTGGAGCATGAGCACGCCACGCGCTGCCCGGCCTGTGGCCTGATCGCCTACCCCCGCATATCGCCGGCCGTCATGGTGCTGGTCTGCAAGGGCGACCAGTTACTGCTCGCCCGCAGCCCGCGCTTCAAGCCTGGCGTGTTCAGCGCCTTGGCCGGTTTCGTCGAACCGGGAGAAACCCTGGAACAATGTGCCCGCCGCGAGGTGCGCGAGGAGGTCGGAATCGACATTGCCCATCTTCGTTACTTCGCCAGCCAGCCCTGGCCCTTTCCGAATTCGCTGATGGTCGCCTTCCTGGCCGACTACGCAGGCGGAGAGATCACGCCGGAACCAGCCGAAATCGAGGCGGCCGGATGGTTCTCACCGGGGGCCTTGCCGCTGTTGCCCGATCCGGTCAGCATTTCGCGACGCCTGATCGACGCGGCTTGTGCCGAGCTCCATTCGGCCCATCGCCGCGCCTAGTAGCAGCGATTGCCCCGCATGCGGCTGAAGCCGGGATCGTTGTTGCGTCCCGGCCGGATACAGATGGTCACACCCAGCGAGCGGGCTGCCCGGTCGATGTCCGGCGGAAAGGGCGCAAACGGCAGCGAACGCTCGATCACTGCCCGGATGAAGGCGACTTCATCCGCCTGGTCGGCTGCATTCAGCACGGTGAAGGATTTCAGCGAACCATCCGGATTCAGGCGGAACTGCACGGCAGCAGTCTGTACGCCCTGATGACGACGCCCGTTATTGACGAAACCGGCACTCCGATTGAGGCGGCGGACCAGGCCGTCCATGTACAGTTCCACACTGAACGGATCGGCTGGCGGGGCATTCGGCCGCAATTCAAGCAGGGCTTCGGCTGCCGCATCCTCGCGGGCCAGTTGTTGCCCGGCTTGGCGCGCCATGGCGAGCGAACGCTCGGCCAGCGGCGGCTGCGGCGTCTTCCGTGCCTGCTCGGCCAGTTCGTTCAGGAAACCGTCCATCTCGGCTTTTTCGGCGGCCGTCCAGGCCGGTTGGGCCTGCGGACGATGTCCCTTGTCGGTCGTCATCACACGGGTGCGAGGCGCGGCCTTGCTGATCTTCGCTTCTGACGAGCGGGCCGGTGGTTCGACGCTACGCTCCGGCGGCCGTGGACGGGACGCCAGCCTGGCCTGCAATGGTGGGGCGGCCGGCGGGGTGCCGGCCGGCTCATCGTGCGGCAGGAAAAGCAGCAGGGCGTGGATCGCCAGCGAGACGGCGAGGGCCGATGGCAGTCCGCGCCGCTTGCCGGTGGGCTCGAAAGAGGACATCGGCGGCATTCTATGCGGCCAAGTGCCTGTCTGTGCAGCAAATGCGACGCGCTGGCCCGGTCCCCATCCCTTGGTCGGGTATAATGCCCGCCTCTCCGCCTAACCAGAAATCACCATTCCATGGCCGACATTCTTTGCCTCAAGGGCGACGCCGCCTTTTCTGCTTTCCGCCTGCAACGCCTGCTCGCCCGCCTTACGGCGGCGGTGTCGGACATCGAATCGGTGACCGCCGATTACTGGCACGTCATTGCGCAAAAGCGCGCGTTGTCTGCCGACGAGCGCGCCAAGCTGGCCAAGTTGCTGGAAGAAGTCCCGGTCGGCGAAGACAAGGGGGAACTGTTCCTGGTCGCGCCGCGCATCGGCACCATTTCCCCGTGGTCGTCGAAGGCGACCGACATCGCTTTCAATTGCGACCTGGAGCCGGCCATCGAGCGTATCGAGCGCGTCGTCGCTTTCCATGTTGTCGTCAGGAACGGTCGTTCCCTGACGGCCGATGAGCAGAAGACTGTCGCCGGCCTGCTGCACGACCGGATGACCGAATCGGTGCTCAAGGCTTTCGCCGACGCCGGCGAACTGTTCCGCCATGTCGCACCGAAGCCCCTGTCGACCGTCGATGTGTTGACCGGCGGCAAGGCTGCACTGGTCGCCGCCAACGGTACGCTGGGCCTGGCCCTGTCCGACGATGAAGTGGACTACCTGCTCGACATCTTCACCAAGGCTGGCCGCAATCCGACCGATGTCGAGCTGATGATGTTCGCGCAGGCCAATTCCGAGCATTGCCGTCACAAGATCTTCAACGCATCGTGGATCATCGATGGCCAGGCCAAGGACAAGACCCTGTTCGGCATGATCCGCGAGACGCACCAGGCCCACCCGCAGGGTACCGTGCTGGCCTATGCCGACAACGCCTCGATCATCGAAGGCGCGACCATTCCGCGCTTCTATCCGGATGCCGACCGCGGCTACAGCTACAAGGACGAGCTGACCCACATCCTGACCAAGGTCGAGACGCACAACCACCCGACGGCGATCTCGCCTTTCCCGGGTGCCTCCACCGGCTCCGGCGGTGAAATCCGCGACGAGGGCGCTACCGGCAAGGGCTCCAAGCCGAAGGCCGGCCTCTGTGGCTTCTCGGTTTCCAACCTCAACCTGCCGGATGCCCCGCAGCCGTGGGAAAAGGCCTACGGCCGCCCGTCGCGCATCGCCTCCGCCCTTGACATCATGCTCGAAGGCCCGATCGGCGCCGCCGCCTTCAACAACGAATTCGGCCGCCCGAACCTGACCGGCTACTTCCGTACCTACGAGCAGGATGTGGCTGGCGTGGTGCGTGGCTACCACAAGCCGATCATGATCGCCGGTGGCCTGGGCAGCATCCAGGCCGAGCAGTCCTTTAAAGAGCCGACCTTCCCGGTCGGCACGCTGTTCGTGCAACTCGGTGGCCCCGGCATGCTGATCGGCCTCGGCGGTGGCGCGGCCTCGTCGATGACCGCCGGCGTCAATGCCGAAGACCTCGACTTCGCCTCCGTCCAGCGCGGCAACCCGGAAATCCAGCGCCGCGCGCAGGAAGTCATCGACCGCTGCTGGCAGATGGGCGCCCCGAAGGTCGACATCCAGCAGCCGGGCGACGGCAACCCCATCCTGTCGATCCACGACGTCGGTGCCGGTGGTGTTTCCAACGCACTACCGGAACTGGCCCATTCCGGCGAAGTCGGTGCCAAGTTCGAACTGCGCGAAGTGCCCATCCTCGAACCGGGCATGTCGCCGGCCGAAATCTGGTCGAACGAATCGCAGGAACGCTACGTGCTGGCCATTCCGCCGGGCCGTATCGACGAATTCCGTGCCCTGTGCGAACGCGAGCGTTGCCCGTTCGCCGTGGTTGGCGAGGCGACCGGCGATGGCCACCTGACCGTCACCGACCGTCACTTCAACGTGAACCCGGTCGACATGGAAATGGAGGCACTGCTCGGCAAACCGCCGCGCATGACGCGCGACGTGACCACGCTGCCGAGCAGTTTCGTGCCCTTCGACGCCGTCTCGCTGGAACTGAAGGACGCCGCCTATCGCCTGATGAAACTGCCGGCCATCGCCGACAAGACTTTCCTGATTTCGATTGGTGACCGCTCGGTCGGTGGCATGACCGCCCGCGACCAGATGGTCGGGCCGTGGCAAGTGCCGGTGGCCGATGTCGCCGTGACCACCATGGGCTACCAGGGCTACCTCGGGGAAGCTTTTGCCATGGGCGAGCGCACCCCGGTCGCCGTACTCGACGCACCGGCCTCCGGCCGTATGGCAATCGCCGAATCGCTGACCAACCTGGCCGCTGCCGATGTCGGCATGCTCGACAAGGTCAAGCTCTCTGCCAACTGGATGGCCCCCTGCGGCGTGCCGGGCGAGGATGCCCGCCTGTACGCCACCGTCGAGGGCATTTCCGAGTTGTGCAAGCAGATCGGTATCTCGATCCCGGTCGGCAAGGATTCGCTGTCGATGCGTACCGCCTGGGAAGAGGGCGCCGAGAAGAAGCAGGTCGTGTCGCCGCTATCGCTGATCATCACGTCGTTCGCCGCCGTGAACGACGTGCGCAAGACGCTGACCCCGGTACTCGACCGCGAGTGCGGTGAATCCGACCTGATCCTGATCGATCTCGGCAAGAACCGCCTCGGCGGCTCCTGCCTGGCGCAGGTGTACAACGCCACCGGCGACGATGCGCCGGATGTCGACGAACCGGCCAAGCTGAAAGCCCTGTTCGATACGGTTCAGAAGCTCAATGCCGATGGCCTGATCCGCGCTTACCACGACCGTTCTGATGGTGGCTTGTTCGCTGCTGCGGCCGAAATGGCTTTCGCCAGCCGCTGCGGTGTGACACTGGATCTCGACGGCATCTGCTTCGATGCTGCCGCCCTCGATGTCGACGGCGCCGAAAAGCGCCCCGACCTGATGGCCGGCCGCGATTTCGAAAAGGTCGTCCGTGTCCTGTTCAACGAAGAAGTCGGTGCGCTGATCCAGGTCAAGCGCGACGACCGCTCCACCGTCACCGCCGCGCTGCGCGAGGCTGGGCTGGCCTATCACTTTGTCGGCATGCTCAACGAATGGGATGAAATTCGCGTCATCCGCAATGCCAAGAAGCTACTGCGTGAGAAGCGTGTCGATCTGCAGCGTGCCTGGTCGGAAACCAGCTACCAGATGCAGGCGATGCGTGACAACCCGAGTTGTGCCCAGCAGGAATACGACCGCATCCTCGACACCAGTGACCCCGGCCTGTCGCCGAAGCTGACCTTCGATCCGCAGGACGATTTCACGAAGGTCTACCTGCAGCTCGGCGCCAAGCCGCGCATGGCCATCCTGCGTGAGCAGGGCGTCAACAGCCACTACGAAATGGCGGCGGCGTTTGATCGTGCCGGTTTCGCCTCGGTCGACGTGCACATGAGCGACATCCTCGCCGGCCGCGTCAATCTCAAGGACTTCAAGGGCCTGGTCGCCTGTGGCGGCTTCTCCTACGGCGACGTGCTCGGTGCCGGCCAGGGCTGGGCCAAGACCATCCTGATGCACGAAGGCTGCCGCGACGAGTTCGCCGAATTCTTCAACCGCAAGGACACCTTCGCGCTGGGCGTCTGCAACGGCTGCCAGATGATGAGCGCCCTCAAGTCGCTGATCCCCGGCGCCGAACACTGGCCGGCGTTCCGCCGCAACCGCGTCGAACAGTTCGAGGCCCGCTTCGTACAGACCGAAGTGCTGGCCTCGCCGTCGCTCTTCTTTACCGGCATGGAAGGCTCGCTGATCCCTATCGTCGTCTCGCACGGCGAAGGCCGCGCCGTCTTCGATAACCCGGCTGATCAGGCCAAGTGCCTGTCGGCGCTGCGCTATGTCGACAACAAGGGCGAGCCGACTGAGGTCTATCCCTACAATCCGAACGGTTCACCGGGTGGCCTGACCGCCGTGACCACTGAGGACGGCCGCTTTACGATCATGATGCCGCACCCGGAGCGCGTTTTCCGAACCGTGCAGATGTCCTGGCATCCGGCCAACTGGGGCGAGGATGCGCCGTGGATGCGCATGTTCCGTAACGCCCGCCGCTGGGTTGGCTAACGCCGCATCGACCAGAGGAAAGAAGCCTCTCGCATCTTTCAACTGGATGCGGGAGGCCAAAAAGAAAGGGAGCCAATCGGCTCCCTTTTTCATGTGGATTGCAGCAAGCTGATCAGGCGGTCACAGCGGCGATGGCCTTGGCAACGTAATCCAGGTTCTTGGTATTCAACGCAGCCAGGCAGATGCGGCCGGTCGACACGGCGTAGATGCCGAACTCGTCCTTCATGCGTTCAACCTGGGCGGCGGTCAGGCCAGTGTAGGAGAACATGCCGCGCTGCTGGGCGACGAAGGAGAAGTCCTGGGCACAGCCGGTTGCCTTGATGGCATCGACCAGGCCACTGCGCATGGCGCGGATGCGGTCACGCATGCCGGCCAGCTCGGCTTCCCACTGGGCGCGCAGTTCGGCAGAAGCCAGAACGCTGGCCACCAGGGCGCCACCGTGGGTCGGTGGGTTGGAGTAGTTGGTGCGGATGACGCGCTTGACCTGCGACATGACGCGGCCGGCTTCTTCCTTGGAGGCGGTGACGATGGACAGGGCGCCGACGCGTTCGCCGTACAGCGAGAAGTTCTTGGAGAACGAGCTGGAAGCGAAGAACTGCAGGCCGGACTTGGAGAAGGCGCGAACGGCGACGGCATCGGCATCGATACCGTCGGCGAAGCCCTGGTAAGCCATGTCGAGGAAGGGCACCAGGCCACGTTCCTGGCAGACGGCAACCACTTCGGCCCACTGGGCGTCGGACAGGTCGGCGCCGGTCGGGTTGTGACAGCAAGCGTGCAGGACGATCACCGAACCGGCATCCAGGCCCTTCAGGCAGGCCATCATGCTAGCGAAGTTCACGCCACGCGTGGCGGCATCGTAGTACGGATAATTCTCGACCACGAAACCAGCGGATTCGAACAGGGCGCGATGGTTTTCCCAGGACGGGTCGCTGATATAGACTTTGGCGTTCGGGTTCAGGCGCTTTAGGTAGTCGGCGCCGATCTTCAGGGCGCCGGTGCCGCCCAGGGCCTGGGCGGTGATCACCTGGCCGTTGGCCAGCAGTTCGGAGTCCTTGCCGAGCAGTAGCTGCTGGACGGCGGTGTTGTAGGCCGGGTTGCCTTCGATCGGCTGGTAACCGCGCGGCAGGGCTGCCTTTACGCGGGCATCCTCGGCGGCCTTGACGGCAGCCAGCAGCGGAATCTTGCCGTTGTCGTCGAAATACACGCCAACGCCCAGGTTGACCTTGGTGGTGCGCGTATCGGCGTTGAAAGCTTCGTTCAGGCCGAGGATAGGATCGCGCGGGGCCATTTCCACCGCAGCGAAGATCGAAGAGGACATAGGAACTCCGTGGAATAATACGAACAATGATCACGCCGCCCGCTGGCTGCGCGAGAGAAAACCGAAGAATTCTAGCATGAGCCAAACGAACACCTGCACGCCGGTCGTCACCTTCGAGGACAGTCCTTTCCGTCTGCATCAACCGTTTCCGCCAGCCGGCGATCAGCCCGAGGCGATTCGCTTGCTGGCCGAAGGAATCGAGGACGGCCTGTCCTTCCAGACCTTGCTCGGTGTAACGGGCTCGGGCAAGACCTACACGATGGCCAACGTCATTGCCCGCCTGGGGCGCCCGGCCTTGGTACTCGCCCCGAACAAGACGCTGGCTGCCCAGCTCTATTCGGAATTCAAGGAGTTTTTCCCGGAAAACGCCGTCGAGTACTTCGTTTCGTATTACGACTACTACCAGCCGGAAGCCTACGTGCCGTCGCGCGATCTATTCATCGAGAAGGACAGCGCGATCAACGACCACATCGAGCAGATGCGCCTGTCGGCGACCAAGAGCCTGATCGAGCGGCGTGATGTGGTGATCGTCGCCACCGTTTCCTGCATCTACGGCATCGGCGACCGCGACGAATATCACAACATGATCCTGACCATGCGGGTCGGCGACAAACTCGACCAACGCTCGATCATCAAGCGCTTGTCGGACATGCAGTACGAGCGCAACGAGATGGATTTCCATCGCGGCACCTTCCGCGTGCGCGGCGATGTGATCGACATTTTCCCGGCCGAACATGCCGAACACGCCATCCGGGTTTCCCTGTTCGACGATGAAATCGACGGCCTGCAGTTCTTCGATCCACTCACCGGCCACCTCTTGCACAAGGCCCTCCGCTTCACGGTCTTCCCCGCCTCGCATTACGTCACGCCGCGTACCACGGTGTTGCGCGCGATCGAGGCGATCAAGGAGGAGTTGCGCCTGCGGATCGATTTCTTCACTGCGAACAACAGGCTGGTTGAAGCGCAACGCATCGAGCAGCGCACCAAGTTTGATCTTGAAATGCTCGACCAGATCGGCTTCTGTAAGGGCATCGAAAATTATTCCCGGCATTTCTCCGGGCGCAAGGCGGGCGAGGCGCCTCCGACGCTGATCGACTACCTGCCGCCAGATGCGTTGATGTTCATCGACGAATCGCACGTCGCCATTGGACAGGTCGGCGGCATGTACAAGGGCGACCGTTCGCGCAAGGAAAACCTTGTCGATTACGGCTTTCGTCTGCCGTCAGCCCTGGATAACCGGCCGCTAAAATTCGATGAATTCGAAGCCCGCATGCGGCAAACGGTGTTCGTTTCGGCGACGCCCGCCGATTACGAACAGCAGCATGCCGGGCAGGTGGTGGAACAGGTTGTCCGGCCGACCGGCCTGATCGACCCGGGTGTCATCGTTCGCCCGGCCTCGACCCAGGTCGATGATCTGCTGGTCGAAATCGGCAAGCGTATCGCCGTTGGCGAACGGGTTCTCGTCACGACGCTCACCAAGCGCATGGCCGAAGACCTGACCGATTTCCTCGGCGACAACGGCATCAAGGTCCGCTATCTGCATTCCGATATCGATACCGTCGAACGCGTCGAAATCATCCGCGACCTGCGCTTGGGCGAATTCGACGTCCTAGTCGGCATCAACCTGTTGCGTGAAGGCCTGGATATCCCGGAAGTATCGCTGGTTGCCATCCTCGACGCCGACAAGGAGGGCTTTCTGCGCTCCGAGCGCTCGCTGATCCAGACCATAGGCCGGGCGGCGCGACACATCCATGGCACAGCGATCCTCTATGCTGATACAGTTACGCAATCCATGCAGCGTGCCATCGCCGAGACCGAACGGCGGCGGGAAAGGCAGATCAGCTTCAACCAGCGGCACGGTATTACGCCGCGCGGGGTGTCGAAGAAGATCAAGGACATCATCGACGGCGTTTACGATGTCGAAACGGCCCAGACCGAACTGAAGGCTGCCCAGCAGCAGGCAACCTACGATGCCATGGACGAAAAAGCAGTTGCCAGGGAGATCAAGCGGCTCGAAAAACAGATGCTGGAGTGCGCGAAAAACCTGGAATTCGAAAAAGCGGCGGCGGCCCGCGACGAACTCTTCCGGCTCAGGGAGCGGGTGTTCGGTGCGGCCCGGCACGACCCTGACGGAGATGAGACAAAATGACTTTTCGCGTGCTACTGGTCTGCATGGGGAATATATGCCGCTCCCCAACTGCAGAAGGTGTTTTGCGTCACTTCATTAAAAACAATAGGTTGGGTGATAAAGTTGAAGTTGACTCTGCGGGAACGCACGGCTACCACGTCGGCGAAGCTCCAGATTCGCGTACCCAGCGTGCCGCCTCAGCCCGGGGCTACAACCTGTCGCAACTGCGAGCGCGCAAGGTGGCGCGCCAGGATCTGGATTATTTCGACCTGATTCTTGCCATGGACAAGAGCAATCTCGACAACCTGCGGCGCATGGCAACACCGGAACAGCAGGAGCGCATTGGTCTGTTCATGCACTACGCCAGGAACTTCGATGACGACGAGGTACCGGATCCCTACTATGGCCTCGGTCATGGTTTCGATCTCGTACTCGACATGGTCGAGGACGCTTCGCTGGGCCTGATCGAGGACATCAAGCAACGCCTCGGGCGTGGCTGACGCACTCATTTTCGGCAGCTAGAAAAGGAAAGGGGCACCCGAGGGTGCCCCTTGGTTTATCTGCTGGTGAAAACGCTTATTTGCTCGTTTCCACCATGACCAGCGGTTCGCTGTCAGCCTGAGCGGCCAGCGGGTTCTGCTTGCGCGGACGTCCCAACTTGACCGGCGGCTCGACCGGAGCCACCGCAACCGGTGCAGCGGTTGTCTGAACCATCACCAGGCCGCTGTCGGCGAGTGCCGACGTGACGTCGATCGGTTCGGCGACAACGGCCGGGGTGACCGGCTCGGCCACGGCTTCGGCGATCGCTTCAACCGGCTCGGCGACAACAGCGACAAGCGGCTCGGCTTCAACGACAGCCGCTTGTTCGGCAACAACCGTTGCGCTCGGTACGGACACGACTTCCGTAACAGCTTCAACGGCGGCAACCGGCTCGACGACCACTGGCGCTTCCGAAATCGGTTCGGCTGCCGGAATGACGACGACGACCGGCTCCTGGTCCACCGGGGCGGCGACCGCTTCGGCCGCTGCCGGAACGGATTCGCCGGCCGCGACGATGGCGTTCTCGCCTTCGCTGCGACGCTCGCCACGACCGCGACCACCACGACGACCGCGGCGACGTCCACCCTGTTCCTCGTTGCCATTCACCTCCGGTGTTTCGTTACCGGTAACTGGTGCGGTGTTGGCCATCGTTTCCGCGGCAACGACGGTCAGCTTGTTTTCAACCGTTTCCGGCTGCTGGCGTTCGCGACGCTCTTTCCGCTCACCGCGTTGACGGCGCTCCTGGCGGTCGCCTGTACCTGCCGCGGCTTCGTCCTGGGCCGGCTTCTCGCTCGGGCGCTCGGCGCGGCCGGGGCGTTCCTTGCGTTCACCACGCTCTTCATCACGGCGGTTGCCGTTACGGCCGCCACGGCGACCATCGCGCTCGCGACGGTTGTCGGAGCGGGCTTCCCGTGGCTTCTTGGTCGGCTCGGGGGCAGCAACGGGTTCGACCGGCTGGGGCGACGAGCGGAACCACGAGAAAATCCGCGAGAACAGGCCACCCTCCGGCTTGGCAGCAACCGGGGCCGGGGCAGGAGCTTCGGTCTTTTCTGGCATGATCGGAGCCGGCTGCTCGGGCGAGACACCCTTGATGGCCGCTTCCTGGCGCGGCTTGGCGGCTTCCTGCTGAGTAGCCTGCTTGATCGCATCCTCGATCGGCATGTCGACCATCTTGTAGGACGGCTCGCGCGAATCGTCATGGTTCAGGTCGTCATGGCGCAGGCGGGTGATGGTGTGGGCCGGCGTTTCCAGATGGACGTTCGGAATGAGCAGGATGGTGACCTTGTGGCGCAACTCGATGGCCTGGATATCCGGACGCTTTTCGTTGAGCAGGAAGGTGGCGACATCGACAGGAACCTGAACGTGCACGGCGCCGGTGTTTTCCTTCATCGCTTCCTCTTCGAGGATGCGCAGGATATGCAGCGCAGCCGATTCGGTCGAGCGAATATGGCCGGTCCCGGTGCAGCGCGGGCAGGGGATGTAGCTGGTTTCGGCGAGAGCCGGGCGCAGGCGCTGGCGCGACAGTTCCATCAAGCCAAAGCGACTGATCTTGCCCATCTGAACGCGGGCCCGGTCGTAACGCAGCGCATCGCGCAGGCGGTTTTCGACTTCGCGCTGGTTCTTGCTGCTTTCCATGTCGATGAAGTCGATGACGATCAGGCCGCCAAGGTCGCGCAGGCGCAATTGGCGGGCCAGTTCATCGGCTGCTTCGAGGTTGGTCTTGAGTGCCGTTTCCTCGATATCAGAGCCTTTGGTGGCGCGGCCCGAGTTAACGTCCACTGCCACCAGCGCTTCGGTATGGTCGATGACGATGGCGCCGCCGGAGGGCAGGTTGACCTGGCGGGCGAAGGCCGTTTCGATCTGGTGTTCAATCTGGAAGCGCGAGAACAGCGGCACATCGTCACGGTAGCGCTTGACGCGATTGACGTTGCCCGGCATGACCGTACCCATGAAGGCGCGGGCCTGTTCATAGACCTCGTCGGTGTCGATCAGGATTTCACCGATGTCCGGCTGGAAATAGTCGCGGATGGCACGAATGACCAGGCTGCCTTCGAGATAAATCAGGAAGGCCCCCGATTGTTGCTGGGCGGCACCTTCGATGGCGGTCCACAGTTGCAGCAGGTAGTTCAGATCCCACTGCAGTTCCTCGGCCTGGCGGCCGATGGCGGCGGTACGGGCGATCAGGCTCATGCCGTTGGGCACTTCGAGCTGATCCATGACTTCGCGCAGTTCGGCGCGTTCGTCGCCGTCGACGCGACGGGAAACGCCACCGCCACGCGGATTGTTCGGCATCAGAACCAGGTAGCGGCCGGCCAGCGAAACATAGGTGGTCAGGGCGGCGCCCTTGTTGCCACGCTCGTCCTTGTCGACCTGGACGATCAGTTCCTGACCTTCCTTCAGCGCCTCGTTGATCTTGGCCTTGCCGGCTTCGACCCCCGGCTGGAAGTAGGCACGGGAGACTTCCTTGAACGGTAGGAAGCCGTGGCGATCGGCACCGTAATCAACGAAGCAGGCTTCGAGGGAAGGCTCGATCCGGGTGATGACACCCTTGTAGATATTGCTTTTACGTTGTTCCTTGGCGGCGGATTCAATGTCGAGATCGATCAGTTTCTGACCATCGACAATGGCGACACGGAGTTCTTCCGCCTGTGTCGCATTGAAGAGCATGCGTTTCATTGTTTTCGGGCTCCCGCACACATTGGTACGCGGCAACGAAACGCCTTGGCAGGCAGCGACAATTCTTTATCGGGTTGCGTTCATGTAGGTGATGAGGGCAAAGGCGATTCGAAGGTGCTGATCAACAGATGGTCGCGTGTTTATTATTGAAATGCGCGGCCTGAAAATTCCTGCCACAGGCAATCGTGCGTGCTTACCGTGGGCTTATCCATTAACATCACTACTTTTGGTGAGTGAACTTAACCAGTCGTTTCACGTTGGTCTGGCCTGGGCAATTGGCGCAGGAAAGACTTCGAAACCTGCCGCTTGGCGGTCGCGCTGACAGCGCGAGGGCGAACGGTCTGACGGTTCGGCATCTCTTGCAAACCGAGACGTAAAACGCAGGCAGTATATTAGAAAAATGAATGGCGCAGGTAACAATTCAGTCGCACATGTCGTGATCGGCGATGAAGAGCAAGGCCAGCGCCTTGACAACTTTTTGATCCGCCTTTGCAAGGGGGTTCCCAAGAGCCACATCTACCGCATTTTGCGTAGTGGTGAAGTGCGGGTGAATAGCCGGCGGGTCGAAGCGACCTACCGACTCTGCCCGGGGGACAGCGTTCGTATTCCGCCCATCCGTATTGCCGCAAGGCCGCAGAACGAAATGGATGAAGTGGCCAAGCAACGGGTCGACCTGCCGATCATTTACGAAGACGAGGCCATGCTGGTCGTGGACAAGCCGGAAGGCATTGCGGTCCACGGCGGGAGTGGTGTCAGCTTCGGTGTCATCGAAGCCTTGCGCCGACAGAGGCCGCGGGCCAAGTTTCTCGAACTGGCGCACCGCCTCGACCGGGAAACCTCGGGCATTCTGCTGGTTGGCAAGAAACGCCTGGCCCTCACGGCCTTGCACGACATGTTTCGCGAGCATGGGGCAGGGGCTGACAAGCGTTATCTCGTGCTGGTGAAGGGGCGCTGGATGAACAATATCCAGCACGTCAAACTGCCCTTGCACAAATACCTGACCGAGAGTGGTGAGCGCCGGGTCTCGGTCGATGTGCAAGGCAAGGCATCGCATACGGTGTTCCGCCTGCTTGCCCGCTGGCCCGAAGCGAGTCTGCTTGAGGCGCAACTGAAGACCGGGCGCACGCACCAGATCCGGGTGCATCTCTCCCATCTCGGCTTTCCGATTCTGGGCGATGAAAAGTACGGTGATTTCGCCTTGAACAAGGAATTGAAGCGTCACGGCCTCAAGCGCATGGCGCTACACGCCTGGCGCATGTCCTTTCATCATCCGCTGACGGCCGCTCCGATGGCGTGTCTTGCTCCTTTGCCAGATAGCATCGCCGGGTATCTCGCGGTTCTTGACGGGAAGGGTGGCCGTGAATACACCGCACCAAACTACGAAGAGATTCTCGCTGCATCATGAAATACGAACTGCTTGTTTTTGATTGGGATGGCACGCTGCTCGATTCGGCTGGCGCCATCGTTCGTGCCATTCAGGCGGCATGCCTCGATCTTGATTTGCCACCTCCGTCCGATCGCCAGGCGCGTCACGTCATTGGCCTCGGCCTGGTTGATGCCATGCGCCACGCCGTACCCGATTTGCCAGCGGAGCGCTATCAGGACATGGTGGATCGCTACCGTTTCCACTATCTCTCCGGCGACCATGAACTGAGCTTGTTCGAGGGGGTGCCGGAAATGCTCGCCAGCCTGAAGCAGGCTGGTCATGTGCTGACCGTCGCTACAGGTAAAAGCCGGGCTGGCCTGGAGCGGGCGCTCGATCATTCCGGCCTGCGCCAGTATTTTCAGGCGTCGCGTTGCGCCGACGAGTGCCATTCAAAACCTCACCCGCAAATGCTTGAGGAGTTGATGGCCGAATTCGGCATGGCCAGCGCGGCCACCATCATGATTGGCGACACCTCGCATGACCTGCTGATGGCCAGCAATGCCGGGGTCGATGGGCTCGCCGTGACATACGGTGCCCATCCCCATGATCACCTGCTTGAACACAAGCCGGTTGCCTGCCTGCACACGGTTGCCGAACTGGATCAATGGCTGAAGACGCACGGCTGATCTGCCTCAGCAGAGAGGTTGTGGAGGCCGGTCGCGGTGTTCGCTTTGTTGTCGAACGGGAAGGGCGCCCGGTTCCTGCCTTCTTGATCCGTTTCCATGGGCAGGTGCATGCCTACCTGAACGAATGCGGCCATGTTCCGGCTGAGCTGGACTGGATGCCGGGCGAGTTCTTCGATCATTCCAAGCTATACTTGATTTGCTCGATACATGGCGCGCTTTATGCTCCGGATTCGGGGCAGTGCCTTGGCGGTCGTTGTCAGGGCAAGGGCCTGCAACCAGTGATGGTCCGCGAGGTCGATGGAATGATTTGGCTGGAGTCTGAAAGATAACGATGGATACCCCTCAACCGCCTAATAGCGATCCGAACTGGGAGCGAAAAACCCTGGAAAAACTTGCCTTCGCCGCGCTCGATGAGCAGCGGGCCCGGCGGCGCTGGGGAATTGCGTTCAAGCTTCTCGGCTTTATGTACCTCGTGGCTGTACTGATTGCGGTCGTCGACTGGGGGACGGGCGCTGAGCACCAGGAGCGGCACACGGCGATGGTCAACCTGATCGGCGTGATCGAGGCAAAGGGCGAGTCGAATGCCGAGAATCTCGTTGCCGCCTTGAATAGTGCCTTCGAGGAGAAGAACGCGGTCGGCGTGATCCTGCGCATCAATAGCCCGGGCGGCAGTCCGGTCCAGGCGGGCATCGTCAATGACGAAATTCGCCGCTTGCGCACGAAATTCCCCGATAAGCCCCTCTACGCTGTTGTCGAGGACATGTGCGCTTCCGGTGGATACTACGTTGCGGCTGCCGCAGACAATATCTACGTCAACAAGGCGAGCATCGTCGGCTCGATTGGCGTGTTGATGGATGGATTCGGCTTTACCGGCACGATGGACAAGGCGGGGGTGGAGCGTCGCCTGCTGACGGCTGGGGAAAACAAGGGCTTCCTCGACCCGTTCTCACCACAGGCGCCGCAGCACAAGGCGCATGCACAGTTGTTGCTGGACGACATCCACAAGCAGTTCATCGATGTCGTCAAGGCAGGGCGCGGCAATCGCCTGAAGGAAACGCCGGACATGTTCTCCGGTCTGATGTGGACCGGGGCGCAGAGTATTCAGATCGGCCTGGCCGACGGCTACGGTAGCGTCGACTCCGTGGCGCGCGACATTATCAAGGCGGAAAAGGTCCTCGACTATTCCGTCAAGGACAACATCGCTGAACGCTTTGCCAAGCGCCTCGGTGCCGGAACCGCTGCCAGTTTCTGGAAGGGTTTGTCGGAAGGGGCGCTCGGCGTACGCCTGTTCTGAATCAGGCGAGCAGCAGGAACACCGTTGGACGCCGCTCGATATCGGGCGGCGTTTGTTTTTTCCATTGCTGGATGGTGAGCGTCCGGATGCTTTCGCCAGGTAGGGTCAGATCGGTCGCAATGGTCAGGCGCGTCCCGGGGTGGCAGGTAGCCAGGATGGCATCGAACATCACCCGGTTACGATAGGGGGTTTCGATGAAAAGCTGCGTCTGGACGCGCTTGCGGGATTCGCTCTCCAGCTCGCGCAGGGCTTTGGTGCGCTCCGCCTCCTTGGCCGGCAGGTAACCTTGAAAGGCAAAGCGCTGGCCATTCAGCCCGGAGGCCATGAGCGCCAGCAGCAGCGACGATGGGCCAATCAACGGGACAACTCTGATCCCTTCCTCTTGCGCCAGGGCGACCAGATTGGATCCGGGGTCGGCGACGGCCGGGCAACCGGCTTCCGACAACAGGCCGACATCGATCCCGGCGCGAAGTGGGGCAAGGAGCTCGCTGAGCGCTTCTCGTTTGGTGTGTTCGTTCAGTTCAGCCAGGTGCAGTTCCTGGATCGGCCGATCCGTGCCTGCGGCCTTCAAGAAGGCGCGTGCAGTCTTGGCCTGCTCGACGATGAAATGGGTGAGCGGACGGATGGTCGCCAATACGCTCGCAGTCAGGGAGCCCTGTGGTGGTGTTGGGCCGAGAGGGACTGGAATCAGATAGAGCGTGCCCAACATCAGAGCACCGACATACCCTGTTGGTGCAGCATGTCGCACAGCGCGATCAGCGGCAGACCAACCAGCGCGTTGGGATCGTCGCCCCGCATGCTGCTCAAGAGTGCGATACCGAGGCCCTCGGATTTGGCCGATCCGGCGCAGTTATAGGCCGGTTCGCGCCGCAGGTAGTTTTCGATTTCGTCAATCGACAAGTGGCGAAAGGTAACCAGCGTGGGAATGCCGCGTATGTCTGCATTGCCCGTTGTGGCATTGAGCAGGCAGAGGCCGGTAAAGAAATTGACGGTTTTGCCGGACAATTCGCGCAGTTGGGCCACTGCGCGCTCATGGCTGCCGGGCTTGCCATAAATGCGGCCGTCGACCGTGGCGACCTGGTCGCTGCCGATGATCAGCGCGTCCGGGTAGTGTTCAGCGACCGCCCGGGCCTTGGCTTCGGCCAGTCGTAGCGACAAGGCCTCCGGTGTTTCATTGGGCAAGGGGGTTTCATCGGTTTGCGGATTGGCCACCTCGAAAGGCAGGCCCAGGCGCCCCAACAATTCGCGGCGATAGGGCGAAGTTGAGGCCAGGATCAGTTTTTGGGGCATGAAATACTCAATACAACAAAGTGTTGCGGCACTAACTTGATGCGACACTTTGTTTTGACTTGTAAAGCTAAAAATAATATCATCCATCGTTTAAGTCGCAACAGCTCAAGATTGAAACGGATTACGGACGCATTCCGGTTTGCCAAGGAAGGGCGTGTTCTCGAGGGGACGCTGCCGCTTTCAGCCCTTGAACGCCTGCATGATTTGCTGGCCGTTGTGGAAGGTGAAGTCACCTTTCGCCTCGAAGGTTCCAAGGGGGCGCGCGGGGAGTATCTGCTGCAACTGGTGGTGACAGGGGTTATCCCCTTGCTGTGCCAGCGTTGCCTGAAGGCCGTGCCTTTCGATCTCGATGTCGACAACCTGCTGGAACTCGTTCCCGAGGGTGCCGAACTATCGCAAGACGAGCTGGAAGACGACACCCGGGATTTCCTGCCGGTAGCGAAGGAGCTGGATGTGGCCGAGTTGGTGGAGGATGAAATTCTCCTGGCCCTGCCGGTGGCGCCGCGGCACGAAAAATGTGGTTTGCCTGGTGCGGCAGATGCCGGTGAGCGGAGTAATCCGTTTGCCGCTTTGGCCGGGCTTAAAGGCAAGCCGAACTGATTTTATTGGAGTAACAACATGGCCGTTCAACAGAACAAAAAGTCCCCGTCCAAGCGTGGCATGCATCGCGCTCACGACTTCCTGACCAACCCGCCGCTGGCTGTCGAATCGACCACCGGCGAGGTGCATCTGCGTCATCATGTTTCCCCCACCGGTTTCTACCGTGGCAAGAAAGTCCTGAAGGGCAAGGGCGAGTAATTTTTCGCTGAGAGGCAGGCGGCTCCAATGAGTCGCCTGCCTTTTATTTTGCCTATGACAACCCGCATTGCCATCGATTGCATGGGGGGTGACCACGGTCCGTCAGTGACGGTGCCGGCGGCCATTCAATTTCTTGCGGAGCATCCGTCTGCCAATCTTATCCTGGTCGGCCAGGAGGAGGTGGTTCGTCCGTTGCTCGGCAGCCATGCCCAGGATTCCCGTATTCGCGTCGTCCACGCCTCGGAAATTGTCGGCATGGACGAATCTCCAGCGCTTGCCTTACGCAACAAAAAAGATTCGTCGATGCGGGTCGCCATCAATCAGGTTAAATCGGGCGAGGCGGATGCCTGCGTTTCGGCCGGCAACACCGGCGCCCTGATGGCGATTTCCCGCTTTGTGCTGAAAATGCTGCCCGGCATTGATCGCCCGGCGATCTGTGCCCCCCTGCCAACCGTCAATGGCCACACCCACATGCTGGATCTGGGGGCCAATGTCGATTGCGGGCCAGAGCACTTGCTGCAATTCGGCATCATGGGGGCCATGCTGGTGGCGGCGATGGAGCACAAGGAGCAACCGAGCGTCGGCATCCTCAATATCGGCGAAGAGGAAATCAAGGGCAACGAAGTCGTCAAGGCGGCGGCCGACCTGCTTCGCGCGTCGGGCCTCAATTTTGTCGGCAACGTCGAGGGGGACGGCATCTACAAGGGCGAGGCCGACGTCATCGTTTGCGACGGCTTCGTCGGGAATGTTGCGCTGAAGACCTCGGAGGGGTTGGCTCAGATGCTGGCGTCATCCCTGCGCCAAGAGTTCAAGCGCAACTGGTTGACCAAGCTCGCTGCCCTGATTGCCATTTCGGTGCTCAACAACTTCAAGCGTCGTTTCGATCATCGCCGTTACAACGGGGCGATTCTGCTCGGTTTGAAAGGGATTTCGGTGAAGAGTCATGGATCTGCCGACGTGTTGGCCTTCGGCAATGCCATTTCCCGAGCCTGCGATGCAGCCGAAAACCGCGTTCTGGAGCGCATTTCCAGCCGAATTGCCGACATGATGCCGGCTGCTGCAGTGGAGAGTGTCTGAATGTATGCACGTCTGATTGGTACCGGCAGCTGTCTTCCTGGCAAGCCGGTCAGCAATGACGAACTGGCTAGCCGCGGCATCGATACCAACAACGAATGGATCGTCACCCGCACTGGTATTCGTAGTCGCTACCTCGCCGAGCCCGGGGCAACGTCGAGCGAACTCGGTCTGATTGCCGCACAACGGGCTCTCGAGATGGCCGGTATCGCAGCGGCCGACATCGACCTGATCATCGTGGCGACGTCGACTCCGGACTATATTTTTCCGAGCACGGCCTGCCTTATTCAGGGCAAGCTAGGGAACAAAGGGGCTGCTGCCTTCGATGTTCAGGCCGTCTGCAGCGGATTTGTCTATGCCCTGGGTATTGCTGAGAAATTCATCCGCTCCGGTAGCCACCAGCGTGCACTGGTCATTGGGGCGGAAGTCTTTTCCCGCATCCTCGACTGGAACGACCGCGGAACCTGCGTGCTGTTTGGAGATGGCGCCGGGGCAGTGGTGCTGGAGGCTTCCGACAAACCCGGTATCCTGGCGACTGCCATGCATGCCGATGGGAGCCAGGTCGGTATCCTCAATGTGCCGGGTCAGGTGTGTGGCGGCCAGGTAACCGGTGACCCTTTCCTTCGCATGGATGGACAGGCAGTCTTCAAGTTTGCCGTTCGCGTACTAGCCGAAATCGCCGAAGAGGTCTGCACAACGGCAGGCATCCAGACTTCCGGTGTCGACTGGCTGATTCCGCATCAAGCCAATATCCGGATCATTGAGGCAACCGGTAGGAAACTCGGTATTGACCGTGAGCGCGTCATCGTCACGGTTGACCGCCATGGCAATACCTCCGCGGCCTCGGTCCCCCTTGCCCTCGACGAAGCGGTCCGTGATGGTCGCATCAAGCGCGGTCAAAAAGTGCTGGTCGAGGGTGTGGGCGGCGGTTTCACGTGGGGCGCGGCCCTGCTCGAATTCTGATATCAGGAGACTGATCGATGTCCTTTGCTTTCGTATTTCCCGGCCAGGGCTCTCAGAGTGTTGGCATGATGGCTGCCTATGGCGATGCTGCCATCGTCCGCGCTACCTTCGACGAGGCATCTGCCGCACTGGGTGACGACTTGTGGGTAATGGTCGCCGAAGGTCCGGCCGAAGCCCTGGCACAGACGGTGAATACCCAGCCTGTCATGCTGACTGCTGGTATTGCCGCGTGGCGCCTATGGTGCGAAAGGGGGGGCAAGATGCCCACCGTGGTCGCCGGACATAGCCTGGGCGAATACTCGGCACTGGTTGCTGCCGGCGTCATCGATCTCAAGGATGCGGTGCCGCTCGTTCGCCTGCGCGCTGCAGCCATGCAGGAAGCCGTCCCGCTGGGCACTGGTGCGATGGCTGCCGTTCTCGGACTGGATAACGCCGGCATCGCCGCCGCCTGTACCGAAGCAGCACAGGGCGAAGTTGTCGAGCCGGTCAATTTCAATGCTAACGGCCAGACCGTCATCGCCGGCCACAAGGCCGCTGTCGAACGGGCCATGGAGGCCTGCAAGGCGCGGGGCGCCAAGATGGCCAAGGCGCTGCCGGTATCCGCGCCGTTCCATTCTTCGCTGATTCGTCCGGCTGCGGACAAACTGGCAGCCCGACTTGCCGAACTGACGCTGCAGCCCCCCCTGATTCCGGTCATCAACAACGTCGATGTCGAGATCGAGAGCGATCCCGCTCGAATCAAGGATGCTCTGGTTCGCCAGGCTTATAACCCGGTGCGTTGGGTGGAGACCGTACAGAAAATGGCGGCCATGGGTATTACTACGGTGGCCGAGTGTGGTCCGGGGAAAGTGCTCGCCGGACTGACCAAGCGTTGTGCCGACGGCGTTGCCGGCCTCGCGCTGGCCGATGCTGCTGCCATCGAAGCCAATCTGGGCCTGGAGTGAAATCATGCTGAACGACAAGATTGCATTGGTCACCGGTGCGACCCGAGGTATCGGCCGTGCCATTGCCCTCGAGCTGGGTAGGCAGGGGGCGACAGTGATCGGCACGGCGACCAGCGAGGATGGTGCCGGGAAAATTTCTGCCTACCTAACCGAATCCGGCGTCAAGGGTAGAGGAATCGTGCTGAACGTTACCGATGCTGCTCAGACAGATGCCGTGCTGGCGGATATTGCCAAGGAATTGGGTGCGATTACCATCCTTGTCAATAACGCTGGCATCACCCGCGATAACCTCGCGATGCGGATGGGCGATGACGAATGGGATGCGGTGATCGACACCAACCTGAAAGCTGTTTTCCGCCTGTCGCGTGGTGTCATGCGCGGCATGATGAAGGCGCGTTTCGGTCGTATCGTCAATATTTCCTCTGTCGTCGGTTACTCCGGTAATCCGGGCCAGGCGAACTATTGTGCGGCCAAGGCCGGTGTGGCCGGCCTGAGCCGCTCGTTGGCCCGCGAACTGGGCAGCCGCAACATTACGGTCAATTGCGTTGCGCCGGGGTTCATCGCAACTGACATGACGCATGCCTTGACCGAGGAACAAAAGGCCGCCATGCTGGCGTCCATTCCGCTCGGTCGTGCCGGCACGCCGGAAGATGTGGCCGGGGCGGTCGGTTTCCTGGTTTCTCCCGCTGCTTCGTATGTCACGGGAACCACCGTGCATGTGAATGGCGGCATGTTCATGGATTGATTTCCCGAAGCTTCGGCTTTTGGTAAAATCTCAACGTTTTTTTTCGTACCCCCGAGGGGAAGGAGTTTTTCGAATGGATAACATCGTAGAGCGCGTCAAGAAGATCGTCGCCGAACAACTGGGCGTGAACGAAGCGGACATCAAGAACGAGTCCTCCTTCGTGGACGATCTGGGCGCTGACTCCCTGGACACCGTCGAGCTGGTCATGGCTCTGGAAGAGGAATTCGAGTGTGAAATTCCGGACGACCAGGCCGAGAAGATCACCACGGTGCAGCAGGCTGTCGATTACATCCTCGCTAACAAGAAGTAAGCCAATTCCGGTTTGAACCAGGCAAGGCCGGCCTTGATGGCCGGCCTTGCCACATTTGCTTTCGGAGTGCACATCTTGGCACGTCGCAGAGTCGTCATCACCGGCCTGGGTTTGATTTCCCCGGTCGGCAACAGCGTCGAAGAAGGCTGGCAGAACATCATCGCCGGCGTTTCTGGCATTGCTCCCATCACTCGTTTCGATACCTCGTCCTTTCCGGTTCAGTTTGCCGGTGAAGTCAAGAATTTCGATATCACCCAGTACATCTCCGCCAAGGATGCCCGCCGGATGGACAAGTTCATCCATTACGGTCTGGCGGCCGGCATGCAGGCCGTGCGTGATGCGGGGCTGGACAAGGAAGGTGCGGCAGACCCCGAGCGCGTCGGTGTCGCCATTGGTTCAGGTATCGGCGGCCTGCCGCTGATCGAGGAAACCAAGGACGAATACAATGCGGCTGGTGTGCGCAAGGTTTCGCCGTTCTTCGTTCCGGGCTCCATCATCAACATGATTTCCGGCAACCTGTCGATCGAGTTCGGCTTCAAGGGGCCGAACCTGTCCATCGTGACCGCCTGCACAACCGGTACGCACTCGATTGGCGAGGCTGCTCGCATCATCGAGTACGGCGATGCCGACGTGATGGTCGCCGGTGGTGCAGAGTCGACGGTTTCGCCGCTGGGGCTGGGCGGTTTCTGTGCGGCACGCGCCTTGTCGACACGAAACGAAGATCCCGCTACTGCCAGCCGGCCGTGGGACAAGGATCGCGACGGCTTTGTGCTGGGCGAGGGGGCCGGGGTTCTGGTACTGGAAGAGTACGAACATGCCAAGGCGCGCGGCGCGAAGATCTACGCCGAGGTCGCCGGTTATGGCATGAGCGCCGATGCTTACCATATCACCGCACCGAATATGGACGGCCCGCGTCGTTCCATGGTCAATGCCCTGAAAAATGCGGGTGTCGCGCCGTCTGACGTGCAATACGTCAATGCCCATGGCACCTCGACGCCGCTGGGTGACAAGAACGAATCCGATGCCATCAAGGCAGCTTTTGGCGACGCTGCCTACAAGATCGTCGTGAACTCGACCAAGTCGATGACAGGCCATCTGCTGGGCGGTGCCGGCGGTGTCGAATCGCTGTTCACCGTGTTGGCGATTCACCACCAGATCTCGCCGCCGACGATCAACATCTTCAACCAGGATCCCGAGTGCGACCTGGATTACTGCGCCAATAAGGCGCGGCCGATGAAGATCGATGTGGCGCTGAAGAACAACTTCGGGTTTGGCGGTACCAACGGCTCGCTGGTCTTCAAGCGCGTCTGACCCTTTTGCTAAAGGGGTAGGAACGGTGCAGTTTCCGATGACCATCGGTCTGCACCGTTCGCACTTTCTGGATCGTGCACTGCTGTTTGTATTGCTGTTGACGATCAGCCTGCTCATGGCCTGGCCGGTAGCGTCGGCGATACGCGTGGGCTGTCTGATCGTTGCCTTGCTGGCTGGTTGGCTTGCCTATCTCCAGCTATCCCCGCGTCTGGCGGCAATCCGGTTGGAGCGCGATGGCAGGATACGCATCGCTGTTTCCGGCCAGGATGAATTCCGGAATGTCAGGGCTTTACCTGGCGCGACCGTTCATCCCTGGCTGACGGTTCTTCGCCTGCAGGAAGAGCAGGGCGAGCGGCACTCGCTTCTGGTCTCGGGCGACATGATGGAACCAGGTGATTTTCGTCGTTTGCGCGTATTTCTGCGCTGGCGCGCCAAATTCAACCCGGTACAGGGAAGCGACGTCTAAGAACGGTGTTTCTGGCCTTGATCGCCAGTTCAGGATAGTCCCGGGAAAAGTGCAGGCCGCGGCTTTCCTTGCGCTGCATGGCACACCGAACGATAAGGTCGGCCGTGACGACGAGATTGCGCAATTCGATCAGGTCGTGGCTAACCTTGAAATTGGCGTAGAACTCATCAATTTCGCGCTTCAGCAAACCGATGCGGTGTTGGGCGCGCTTCAGTCGTTTGGTGGTGCGCACGATGCCCACGTAGTCCCACATGAAGCGTCGCAATTCATCCCAGTTGTGAGAGATGACGACTTCCTCGTCGGCATCGGTAACCCGGCTTTCATCCCATTGCGGAAGTTTGGGGAGTGATTCCGCCCGTTTGCTCAAAATATCATTTACTGCCGCTTCAGCGAACACCAGGCACTCAAGCAGAGAGTTCGATGCCAGGCGGTTGGCGCCGTGCAGCCCAGTACAGGAAGCCTCGCCGGCAACATAGAGATCGGCCACGTCAGTCCGCCCGTGCAGGTCGCTGACCACCCCGCCGCAGGTGTAATGTGCAGCCGGCACCACCGGAATCGGATCACGCGTGATATCGATACCTAACTCGAGGCATCGGGCGTGGATATTCGGGAAGTGGCTACGGATGAATTCTTCGCCCTTGTGTGAAATATCGAGGAAAACGCAGTCAAGGCCCCGTTTTTTCATTTCGAAATCGATCGCACGGGCAACGATGTCGCGGGGGGCCAGTTCGGCGCGTTCGTCATGCTCGAGCATGAAGCGCGTTCCATCGGGAAGTTTCAGCAGCCCGCCTTCACCGCGCACAGCCTCGGAAATGAGGAATGACTTTGCCTGCGGGTGATAGAGGCAAGTCGGGTGGAACTGGATGAACTCCATGTTGGCTACGCGACAACCCGCGCGATAAGCCATCGCGATGCCATCGCCTGTTGAGGTGTCCGGGTTGGTGGTATAGAGGTAAACCTTGCCGGCCCCGCCAGTTGCAATGAGCGTATTTGTGGCACCGATGGTGATGACTTCGCCGGTACGGTTGTTCAGTACGTAGGCGCCATAGCAGCGCTTGTCTGGCAGGCCAAGTTTTTCGCCAGTGATCAGGTCGATCGCAATGTGATCTTCCAGGATCGTGATGTTGGGGTTGGCACGAACTTTCTTGGTTAAAGTGTCCTGCACGGCCAGTCCGGTAGCATCGGCGACATGAATGACACGACGGGCGCTATGCCCCCCTTCGCGGGTCAGGTGGTAGCCGGCCGCGTCCTGAGTGAAAGGGACGCCTTGCTCGATCAACCACTCGATGGCGCGACGGCCATTTTCGACGACGAATCGGGTCGCCTTTTCGTCGTTGAGCCAAGCTCCCGCTACCAGCGTATCGCGGATGTGAGCTTCGACTGAATCCTGGCTATCGAGTACAGCAGCAATCCCACCTTGCGCCCAGCCGGAAGCCGAATCTTCCAGGCTACGCTTGCTGACCAAAGCCACGCGACAGTGCGGAGCAAGGCGAAGCGCGGCAGATTGCCCAGCGAGACCGCTACCAATGATCAGGACGTCGAATTTCTGCACGGCTGTTCTCTTCTTGGTTTGTTTGGCACGAAATATAGCACGCAGCAAACGATTCCTCCCGTTACACTCGGTCACAATTAAGAGCAGATACCTGTCTTCAGCCGAAATTCCGTGCGCTATACTGCTTTCCGATAAAGATACCAATCAATACCCTCAGGGAAACAGAGCCATGAGTGAGCGCGAAATCGATCAGTTGCTGGTCGAAAGGGCGCAAGGCGGAGATCAGCACGCCTTCGACCAGTTGGTGAGCAAGTACCAGCGAAAGCTGGGGCGTTTGTTGTCGCGTTTCATTCGCGATGCCGCCGAAGTCGAGGATGTCTCGCAAGAGGCCTTCATCAAGGCCTACCGCGCCTTGCCTTCATTCCGCGGCGAAAGTGCCTTCTACACCTGGCTTTACCGCATTGGCATCAATACGGCGAAGAACTATCTTGTTTCGCAGGGCCGGCGAGCCCCGACCACCACGGAATTCGATTCGGAAGAGGCAGAAACCTTTGAGGATGCATCGCAACTGCGCGACATCAACACACCGGAAAGCCTCTTGTTGTCGAAGCAGATTGGCCAAACGGTCAACGCTGCGATGGATTCGCTACCGGAAGAATTGCGCACTGCCATCGCGCTTCGCGAACTGGAAGGCCTTTCCTATGAGGAAATCGCCGAAATCATGAATTGTCCGATCGGTACGGTGCGTTCGCGCATCTTTCGGGCGCGCGAAGCGGTTGCCAACAAGTTGCGGCCTTTGCTCGATACGGCACCAGACAAGCGTTGGTAGGCATGAATGATGAACTGATCACCGTCCGTGGCACCGTTCGGGCGCTGGAAGATGGTAGGGCTCTGATCGAAGTCGAGCAGGGAGGGTGTGGGCGTTGCCATGAAGAGGGAGGTTGTGGCGGGCAGCAACTGACGCAGATGTTTTGCAGCGGACCGCGGACCTACGAGGCGGACAACACGATCGGAGCGCATGTCGGTGACAAGGTGGTCATCGCCACGGTGCCCGGTAGCGTCCGAAAGACGGCTAATCTGGCCTACGGTGTCCCGCTGCTCGGGATGATTGGTGGTGCCATCGTCGGCATGCAGTTGTTTGGCGAGATGGGTGGAATGCTCGGGGCTCTGGCTGGTCTGGGGGCCGCATTTGCCTATGTCCGGGGACGATCCAACCGTGATGCCTACACTTCCGGCCTGGATAGCCGCCCGCAGATTGTTTCCCGTTTGTAGCAGATTCCGGAGGTTGCCATGGGCATGAATCGTCTTGCTAGCCTTTTTTTTCTCTGGCTACTGGCCTCTTGCGCCTTTGCCCAAACCCGGGGCTTGCCTGATTTCTCCGAATTGGCTGAAAAACAGGGGCCGGCCGTCGTCAATATCAGCACGACTCAAGTCGTTCGCGGTCAGGCCCAAATGATGCCGTTTCCGTTCGATGAGAACGATCCGGCTTTTGAGTTCTTCAAGCGTTTCATTCCAAGGGTTCCAGGTGGGGGAGTGCCGCGTGATTTCGAGAACAAGTCGCTTGGCTCCGGCTTCATCGTCAGCGGGGATGGCTACATTCTGACCAATGCGCACGTGGTCGAGGGGGCCGACGAAGTGACTGTCCGCCTGACTGACAAGCGCGAGTTCAAGGCGAAGATCATTGGTGCGGACAAACGAACCGATGTGGCCTTGATCAAGATCGAAGCCAGCGGGTTGCCGGTGGTCAGACTGGGGGATCCGGCGCAGTTGAAAGTTGGGGAGTGGGTGGTGGCCATCGGCTCACCCTTTGGCTTCGACAATTCCGTCACGGCCGGTATCGTCTCTGCCAAGGGGCGTTCCCTGCCACAGGAAAACTATGTTCCCTTCATCCAGACCGACGTCGCGATCAATCCGGGGAATTCAGGTGGCCCCTTGTTCAACATGCGAGGTGAGGTGGTCGGCATCAATTCCCAGATTTACAGCCGCAGTGGTGGATACATGGGGGTGTCCTTCGCCATTCCGATCGATGTGGCCATGGATATCCAAAGCCAGTTGCGCGCTTCCGGCAAGGTCAGTCGGGGGCGTCTAGGCGTGGTTATTCAGGAAGTCAACAAGGAATTGGCAGACTCACTGGGGTTAAACCGGGCGATGGGAGCAGTGGTGAATTCCGTCGAAAAGGGCGGACCAGCCGAAAAGGCCGGTATTGAGGCTGGCGACGTGATCCTGAAGTTCGATGGCAAGGCGATCAATACGTCGGCCGACCTGCCTCGCCTGGTTGGTTCGACGAGACCGGGAACGCGCTCCTCGGTTCAAGTTTGGCGCAAGGGAACCATGCGCGATGTGGCGGTCGTCGTCGGCGAAATGATCGAGGATAGGCAAGGTGGCGCCCGATCACAAAAGGGCAGTAAGCCGGCCGAGCAGACACCCAATCGTCTGGGGCTGATTGTCAGCGAACTGACTGCCGAGCAAAAGCGCGAACTCAAGATGGCTTCGGGTATAGTGATCGAGGATGTGCGCGGTATTGGCGCCCGTTCCGATTTGCGCGCCGGCGATGTCATCATTGCCCTGATCAGCCGGGGTGCAACGACCGAGGTTCGGAGCGTCGAGCAGTTCAACAAGCTGTTGTCCCAGTTCGACAAGGGCAGTGCCGTCACACTGCTCATTCGGCGTGGCGAGATTCAAACCTTCATCACCATCAAGGGCCTTAACGGTGGGAATTGAATTGACCCTGATCAGCCGTGGTTATTGCCACCTGTGCCATGACATGGAGGTGGCGATTAAACCTCTGGCCGAGGAATTCGGTGCCCAGGTCACCATCGTCGACGTGGACGCCAACCCTGATCTGGAAGCCCGGTACGACGAGTTGGTGCCGGTCTTGTTGCATGGAGAAACCGAGCTTTGCCACTACTTTCTGGACGAAGCCAAAACCCGTGAATATTTGTCGGGAATCCGCTAGAATTCAGGGTCTTCTGAAAAGGGAAGGGCGCCGGACAGCGCCCTTTTTTACTGGCAGCAATGGATCACATTAGAAACTTCTCCATCATCGCCCACATCGACCACGGCAAATCGACGCTGGCCGACCGGATCATCCATCTCTGCGGCGGCTTGTCCGATCGCGAAATGGAGGCCCAGGTGCTTGACTCGATGGACATCGAGCGCGAGCGCGGCATCACGATCAAGGCGCAGACAGCAGCGTTGAGCTACAAGGCGCGTGACGGCAAGGTTTATAACCTGAACCTGATCGACACGCCGGGACATGTGGACTTTTCCTACGAGGTTTCCCGGTCGTTGTCGGCTTGCGAGGGTGCGCTGCTCGTGGTCGATGCCTCCCAAGGTGTCGAGGCGCAGACTGTGGCCAACTGCTACACGGCGATCGAACTGGATGTCGAAGTGGTCCCGGTGTTGAACAAGATCGACTTGCCGTCTGCCGATCCGGACAACGCCCGCCAGGAGATCGAGGACGTGATCGGTATCGATGCCACCGATGCCGTACTGGCCTCGGCCAAGACCGGTCTGGGGGTCGAGGATATCCTGGAAGCCGTGGTCGCCCGGGTGCCGCCGCCGAAGGGCGATGCCGAAGCACCGCTCAAGGCCTTGATCATTGACTCCTGGTTTGACAACTATGTTGGTGTCGTCATGCTGGTGCGTGTCGTTGATGGCGTGATGCGCCCCAAGGACAAGCTCTATTTCATGGCGACCGGTGCACAGCAGCTGTGCGAGCAGGTCGGTGTATTTACGCCGAAATCAGTGCAGCGTGAGGAATTGCGGGCTGGCGAGGTCGGCTTTGTCATTTCAGGCATCAAGGAACTGAAGGCGGCCAAGGTTGGCGACACGATCACCACGGTCGATCGCAAGGCGGCAGAGCCGCTGCCCGGCTTCAAGGAAATCAAGCCGCAGGTATTCGCCGGTCTCTACCCGGTCGAATCGAACCAATACGACTCGCTGCGTGAATCGCTGGAAAAGCTCAAGCTCAACGATGCTTCCCTGCAATACGAGCCGGAAGTCTCCCAGGCGCTGGGTTTCGGTTTCCGGTGCGGCTTCCTCGGCCTGCTGCACATGGAGATTGTGCAGGAGCGCCTGGAGCGTGAATTCGATCAGGATCTGATCACTACGGCCCCGACCGTCGTCTATGAGGTTGTGCAGCGCGACGGCATGATCATCCAGGTCGAGAACCCGGCCAAGTTGCCGGAAGTGTCGAAGGTCGAGGAGGTTCGTGAGCCGATCATCGAGGCAACCATCTTCGTGCCGCAGGATTACCTGGGCGCTGTCATCACCCTGTGCAACCAGAAGCGTGGCAATCAGGTCGACATGCACTACCACGGCCGTCAGGTGAAACTGGTCTATGAGATGCCGATGGCCGAAGTGGTGATGGATTTCTTCGACAAGCTGAAATCCTGCTCACGCGGATACGCCTCGCTGGATTACGATTTCAAGGAATATCGTGCGGCCGACGTGGTCAAGCTCGATATCCTGATCAACGGTGAGAAGGTCGATGCGTTGTCGTTGATCGTGCACCGCTCCAATTCGCAATATCGCGGCCGCGAGCTGGCTTCCAAGATGCGCGAATTGATTCCGCGCCAGATGTACGATGTCGCGATCCAGGCAGCCATCGGTTCGCACATCATCGCCCGCGAAAACGTCAAGGCGATGCGGAAGGACGTGCTGGCCAAGTGTTACGGCGGCGATATCACCCGCAAGAAGAAGCTGCTGGAAAAGCAAAAGGCGGGCAAGAAGCGCATGAAGCAGGTTGGCAGCGTCGAAATTCCGCAGGAAGCCTTCCTTGCTGTCCTGCGTGTCGATAACTAGGAACCCTGGAATACCCAATGAATTTCGCACTGATCCTGTTCGTCCTGCTGGTCATTACCGGTGTGTTGTATGCGGTGGATGTGCTCAAGTTCCGCAAGTTGCGTGTCAAGGATGCCAAGGAACCGTTGTGGGTTGAGTGGGGCGCCAGTTTCTTCCCGGTGATCCTGATCGTCTTCGTCTTGCGCTCGTTCCTCTTCGAACCCTTCAAGATCCCATCGGGTTCCATGATTCCGACCTTGCTGGTTGGCGACTACATTCTGGTGAACAAATTCACCTACGGTATCCGCCTGCCGGTCATCAACAGGAAGATTATCGATATCAACCAGCCGCAACGCGGCGACGTGATGGTCTTCCGCTATCCGGAAGATCCTTCGCTCGATTACATCAAGCGTGTCGTCGGCCTGCCGGGCGATACGGTGGCTTACCAGAACAAAAAGCTGGTGATCAACGGCCAGCCGGTTCCTACGCGAAAAACAGGGGACTACCTGCATCCCGAACGTCTTTACTATTCGGAGCAGTTCCAGGAAAAACTGGGCGAGGTCGAACATCGTGCCTTGAACGATGCGGACGCTCCGGCATTCATTCCGGATGCAGCGCGCTTCCCGCACCGGGAAAATTGCACCTACAATGCAGCAGGTGTCGTTTGCACGGTTCCACCGGGACACTATTTCATGATGGGCGATAACCGTGATAACAGTCGGGATAGCCGGGCCTGGGGATTTGTTCCCGAGGAAAACATTGTCGGGAAGGCGTTCTTCATCTGGTTGAACTTCAGCGATTTCGGCCGCATTGGTTCCTTCAAATAAGGGGAGACAAATGAAAAAACAAGGTGGCGTAGCTCTGTCCGGGCTGTTGTTCTGGAGCATCATTCTGGTGCTGGTTGCCGTTCTCGGCATGAAGGTAGCTCCCACGTTCATCGAGTACCAGAAAATCCTCAAGGATGCCAAGGCGACGGTCAATCAGGTTGGCCCGGAGTCGACAGTGGCCGATGTGCGGCGCACGTTTGACAAGTTTGCCGAAATCGACATGCTGGATTTCAAGTCCAGCGATCTCGACGTGAGCAAGGATGGCGGCAAGATCGTCATCGAGTTTGCGTATGAAAAGCGTATTCCGCTGTTCTGGAACGTCTCACTGCTGATCGATTACAAGGGCTCAACCGCTGGATCCTGAGGTATGACTGCGCAATCCGTTGCCCGGAAGCTCGGTCACGTATTTTCCGACGAAGCGTTACTGAGGACTGCCCTGACGCATCGCAGTTTCGGAACGCCGAACAACGAGCGCCTAGAGTTTCTTGGTGACGGCATTCTCGATTGCGTCATCGCCGCCTCCTTGTTCCATCGTTTTCCAACATTGCCGGAAGGCGACCTTTCCCGCTTGCGGGCTAACATGGTGCGTCAGGATTCCCTGCACCGCCTCGCGCTTAACCTGAAACTGGGTGATTTCTTGCGCCTTGGCGAAGGTGAGTTGAAAAGTGGGGGCGCGCAGCGCCCCTCCATCCTGGCGGATGCACTGGAAGCGCTGTTTGGCGCGATCTATCTTGATGCCGGGTTTTCGGCAGCGCAGGCGGTCATCGAAAGGCTGTACTCTCCCTTGCTCGATGAATTGAAGCCGGGCCAGTTCCAGAAGGATGCCAAGACCCGCCTGCAGGAATGGCTGCAGGGTCGGAAGAAGCCCTTGCCACGCTATCACGTGCTGGAAACGACCGGCGCGGCGCACGACCAGCGCTTCGAGGTGGCCTGCGAGATCGAATCTCCCGCCTTGCGCACCCTCGGGCATGGCCCCAGTCGGCGTATCGCCGAGCAGGTAGCTGCCGAACAAGCCTTGAAAGAACTACACGCATGAAAAAAATCCGCTCCGGCTACATCGCCATCGTTGGCCGCCCCAATGTCGGTAAGTCCACATTGCTTAACCGCCTGATTGGCGAAAAGATCAGCATCGTCTCGCGCAAGGCGCAAACCACGCGTCATCGGATCACCGGCATCCTGACCACGGATGATGCGCAGTTTGTCTTCGTCGATACGCCGGGTTTTCAGACCAAGTTTTCCAATGCGCTGAACCGGGCGATGAATCGCGGTGTCACGCAGACGCTGAACGACGTGGATCTTGTGCTCTTTGTCATCGAGGCCGGGCGCTACGATGCCAAGGACAAGGCGGTCGTCCGCCTGCTGCCCAAGGATCGGCCGGTCGTGCTGGTGATCAACAAGACCGATCAACTCAAGGAGCGCAACGCCTTGTTGCCATTCCTGGCGACCGTCGCGGCCGATTTCGACTACGCCGCCGTCGTTCCGGTCAGCGCCGCCAAGGGGCGCCAGACGGATGAGCTGTTGGCCGAAGCTCGCAAGCATCTGCCCAACGAGGGCCTGATGTTCCCGGAAGATGATCTGACCGACAAGAGCGAGCGTTTTCTGGCTTCCGAATACATCCGTGAGAAGGTTTTCCGCCTGCTCGGTGACGAACTCCCCTATGCGACAGCCGTTGAAATCGAGAAATTCGAGGTCGAGGGCGCGGTTCGTCGCATCTACGCTGCCATTGTCGTCGATCGCGAGAATCACAAGGCCATCGTCATCGGCAAGGGCGGTGAATCGCTGAAGCGCATCGCCAGCGAGGCGCGGCAGGACATGGAGCGACTGTTCGACGGCAAGGTTTATCTGGAAGTGTGGGTCAAGGTCAAATCCGGCTGGAACGATGACGAGCGCCTGCTGAAAAGCCTCGGCTACGAATGAACCAGCGCAGCAAGGTCGACGGCCAGCCCGCCTTCGTTCTGCACACCCATCCCTTTCGGGAAACCAGCCTCATTGTCGAAGTGTTTTCCCGCGATTTCGGGCGGCTGGCCTTGCTCGCCCGCGGTGCACGCCGGCCGCGTTCCGCCATACGTGGACTGCTGATGGCATTCCAGCCGCTGGAGATCGGCTGGGCCGGCAAGGGGGAGGTGCTCACCCTGATGAAAGCCGAATGGCAGGGGGGGCAGCCGCTCCTGGCTGGCGAAGCGCTGTTCTGCGGCTATTACCTGAACGAACTGCTGATCCACCTTCTGCCGCGCGAGGACGCGCATGAGCGACTGTTTGCCAGCTATGCCGAAATGCTCAAACGCTTGGCGGCCGACCCGGCCGGTAAGGTCCATGAGGCCGATTTGCGCAGTTTCGAGAAAGCCTTGCTGCAGGAACTCGGCTATGGCCTGACCCTGACCCATGACAGTACTGGAGTCCCGATTGCTGCCGGGGCGCACTACACTTACTTGATCGAGCAGGGGCCGGTTCGTCTGTCGTCGGAGAGCAGTGCGGCGCAGGTGGTGATCGGCAAGACACTGCTCGATCTTGATGCCGAAGATTTTTCCGACCCGCGTTCGCGTCAGGAGGCGAAGACTTTGATGCGCACCCTGATGGCGTACTATCTGGCCGGCAAGGAACTGGAAACCCGCAAACTATTCAAGGAGATGCAGGAGTTATGATCGAACTGGGCGTCAATATCGACCACGTCGCAACCATCCGCCAAGCACGCCGAACCTACGAACCGGATCCGGTCTGGGCCGCAGTCGAGGCCCATCTGGCCGGAGCTGACGGAATCACCGTGCACCTGCGCGAGGATCGCCGGCACATTCAGGATGCTGACGTGCGGCGTTTGCGCGACACGACGCAGATCAAGCTGAACCTGGAAATGGCCGCTACCGACGAAATGATCGGTATCGCCTGCGGATTGCAGCCGGAAATGGCCATGCTCGTCCCTGAGGGCCGGCACGAGGTGACGACGGAGGGCGGTCTTGATATCCTGGCTCAGGAAGATCGTCTGAAAACAGTCATCGCCCGTTTGGCCGACGCCGGCATCGTAACCAGCGTCTTCATTGATGCCGATCCTGCTCAGATCGAGGCGGCTGCCCGGATTGGGGCGCGGGTTTGCGAGATTCATACCGGGCCCTATGCCCATGCCTTCCATGACCAGGGACGCGATACCGAAGCCCCGGCGGTGCTGGCCGAACTCGACAAGATTCGCCTGGCCGGGCAGGTGATCCGTGAGCTGGGTATGCGCTTCAATGCCGGCCATGCGCTGAATTACTACAACGTGCAGCCGGTTGCCCGCTTGGCCGGCATCCGCGAATTGCACATCGGCCATGCCATCGTCAGCCGGGCGGTTTTTGTTGGTCTGCGTGAGGCAGTACGGGAAATGAAAGCCTTGATGCGCGAAGCGGCGCAAATCGGCGAATGATCCACGGCGTCGGCACCGACATTGCCGCGGTGGCCCGCCTGCGTGGTCTGTGGGAGCGGCACGGCGAACGGGCCGTGGAAAGGATACTGGCTCCTCAGGAAATTGCGGAATTCGCCCGGGCCGCCGACAAGGGGCGCTTCCTGGCCAAGCGCTTTGCCGCCAAGGAAGCCTTCAGCAAGGCCCTCGGCACGGGAATCCGGCCGCCGGCGACACTGCCGGCGATTGCAATCGGGCATGACGATCTGGGTAAGCCGATTCTGACGTTTTCCCCGGCGCTAGCGGCACTATTGGAAGAAAAGCATCTGATAGCCCACCTTTCGATCAGTGACGAAGCGGACTACGCCGTCGCCTACGTCATTCTGGAGCAAGCATGAAGGAACTCCCGCTCGGGCCGCTGATGATCGACATCGCCGGTACCGAATTGACCGATCTGGACCGCGAACGTCTCTGCCACCCTCTGGTTGGCGGCATCATCCTGTTTTCGCGTAACTATGTCGATCCAGTACAACTGACAGCCCTGACGGCAGCCATTCATGAACTGCGTTCACCGGCTTTGTTGATTGCCGTCGATCATGAAGGCGGGCGTGTTCAGCGTTTTCGTGACGGCTTTACCCGGCTGCCGCCGATGGCTGCCCTGGGGCGGTTGTGGGACAGCGATGCGGCAAAGGGCTGCGAGGCTGCCCGGCAAGTCGGTTATGTGCTGGCAGCCGAATTACGGGCTCGTGGCGTCGATTACTCGTTCACCCCGGTGCTCGACCTCGACTACGGTCCATCGCGCGTCATTGGTGACCGTGCCTTTCACCGCCGTCCTGAGGCGGTCGTCGCGCTGGCCGCAGCATTGGGCGAGGGGCTGAGGCAAGGCGGCATGGGAACCTGCGGCAAGCATTTTCCGGGGCATGGCTACGTCGTCCCGGATTCGCACGTCGAATTGCCCGTCGATGACCGGGCATTCGAGACCATGCAGGAGGATATTGAACCCTACCGGCAGCTTGGCCTCGACGGGATCATGGCCGCCCATGTTATCTACAACTGCATGGATTGCAATACAGCTGTATTTTCAAATAAATGGATCGATTATTTGAGAAATCAGATTAGGTTTGACGGTGTGGTTTTCACCGACGATTTGTCGATGGCCGGTGCTGGTGTCGTTGGCGATATGCTGGCCAGGGTCGAGACGGCGTATGCGGCCGGTTGCGACATGCTGCTCGTCTGTAATGCACCGGACGCCGTCGGTCAGGTGCTGGCCAACTGGAAACCGGCGGTCGATGCTCACCGTAGCCGACGTATCAAGGCCTTGCTCGCCACGGCGCCGGCAAAATCCTGGGAGGAACTTCAGGCTGAACCGAATTATCAATCGGCCTTGCTGACTATCAGCCGATTGATGGCCTGAAATGCAATCGGGCAGCCGAAGCTGCCCGATTCAAGTCCTGCCGAAAAGCTGACGCTTACTTGGTACGGCTGCGATACTCGTCGGTACGGGTGTCGATTTCGATCTTGTCACCAATTTCAACGAAAGCCGGAACCGGCAGTTCGAAACCAGTCGGCTTGATACGGGCCGGCTTCATCACCTTGCCGGAGGTATCGCCCTTGACGGCCGGCTCGGTATATTCGACTTCGCGGACCAGCATGGTCGGCAATTCGACAGAAATGGCCTTGCCGTCGTAGAAGACCACTTCGCACGGCATGCCGTCTTCCAGGTACTTCAGCGCGTCGACCATGTTCTCGGCTTCCACCTCGAACTGGTTGTATTCGGCGTCCATGAACACGTACATCGGGTCGGCGAAGTAGGAGTAGGTGACTTCCTTCTTGTCGAGGATGACTTGTTCGAACTTGTCGTCGGCTTTGTAAACGGCTTCCGAAGCAGCGCCCGTCAGCAGGTTCTTCAGCTTCATCTTGACGACGGCGGCGTTACGGCCGGACTTGTTGTATTCGGTCTTCTGGACAACGAGCGGATCGTTGCCGACCATGATCACGTTGCCAGAGCGGAGTTCCTGTGCGGTCTTCATTCGGGAGTCTCTAAGTCAGAAAAAGAAAAACGTTAAATTATACCCTGGCGGCACAGAATTTGACGAGCGTGGAAGCCAAGTCAGCTTGGGCGGCCAAGTGTTGGCTCCAGGCAAGGCTGGTTTTCGCCAGGGCATCGCGTTTGTCGATGAAGCCGTGCAATGCCGAAGCCAGATCGGTAGTCTCACCGTTCCAGGCAGTGAAGAGGTTTCGTGTAACTTTTGCGAGATCGGCATCCATTCTGACGCAGTAGCGGTCAAGGAAAGCCGCAAGCTTGGCCAGATGAGCCTCTTCATCCTGCTCGTAAATTTGCCAGACGAAGGGCTTGCCCGCCCACTGGGCCCGCACGAAAGAATCTTCGCCGCGCACAAAGTTGATGTCGCATTGCCAGAGCAGGCGGTCGTATTCGTCAAGCGGCAGGAAAGGAAGTGCTTCGATGCGCGCCTGGCCGTGCAGCCAGGGGGGCATGCCGCCAAGATGTCGGGTGACGGCCTGCAGGGGTTTGCCGGGCGGCACATGGACCATCGAAGTCCCCGGCAAGGCAGCCAGGGCGTCAAGCAGGGCGCCGACCGGCGCTGTGTCGTAGCAGAAAAGACTAATTTCGAGATGATCGCGCGGAGGCAAGCGCCTCAGGAAAGCATCCCGCTCTGCCAGCAATCCTGCCTCGCGCAGCAAACCACCGGAGCGTCCGGAGAATCCGGGAAAGAAAAAATATTTGGTGAGTGGCAGGGTGGGGTGAGGGGAGGCCATGCCGTGCCATTCCTCAGCCCAGGGTTCGGCGGTCAGATACTCCAGATTGACCCAGCAGGGCTTGCGTTCGGTCCTGGCCATGACCTGCAGGTAAGCCTCGGGCAATTCGCAGGCGAAGGCCTCGATAACCACCTCGGCGCACGGTTCAGCTGCGAACTGATTACCCCAGTGCCGTATCTCGACACCTTGCGCCGATTGCCGTTCACGTGCCGGGTCTACAATCGGACAGAGGGGCTGAAGACTGCCCAGGTCGTCCACCCAAAGCCTGACTTGCCGGCCGTGCTCAGCCGCCAGTTGCCGGGCGAGTCGCCAGCAAATGCCGATGTCGCCGTAATTGTCGATGACCCGGCAAAAGATGTCCCAATGAAGCTGCATGGGCGCCATGCTAACATCCCGGCCATGTCGAGATTTGAAGACCCCATCGCGTGCACCGCCTGCTCGCGCCTGGCCGAGCATCTGGCCATGATTCGTCAGCGCGACCCGGATTGGCATGCCCGCCCTGTTCCAGCCTTTGGTTCACTGGATGCGCAGTTGCTGGTCGTTGGCCTGGGCCCCGGGGAAAAAGGGGCCAATCGCACAGGCCGTCCGTTTTCCGGGGATGTCGCCGGCGAATTGCTCTATCCGGCCTTGCATCGTTTCGGATTCGCCAGCAGCCCTGCGCCGCTCGGGTCCGATGGCTGGGCCAATCCGGCGATGAGCCTGAGCAACTGCCGGATCACCAATGCGGTCCGCTGCCTGCCGCCCGCCAACAAACCGACAACCCCCGAGATTCGCCAGTGCAATCGCTTCCTGCGGGAAGAGATTGAGGCCATGCCCCAGCTGAAGGTCATCGTCGCGCTGGGGGCCATTGCCCATCAGGCGCTGCTCTGGTCTTACGGCCTCAAGGTCAAGGAATACGCATTCGGCCACAACGTCCGCCATGCCTTGCCGGACAGCCGGGTGCTGGTCGACAGCTATCATTGCAGCGGCTATAACTGGCGCACCGGCCGCCTGACGCGGGAGAGTTTCGAGGCGGTATTCGCCGGGGTCGCCGCGCTGATCAACTAGTTTTTCATGAGCTTCGACGCCAAGGCCTTCCTTGCCACGCTGACCGATCTGCCGGGTGTGTACCGCATGCTTAGTGCCGACGGTGCGGTTCTCTACGTTGGCAAGGCGAAGAACCTGAAGAAACGGGTTGCTTCCTACTTCCGGGAAAACCTGTCGAGTCCGCGCATTGCACACATGGTGAGCCAGATTGCGCACATCGAGACGACCTCAACTCGTACCGAAGCAGAAGCGCTGATCCTCGAAAACAATCTGATCAAGTCGCTGGCGCCGCGATACAACATCCTGTTCCGCGACGACAAATCCTACCCCTACATCATCCTGAGCAAGGGACAGTTCCCGCGGCTGGCGTTCTTCCGGGGCAATCCCGATCGCAAGGCAGATTATTTTGGCCCCTACCCGTCGTCGTGGGCCGTGCGCGACAGCATCCACCTGCTGCAGAAGATGTTTCGTCTGCGTACCTGCGAGGAGAGCGTGTTCACCAATCGCTCACGCCCCTGCCTGCTATACCAGATCAAGCGCTGCAGCGCTCCCTGCGTCGGCTTGATTAGTCGCGACGACTACGCCGCCGATGTTCAGATGGCGGCCATGTTCCTGCTCGGCAAGCAGCAGGAAGTGACACGTCGCTTGACCAAGGCCATGGAGGAGGCGTCCAGCCGCCTCGCCTTCGAGCAGGCCGCGATATTCCGTGACCAGATCCAGTCCTTGCATCAGGTTCAGGAAAAACAGTTCGTTTCCAGCGCCAAGGGTGAGGATGTTGACGTGCTGGTCGCGCTGAAGGAGGCGGGGCAGTTGTGCGTCAATCTGGCGATGATCCGGGGCGGACGGCACCTGGGTGACCGGCCGTTCTTTCCGATCAATGCCGGCGAGTCGGAAGCGGCGGACGCTACGGCCGCCTTCATTCGTCAGCACTATGCCGCCCATCCGGCGCCGGCTCGCATCCTGGTCCATCCCTCGCCAGCCGAGGATGAACGAAGCGAATGCGAGGCGGCCCTGGCTGAATTGGCCTGTCGCGCGGTGCCACTCCAAGAGGCGCGCACCCTGACCCAGAAGGCTTGGGTCGATATGGCGTTGCAGAACGCCCGTCTGGCCATCCTTGCCCGCAATCAGGCCAGCGCCCAGCAGGAAATGCGGCTGGCTGCCCTGCAGGAGGCGCTGCAACTTGCCGATCCGATCACCCGTATCGAATGCTTCGACATCAGTCATACGATGGGCGAAGCGGCCGTCGCCTCTTGCGTCGTCTATGAGGGGAATCGGATGAAGAAGAGCGACTATCGCCGCTTCAACATTCGCGATATCCAGCCTGGCGATGACTATGCCGCCATGCGCCAGGCTGTTAGCCGGCGTTACGACAGCATCGCGTCGGGCGAGGGGAGGGCGCCTGACCTGATCTTGATCGACGGTGGCAAGGGGCAGGTTGCTTCTGCATTTGCTGCGCTCGCCGACCTCGGGCTGACGCACCTGCCGATGATCGGCGTCGCCAAGGGCGAGGAACGCAAGCCCGGCCTCGAAACGTTGATCTTCCCCGACGACCGGGAGCCGCTGAACCTGCCGTCCTCCCACCCAGCGCTCCACCTGATTCAAGAGGTTCGGGACGAAGCTCACCGTTTCGCGATCACGGGTCATCGAGCTCAGCGCAGCAAGGCTAGAAAGACGTCCACATTGGAAAGCCTACCCGGTGTTGGCCCGGCCCGCCGCAAAGCGCTGGTTGCCAGATTCGGCGGACTGCCCGGAGTGTTGACCGCAACGGCTGAGCAACTCGCAGAAGTTCCGGGAATCAGCCGGGAATTGGCCGAAAACATTTATTCCGCATTACACTGAAGCATGCCTTTCAATCTCCCCATCCTGCTCACCTGGCTACGCATCGTAGCCATACCCTTACTGATTGCGGCTTATTACCTACCCCCTGGTTGGGTCACCCAGCATGAACGCGATCTGGCGGCAACGCTGCTGTTTTGCGCTGCGGCCCTGACTGATTGGGCGGATGGCTATCTGGCGCGCAAGCTGAATCAGACATCAGCCTTCGGCGCCTTTCTCGACCCAGTCGCCGACAAGTTGATGGTCGCTGCGGCGCTGATCGTTCTAGTGCAACTCGGCCGGGCTGACGCCATCGTCGCGATGATCATCATCGGCCGGGAAATCACGATTTCAGCACTGCGCGAATGGATGGCCAAGATCGGTGCCGCAAAAAGTGTTGCCGTGTCGATGCTGGGCAAGGTCAAGACCACGGCCCAGATGCTTGCCTTGCCGATGCTCCTTTACTACGACACCCTGGCTGGCTTCGATATGAAGGAAGTCGGTAACTGGTTGATTTGGATCGCAGCTTTGCTGACGCTGTGGTCGATGGGCTACTACTTGCGCATGGCCTGGCCGGAAATCGCGAAAAGGAGTGCAGAAAAATAGGCGTTGGATGTTGACTTCCTCCTTGTATGGCCTATAATGCGCGCTCTGTTCGGCGCGGGAATAGCTCAGTTGGTAGAGCGCAACCTTGCCAAGGTTGAGGTCGCGAGTTCGAGACTCGTTTCCCGCTCCAGTCGAACATGTAGTAGTGAAGGCGGGGCGCGGTAGCAAAGCGGTTATGCACCGGATTGCAAATCCGTGTAGGTCGGTTCGACTCCGGCCCGCGCCTCCAAAAAATTTGCGGGAATAGCTCAGTTGGTAGAGCGCAACCTTGCCAAGGTTGAGGTCGCGAGTTCGAGACTCGTTTCCCGCTCCAAATTCAAAGGGAAAGCGCAAGGCGCTTTCCCTTTTTCATATCGGGGCGCCAGAATATAGGATGCATCCGCCCGGGTGATGGAATTGGTAGACATACCGGACTTAAAATCACTCAGGAGTGTAGAATTATCAACAGATTAGACACGTTGGTGTGTAAATGTGTGTAATCCGTTCAGTTCTTACTCTTGGAGGTTGTCCGGATGGGTTCCATCACCAAGCAGGAGAAGGTAGATCGCAACGGTAAGAAGGTCGTTGTCTATCGCGCTTTCGTTCGCCGCAAGGTAAATGGCAAGTCTGTCGGTTCGTCAAAGGTCTGCAAGTCTCGCCAGGAGGCTAAAGACTGGATAGCCGAGAACGAAAACCAAGATGCGCTTAAGGCGCTTTCGTCCGGAAGTGGGCCGTTGTTCTCCGAGGTTGTCGAAACCTTCGTAAAGGCTCCCCCTGTTCGCGGTACGAAATACTGGCACCCATCACACCTAGATTTCTGGAATGAGCGCTTTAAAGGGCGCAAGATCAATTCCATTACCCGAGCCGACATCAATGCCGGGGTAGGCGCCCTACAGGTGCGCAACGTGGTTAGAGGATCATTTGACGGCAAGCGCACCACCGACAAGGTAATCACGCCAGCTACCGTTAATCGTTATCTGGCCAGCCTATCCAGCATTCTCAACTACGCGCTGAACCTTGAAATCATCGATGCCCACCCAATCAAGGGCGGGAAGGTTAAGAAGCTCAAGGAAAGTGGAGGACGGCGGCGCATCCTAAACGCCGACGAAGAACAGCGTATATACGCCGCAGCAGATCAATCACGCTGGCCGATGATGCGCCTATTCCTGCGCATGTGTCTGACCACAGGGGCGCGAAAGTCCGAGGTTTTGAAGCTCAAGTGGGAGAGCGTCCATCTTGATGAATCAATCGCGGTAATTTCGAAGACGAAGAACGACGAGGCTAGGGCGCTTCCTTTGGTCTCTGACGTAAAGGCAGCTTTGGCCGCTGCGCAGAAGATCAAACCGATTTCCTCTGATTACGTCTTCTTTGATCCAAAGCACCCTAGCAAGCCCATGAACATCGGGGAAAGCTGGAAGCAGGTACGCATCCGCGCCGGACTCTATCAGGATCGAGAAGACCCGCTAGACCAAGTTGTTTTGCACTCTACCCGCCACACGGTTGCTACCAAGCTGCTCAAGAAGGGCGCAAACATCGCACAGACGGCGAATATCACCGGCCATAAAACATTGTCTATGCTTAAGCGATATACCCACCTCGCCGCACAGGATGCCGTTGATGTAGCTCAGAAGCTACTGGCCGAGGACGACGATAAACAGAGCAACACCGCCGCCTGACGGACTCAGGCAAAACGGGCAAGCCAAGCGACTGCAACGCAAGGCCAGCCCTAAACACAATCAACTGATAGGAGTTAATCATGCCTAACGTCAATTTTACCGAAGAAGCATCTGCCAAGTTCGAACCGGCACTCACAGCGGAACAAGTTGAAAGCCTGGAGCAGTCAGCAAAAGACAGAGGCCAACAACGGCGCTTAGCCCTGCTCGCTTGTGCCACTTCATCCGACAAGCTCCGCGAACTGCGGGACAACGAGCCGGAAGCGTTCTTGCAAATGTTCGAAGCAGTAGAGGCATTCAAGCACCACACCCAAGGACTTGCCGAGATCGCAGAATCCGCGCTATGCCGCATGCTCCTGGCTGGCGATACCGAAGCCAAGCATTAACCGGGTAAGCCCCCCCTAGCTCGACGGAGCGAAAAGCCGGAAACCTTCACCGGCCTGGGGGTGGCACTTAACGAAGGAGCGAGGAAGGATCGCTATGCAACCATGGGCACCAGAATATCTAGTAAGGATTTACGAAGATATCGTTTCGTTTGAAGAGGAAACAAAGAAGCGAAACCCATCTGCAATTGAAAAAAAACAACTTGCTGAATCTAAGCAGTTTTCATCATGGGATCAATATATTAGCTATATAGATCACTACAAAAAAATCATTTATTCACTATGCAATGACGATAATGCTAGATCGGTTTGGGAGTGGATTGGAGAGATAGACATTGTTTATCCATGGAATTCTATTAGCTTGGTGATTGAGGATTGGTATAGATCGCCGCGACAAACAAATAAAGAATTCAATGATGATCGAGACGAGATTGTTGATTTAGCCAAGAGGCTGTCTATTAAGCTATCTAAACACTATGGAAACCCAGATATTCCAACAAACTTGTCTGCATTTATTCCTGACGAATACACAGAAAAAGCCCTAAAAACAACTCACCCTGAATTTATTAAAATAGCAGAAAAGAAAAAGCGGAACCCAAAAATGTATATTGGTCTTGGTCTCCCTCCGATTCATGTAATTCTAAATTCACTAGCGAATCTTGTTAGCCAAGCAGAACCAAGAAAAGGACCGCGTAAGATACATAGCAAATCTGCATTAAGACAGAAATTACTTGGGCGTGTAGTTGGATCTCTATATGGGAATGGTGCAAGACACTCCATGGAGAATCTGGTTAAATTTCTCTATCTCCTTACTGGAGATGAAACCATTACCGATGCAACAATTCGTGCTGACCTGAATAGCTCTGACTACTGGGAATATTACCGACCGCAAGATTTCTAGCAAAAATCGTTCTTATCTTTCGGCGAACATATTTAGCGAAAAGTATCTTGACTCCTACCGCAACACACCACGTAGGAGTACAAGATGGAAAACAGCAACACAGAAGTAATCACCATCAACGACCTCAAAACCATTGAGGGACTTGTTGAGGTAAATCCCCAGGTCTTAACCGTTCCGCTGTTGCGCTGGCAACTTCGCCACCGCTACGAGAACGGACTCGCTAACTGCTGCGTCAAAGCAGGGAAGCGCATCCTTATCAGCCAGAGCCGTTACGAACAATGGCTTGCTGCTAATGCCGGTAAGTGAGGTGGCCGCAATGACCACCAAAGAAAAAGCCGCCAGCCCCTGCCAGGGCGAAGCGGCTCAACAAACATCTACCAAATCTAAGCGTACCACGAAGATTGATCGCGTAATAGCGGCGCTTCACCTACCGCACGGCTTGAACCGATTCGAGGCCGCCAGGCTTGGCGACACCTGCCTTAATAGCACCGTAGCCGTTATTCGCAGCATTTACGGCAGCAAGCTAATTAGCCAGTGGGAAACAGTACCTTGCCGCTTTACTGAGCGTGGAGTGCGTGTCCTGCGCTACTGGATCATCGAGGGCGCTTGATGACCCCTAATCTCAATCAAGCTCAGTCGTTCCTAACGGCACTTGATGAAGATTCCGACGAGTTCTGTTTTCAGACCTTCGACGATGGGAAGCCGGGAAACAAGAAATTGACCCGGCGACTATTCGGTAGCCTGGAGCAGCACAAGGACACCTTGTCCAAACTGAATGAGCAAGGTGCCGGGATCTTCGTCACCGTGAATCAGACGAACGGAAAGGGGCGCACCAAGGCCGATATAACGCGCATACGGGCGTTATTTGTCGATCTTGATGGCGCACCTCTTGAACCGCTGCAAAAAGCCGCTACGCCGCCGCATATCACCGTGGAAAGTAGTCCTGGTCGGTTTCATGCCTATTGGCGTGTTGCCGACTGTGGCCTTGATCAATGCGAGCCTGCATTGAAGCAACTTATCACCAAGTACAAGGCCGATGCGAGTTGTTCTGATCGCTCCCGGGTTCTGCGCCTGCCTGGATTCATTCACCGCAAGTCTGAGCCGTACATGGTTCATGTAATCGACTCGACGCCGGGTGAGTATCACCTTCAGGATTTATTGCCTCCAGACCTACAGAAGAAACAGATGACACAGCAGTCATCTTCAGTCTCTTCTGTCTCTTCTGTAGGTAGTGCCTTTATCCCTGAAGCAATCGGCCAGAGAAACAAGCGGCTTTTCGAGTTGGCCCGCTATCTGAAAGGCACTCAGCCGGCCGCGACTAAGGCAGAGCTACGCGAAATCATCACCGACTGGCATAGGCAGGCATTGCCCTACATCGGCACATCGGACTTTTCCGAATCCTGGGGTGACTTTCAAAGGGCATGGGAAAGCGTCCAATTTCCCTATGGCTCTGTGCTGAATCGAATACTTGGAGAAATCGACATGAATGACGACCTACCCGCGAGCCTTTCGCAATTGGGGTATGGAGAAAAAACAATTCTTCTCTGCCGTATCTGTCGGCAGCTTCAGAAAAACGCAGGCGACGATCCGTTCTTTATCTCAGCCAGGCAGGCCGGGGAATTGATCGGATTGCATTTCACCGACGCTAGCAAGGTGCTGTATGCCCTTTGTGCTGATGACGTATTGCAACTGGTTAAACGAGGCGCAGGCAATCAAGCCAGCCGTTACCGCTACATCTGGAAGGACTAAGGAGACACCAATGAACGAATTCACCACCGAAAACACCCGCGAACAAATCGCCCACCTTTTGGCTGACGCACAGAAGGCCATTATTTCCCCGGCTCACTCGTTAGCTGACGTTGAAATAAAAATTCACGCTGCGACTGCGCTGATTAATGAGGTGCTGAAGCATGAAGCCAACCACGGGGGGTAATCATGAAAACCACCACCCCTCGCGGCGAGCAGTTCATAGCCGAGTTAATCAAGGCAATGCCCGATGGTCGGGCCGAGTTAATGTTATTGGCCTGTCTGGACAAGTACGCTGGGACTACGATTTATCTGCCGATGCAAAGCAGGAGCGAGAGACGGATTAAAGCCGCGTCAAACATGCTGGCGAATGGCATGGCCTACGATGAAATTACCCAGGCAATCGCTAAACGGTTTGGCGTTTCAACTCGAACGGTAATCCCCCCGGCCAATAAAGGCGGTCAGAGGTAGAATTTTCTCGTAAAGGGAGAGTTCTGCATGAAGAAGTCGAAGTTTTCGGACAGCCAGATCATCGAGGCGTTGAAGCGGGTCGAGGGTGGGCTATCGGTGCCGGAGTTGTGCCGGGAGTTGGGAATCAGCTCGGCGACGTTCTACAAATGGCGGGCGAAATACGGCGGCCTGGACGTGTCCATGATGGCCCGGATGAAGGAGTTGGAAGCCGAGAATGCGCGGCTCAAAAAGATGTACGCCGAGGAGCGCCTGAAGGCGGATATTCTGAAGGAGTACCTGGGAAAAAAGTAGGTCGGCCATCTCGCCGGCGTGAGATGGCCAAGGAAGTGGTGGCCGGAAAGCGAATTTCGATCCGCTTGGCCTGCGACATTTTCCAGGTGAGCGAGACCTGCTATCGGTATTCGGCCAAGAAGAATGCCGAGAATGAGGAAATCGCCGACTGGCTGATGCGGCTAACCGACAACCACCGCAACTGGGGATTTGGGCTGTGCTTCCTGTACCTGCGCAACGTGAAGGGCTTTGGTTGGAATCACAAGCGGGTGTATCGGATTTACCGGGAGTTGGAATTGAATCTGCGGATCAAGCCCAGGAAACGGCTGGTGCGGGAGAAACCGGAACCGCTGGCCGTGCCGACTGCCATCAACCAGGTGTGGTCTATGGATTTCATGCATGACCAGCTCGAAGACGGGCGCTGTTTCCGGTTGTTCAATGTGATCGATGACTTCAACCGGGAAGCCCTGGGCATCGAGATCGATTTCTCGCTGCCGGCCGAGAGGGTGATCCGTGCCCTGGAGCAGATCATCGAATGGCGGGGGAAACCAGCCGCCATTCGATGTGACAATGGCCCGGAGAACATCAGCGGCCTGGTGCAAAACTGGGCAGAAAAGCGGCAGATCAAGATGGATTACATCCAGCCGGGCAAGCCCCAGCAGAACGCCTACGTCGAGCGCTTCAACCGGACAGTGCGCTACGAGTGGCTATCGCAATATTGCTGGGCAGACCTCGATGAAGTCCAGCTCTTCGCCACCCAGTGGATGTACGACTACAATCACGACCGCCCAAACATGGCCTTGGGCGGCATCACGCCAAAACAGCGGCTGGCCATGGCCGCGTAGCTCTACTTCTGATCGCCCCTAATTCTGGGGGGATTACCGAACCGCACAGCGTGATATTGAACACGCTAGAAAAATGTCGGCAAATAATGGCGGTGATAACTGATAAATTGTTGGTTATGAAAACTTTTCTATCAAACCTGATTGCCAGCAAGCAAAAATCCAAACATGAAGCGGATTATGAGCTTGTCCGTGCAAAACGCCGCTTTGAAAAACTCCTGCGCTCCGAGGGCATGAGTATTAAGGATGCCAAAAAACAGGTTGCGGAACAGTTTTCAAATAACCACACCCACGAAAGGATTTAACAAATGAGTACTTTAGAAACTATCGAGCGCGCCCTTGTTCAATTTGAAAATGGTTTTGCTTCCAAGTTTGAAGAGGTTTCCACTAAAACCAAGGAACTAGCCGACGAACTTCTGCAAATCAAGCAGCGTGGCGTTATGCAACCCGACAACGATGGTCTGCAAACCAAGGGCGGTAATCTGTCTGGCCTGGTATCGAAGGCTTTCTCTGAGAATGCCGAACTGCTGGCGAAAGCCCCGAATGTTCGCCTTGAGATCAAAGCCGCTGGCGATGCGCTCACCACCTCCGATGCTCGCACCATTCAATCCGCTGGCGTCGGTATCCCGGTAGGCGCTCCGCTGGGTATCTTCAACGCTCTGCCGCGTCGTGTTATCGGCGCTACCTCTGCTGTTGAATATAGCCGCTTCCTGGCCCTTGAAGGTGCTGCTGCCAAGCAAGCATCCGAAGGCGCAGCGAAGGCCGCTGTTCGTCCTACCTTCAGCTTGATTGTTCAACCGGCGGCAACCATCGCAGGCTACAGCAAGATTTCCAAGCAGGCGCTGACGGATAGCGCCGAACTGAAAACCGCCGTTGATTCCACTTTGGTGCGCAGTATCGGCACCGCGATGGATACCTATCTCTGCTCTGGCTCTTGGGGCGGCGCTAACGGCCTGCTGGCTCACGCTACCGCTTACACCAGCCTGGTGTACACCGCTCTGGCCGATGCCATTTCCGAAGGCGTGGCCACCATGCAACTGGCTGGCTTCAATCCGGATTCTGTTGCGCTGAACCCGGCCGATTGGCTGGCGCTGACTACCGCACGCGGTACGGCTAACGATCACTACCTGAGCGGCAATTACCTCGGCGCTCTGCCGATGGCGCTGCGTGGCTTGAACGTGGTGCTGTCGCCGTCTGTTACCGCTGGCAAGGCTCTGCTGCTGGATACCGCCCACATTGAACTGTTGATCGTTGATCAGATGACGATCGAGGTTGGCACCGATAGCGATGACTTCACCAAGAACATTCGCACCATCCTGGGCGAAGTGCGATTCATCCCTACGTTCCGTGCGGTGGGTGCTGCTCGCCTGATCACGCCGAAAGCCTAACGACTGAGCATAAGGGCTGGCTCCGGCTGGCCCTTCAACCTCTAGAGGACACCCCATGAACCTTATCGACAAAATCGCCATTGCTCACGACTTCCAGCAACTGCGCCTGGCCCTGATTCTCAATGAAGTTCGCCAAGTACGCCGCGCCGTCGCCGCCCTGTAATGGCTGCTCAGGACTTCATTAACGAACGACGCCGCAAGAACATCCTGCGCTACTGCCAGGACAAAGGTTTATCTGTCATGCCGTATGGCAAGAACGCATGGTGGATTACCGGGTATGGCGTCAGCGTGATTACCTGTGACCTGGCTGATGTTCATATCAAAGAGCTTGAACCAAAGCCGGTTACTGACCGATAGCTCCTCGACCTTCCGGGAGGTTATCCCGGACGCGGATAAGCCGGTGAGTACCGCGCTCACAGCAACCCCGGCAGTGCGGCGCCATGAATGCAGAACGGTGGCCGCACACCCCCCGGAGGCCCCAGCAAAGTCAAAAAGGCTAAAAACAGGACACCGACCGGTTAATGCGCTTGTGAGTTACCCGTATTTTTCTAGGAGCACGAAATGGGACTAAGAGGCCCGAAATCTACTGTAGAGCGGCTCTGTGTCGTCAATCTGGAACAACCGCGCCCCAAAGCACCGAAAGGACTGCCGAAACATGCTGTATCGCTGTGGGATGACATTGTTGGCGCATATCCAGCCGATCACTTTTCAGCCGGCGATCTGCCACTGCTTGATAACTTTGTTCGTTGCGTTCTGATTCTGGAACAAACCAACAAGGCTTTAGCCGAGGAAGGCATTTTCACTGCTGACGGCTCAAAACCGCACCCGGCGATTGCCATTCGGGATTTGCAACTCAAGGCCATGGCGACACTGGCAACAAAGCTGCGCCTTCCCGTATCGAGCCGCATTCGTGCCGATAGTGCTGGAACCCGCCCAGGCAAGAACACGCCGAAACCGTGGGAAATGTATGCCGATTGAGTATGAACCAGAATTCTCCGGACAAACCCCAGATGACGACGACGAAGAACTGCCCTATGTGCCGTCTGAAACTGGGCAGGCCGGACGGGATGATTGCCAACAAGGACGACGCAGGCGTGTATTTCGTCTTTGCGATTTGCACCAACTGCTCGATTAAGTATCAACGTTGGTCGCCAGCGATCAGGAAGCAGCAGCTACGCGCCGCCATCGGCCTATTGGCCATGAATCCGAGCCGCTACAACGTCAAGACCTTCGACTCGAAAGCTGCCGCCTGGATCTACACCGAACTAGAGATTCAAGCATTAAAGGATGCCAAACATGATTAATCAGGAATTGCTCGCACAGGCCATTGCAGAGGCTTATCAGCTCGCCAAGCAGGAAAGCCAAGCCCACCCATCAAACGCACAAGAAAACGCACAGGAAGGGCCGGAAATGCCCTCTGGTGACGAACAATGAGCTTTACCGCGCATTGTCTGACCGTCCATAACCCGTTTAATCCGATGCGGGGCCGCGAGTTTCAGGTATTGGATGAGCCTGTAGCAATCCGCGCCCTGGTGCCGCAAACCAATAAGCCTGTCGTTGTCGTTCGCAATGGCGGATACGTTTTGCGCGCCAGTTGGGACGAGGAAGTTAAAGATGGCGACACGCTGGCAGTCGTGTTTCTTCCGCAGGGTGGCGGCGATGGTGGCTCAGATGTAACAAAAGTCATCATGATGATCGTCGTTGCCGTGGTTGCGTACTACACCGGCGTTTATGTCGGTGGCCAGGAAGGTCTGGCAATGGGTGCCGGATATGGCTATGCCGCCCAGGCTGCTGTCGGGATCGTTGGATCGCCTTCAATCAATATTCACTTGGAGTCTACGCAATGAGCCTGATTAACGCTCTCAACATGGGCGACCACGCCTTGATTAGTGCCGACTCTGAAGCCGTGTTTCCCGATGGCTCTCGCGGCCAAGTTAGCAAGCTGCTAACCATTCCCCACCTCAATGCGGTTATCGCCTGTCGTGGCTCGCTGGCATTCCTGCAAAAGGCCCATGCCGAGTTTTGCACCATGTCGAACTTCGATCAGATGGCAGAGCGTGCCGAACTGGTTATGAGTTACGCACTGGCGCAGCAGGGAAGCACCGAGCATCTGGACAAGTACGCGCACGGGGCTGAAATGGTGCTTGCCGGGTACTCACAGAAGGCCGGGAGAGTCGTTATTCACCTGATCCGCTGCGAGGGTATCGGCCATGACACAGAAGCGCACCTAGACATTGCAAATGCCATCCTGCCCGGTGACTTGGGGATTAGCCTGGAAGGCATTACAGCTAGCCGGGAAGGCTTGATCGAGCTAACCAGCCGCCAAGTCAAAGCCATTCGTGAGCATGCGCCAGATGCTGCTGCCGGTGGCAATCTGATCGTTGCCGAGGTTAGGCCACGAAGTATTGCAGTAGAGAGTGTTGGAGCTATCTAGTAGCGAACCGAACCCACCAAGCAGGTGGGTTTTTATTGATCCCTTGGCCTGGCTAGGCAAGCAGTAGAGGTTGCCGCTAGTGCTTCCTCCTGAGAGTCATAAACGACCTGCTCGCGTCTGGATGACTCTACCGGCACAGCGTCGGGATGCTCAATTCTGATCTGCGATTCTGAGCAGTGGTACCGGGTAATAAATGACTTCTGCCTGATCTCGCAGAAGTAGCGCCAGCGATACCAAATCTCGACGTGTGCCATACAATAAGCCCCAAATACTGTTTATGCGTACAGTACATGAGGCAATGATACAAAACTACTGTATGAAGCAGAGCAGGGGAGTGGTGCCCGGGACGGGAATCGAACCCGTACGCCTTTCGGCGAGGGATTTTCTTCACACTACGGCTTTCGCCGCCAGCATTAGCTGTTCGTGCGCTGGACTATGCCTTCACCGTGGCGCAATGCGCTGTAGGTGCCCCCCGTCTAGTCTCTACACCTTCCTATTGCTAGGCTTGGCTCGGCGTTGCCTCGGCGATGTGCCAGGGGTTTCTCCGAATTTGAGGGGATTCACGCGGGCGCTTTCGCTTCCCGGTGCTCAATCTATAAGTCCCTTGTGTCTACCAATTTCACCACCCGGGCAAGGGGGGAACTCGACAAGCCGCGCATTCTATCGTCTAGATGTGCGTTTGGAACATGGTTTAGTGCGTAATTCGTGTGTAACATAGCGCACTTTCCGGCGTTATTGACCACAATGCAGCACTTTTTTAGACGCAGATAATCTTATTAATCAATGTGTTATCTGGTGTCGTGTTGTGCTTGTTTGTGAATAGTGTTGACTTAAAATCCGGAGCCGAAAGGCGTACGGGTTCGACCCCCGTCCCGGGCACCACCCAATCCTTGTTCAGACCTGTCTCGGGCAGCACATGATAATTTTCGACCTAAGCTGCAGCAACAATCACCAATTTGAAGGTTGGTTTCGCAGTGCCGAAGATTTCCAGCGGCAACTTGAGTCACACCTTGTGATGTGTCCTCAGTGCGATTGTCATAGCATTCGTCGTATTCCATCTGCAGTCGCCATAGCAAAAAACGCTCAACAGGTTTCAGCGCCGAACACTAACGTGGATAGTACGGCCCTGATGCCGGTAGGTGCCCAAGCCATGGCCTTGTATCGACAATTGGTACAGACAATCATGGCCAACAGCGAAGATGTGGGGCGGTCATTTGCAGACGAAGCGAGAAAAATTCACTACAACGAAGCACCTGAACGCGCCATACGTGGCCATGCGACAGTGGACGAGTGCGATGAATTGAGAGATGAAGGGATTGCGATACTGCGTTTGCCAGAGTTGGATGAGGGGGAGTTGAATTGACTCATTTCCGTTGAGTTTCAAAAAAATGTAGCCAATGCGCCTACATAAATTCACCATTTTTGGGTTGTTTGGTATCAATTTGTTGAAACAAAATATTTCATAAAAATATAGCTCCTATGGATATTTTCAACATCTTGGCGTCTATATGGAATAAATTTGCCTGACGCGATGTCTTTTCCAATAAATACATCTATGCTGACGAGAGGCACCTTCTGAATTCTTAGGAGGGCTGGTAGTGGAGGAGTCAGCGATGTCCAACTACCCATTTCCCCTCGCGAGACAGATTAAAGGCTTGTCAGGTACAGCCCACGAGGACTTGAGCACCTGGCCGACAGTTTACGAACCGGCACTTGCGGAGCGTCCGACGTCCCCCCGGAATTGAGTAGCGGCTGACTTTAGAGTCCAATCTTTCACGATAAGGAGATTGGACATGAAGAAGCGATTCACCGAAGAACAGATCATTGGTTTCCTGCGGGAAGCGGAGGCAGGGATGCCGGTTGCGGAACTGTGCCGCAAACACGCCTTCTCAGAAGCGAGTTACTACCTCTGGCGCAGCAAGTTCGGCGGCATGAGTGTGTCGGACGCCAAGCGGCTCAAGGAGCTCGAAACGGAAAACACGCGCTTGAAGAAGCTGCTGGCCGAAACGATGCTGGAAAATGAGATCGCCAAGGAAGCCCTGAGAAAAAAGTGGTGAGCGCACCATCACGGCGTGATCTGGTGCGCTATCTGATCGACAAGGGGCTCAGCGAGCGAAGGTCATTGCGGTTTATCGGGATGAGTCCGAGCTCATTCCGTTACCGGCCGGTGACGGATCGCAATGCGGCTTTGAAGGAGCGGATCGTCACACTCGCCCAACGCCATCGGCGCTACGGAGCCGGGATGATCTATTTGAAACTGCGGCAGGCCGGCATGGTGGTGAATCACAAGCGGGTGGATCGGCTCTACGCCGAGGCCGGTCTGCAAGTGAGAAGGCGAAAGCGTAAGAAGATCCCTGTATCGGATCGCCACCCGCTAGAGCGTCCTTCTGCAGCCAATCAGGTCTGGTCAATGGATTTCGTGTTTGACCGGACGGCGGAAGGACGAGTCATCAAAAGCCTGACCGTTGTAGATGATGCAACGCACGAGGCGGTTGCGATTGTCCCGGAGCGTGCGATCGGTGGCATGCAACTCACCAGAGTGCTCGATCAGTTAGCCAAAACACGGGGATTGCCCAAGGCGATCCGGACGGACAACGGCAAGGAGTTCTGTAGTCGTGCCATGCTGACCTGGGCGCATGCCCGTAGCGTTCAACTCTTCCTCATTGAACCCGGCAAGCCCAATCAGAACGCCTATATCGAATCGTTCAATGGGCGTTTCCGGGATGAATGCCTGAACGAACACTGGTTCACCAGCCTACGCCATGCTCAGATTGTTATTGAAGGCTGGCGCCGTGAATACAACGAGGAGCGACCGAAAAAATCCCTGGGCGGTTTGACGCCTGCGGCTTATGCCAAATCACTCACCCAAAAATCGGGTAAATTACCCACGGACTCTAAAGCACTCTGCTACTGAAAACGGGGGGACGTCGGCCAAAGCAGAGATTGGTGAGTTCCAGAAGATAGTCAAGCAAATGGAAGCCGCTATTGAACTGAATTGCAGATACAAGGGACAGAATTGACCGTGATCGTGCTCGCTAAGTGAACGGGGTATGTTTGTCGCCAACTGTTTTTTGAAGGTGTTAGAAAATCAGTATGCTGGGTTAGTTTGTAGTCACAGGGGGCTAAATTGTGACCATGAATCTTCGAATCTGAGGGACAGAATTGTGTCACCCGAGTCAGCTACCATTTGTTGCAACAAATGGTAATGGTTTTCTGAAAATGGACGATTTCAGGCTTCGCGCTGCCGAGGTTGTATAATAATTTTACATAATACAAATTATGCGCCTTCCAGATAACTAAAACTTTCCAAAAACTTGCGTTTTTTCTGAGGTGCCCCCCGTAATCAGTGCCACCGGCAATTTAGTAAAGTCCGTTTTCGAGAAGGAGAATGGACTTGAAGAAGCGGTTTTCAGAAGAGCAGATCATCGGTTTTTTGCAGCAGGCGGAAGCCGGCGTGGCGATCAAGGAACTGTGCCGGCAACACGGCTTCAGTGACGCCTCGTTCTACAACTGGCGGGCGAAATTCGGCGGCATGTCAGTTCCGGATGCGAAGCGCCTGAAGGAACTGGAAGCCGAGAACGCCAAGCTCAAACGCCTACTGGCCGAATCGATCCTTGATGCCGAAGCTCTCAAAGCGGCCTTGGGCCGAAAGCGCTGAGCCCCCAGCAAAAGCGTGAGTCAGTCATGGTGATGCGGAAAGCGACAGCAATTTCCCAACGCCGTGCCTGCCAGCTGGTGGGTTTGTCACGCACGGTCCTGCATTACGTATCGAAGGCGCAGCCGGAGAACGAGCAGTTGCAAGCCAGGCTGGTCGAACTGGCCGGCGAGCGCCGCCGGCTCGGCTATCGCCGCTTGCATGCGCTGGTTCGGCGAGAGGGCGTTCGAGCCAATCACAAACGGATTTATCGGCTCTACAGTGATGCCGGTCTGTCAGTTCGGCGCCGCAAAAAGCGACATGGTGTGGCTGTTGAGCGGCAGGCACTGGAACGCCCTACCGAGCCCAACCAAGTTTGGTCGATGGATTTTGTCAGTGACGCGCTGGCCAATGGCCGCCGGATCAAGGTGCTGACCATCGTCGATGATTTCAGCAAGGAGGCCATCGATCTCGCGGTCGACTTCGGCATTTCAGGCCATTACGTTACGCGTGTTCTTGATCAGGCGGCTCGCTTCCGGGGCTACCCCAAGGCCATTCGAACTGACCAGGGACCAGAATTTACCGGCAAAGCGCTCGACCAGTGGGCCTGCCAGCATGGCGTTCAGCTCAAACTGATCCAGGCCGGGAAACCCACGCAGAACGCGTTCATCGAGAGCTTCAACGGACGCTTCCGAGATGAGTGCCTGAATGACTATTGGTTTACGAGCTTGCCACAGGCTCGTATCCTGATCGCCGCCTGGCGCCGGGACTACAACCAGCATCGGCCGCACAGCGCATTGAATTATCAAACCCCGGCAGAGTTCGCGGCCGAGCATCGGGCAACCACCTCTGCCCAGCCAGCCGCCGAAGAATGTCTTTAACGGTACAACCCAAGGACTTTTACTAAAACGCCCTTGGCACTAAAACCGGGGGCACCTCAGTGCCGACTGCGCCCGAGCGGCCAGACCCAGGTGAGGCGGTAGCGGGCGAAACCACCGTCGAGGCGGCAAGTCGATAATCTAAAGTTTTTCCCAGAATCCCTTGGTTAGTCAATCATTCCCCTTGAATACCGTTCTGAATTTCAGAATACCAATGCTGTTCATCTGATATTCATCCATTCCCATATCAATGAAGCCAGCCATGGAGTCATGGATATAGCGATCAAAGAACGTTTCCATCTCCGGCGTTACTGATCTGGCATCAAGTTGCTTTGCGACACGAATAGCATGCTTATCCGCGGCACTGAGCGGCAACCCTGCGGCCTTGAGCATTTTTTCATGCAATTCCGCTGATTTGACTGGATCAAAATCAGAGGACAACGCGATCTGATCACGATCGGAGCGCGGTTTGCCCGGATCAAACGCGGGCGTCAACGAACTGAGACGCTTAATGAAACAGTTTTGTGTAGATCGTAGGTAACCCTGATCCTTGGCTGAAGCGGTGGTATACGGTGAGCGCTGGAAAAAGGCGTTACGGTGCTTGAAGCGATAGCTGAAGTAATACGCCATATGCTTCCGTCCCAAGTCTTCGACCGGGCCCGATCCGATTTTGGCCGCCTTGATATAGGCATTGAAATCGGCGATGGCCGCTGCAGAAGGCGTGAGATCCTTCTTGAAACGTTCCTCCAACTGATGCTCCCACTCCTTCAAGGGCACCCCGGCATTGATTGCCTCCTCATACATCCTCTTTCCGGGGATGATGGACATGAAGGCATCCGGCACCGGCGAAACCCCCAGCGCTTTGGGTGCGTAACCACCGCCAACATCGGAGTGAGCGCCGGGATACATCACCTCCATGGCATTCGCTGGGTAGTCGGATTTGACGCGCACTGAGTCGAGCGGAAAACAGGCACGGACTTCGTGCCCGGCCACAAAATGCACGCAACGCTCCACCGCCGGATTGATTTCCAGCGTATTGTCCGCCCAGCCTTGGTGACCGGCGAGGGTTCCTGAGTCGGATAGGTTCGCTAAGCCCACTGAGGCCACCGTATCAAAGATGCCGAGAAACTGTAACCGAATGGGAATGCCGGCAAACGTCCAGCCACCGCCCTCCTGTTTGCAGACCTCAAACAACCAGTTCACAAAAACCCGTGCCTCCGCCGCGCCGCGCGAAAAGCCGAACACCGAGACATTGATCTGTTCAACAGCCGGCTTGCGATCTTTCAACGCTGCCGCAAGCTTATCCTGCCATGTTCGAAGCGCCATACGTCGCTGCGCCTCTGGCGAGCCGAAACCTGCCAAGGTGTTGGCGATGTTTGCTGCTGCGTCATCCAATATCAGGGGGGCGCCCGTGACATAGATATGCGGCGAGTTCAGCAGTTGGAGTAGCCCCCAAATGATGCGGTTCTCACCCCGCTCGCCGCCGATGGCACCCCGGTTTTTCTTGAAAAGGTAAGTATTGTCATCACCAATTTTGGGGAATTTGGTACCGACACCCGGAATGTAGTGCCGCAAATAGCCTTTTTCCCGCTCATCGCGAAAGGTGTGAAACAACCGCACAACATTGCTGTGCTTGCGCTCCTCGACTGGTGGCTCCTCATAGTCCGCAACCAGATTGTTGCCGGTGCCATCGAAAAACAGGCCAACAAAGACCTGCCCGGAACAGGTTGGCTTATTGTCTTTGGGTACCGTGCAGGCAGTCGCCTTGGCACGTTGCATGGCCTCCCGCGCAGAAAGCTTGCGCTGGCCGGATTCGGGAAATGGTGGAGGCGAAATCGTTGTCATGAATTAGCCCTCTCTCTTAAATCCTGAGGGATGGGGGAGTGGATGCTGCGGACTTCCGGCGTCATATATATTCATCAGTACCTTTACCTCGTCACCCGGAAAGATGTGAATAAAGAACGTTCCCATCTCACCCTTGTACTTTGGCACTTCTACCGTCCGTTCTTTCCATGGCGATTCCTTCGTTGCTGGCACGCCATCAATCACTTTTCGCGTGCCGTCTCGGTTGAATATCGGAATATCGTCTTCTTGCCATTTAATCGTCGCCATCAATCCCGGACGCCAACGTTTGGGCAAAATGACACAGCACATGCTGCCACCTCCTCCGTGGGCAGAGGCATCCAAAATGCCACCTTCGCCGTTGATGATGATGGAAACAATGCTCTTATCCGTGTGGTTGTATGCCGCATAGCTCACCGCGACGGTTTCATCTCCGGAACAGGCCCCCAGCACGACCCCTATCAAGCATACCAATAACCAGCCCTTCGTCGATTGAAGCTGTTTGCTCATGAAAATCCTTTGTTTTCCATAAATTCTGCCAATGCATCTTCGATGCCTTTTTCGCCCCAAGTTTTCTCTGATAGCCAAGTCGAAGTCTCAGGGGCGGTTAGTAGTCGGCCATCCGTAAATAACGCCGCTACACCTAATGCGTATTGATCGGTTGTCCCGAATACACATTGCCCTGAACAAAGCCTCAGTGTTTGGTCGAGTATCTCGTAGTTGGCATAGCCGTCACGAACTGCAAGCAGATCCGGAAAATTGCCCGCCATGTAATCTGCCATGGCATCGACTTCCCCGGCGCGGAGTAACTCCGCCAAGCAGTCGTTGTCGATTTGCAGCGTTTCTTCGTTGTGCTCTGGCAATGCCGGCAATGCCAAATCCAGTAACTGACCATCGCGCCCAATAGTCCACCATGCTGTTGCGTCAGCAGCCAGACGCTTCCATATCTTTTCCTGACCGGCGAGCGTTGGAAGCACCCGCGTATCGGCAAAACGCAGCAGGTAGCGCTCTTTCTCTTCAGTTTCGACTTCGAGCAACCTCTGCCAGCCTTTGCTCAGATCGCTTACCCGTAATTTCGAACGGATGAAACTGAGCATCGGGCGGCCTTGGCAATGATGCAAAATGCGTGACAATTGACGCTTCAATTGATCAGTATCATCGGTCGACAACGCATACAGGGCAGGGGAAACGCCGGATAGCGCGGCTAACTGGCCTTGCTGATACAAGGCCAATCCTTCGCAGCCAGGGATGCGAAGCGTTTTTCCCTCGTGATCGAAAGCTGTGTCGACCAAGGCATACCAGTAGTGCCCCTCGGCGGCATTCACCACTCGTCCGAACAAATCAGCTAGCAATGCCGGGAAATCGTACGATCTGACTGCGTAGTAAGCCATGGGGATTATTAGACCTTGGCCAATGCAGAACCGCTATTCATGGCCTTCAATAGGCACGCCACACACACATTCTGTGGAAACACCGGCAACGCATAGTCGCCCTGCTCTGGTCCCATAAAACTCTTCTTGCTCGCATGCACCGTAATCGTTCCCGGGCACTGCACGGTAATGCCGCCGTCGATAGTAATGCTGGCGCCACCGGCTACCGCGAGGTGAATCTTCTTGGCGGCGGCGAAGTCGATGTATTGGGTGGCTGAGACAAGCTTCACGTCTTTCTTCGCCAAGAACTTCATTTCGTCACTTTGCGCTTGCAGGTCGATGTCGTCCTTGGCGGCGATGAGCTTGATGCCGGTGTTGCCGTCACCCGGGGCGATGGCGCCAGCCAGCAGGCCGATGGCCTGGCCGGTGTGGATTCTGGCCTTTCCGGCAACGGCGAGGTTGGTGTCTTCGCCACTGGCCAGGGTCAGGGCTTCGCCGTTGGCGAACTGCAGGCTCTGGCCGGCGATGCTACCGATGCCGGCCTTACCGCTTTGGAGGATGGCCGGATCGGTGAGGTGCGGGAGTTTGTCGGTGGTACCCGTGTTCTTTTGTTGGGCGTCGCTTTGGGCGGTGCCCTGGTCTTTCGGATCGACCATGCCCCGGCTGAGGGTGTGCAGGGCTTTGAGTGGAGCGGCCTGTTCGTCGATTTTGCTTTGGTTGTTGCCTTGCGTGCCGAGGCTGCTGGCGAGTTGGACGGTCTGGTGGGTGGCGGCGGCCTGGTTGAGGGTTTGGGCGAGGGTATCGGCTTGTTTGAGCAGGGCGATGGCGGGGGCCATGTCGCCGGCGGGTTGTTCCGGGGTGCCGGCCCATGTCGTGATGACCATGCCTTGCCCGGCACGCAGGGCGCCCCAGGCGTCGGTGCGGAGTTCGATGCCGGTGCCGCGGAAGGAACCGCGGTAGTTGTCGGCCTGGTGGATGAGGTGGCCGAGGTTGAGCTGGCTGCTGTGCTGGGTGGTGGCGAGTTGGATGCGTTGTTGCTGGTCGGTGTCGTCGAGGGCGAGCTGGTTGTAGCCCTGCCCTCCGAATTCCTTACTCTTGAAGCCGGTCAGCGCGGCGTGGTGGCGATGGCCGCCGGCGGCGCTGCCGTGCCAGGCGGGGCTGTTGCCGCCGGTGGTGTTGCCCTGGCCGCTGGGGCGGTGGTCGGTGGCGGGATCGAAGAGCGCATCGCCGGCTTCGGCCTGGCCCTGGCCGCCCGGGGTCGCAGTCACACCGCCCTCCCCTTGCCCGTTGTAGAGGGCGCCAAGGAGGACGGGGCGGTCGATGTCGCCGCCCATGAAGTCGATGAGGACTTCCTGTCCGATACGGGGGAGCCATTGCCAGCCCATCCCGGCGCCGGTTTGCCGGCTGAGAACACGGACCCAGCAGGAGTCTCTATCGTCCGGCGCTTCGGCTTGTTGCCAGTGGAAGCGGATCTTGACCCGGCCGAGGGCGTCGCACCAGAGCTCGTCGGCCCCATTCGGGCGAGTTTCACCGGAAGGGCCGACGACGAGGGCGCTCATCGGCCCGGGCGCGGTGGGCCGGGGATTGAGGCGGGCGCCCGAACGGTCTTCGAGTTGGGGACGCCAAGGGGTGTTGGCGGTGTGGGCGTCGAAACGGTTGCCGTAGCCGTGGGACTGGGCAAGCTGGAGGAGTTCGGCAGGGAGTGACGCGGGAGCGGCGAGCGGATTGACCGGATCGTCGGTGGCCAGGCCATCCCCCTCCGTACGCAGATTGCCCTGCCCCAACCTTTGCGCAACGGCGGCAATCGTTTCGCTGTTGAGATTGTTGATGCCAAGGTGCAGGATGTCGGTGGCGGTGTACCGATGTTCAGCGGAGGGATTGGCCGGATCGACCGGTAAACCGACGAGGTCGAAGCAGGTGCCGGGGCGCAGGCTGCGCACGGTGCTCCGGCCAAGCCAGCCACTTTGCCGCGCTTCGCGGGCTTCCATGGCGAGCCGCCCGTAGCGCTCCGCTTCGGCAGCGTTGGCCCAGGCGTAGACACCGGGATCGTCGTAACTTTCGAGAAGCGGCGCATTCGCCCCCCCCATGCGCTTGGCGCCGGGAATGTTGAGGTTGATGCTTTGTTTGGCTTTGTAGTCGTAGCTGACGGCACTCAGCAGGTTGCTAGTCAGGCGCCGGTGTTGGCCGAAGGCGAGGATGCTGTCCTGGTCCTCCTGCGAGTCGGCCCGGTGATAGCGGATGCCCAGCCCGCCGTTGGGGGATTGCGACAGAGTGTCCTCGGGGAAGCGCTGGCTGTCGGCGAAGAGTCGCAGGCGGTGGCCAGCCGGGGCATCCTTGTCGTCTTCGACACACCAGCCGATGCCTTCTTCGGCCAGCAGCCGGGAGACGAAGGTGTAGTCGCTTTCACCGTATTGCACGCAGTAGCTGCGTGGCCGGGCATCGGCGAGAAAGCCGGCAACTTCTTCGCTCCATTGCCAGGCGGAAATGTCGGCGTAGTCGGCAAAAACGGCTTCGACGATCTGCATGACGGTCTTTTCCTGAAAGACACGGTTATGCCGGCCGCGCTCGAGGAGCCAGATCCAGGGAACGACGGTGAGGCGGTAGCGGGCGAAACCACCGTCGGTACCGAGCTTTTGGGCGGCGCGAACAAGCCCCGTGCGGCTGGCCTTGCTGCCGTCCGAGAGGCGGCTGTCCAGCCGCACGGCGCGCCCGAGGAATTGCTTGAGTTCAAGATGGGCATCAGTCGAAAGGAGATCAATGCACAGCTCGAACCCGGACGATAACGCCTCCCTCCCCCACCAGGCTTCAACAGGTATTTCCGGCCCGGCGCCGTCGCGCCAGGCCATTTCAAATAGGCGGGTGTCCGAAAGAAAGACAGGCAGCATGGTCTGTGAGTAGCCTCTAGCGTTCGCAACGGGCAAGTCCCGTTCGTTGCAAATTCAAATGGCATGTAATTCTACGTGACGAATGCCATACTAAAAAGCCTTTTTATGGAAATGGAATCATCACTTTGGCCCGTTCAGAATCATCGGGGTGCAAGAGCATGGGGTTGAAGTTATACGACAAATGAATATGCGTATAAAATATTCATTTTCCACACAGGAAATGCATTATGGATATCGCATCCTTGACCCTTCCCCTCCCCCCGCCGCTTGGACCCTGCGGTGAAGATCTGATTTTTTCGCCAGAATTTGATGCCATTCAGGAGGCGCGCCGCTTCGATGACCCATCGATTTCGCAGGGAGAATGGGTGGTCGAGATCAAGGAAGCCGACTGGCCCGGCGTTGCGCGCCTTTGCCTGGGCATTCTGGCCAATAAATCCAAGGATCTGCGTGTTGCCTGCTGGCTGATCGAAGCGCGTTGCAAGATCGATGGCCTGGCTGGTCTGGCTGAGGCTTACACGCTGCTTGCTGCGCTATGTGAAAGCTTTTGGAATGACATCCATCCTCAGCCAGAGGATGGCGACCTCGAACAACGCGTCGGCGTTCTCGACTGGCTGGCCAACCAGACACCTCGGCTGCTGCGCGATATCGCCCTCACCGATTCGACAAGAGGCAAGTTTTCCTTGATCGACCTGGAGGCGGCGCGTGCTGTCGCCAGACAAATTGAACGCAACCCCGGCCAAGCAGAAGAAATCACCCGGCAGGCTGGCGTTTCACTGGAGCAATTCGAGGCCGCCGTCAGCGATACCACCCGAGCATACTTCGCCGATGGGCTATACCAGGCCGAACAAACCAGGAATGCCATCAAGGCAGTGCAAATCCTGCTGGATTCCCGTATGGGGAAGCTTTCACCGGCATTCGGGCAGGCGTTCGATGTGCTGGAAGACATTGCCCGTTTCTTTCAACGCCATGCCGGAAGCGACACAGGGGCGATAGCCGTTGGGGCACCGACGGAGCCTGCCAGCCCCAACCCTCAGCACCGCGAGCGCATCGAGCCAAGCTTCGGGGAATGCCCGGCAACCATTTCCGGGCCCATCGGCTCACGGGAAGAGGCCATTCGCCAATTGCAGGAAATTGCCGGTTTCTTCCGGCGCACCGAACCGCACAGCCCGGTTGCCTACCTGGCTGAAAAAGCTGCCCGTTGGGGCAGCATGTCCTTGCACGAATGGTTGCGCACAGTGGTCAAGGACGACAGCGCGCTGTTGCGGATGGAGGAGTTGCTCGGCGTCGAACCAGGTAGCGAAACGCCCCGCTGATCTGCCGGCCGCCTCGCTGGCGGCCACCTATTTCACTGGCCGGCCAGACGGAACTCGATACGTCGGTTCTTCGCGCGGCCTTCCACGGTGTCGTTGGGCGCCACTGGCTGATCCGGCCCAGCGCCTACGGCGCTCAGTGAATCGGCCGGAACGCCCTTCTCGGCGAGGTACTGCCGTACCGTATCGGCTCGCGCCAGGCTGAGCATGACGTTGCCCTGGCGGTTACCCAGATTGTCGGTATGGCCGATCAACTGAATTTTCGGATTGCCGATTTGCCGGATCACCGCCGCCATTTCATCGAGGATGGTCCGGCCGGCCGGGGTCAGCGTTGCCGAGCCGCTTTCGAACTCCACCACACGGTTCGACAAGGTCTTGTCAAGCAGGCTTTGTGCCTCGCCACCGGCCGCCACCAAGCCGTTGTCGATGGAATAGGTCGGGTTGAGCGAGGTTGCCAGGGTGCTGACCACCTGCTGGCGGAGCGCCTCGTTGCCAACCTGGCCCTTGATGGCGATCTGCGTACCATTCACCTGCAGCTGCCCCTTATGCACCTGCTTGAGGTTGGGCGTCAGGATCTTGGCCATGTTTTCCGACCAGTTCGGTGGTGGCACAACGCCCCCCACCTCCAGGCGATCGACCACGTTCTGCGCGCCGTAGAGTTCGCGCAAGCGAGTCAGGATGGCAGCCCGAGCCGCTTCATCGGGCACGGTTCCGCTGGCCACCACCTTTCCTGGCTCCTCGGCTGGTTTCGCAGGAACATGGGCAGTCTCGGCGAAGACGGCAGTCTGGCAGGCCAGACAGGAAACTAATACAAAGAGGGAGAATTTCATGTTCATTCGCCTAAAAATACTTCACGGAACGTGCTGATCGCCTGTTCCAGGGAGATATGCGGCTGGGCCAAGTACGACGACAACTTCGCTACACCGTAGTCATCGATCAGCGCCGATTGATCCTCGACCCATTCCGGGTCGATCAGGGGAATGAGCCGATCAGCTGCGCTGTCCGGCGACAAGGTTGCGACCAGCGTTGCCGGTGAGGAGCCGTTGAAGCCGATGATCAGGCGGGGTTGCTGGTCACGTCGCTCGACGATCAGTTGCAGTTCGACCAGCGTCCGGCGCAGGAAGGCGGTCAGCAGATAGAGCCAGAATGCGGCGACCAGATTGCGATTCCGTTCATCGGCCGGCAACGGCAGCACGATCTCCTTGTCGATAGCGATGTGCCCCTGACCCAGTGCCGGGCGCATCAGCAAACCGATAGCCAGAATGATGCGCCTGACGGCGTCGGTGCTGTGAGCACCGATCAGCGATGCCAGCGAATCGAGACTGCTGCGCCGCACGAAATTGCCCAGGGGATCACTACCCATTGCGGCCTCGAAATCGGCTGCGCAATCCACGGTATCCAGATCCGCCATGATTTCCGCCACTTCGGCCCCGCTGGTGCCGGATTCGGCAATGCCGGCCAGCACACCGAAGCAATGCGCCAATCCGGCAGGGGCGCAACGGAACATCAGCGCATCGTCGCGCTCGATGGTAGCGGCAACGATCAAAGGGAAGCGGCGTCCCGATGAATCCAGGCTGGGCCGCAAGTGGCCGGCGACCGACAGGCGGCTGCGTGCCCCGACGAAGACGAAATCGACGCTACAAGCGGTGTCGTAGGCCATCTTCCAGCGCGGGTCTTCCGACAGGCGTTCCATGCCTTGCGACACCCAGCGGTCAAGCACACCGATCAGCTGGTGCTGGCTATTTCCCTTGATGAAGTCGCCGCGCGACGGAATCTTGCCAAAACAAGTCGCCGGAGATGAGATGAGCTTGCTCATGCGCCCTTCCCTCCCTGGCTGGCCGAAGCCGTCTCGGAAGCGGTGGCCGGACTGGCTTCAGCCCCCTGCTCTGGTGCCCTGCCGGCCTTGCCGGAGGCCACCGCACGCGGCAGGACAATGCCGGCCAGACCACGCTGTCCCTCGCTGCCAGTGCTCGCCTGAACATCTGGGCTGCTAACAATCTTTAGATCGATGCCGACTTCGACTCCATCGGTCAACCAGGTCAAATGAAAGGCTCCGTCGGGCAGGCGGGTACGCTTCGCTGCGTTGATCATCTTTTCCAGGCCAAAACGTCCGGGAACATTGACCACCTCGACGACCTTGCCCTCGAAAGTGGTGGCGACAATTTTGGCGCCCGGCGCTCCGGATGGATTTGGCCAGACGAAATTGGCCCATTGCGCGACGCCGTTGCGGTAATTCAATTTCTGACCATCGATTTCGATCACGTAGCCGGTAGTGCCCGGCGAAGCCTGGGGGCGTAACATGAAGGCGGTTTGTGCCTCACTGCCACTCCCCGCGTTGCCGCCCGCCGCACCGGCCGCACCACCTTCGAGCGGCGAAACCCAGCGGGCAAAATCATTCATGAATTCTGCCTGCAATGTAATACCCAGATCGCCCCAGGTGCGCGGCGTGATGGTGTTGCCACGCCGGACGACCAGCGGCCCCATCGCACTTTCGACATACTTGGAAATGGCGCCTTCCGGGCCAAACATCTGGCCGATTTCGGTCGGCGATGCCTCGATATTCGACTTGGCGGCAAAGGGGTACTTGATTGCCAGCTTGCGGTTGAACGGCTCATAAACCTGGGCTTCCCAGGTCTTGTTCAGCTCCTCCGAAGCCGGTCGGATGATTGACGCATAGGACTGCAGCAGGGGCCTGACCAGAAGCGGGCGCAGCACAGCGCGCTGGTTATCCGGCAGGCCGGTCAGCATTTGCTCGTCGACGAAGCGCAAGGTTTCGGCCAGTTCGGAGCCATTGCCGTCGATCGTCTCACGCATCAGCTTGAGCGAGCCTGGCCCGGGATCGCCGTGGTTCTTCAACTGGTTCAAGCGGGTACGCACCTTCGACAGTTGTTTGAGATAGGTATCGACCAGCGGATCGGCCTTGTCGCGCGGCATGACCAGGCGGCCAAAACCGGCGAATTCCTTGCCGATCGGCCCCATCGGGATTTCGTGCTGTTTGCCGGAAACATTGACATCGACTTGCACCCGGCTCGGCGCCATCTGCAGCACCGAGCGCTTGAACCACTCGATGAAGCCCTTTTGCACCCGTTCCAGGCCGAGATTGGCCATCGCCGGGTTGTCCCAGGCTGTCTGGTCGAATACCACCTTGATCACGGTGCCAATCGGCGACATTTGCGGATCGCCCAAGCGATCCATCGCGGCAACGGCTTCGGGGAAGGTTTCGAAGGAAGCGACGCTGACCCCCTGCACGAATTGCCGCCACTCCTCCGCGTAATCACGCTTGTACATGGCAACCAGGGATTTCTGGATCTGTTCCGGGCTGCCTTCAAGCGTCAGATCATCCTTGGTCGAGGTCTGCAGCACCCAGTCAGTGTTGCTCTGCTCGTTGGTGGCTGCGTCCTTGATGGCATTCTGCACGTAATCCCGCCAGGCCTCGACAGTAAAGGCACCCGACACGACATGGCTCCCGGCCACCAGCGCCGCATTGTCCTGCCCGACGATGGTGGCTACGCTCACAGGCGTAAAGCGGGTCGAGGCACGGGCCTTGATTTCGGCATAGACCCGCTCAGCCGCAGGCATGCCGCGCACCACCTGGCGCAGTTTGTCGCGCACATCGTCGACCAGCACCAAGTTATTGGCGATCAGCGGCCAGGCCGGGTCATTGGCGTGTTCGAGGTGGAAGGTCAGGATACGGCCAGCCGAGCGGATCATCTGCTCCCGGCTCATGGTGCCGCGATTGGCTTCCAGCCAGCCGCGCCAGAAGCGGGTGACTTGGTCGGACAGATGTCCGACATCGACATGCTCGCGGCTGGACAGCATCAGATAGGTCTTCAGTGCGTTGTAACTGTCCTCAACATCAGCCGGCGAGGCATCCTTGTACTGTCTGCTGCCACTCGCCTTGGCCGTCGTGGCCGCTTGCGGCTTGAGCCGGTCGCCGTGCGCATTGACCTCATTCAAGAAGGCTTCGAGATTTTCCTTGACCGGTTGCAGCATCAGATTGCTGACACCAGCGAAATATTCGTGGCGCAGGCGCTCGGCCATCCGTTCTCCCTGATAGAGGCCAAGGCCGATGGACAACGGATGTTCGTGGTTGAACTGTTCGAGCTGGGCCAGCCGGTCCTGAATGATTTCCAGGGCTTCGAGACGCGACTGCAGGTCGATCCTGCCCTCCTGAATCCGGACAGCCTTGACCAGATCCTGTTCGACATTGGCCAGCAGGCTACGGTTGTTCACATAGGACCAATTCCAGCCGCCGAGAGCCAGACCAAGGCAGCACAGCGCACCGAGCACCGCAAACTGGCGCAGGCGTGCCTTGGCCCGGGTGGTGTGCTGACGAACCAGGTTGCGGTCCGGGAAGATCACCTTGGAGAACAGCTCCTTCAGGAAATAGCCATGGCTGAGCGCCGCACGGACCTGACCAGAGCTACCGCCCTGCAACGAGAACTTGCGCAGGATGCGGTCATTCGTCACCGGCTGGATATCATTGCCCTGGATTGCCGAGGTGATGTAGAAGCCGCGGAAAACCGGCTTGAACTGGAAGGGGTTGTCCTCGAACAGGGTCGCAATGAACGCCTTGAGGGCCGGCTTGATCGACGCGAACTCGGAGGGGAAGGTCAGCAACCCGGGCGGCGTGTTCTCGCCCTGCTGGCGCGACATCTGGGCCACACTCATGGCGCGGAGGCCTTCATACAACTCGTCGAAATGCTTGTCGAACAGCGCTATCAGTTCATTGCCGCTAGCCTGTGCGTAGGGTATGGTCGCCCCCCACACGCGGTCCCGCTCATTCCAGTCGAGATCGACAAAAAATTCGTGGAAACCGGGGATCAGGTCTGCCTTGGTGAAGAGCACATAAACCGGTGCGAATACCTCGAGCTTTTCGGTCAATTCCTGCACCCGCTGGCGCAGGCTCTTCGCCAGGTTGATGGCAAAACTGGGCGAATTGCCCATCAATTCCCCGATGCTGACCGTCACGATGATGCCGTTGATCGGCGCCCGTGGCCGGTTCTTTTTGAGCAGACCGAGAAATCCCAGCCATTCCTCACGGTCTTCCTCATGCACCGAGTAACGCCCGGCCGTGTCGAGCAGAATGCCCTCGGTGGTGAAGAACCAGTCGCAATTTCGCGTCCCGCCAATTCCCTTGATGACGGCATCACCCCCGTCGTCGAACGGAAACTTGAGGCCGGAGTTGACCACAGCCGTGCTCTTGCCGGCTGCCGGATTGCCAATCGTCATGTACCAGGGGAGTTCATAGAGCGCTTCCGCCCCCGACATCTGACCAAGTTTGGAGGTTTTGATCGTTTTCACGGCTTCCAGCATGCGTTGTCGAAGCGCCTGGATTTCAGCCGCGGCCGCCCCGCTCACTCGCTTGCTCGCCTTGTCGGCCTGCTGTTCAAGCATTGAGCCGATGGCTTCGCTCGCCTGCCGCGACTTTTTCCGGCGATAAAGCCATACGCCCCCCCAGACGGCGAGGATGACCGCGCTGGCAATTACCGCCCAGAGCATGGCGACCTTGAGTGTCTTCGCTCCCAGGAAGAAAAATGTGGATATGGCTGCGATGCCGATGAAGGAAAGGAAGCGGGAGTCAGTCAGGAAGTTGCGAAGTTGGTACATCGTGATTGGACTTTGCTCAAGTGCTGCTGGATTGGGTGTCGGGGTTGGGGGCAAAAGGCAGGACGAGAAGTGCGCCCCGCTCGAGCGGGTGCTGGTTGCTGATGCACAGGACGGGTGCCTCACTGGCCAGGACCTTGCCCCGGGCGCAGGCCAGCGCTGCCAGGCTGCCGATGGGCGATAGCGTGCCAACCAGTGTGCCGAGTGCCAGGCAGTCCTGGATCGGGTCGAGATGCTCGCCATGCGGGCCAAGCCCTTCCAGCGCCTCGGTCAGATGACGGGGGCGATGATCGGTGTCGAGCAGGACCGCTTTGATTGCGGCCGGCTCAACCCCCGTCAGGTCAAGCAAACCGGTGACCAACTGCTCGATAAGCTTGCCGCCAATTCGCCCGCCCGCGTCGACCGGCTTGTCACGCCGTGCGGCGTTGAGGCGGGTGACACACACACCATCGACCAGATCCAGTAGCGCGATCAACTCCTGTCTGGCAAGAATGAGCGCAACCGCACCTTCGCCCGGGATCTGTCGCTGTTGCTGGTGTGCCGAAAAGAGGCGGTTCTCCGACTCCCAGCGGGCCACCGTCTGCTCGTCGACCGCCGAGGATGCACCAAGCAGAAGGCGTATTTCGGAAGGGGGGGCATCACGATTGGCTCGCAAGATAAGCTCATCGAGCGCCAGCAGGGCATCGAGTTCGTGTGTGGCCGACCGCAGGGTGATCGTCAAGCTTTCCTCCGGCAGCCTGGTGGCTAGGCAACCTTGCAACCATGTCTTCAGCGGGGCGAGATCAAGTTCCATCCAGGCGGCAGGCACGAGCCAGTCGACACGCAGGCTGGCTTTTTCTTCCATCTGTTCGAGCAGATCACGCAACCGTTCGATACTCGCCTCCAGAACTCGCTCCGCCAGGGCCAAGGCGCGCATCACCTCCCCCCGCTCAACAAAGGCGCGTGGGGCGGCAGATTCTTCGATCAAGGTGTCGATCAGCGTGTCGACATCGAGGTCGGGTACCTCTGCCACAAAGACGGGATAGCCACTGTCGTTGGTCAGGCGCGTGCTCGGTTCCGGGCGTTTGCCATCGGCCAACGCCGCCAGCGTATCGTCGACCGTATCGCCACCAGCCGTCACGATGAACGCATCGATCAAACCAAGCGTAAAAGCCCGCTCGGCCGCCGCTGTTTTGGCTGTGGCCAGAGCCAGCGGATCCTCATCGCGCAGGCCGGATTCTGGCCTCGGCAATGCTTCCGGCGGTTTCTTCAAATGGTCGATGAAGCCACGCAGCAGCAGGAATCCGCCAACCAGTGCCAGCGGCAATGCCACCAGGTACAAGCCCAGATCCAGTTGGCTCGGCGCATGGTCGTTCGACTGCCACCAGCCGAGAACCAGGCCCCAAACCAGCCCAAAGGTGAGCAGGCAGCCGCCGAGCAGCTTCAATCCGTTTGGCCACATTTCGTCTCTAACACCTAGTCCGTGGTCAGCGACTGGCTGGCGATCAAGGTTGCACCACAGGCTGTCTTGTCACCATGACGGGCTGCCGGGCGACCGTCGATCAACATGCTCGGATCACCCGTCACGATGGTCGTCACCCGCCCATGTCCTTGCTTCGGGCAGGTCACCTTGTCACCGACACGGGCTACACCCTTGCCGTTGCAGTCGCTGGTCTCCGAGGCCGAGATGACCACCCCGCCATGATCAGTCTTGTCGCCCAGCAAAATAAACGGTCTGCTCATCCACGACTCCCTGTGCTTTGTATTCCCCGGCCCAGTACGCCGGCGCGGCGCAACTCGACGTGACCGTAGTCCTGCATTTTCCAGTTGCCCCCCCAAGTTAGCCCGACCTGTGCGGCGATCTCGCCATAGAGCTGGTAGCCCCGCATGGCCCAGGGGTCGCGCTCGGAGATGACTACCTTGCCATCCCGGAAAAAGGCTGAGTCCGCTGCCAGTCCGTGCTGGTGATAGCTCATGTTTGCCGCCGCCTGGGTGACGTGCGCGCCCAGTTCAAACAGGCTGGCCTGCCTCTCCGGGCTGCGATATCCCTCGATCAACACCATCTCGTAGCCATGCCGTTCCTTCATCAGCCGGAAGACAACCAGCAGGCGCTGCATGAATTCGGGATCAAGCAGCTGCCAGTTGCGACTGGCTTGAGCAGCATCCGGTCGAACCATTTCGACCTCACGCGTCGTGAATGCTTCTGGCGGCAACGGCAAAGGTGGCGCCAGTTGCTCGCCTTCCAGCAGGATGGCGATCTGCCGGTCAGCAACACTCAACTCATCCGCAAAATCAAAGACCGCCGGTTTTTTGATGAGCAGCGCGAGCGACGCCGGTGTAACGAGTACGAGGAATGCGCCAAACACGAGGGCGGGATTGCTTGAAATAAATAGTTTCCCCTCACCAGCCGATTGTTTGAGTGAAAGATTCAGGCGTCGTGAACTCGCGAAAAACCAGCAGCCGGCGCGCAAGAACGGCCACTTTCCAGCGTTCAGGAAAGCAGCCAGGGCGGCGAAAAGTCGATCGCGACAGGCAGGAAAAACAAGCACCGCCACACCGGTCACAACAATCAGAAAATAAGCCAACACTACAGCCGGAACCACGCATCAATCTCACGGTACAGGCCTGAATCCGCCAGCCGAATAGCCACGAATGCAGGCGTCATTAGTCATCCGTCCTATTTTAATGCAAATGGATTTTTTTATGAACTTATCGTAGTCTTGCGGCGATTCTCGCTGAAATCCAATATCGATCAGCGATCAGCATCAATGCATAGCCCGATAGAACATCAGAAAGACCGCAATGAGCATCTTGCAAGATCTGGATCCGCAGTACGCAAAACTTCACAAACAACCCTTGATGACTCCCAAGGCCACGACATGGATGGGGGTACTCTTGCTTGTTTTGGGATCGGTCTACTGGTTCGCAACTGACCGTCCGGTCAGGAAAGAAGCCGCCGAAGTGGTGCCGTCGCTACGATCGACGGCACCTGGCAAAAATTCGGGGACGGATGGCGTAGATGCCAAAAAGGAGATTCCCGTCGCCGGGAGTGAACTGCCCGCCCCCCCACTCGCCAACAACAGCGCGACAATCAATGCTTCTGTCCCGGCGCCGCGCCTTGCATCTGAGGTTGTTCAGGAAAATGCCCGCACCAGTCTGGCCGATGCGGAATATCGCCGGCAAAAACCGGCAGCTGCCACATCCGACAAAGCGCTCAAGCAGGTTGTGCAGAAAAATGAACGCCGCAACGGAAGCAACCGGTCGCCCAACCGGAATGGGAATGAAAAAAAACAGCCCGGCAGCAACAAGCCAATGCAGGAGCGTGATGTAGATATCATCACGGCGATTGTCCGTTGACGCGGCAGTCCACTTGCCCATTGGCCGGTTGCAGGGCCACCGGCCATTCAATTGCCGATCAACGGACCTCGATGGTCACACTGCGTCCGGAATGGCCGCCAGCCTGACGCAAAAGAGCAGCGATATCGGTATTGCCGTTCTTCAACGCGATATCCAGCGCGGTCTCCCCAGTATCCAGCTTGAGGTTGGGATCAGCCTTTCTGGAAAGAAGAAGTTTAACGACATCGGCATGACCGCCGCGCGCCGCTGCGATCAGTGCCGTCGTGCCGTTCTCGCTCGGCGAATTGACATCCGCTCCCGCCTCGACGAGGCGCTTTGCAATCTCCAGATGTCCGCTGAATGCCGCATAAGACAAGGGGGTCCAGCCGCTCATGTTGACCGTTGCTCCCGCCTTGATCAGCAGTTCGACAACCGGCAGGTGGCCGCGAAAGGCGGCCAGGCGCAGTGCGGTATCGCCGGCCGAGTTGCGTGCATTGAGCTTGGCACGCTGACTGATCAGGAAGCTGACCAGTTCGGCATGCCCATCCCGCGCCGCCAGCATCATCAGGGTGTTGCCGTCGATATCGGTGGTGTCGACCGAAGCGCCCTTACGCACCAGTTCGGAAATCGCAGCCGTGTCACCCATCTTCGCGCTGCTGATCAGATCATCGTAGGTGGCAGCACCGACAACAGTCGAGAAGGCGAGAACCAGCAGCGTACCCAGCAGTTTTTTCTTCATGATGAACAGCGAATGTTGGAAATTTTGAACAGACGGCTGAAATTCTCGGTAGTCGCCCAGGCAACCTCCTCGAAACTCAACAAACGCAGGCGAGCGATCTCTTCGGCGACATAGCGCACGTAAGCCGGTTCGTTCGGCTTGCCGCGATAAGGCACCGGAGCCAGGTATGGCGCATCAGTTTCGACCAGCATCCGGTCAAGCGGGCATTTTTGCGCCACCTCCTTGACGATGGTGGCGTTCTTAAAGGTAACGATGCCGGAAAACGACAGATAGAAGCCGAGATCGAGCGCCTGGCGCGCGATCTCCCAGTTTTCTGTGAAGCAGTGCATCACGCCGCCGACGGTATCGGCGCCCTCCTCCTTCAGGAGGCGCAGCGTATCGATAGCCGATTCGCGCGTATGGACGACCAGCGGCTTGCCACTGGCCCGGGCAGCACGGATGTGCGTACGGAAACGCTCGCGCTGCCATTCCGGCTTGTCCTTCTGCCAGTAGTAGTCGAGACCGGTTTCACCGATGGCAATGACCTTGGGGTGGCTGGCCAGGGCGACCAGTCTTTCCTCGGTCGGCTCCTCGATATCCGTATATTCCGGATGCACTCCCACCGTCGCATAGAGGTTTTCCTGTGCCTCGGCCAAGGCGAGGACACGCGGATAGTCTTCGAGATTGACACCAATGCAGACAGCCAGGTCGACCTGGTTTTCCCGCATGCGCTGCAAAACCTCCGGCAAACGGCCGGCGAGATCGGGAAAATCGAGGTGGCAGTGGGAATCGACCAGCATGCCGCCGATCAGAGAGTGTGCGTGGGGCGGGCCGACTGCATCACGCCGCCGAGCAGGCCTTCGATCTTGCGGCGCGCTTCCTGGCCGCTTTCATCATTGTTGAAATGCACGCCGATGCCTTGTGCCCGGCCATTCTGCGCACCCGCCGGCGTCACCCAGACGACCGTCCCGGCAATCGGCAGCTTCGCCGGGTCTTCCATCAGGGAAAGCAGCATGAAAACCTCGTCGCCAATCTTGTAGCCACGCGTCGTCGGGATGAAGATGCCGCCGGATTTCAGGTGCGGCATGAAGGCCGCGTAGAGAGCCGACTTGGAATTGATGTTCAGCGAGAGAACGCTCGGGCGCTGGGGAGCGGGTTTTGCTTCACTCATCGTTGATCAATTGGCGAACAGGGCTCGATAGTCCAGAAACAGGCCTTCCAGGAAAAGCCGGGCATTGAGGGGTTGCTCCGCCTCCTGGCGGCGGTTGATCGCTACACGGTACGACTGTATCAGGCGTGCAGGCGGAATCATATCAGCCAGCCCTGAAATTGTGGCTTGCTGCTGCAGAAAATAACGTGCGGGCAAACCATTCCGGGACAGGGTCAAGTCGACCAGCCACTTCTGTAGCGCTTCGACAACCTGTTTCAACTGCAGCTTGCCCTTGCTGTCTTTCACCGCCTTTTCGAGTTCCGCTGCCGTCGCGAGCGGGTCTGTCGTGCGGCCGGCCGCCAGTCTCCTGGCCAGCAAGTCGAGCCAGGCGCTTTGGCCGGATTCTGCCAATCCCAAGGCCAGACCTGGGGCACCGCCGGCCAGGGCGAGCCAGCGCTCGGCCTGCTCAAGCCCCTCATCAGCCAAAATGCGCGCCGCCAGCTTGCTCGGAGGCACCGGGACCGGCACCACCTGGCAGCGACTGCGAATAGTCGGCAGTAAGCGCATTGGCTCGCTCGAAACCATTAAAAACAAGGTACCTGGCGCCGGTTCTTCAAGTGTCTTAAGAAGCGAATTCGCCGTGCTCCGGTTCATTGCCTCCGTCGGATTGACGAGCACGATGCGCAAGCCACCCCGATGGGTGCCGACGTTGAAGAACTCGTCGAGGCTGCGTACCTGGTCGATGGTGATTTGCTGGCTCGGCTTCCTCTTGCCCTCGTCGATCTCGGCCTCATCGCCCAACGCATCCGGTTGCAACAGGCGGAAATCTGGGTGGTTGCCCTGCTCGAACCAGTTGCAGGCCAGACAGGATCCGCATGCCAAGCCATCCGGTCGGGGCGATTCGCACAGCAGGCTGGCTGCAAAACGCCGAGCCAGGTCGAACTTGCCCAGTCCTTTTTGCCCAACCAGCAACAAGGCATGCGGCAAGCGCTGGCGGCGCTCCTGAAGCGACAGCCAGATTCGTGAATGAAGCTCAATTACGTTCATGAACAAATACTTGAGACTGTTTGTTCAAGTTGTTTACGAATATTGTCGATGGATTGATTGGCGTCGATGACACGGAACCTTGCCGGGCTGGCATGCGCCCGCTCCAGGTAGGCCAGGCGCACCCGCTCGTGAAAATCGACCCGCTCCTGCTCGAAGCGGTCAAGGCTGCGGTTGGCCAAAACAATGCGCTCGCGTGCCACGTCAAGCGGCAGGTCGAAAAGCAGGGTCAGGTCGGGCTGCAGGTGGGCGTGCACCCAATGTTCAAGCGTGAGGAATTTGGCGCGATCGAGGCCGCGCCCCCCGCCCTGGTAGGCGTAAGTCGCGTCGCTGAAGCGGTCGCAGACCACCCATTCGCCCCGCGCCAAGGCTGGTTCGATCAACCGGGCGAGATGTTCCCGGCGCGCCGCGAACATCAGCAAGGTTTCTGTTTCCAGATGCATCGGTTCGTTGAGCAGCAATTCGCGCAGCTTTTCGCCCAATTCTGTCCCCCCGGGTTCCCGGGTGACATGGACGACGCGGCCGCTCTGGCGCAATGTTTCAGCCAGCCATTCGACATGACTGCTCTTGCCGGCACCGTCGATACCCTCGAAAGTGATGAATTTTCCTTTCACTTCCCACCTCTCTGAAATTTATTGACTGCCTGATTGTGTTCGTCGAGCGTCCGCGAAAAAACGCTGCTGCCATCGCCCCGCGCCACAAAATAGAGTACATCGCTCGCCGCCGGGTTCAAGGCAGCCCGCAAGGAGGCCTGGCCGGGCATGGCGATCGGCGTTGGCGGGAGACCGGGGCGCGTGTAGGTATTGTACGGGGTGTCGGTTTGCAGATCCCGTTTGCGCAGGTTGCCATCGAAGCTTTCCCCCAGGCCGTAGATCACGGTTGGATCGGTCTGCAACAACATGCCCTTGCGCAGACGATTGACAAAAACCGCGGCAACCAACTCCCGGTCGGCTTCACGTCCGGTTTCCTTTTCGATGATGGAAGCCATGATCAACGCCTCTCCCGGCGATTTATAAGGCAAACCTCCGGAACGTTGTGCCCATTCCGCCTCAAGCTTGCGCTGCATGGCCCGATTGGCCCGGGCGAGCAGATCCAGATCGCTGGATTGCTTGTCGAAGAGATAGGTGTCGGGATACAGCAGGCCTTCCAGGCTTGGTGCTGTCAAGCCGAGACGTTCGATGATCTGCGCCTCGCTGAGGCCCTGTGTGTCGTGCCGCAGGTCGGGATGCCGGTCGAGACGGGCGCGCCACTGGCGGAAGGTCCAGCCCTCGACCAAAGTCAGATCGCCCTGCGTCACTTTGCCCTTGAGCAACTTGTCGAGCAATTGATGCGGCGTGGTGCCTTCCTTTACGGCATAGCTGCCGGCCTTGATGGCGGTATCGGCACGATGGGCACGGGCCAGCCAACCGAGCAGTGTCGGATTGATCTCAATACCCGCTTCACGCATCTGCGTGATGGCCGAGCGCAAGCTGCTGCCAGCGGCAATACGGAAATCGAGCGGCGAACTGCGCAGGGTGATCGGCTGCTCCGCCCACCACAACAGTCCACCAGCCGAAACGGCCATGGACAGAAGGCAAGCCAGAAATAGTTTGATGGGTAGGCGCACGGGAACTCGTTGGCAGTTTGCCAGGTCTTGCCCGTGAAGAACGAGCACGTTATAACGGGCGATATAATATCCGAAACCACTCTGGAGCCTCCATGAACCCCCACTGGCGCAGCTTTCTGGAATCCGCCGAAGCTCTTTTCGACGGCGATTCGACTGAACTACTCAGCTTTGGCGATGCACCCGGCGAACTGCTGGCTGCCAGGCAGCAAACGATTGTCGTACCGCTCACCCATCTGGCGCTGATCGAGGCCAGCGGCGAAGACGCCAAGTCCTTCCTGCACAATCAATTAACCAGCGACGTCAATCACCTCGGCAAAGGCCTGGCACAACATGCCGGCTGGTGCACGGCAAAAGGCCGGATGCAGGCCAGTTTCCTGACCTGGCGCCAGGACGAACGCTATCTGCTGGCCCTTTCAGCCGATCTGCAGGAAGCCTCCCTGAAGCGGCTGCAGATGTTCGTTCTGCGCGCCAAGGTCAAGCTGGCGGCCCTGACCGATACCACTCTGATGCTTGGCGTTTCCGGCCCGCAGGCGGAAGAGTCCCTGGCCGACGCAGGATTGCCCTGCCCATCCACCCCACTGACCATGGCGATGCAGGACGAAACGACCGTCATCCGCCTCGATGATTCACGCCTGCTGATCGTCGCCCCGGAGTCGGCGATGGCCGGGCTGTGGCAGAAGCTGACCGTCAAGGCACGGCCGGCCGGCCTTCCTGCCTGGCGCTGGCTCGACATCCAGGCTGCCTTCCCGCTGGTCACGCTGGCCACCAAGGAAGAGTTCGTTCCGCAAATGGCCGATTTTGAAAAGATCGGCGGCGTCAGTTTCCACAAGGGCTGCTACCCGGGTCAGGAGGTTGTCGCGCGTACGCAATACCTCGGCAAGGTCAAGCGCCACCTCTTCCGGCTGACCAGTACCCAGGCACTCAAGCCCGGCGATGTCCTGCACTCGCCGGACAACCCGGACCAGTCCTGCGGCATGGTGATGACCGCCGCGCCCTCGCCGGCCGGTGGCTACGAGGCACTGGCCGTGGTGCAGTCCAATTACTCGGAAAACGTCCGCCTCGGCTCGCTCGACGGTCCGGTCGTCAAGGCAGTCGCCGTCAATCCCTGAGCCGGGCGGCATGTGCCTGATCGTCGTCGGCTGGCGGGTTCATCCCGACTACCCGCTGGTCGTCGCCGCCAACCGCGACGAGTTCTATGCCCGCCCGAGCACGCCCATCGGGCGCTGGCCGCAGGCGCCGCAAGTCATCGGTGGGCGTGACCTCGAAGCGGGCGGCACGTGGCTGGGTATCGCTGAAGGCGGTCGCTTTGCTGCCGTCACCAATGTCCGCGAACCAGGTATGGCGAAAGGAACCCTGTCGCGCGGCGAACTGACACGGAATTTCCTGGTTACGGATCTGCCGCCCAAGCACTACGCTGACACCATCGCCTACGCAGATTACTCGGGTTTCAACCTGCTGCTGGCCGACGGCGACACGCTGGTCTATTGCTCGAATCGCGACGGCGAGCCGCGCGCGTTGGCCCCCGGGGTCTACGGCTTATCCAACCACCTGCTCGACAGTCCGTGGCCGAAGTTGCTGGCGGCCCGCCAGGCTTTCTCCAAAGCCTTGCCAGGTTTGCCGGATACGGACGCGTTTTTCCGGATATTGGCCGACGAGCAGATCGTTGCCGACGAAAACCTGCCCAACACCGGCGTGCCGCTGGCCTGGGAACGCCTGCTGTCAGCCGTTTTCGTCAAGTCGGAAACCTATGGCACACGGGCATCCACGCTGACCTGGCTGCACCGCGACGGTGGCGTTACCATCCGGGAAAGGTGCTTTGGTCCCTATGGCCAGCCGCTTCAGTCCTCGGCAATTTCCACCGGGGAATAGCAGGGAACGAGGTCGAACAGTTCGACGATATCCGTGTTGCGCATGCGGATGCAGCCATGTGAGCCGGGAGTGCCCATTTCGGCGTGGTCCGGGCTGCCGTGGATGTAGATGTAGCGACGCATGGTATCGACGCATCCCAGCCGATTGAAGCCTGGCAGGCAGCCGGAAAGCCACAGGATACGCGTCAGGATCCAGTCGCGCCCGGGATATTGCTCGCCCAGTTCCGGCGTCCAGATTTCGCCGGTCGGGCGACGGCGGACAAATACGGTGTTTTCCGGCAAACCCGCGCCGATCTTGGCCCGGATGATGTGGCTGCCACGCGGCGTCCGGTAACTGCCGGAAAGCTCACCAACCCCGGCCAGGGCTGTCGACACCGGATATTCGCGCAGTAGATTGCCCTCGTCATCGAGCACCTGCATGCGCTGGCGCCCCACCGAGACATGCAGTTTCATGATGCTTTCCGGCGTCGGCTGGCAAAGAAGGCCGACAGCAACGCGCTGCATTCATCGGCCAACACACCGCCCTCCACCGTCGCGTGGTGGTTCAGGCGCTCGACGCCGAACAGGTCGACCACACTGCCGTGCACGCCGGTCTTGGGGTCTCGTGCCCCGTAAATGACACGGCTGATCCGCGAATGCATGATGGCCCCGGCACACATCGCGCACGGTTCGAGGGTAACGAACAATTCGCACCCCGGCAGACGGTAGTTGCCCAGATTGCGTGCCGCATCGCGCAAGGCTGCGATTTCGGCATGGGCGGTCGGGTCGTTCTCGCCGATCGGCGTATTGAAGCCACGCCCGACAATGAGTCCCTCGCGGACCACGATGGCTCCGACCGGCACTTCACCCAGGCATTCGGCTGCGCGCGCCAGCGAAATCGCCTCGCGCATGAAAAATTCATCGTTCATCGTCTCAACATGGCCGGATCGTATTGCGCCGGTGCCAGGCCAATCGGCACCATCGGTTTGTAAAGTACCTTCTTCGCGGTTTCGGCAGTCAGGGACATGCATTCACCGCCGCCGCCACGGAATATCCGGCCGGCTGACGTGATGCCGATCAGTTGCCCCTTGTCGTCGAACAGCGGGCCACCGGAAACGCCTGGCCGACAGTAGTTCGAAGTGACCAGGACTTCCATGCCCAGCGGCATTTCGCGCCGGATAAGCGTGCCGGATGACCAGGTCAGCCCTTCGTTGCCCGGAAAACTGACGGTATGCGTCGGTGCGCCCGGATCAAGCGACTCGGATCGGCCCCATTCCGCGATGTAGGGCGGTGCGCCGGGAGCACTCAGAACACAGATATCCTCGTCGTCCTCCAGCTTGGCGTACTTGTCCACCTTCGCCCGCTCATGCGTGGCGCTGTTGATGACGATCAGGCCGCTCATCGCATTACCGGCGACGACATGGCAATTAGTCAAGATCCGGTCCGGCGCCACCATGACACCCGAGCCACGGCTCCTGCCACCCACCACCAGATAGGTCGTCCAGGCCAGGTAGGCGGCATCGAAGCCGGGCTTACGGTCCGGGCGAACAAAGCGTACCTGGGTTTCACGAGCCTGGCGAACGATCGGTTCAGGTGCCATCGCCGTTGGCGGCGACGGCACCATGGCCTGCTGCATGACCGGCGTTTCTTCGGCTGGCATTGCAACCGGCGCCATGTCGCCCCCCTGCCCCACTACCGCCCCTTCCGGCTGAGCCGGCTTGGGCTGCGTGGTCTGGTAGTACCCCACGGCAATCAAGGCGAGGCTGGCCAATCCCAGCCAACGCCAGCCACGCCCCGATGTGGCTTGAATCCGTCCTGCCTGCTCCGCTTCTGCGCTCTGGCTCACCTGCAACTGGCGGTCGTAGGCCGCCCGACGCTGCGGGTCGATCAACGCAGCATGAGCTGCGGCAATGGCTTTCTGGAAGTCGCCGTTATTCGGAAATTCAGCAGCAAGGCGGTGATAGGCCGCCTCGATCTGCTCAGGAGTGGCCTGCGGCGAAGGCAGGCCAAGGGTCTGGTAATGGCTTTTCATACCGTAAGCATACCAGCCGGCTGATGACCACGCGCCCGATTACTCCCACTCGATCGTCGCCGGCGGTTTGCCGGAAACGTCATATACGACACGGTTCAGGCCGCGCACTTCGTTGATGATGCGGTTCGACACACGGCCAAGCAACTCGTACGGCAGGTGTGCCCAGTGGGCAGTCATGAAATCGCTGGTCACTACGGCGCGCAGGGCGACGACATTTTCGTAGGTCCGGCCATCACCCATCACGCCGACGCTCTTGACCGGCAGGAAGACGGCGAAGGCCTGGCTGGTCAGGTCGTACCAGCTCTTGCCAATATCCTTTTCGCTACACAGGCCGGCAGCCGCATCGCGCTCGGTGGCATGCGTCGCGCGCAGTTCATCGATGAAGATGGCATCGGCACGCTGCAGCAGACTGGCCGACTCGCGCTTGACCTCACCGAGGATGCGCACCCCGAGGCCGGGACCGGGGAAGGGATGGCGATAGACCATCTCGCGTGGCAGACCGAGGGCGACACCGAGTTCGCGGACCTCGTCCTTGAACAGTTCGCGCAGCGGTTCAAGCAGCTTCAGGTGCATGTCTTCCGGCAGGCCGCCGACATTGTGGTGGCTCTTGATGGTATGGGCGCCCTTCTTGTTCTTGCCGGCCGATTCGATCACATCCGGATAGATGGTGCCCTGGGCCAGCCACTTGGCAGACGTCAGTTTCTTCGATTCGGCCTGGAAGACTTCGACGAACTCCTTGCCGATGATCTTACGCTTCTGCTCGGGATCGGAGACACCCGCCAGCTTGCCCATGAACTGATCGACGGCATCGACGCGGATGACCTTGACGCCAAGGTTGCGGGCGAACATGTCCATGACCATGTCACCCTCGTTCAGACGCAGCAGGCCGTGATCGACGAAGACGCAGCTCAACTGATCGCCGATCGCCTTGTGGATCAGCGCTGCAGCAACGCTGGAATCGACGCCCCCTGAAAGGCCGAGGATGACTTCCTCATCGCCCACCTGACGCTGGATGGCATCGACCGCTTCGGCGATGTAGTCGCCCATCACCCAGTCGGTACCGCAGCCGCAGATGCCATGCACGAAACGCTCGAGAATGGCCCGCCCCTGCATGGTGTGCGTCACTTCCGGGTGGAACTGCACGGCGTAGAACTTGCGGCTTTCGTCGGCCATCGCGGCGATCGGGCACGAGGCGGTCGAGGCCATCTTGATGAAGCCCGATGGCAGTTCCATAACCGAATCGCCGTGGCTCATCCAGACCTTCAGCATGCCGTGGCCTTCCGGACTGTAGAAGTCGGCGATGTCATTCAGCAGCGCAGTATGGCCGTGGGCGCGGACTTCCGAATAACCGAATTCGCGCGCCTTGCCGGCGGCCTCGGCGGTCATCACCTTGCCGCCCAGTTGCTGGGCCATGGTCTGCATGCCGTAGCAGATGCCGAGCACCGGAATCCCGAGCTCGAAAACGACATCCGGCGCGCGCGGCGTATCGCCTTCGGTCACGGAACTCGGTCCGCCGGACAGGATGATACCCTTGGCGCCATAGTTGCGAATGAAATCTTCCGATACATCGTAGGGATGGATTTCGCAGAAGACCTTGGCTTCGCGGACGCGGCGGGCAATCAGTTGGGTGACCTGGGAACCGAAGTCGAGGATGAGGATTTTCTGGTGGCTCATGGAAACAATCCGGAAAACGGTGGGCTTGAATGAAAAAGGCGGCTCACCGAGCCGCCCTGTGCCGAATCCGACCGATCAGTCGAGATGATAGTTCGGCGCTTCCTTGGTGATCTGCACATCGTGCACGTGGGATTCGCGGATGCCGGCCGAGGTGATCTCGACGAAGCAGGCCTGTTCGTGCATCTGGGCGATGGTAGCGCAGCCGAGGTAGCCCATCGAGGAGCGCAGGCCGCCCATCAGTTGATGAATCACGGCGAGTACCGAGCCCTTGTAGGGAACGCGGCCTTCGATGCCCTCGGGCACGAACTTGTCCACGTTTGCCGTGGCTTCCTGGAAATAGCGATCGCTCGAACCGGCCTGCATGGCGCCCAACGAGCCCATGCCGCGGTAGGACTTGTAGGAGCGCCCCTGGAAGAGTTCGACCTCACCCGGCGCCTCCTCGGTACCAGCAAAGAGGCCGCCGAGCATGACGGTATCGGCACCGGCAGCGATCGCCTTGGCAATGTCTCCGGAGTAGCGGATACCGCCGTCGGCGATCATCGGCACGCCAGTTCCCTTCAGGGATTCGGACACGTTCTGGATGGCGGTGATCTGCGGCACGCCAACACCGGCCACGATACGGGTGGTGCAGATCGAGCCAGGGCCAATACCGACCTTGACGCCATCGGCACCCATGTCGACCAGCGCCCGCGCCGCGTCGGCCGTCGCGATATTGCCGCCGATAACCTCGATTTGCGGAAAATTCTTCTTGACCCACTTGACGCGATCCAGCACACCTTGCGAGTGGCCATGCGCCGTATCGACAACGACGACATCGACACCAGCCTCGGCCAGCAGTTCGACGCGCTCCTCGGTGCCGGCACCAACGCCAACCGCCGCACCGGCGCGCAGACGCCCGGAAGCATCCTTGTTGGCCAGCGGGTGTTCGGTAGACTTGAGGATGTCCTTGACAGTGATCAGACCGCGCAGATGGAACTCATCGTCAATGACCAGGACACGCTCCAGACGATGCGTACGGATCAACTCCTTGGCCTCTTCGACGCTGGCGCCTTCCTTGACCGTGACCAGGCGCTTCTTCGGGGTCATGATCGACTTGACCGGCTGATCAAGATTGGTCTCGAAACGCAGGTCGCGGTTGGTGACGATGCCGACCACCTTCCCCGCCTTATCGATTACCGGCAGACCGGAAATGCGGTACTGCCGGGTGATTTCAAGAACATCGCGCACCGTCATCATCGGCGAGACGGTAATCGGGTCCTTCAGGATGCCGGACTCGAAACGCTTGACTTTGGCGACTTCGGCCGCCTGGGCCTTCGCTGTCAGGTTCTTGTGAATGATGCCGATTCCACCCTCCTGGGCCAGCGCAATGGCCAGTCGGCCTTCCGTCACGGTATCCATGGCGGCCGAGAGCAGCGGCAGGTTCAGGGTAATGTTGCGGGTCAGCCGGGTGGCCAGGCTAACGTCGCGCGGGAGGACTTGAGAATGTGCAGGGACGAGAAGGACGTCGTCGAAAGTAAGGGCTTTTTGCAGCAGTCGCATGGCCTTTGATCCAAGGTCACAAAATCGTATTATACAGAAAAGCCAAGGAAACCCAGATGACCTCGAACACCCTTCTTGTTTGTGTAGTTGCCACTGCCCTGTCAAGCCTAGGGAGTGCAGCACACGCCGAAACCTTTCAATGGAAGGATAGCAACGGCCAAACCATCATTTCCGACACACCACCGCCGGCCACCGCCAAGAACCGCCGCTCCATCGGAGGGCAGCAACCCAGCGTGGTAAGCGAAAAGCCGGTCGAAAAAGCGGCTGACGGCGCAAAAACGGCTGCTGCAGCAGGGCCGAAAACGACTGCTGAAAAGGACATGGAGTTCAAGAAGCGCCAGCAGGAAGCCAAGGAAAAAGCCGACAAGCAGGCCAAGGAAGAGGCTGCCACGGCCGAGAAGCGGGAAAACTGCGAACGAGCCAAGCGCAACCTGACCGCGCTGGAAAACAATCAGCCGATGGTCACACTGGATGAAAACGGCCAACGCAAGGTGCTGGATACCACGCTGCGTCAGCAGGAAATCGAACGCGCCCAGCGGGTCATCGCCGAAACCTGCCAGTAAGCCAACCGGCTTGGCGGTTCAGCCTTCCGAGGCGTCGGCATCACCGGCGCCTTTTTTCATGACCTTCCCTTCCGCCGCACGCTGCTTGCGGACTTCCTTCGGGTCGGCGATCAGCGGCCGGTAGATCTCGATCCTGTCCCTGTCGCGCAGAACGGCATCGAGCTTGGACAACTTGTTCCAGATACCGAACTTGTTTTTCTTGGTGTCGATTTCCGGGTACTTGGCCAACAGACCCGAGGACTCCAGGCCTTGTTGCAGCGTGGCCCCTTCCGGCAAGCGGACACGAACCACTTCCTGCTTGTCGCGCATGGCGTAGCAGACTTCGATATTCAACGTTTCAGCCATGGGCGACTCCGTAAACGTGGTTAGCCCGACGCACGAAGGCATCGACGAAGGTGTTGGCAATGTGGCTGAAGACCGGGCCAATGACCTTTTCGAACAACTTGCTGGAAAATTCGTAATGCAGCCGGAATTCGATCTTGCAGGCATTCTCGGCGAGAGCCTTGAAATGCCAAGTCCCTTCCAGTCGGCGGAATGGACCGTCAACCAGGCGGATATTCATCGAATTCGGGAAAACCTTGTCGTTTTCGGTGGTAAATGACGATTTCACCGCGTGGTAATTGATGTGCAAAGTTCCCACCGTCTTCATCGCATCGCGAAATTTGACTTCGGTGTGGCTGCACCACGGCAGAAAGGCCGGGTAGTCCTCGCAACGATCCACCAGCTCGAACATGCGTTCGGCCGATTGTTCGATCAATACTGTCTTTTCAACCAGAGCCATGCAGCGGCAGTGCATCCTGAATCCTGTAGAATCGCAATTTTAATGGATCGCCAGGCAGCATGAGCATTACGGTCAATAAAAAAGCCTTTCACGACTACTTCGTCGAGGACAAGTACGAGGCTGGAATCGTCCTTGAAGGCTGGGAGGTGAAGGCCATTCGTGCCGGCCGGATGAACATCAAGGAATCCTACGTCATCATCAAGGGGGGCGAGTTGTTCCTGATCGGCATGCACATCACCCCCTTGACCACCGCCTCGACCCATAACCGGCATGATCCGACACGCACCCGCAAGTTGCTGCTGCACGCCCATGAAATCAGCAAGCTGATCGGCAAGGTCGAACGCGCCGGCTACGCGCTGGTGCCCCTCGACCTGCATTTCCTGCGTGGCCGCATCAAGCTGGAGATTGGTCTGGCCAAGGGCAAGAAGCAGCACGACAAGCGCGCCGCCACGATGGAAAAGGACACGAAGCGCGAGGCGCAGCGGGCCATGAAGGAACACCAGCGATAACCGTTTGCCGCAATCGGCGCATAATGTATTTCGTCGGAGTTCATGAGGTTCGGCCATGAATAACACTATTCGCATCATTCTCGCCGACGACCAGTTGCTGATTCGGGCGGGTATCCATGCCCTGCTGGATTCCTTGCCGGAGTGTGAACTCGTCGCCGAATGCAGCGATGGTCATCAGGCGATCGCCGCCGTCCTGCAACATAAGCCGGATGTCATCCTGCTCGACATCGCGATGCCGGGCCCGACGGGGATCGAAGTCGCTCGGGCCATTCGCCTGGTAGATCAGGAAACCCGCATCCTGATGCTGTCGAGCATCGATCGCCGGGAAACCATCGAAGAAGCCATGCAGGCTGGGGCCGATGGCTATTTGCTCAAAGACTTCGTGCTGGCCGAACTGCTCGCGGCACTGGCTGCCGTCCGCAACGGCCAGCGCTATCTCTCACCACGTATCGAGCAGTTGCGTCTTGAGCCGACAGCGAGCGGCAATCCTGCCAGCAAGACGCTGCTCACCGCCCGCCAACTGGAAGTCTTGCGCATGGTGGCCTCAGGGAAAACAACCAAGGAAATCGCCCGCTTGCTATGCATCAGCCCGAAAACCGTCGAGTTTCATCGCGGCCGGCTAATGGAACGGATCGGTGCGCACGACGTCACCGGATTGACCCGTTTTGCGCTTCAGAACGGGGTGCTCTGCTAGGACAGCCTACGGGCTTCGCAGATGGTCTTGGCCGGCCTTGCCGGCGAGGAAATTGCGCATCTCCGACGCCATGCAATGCAGGCAATTGGCGAGCGTGTCGGCCATGGTCCGCCAGTCCTCACGGCCGTCGAGAGGGTTCCCGTTCTCAAGGTGCCGGCGCAGCGAATCCTCGAAACCTCGCGCCAGATCGACACAGCGCTGCCCTGAAAAGAGTACGCAACCACTGCGGATGTCGTGGAGGGCATTGCGCAAGGCAACCGGGTCACCGGCATCCAGCGCCGCATACATGCGCTGGCAGAGAAGCGGGTAATTCTCCAGGAACATGGCAACCAGACGCATGGCGGTCGCCTCGTTGCGACCGAGCGTGACCATCAGGTAGTCAAGGTTGCAAAAGCTCTCGCTCTGCTGATGACGACCTTCGTTTGACATAAGCTTCCCTGGACTTCTTGGTATTGTTTGGTCATAGCTTATAGGGAAGGTTAGTGTCGGATGAACTGGGCTTTACCCTAGGCCTGCTTGGGCTTTATCGGGAATTCGCCGGTGCTGAAAAGCAAAAACCCGCAAGCTGGGCTTACGGGTTTTGAGCAGTGACTGGCGGAGTGGACGGGACTCGAACCCGCGACCCCCGGCGTGACAGGCCGGTATTCTAACCGACTGAACTACCACTCCGCGTCGGGCTCCCCGCCGGCTGGCGGAAAGCGGAGCGAATAATAGCACGGGCCAGCGCGTTCGCGTGCAGGATAGCGACTACAATTCCCTATTTTCAGCGGCACAGATGAAAACATGACCGATACCGGCTCCCTCAACCTTGACTGGGCACACGCCCTGATCGCCGGTTTTGTCGCTGCCGGTACGCGCGAGGCAATCATTTCGCCCGGTTCGCGCTCGACACCGCTCGCCCTTGCCATGCTGCGCCAGCCCGGTCTGCGCTGCCACATCGCCGTCGATGAGCGCAGTGCCGCCTTCTTCGCGCTCGGCATTGCCAAAGTGCAACGGCAACCAGCACTGCTCCTCGCCACCTCTGGCACGGCCCCGGCCAACTGGCTGCCAGCCGTCATCGAGGCCAGCCAGTCCGGCGTTCCGCTGATCGCCTTGTCGGCTGACCGGCCGCCGGAACTGCATGCCTGTGGCGCCAACCAGACGGTCCCCCAGATCGGCATGTTCGCCCCGTGGGTTCGTGCCGGGCATGCGCTGGGCGCGCCGCATGCCGGTTTCGACCCCGGCTACCTGCACCGCCTGGCAACCCAGGCGGTCGAACAGGCCATTTGGCCTTACCCCGGCCCGGTGCATATCAACCAGCCTTTTCGCGAACCGCTGCTGCCGGCCGATCCGCAGATCACCAACGACGAACCGGGGCCGGTCACGCACCACTTCCCGAAATTGGCCCTCGATACCGGGCTAATGTCCGAGCTGGCCGAACGCATTGCCGGTCGCCCCGGCGTCATCATCTGCGGCGAGACGCCCGCCGATCCGGGGCTGGCGCCGGCCGTTACCGCCCTCGCCCGCCGGCTGGCCTGCCCGATCCTGGCCGAACCCATGTCCGGGCTGCGCTTCGGCCGGCATGACCGGTCGCACCTCTGTGTCCGCTACAACCGCTGGCTGGCAGATGCTGGCGAGCGGCAGATCGCCCGGCCGGAATGGATCATCCGCATCGGGGCCTTCCCGGTCACCCGCCACCTGCAGAATTTCGCTTCGGCCACCACGGCGACTCATGTCGTGTTCGACCCGTGGCCGCGCTGGATCGACCCACCGCACCGCATCACCCATCTCGTCCGCGGCGAACCGGCCGATCTCTGCGCTGCACTGGCTGAACAGGCGCCATCCCCGGCGCCGGCCGGCTGGTTGGAAGCCTTTATGACCGAGGAGCGCCGTACTGCGGCCAGTGCCGAAGCGAGCCACATCACGGCGGTGCTCGACGAAATCCCTGACGGTGGCGCCCTCTTCGTGGGGAACTCGCTCGCCATCCGACAACTCGATTCATTCTCCGGCGTCTCCGACAAGACCTTGCACTGTCACGCTAACCGTGGCGCCAGCGGCATCGACGGCAATATTTCAACGGCGGCCGGCATTGCGGCGGCCCATGGCCGAACGGTCGCCCTGCTCGGTGATCTGACCTGCCAGCATGATCTGGGCGGGCTGGCCCTGGCGCGTGGCCGCGATCTCGTGATCGTCACGGTCAATAATAACGGCGGCGGTATTTTCGACCACTTGCCGCAACGTACCTTGCCCGAATTCGAGCAGGGCTGGCGCACGCCGCAGGCGGTGGATTTTGGCCACGCTGCCCGGGCTTTCGGCATCGACTATGCACAGGTCGACGTTCACGACGCGCTGCGCCTGGCACTCCATAACGCGCTGCAAGCCGGCGGCCCGCACCTGATCGAACTACGGCAGCACTAGACGGCATCGCCCAGCGGGCAAGCAGGTAAAATCCGGCCCCATGACGACCCACACCATTCCCGACCCTAGCCATGCCTCGCCGCTGGGCAAGGCGACGTCCTACCAGAGCCACTACGCGCCGGAACTGCTCTACCCGATTCCGCGCCAGTTGAAGCGCCGCGAAATCGGCATCGATGATGCCGCCCTGCCCTTCGTTGGCGAAGACCTGTGGAACGCCTACGAGCTCTCCTGGCTGACCCCCAAGGGCAAGCCAATGGTCGCCGTCGGCACCTTTCGCGTGCCAGTCGACAGCCCGAACCTGATCGAGTCGAAATCCTTCAAGCTCTACCTCAACTCCTTCAACCAGACCCGCTTTGACTCGGTCGAGGCCGTGGCGGAGATCATGACCCGCGACCTCTCGGCCACCGCCGGGCGCCCGGTCATCGTTGCGCTGCAACCGCTTTCCACCGCACCGACGGCAAGCCTGGGCACACCTGCGGGTACGCTGATCGATGAGCTCGACATCGCCTGCGACCGCTACCAGCCGGCCCCCGAACTGCTCGCCACCCGGCCCGGCGAGGCAGTCGAGGAAACCCTGTATTCCCACCTGCTCAAGTCCAACTGCCTGGTCACCGGCCAGCCGGACTGGGCCATGGTCGTCGTGCGCTATCGGGGCCAGCCCATCGACCGCGCCGGGCTGCTGCGTTATATCGTCTCCTTCCGCGAGCACAACGAATTCCACGAGCAGTGCGTCGAGCGCATCTTCAGCGACATCCAGCGCCACTGCCACCCCGATGCGCTGGCTGTTTACGCCCGCTATACCCGGCGCGGCGGCCTCGACATCAACCCCTTCCGCAGCAGCGGCGAGTTCGGTGCGCCGGATAACACCCGCGAAATCCGGCAATAAGTTCCCCAAGACACATGGCAAAAGAAGCAAAAAACGAACAGCCCAAGCACACGCCCATGATGGTTCAGTACTTGGCGCTCAAGGCCAAGCACCCGAACACCCTGCTGTTTTACCGGATGGGCGATTTCTACGAGCTTTTCTACGAAGACGCCGAAAAAGCCGCGCGTCTGCTCGACATTACGCTGACCACGCGTGGCCAGTCGGCCGGGGTGCCGATCAAGATGTGTGGCGTGCCCTTTCATTCGCTGGAACCCTACCTTGCCCGGCTGGTCAAACTCGGCGAATCAGCCGTCATCTGCGAACAGATCGGCGACCCGGCAACCAGCAAGGGGCCGGTCGAGCGGGCCGTGGCGCGCATCGTCACGCCGGGCACGCTGACCGATGCGGCGCTGATCGACGACAAGCAGGACATCTGGCTGCTCGCCGTTGCGACACAGCGCAACACGGCCGGCATCGCCCGCCTGAACCTGTCGAGCGGCGAATTCATCCTGATCGAAGTGCCGGCCGAGCAGATTCCCGCCACGCTGGAGCGCGTTCGCCCGGCGGAAATCCTCTACCCGGAGAGCTGGACGCCCAATTTCAACCTCGATGTAGCCCGCACCCGCCAGCCGGACTGGTATTTCGACTACGACTCGGCGCGCCGCCTGCTCTGCGACCAATTCGAAGTGGCCTCGCTGGCCGGCTTCGGCGCCGAGGGCCTGAAGCCCGCCATTGCCGCAGCCGGTGCGCTGCTGCAGTACGCCCAGGCAACGCAATCCGGCAAGTTGCCGCACCTGCGTGGCCTGACGGTAGAACTGGAAGGCGCCTACCTGGGACTGGACCTCGCCACCCGGCGCAACCTCGAACTCACCGAAACCTTGCGCGGCCAGCCGTCGCCGACCTTGTTCTCGCTGCTCGACAACTGCGTGACCAGCATGGGTTCCCGCCTGTTGCGCCACACGCTGCACCACCCGCTGCGCGAGCGCGACATTCCCGCCCTGCGCCATGGCGCCGTCGAAGGCCTGCTCGACGACTATGGCCGCCTGGCCGGTGAGGTGCGCAAGGCCTTGCGCGGCATCGCCGACATCGAGCGCATCGCCGGCCGCATCGCGCTGCGCAATGCGCGGCCGCGCGACCTGGCGAGCCTGCGCGAATCGCTCGCCCGCCTGCCGGCGTTGCGTGCACCGCTGATGGCGCAACCTGCCCCGCTGCTCACCCAGCTATTTGCCGAACTGGAGACGCCGGAAGCCGCGCTGGCCCTGCTGGTCCGCGCCATTGCCGCCGAACCAGGCGCCCAGGTGCGCGATGGAGGGGTTATCGCACCGGGCTACGATCCTGATCTCGACGAACTGCGCTCGCTGAACGACAACTGCGGCGCCTTCCTGATCGACATGGAAGCCCGCGAACGCGAGCGCACCGGCATTGCCAGCCTCAAGGTCGAGTACAACAAGGTGCATGGCTTCTATATCGAAGTCACGCACGCCAACGTCGACAAGATTCCCGACGATTACCGTCGTCGGCAAACCTTGAAGAATGCCGAGCGCTACATCACGCCGGAGCTCAAGGCCTTCGAGGACAAGGCGCTGTCGGCACAGGAACGCTCGCTGGCCCGGGAGAAGCTGCTTTATGAGCAGATCCTCGACGCCCTGCTGCCCGTGGTGCCGACCTTGCAGACCATCGCCCGCGCCGTCGCCCAGCTCGACCTGCTGGCCGGCTTTGCCGAATCGGCCCTCAAGCGCAACTGGTGCAAGCCGCAATTCGCCGCTGAAACGCAGCTGAACATCGTCAACGGCCGCCACCCGGTAGTCGAGAACGAGCTGGCGCAGAGTGCCGAAACCTTCATCGCCAATGACTGCCTGCTGGCCGACAACCGCCGACTGTTGTTGATCACCGGCCCGAACATGGGCGGTAAATCAACCTACATGCGCCAGGTGGCGCTGATCGCCCTGCTCGCCCACCTCGGCAGCTACGTGCCGGCCGAATCCTGCGTACTCGGCCCGCTCGACCGCATCTTTACCCGCATCGGCGCTTCCGACGACCTCGCTTCCGGCCGTTCGACCTTCATGGTCGAAATGACCGAAGCAGCGGCCATCCTGCACCATGCAACGAATCAAAGCCTGGTCCTGATGGACGAAATCGGCCGCGGCACCTCGACTTTCGACGGCATGGCGCTCGCCTTCGCCATCCTGCGCCATCTGGTCGAAAAGAACCGTAGCCTGACCCTGTTTGCCACGCACTACTTCGAGCTGACCCGCCTGTCGCACGAGTATTCGGAACTGGCCAACGTGCACCTCGGTGCGGTCGAGCATAACGACCGCATTGTCTTCATGCACGCCGTCGAAGAAGGGCCAGCCAACCAGAGTTACGGTATCCAGGTCGCCGCGCTGGCCGGCATTCCGACCGCCGTGGTGCGAGCGGCCCGCAAGCAGTTGCGCGAATTCGAGCAGCGCGCCGCCGTCGATCCACTGCAGCCGGACCTCTTCGCCCAGGGTGAGCCGGAACCGGCCGCCGCCGAGCCGCATCCAGTGGTCGACCGCCTGGCGGCGATCGACCCGGACAGCCTGACACCACGCGAGGCGCTCGATGCCCTGTATGCGCTGAAAGGGCTGCTCGGGTGAGTGTCCGGCGCCCATCGCGAAGCAGCCGCGTCGCCCGCCTGCTCGGCGGGCTACTCCTGGCTGCAGCCCTGCAGGGTGCAACGGCCGAAACCTGGCGTTTTGCACTGATCGGCGACACGCCCTATTCGGACAACGAACGGGCCGAGCTACCGAAAATGCTGTCGGCTATCGCCGACCGGCATGTCGCGTTCATTGCCCATGTCGGCGATTTCAAATCGGGCTCCAGCCGATGCGACGATGCGCTGTTCGAGGATCGCTACAAGTTGTTCCAGAACAGTCGCGTCCCCTTCATTCTCATGCCGGGCGACAACGAGTGGAGTGACTGCGATCGGCTGAGCAACGGGGCTTATGACCCGCTCGAACGTCTGGCCAAGCTGCGCCGCCTGTTCTGGGAGGACGCCTTCTCACTCGGCAAGACACAGCTGCCGCTCGAACGCCAGGCCGGAAACTACCCGGAGCATGCGCGCTTCCGCCTCGGCCCGGTGCTGTTCGTCACGCTGAACCTGCCGGGTGGCAACAACAACTGGGGACTGACCGGCGAACCCCGCCCAGAGTTCGTTGCCCGCAACCCGGTCGTCCTCGCCTGGTTGCGCGACAGCTTCGAGATGGCGAGGCGCGAGAAACTGGCGGGGATTGTCCTGCTTTTCCAGGCCAACCCGGGCTTCACACATTTTGCCCAAGGCCTGGCGCATCGCGGCTATCGCGAATTCCTGACCATCCTGCAGGAAGAAACCGAGCGCTTCCCCGGCCAGGTCGTGGCCGTCCATGGCGATACGCACATCAGCCGCATCGACCAGCCGTTGCGCGACCATCATGGACGCACCAACTTCCGCTTCACCCGAGTTGAAACCCATGGTTATCCCCTGATGGGCTGGACGCTGGGCATCATCGACACCGAGCGCCCCACGCTGTTCCGCTTCGAAACCTACCCCTGGCCAGACCGGAACCCGTAAAAAAACCTGCCGAAGCAGGTTTTTTCATGCGTGGCTGAAGCGAACGCGATCAGTGGCAGGTTTCGCCATCTTCGTCCGGATGATGGACATGGCCATGCTCGACTTCTTCCGCACTGGCCGGACGAACCGCCGTCACCGTGCAGGTGAAGACCAGCGCCATGCCGGCCAGCGGATGATTGCCATCGAGCACCACCTTGTCGTCGGCAATGTCGGTGACGCGGTAGATCACGAAATCATCCTCGCCGCCGTCTTCCGGACCGCCTTCGAACTGCATGCCGACCTGCAGTTCCTTCGGGAAATCCTTGCGCGGTTCGATCTGGACCATGCCGGCATCGTATTCACCGAACGCCTCATCCGGCTGCAGCTTGACCTGCACCGACTCGCCGATCTTCTTGCCCTGCAGGGCTTCCTCGATCTTCGGGAAGATGTCGTCGTAGCCGCCATGCAGGTAAACCAGCGGCTCGCGGCCTTCGTCCACCACCTCGCCATCGGGATCGGTAACGTGGTAATCGAGTGTGATAACGGTGTTCTTGGCGACCTGCATGTTCATGGTGCTGTATTCCTAATCTGGGGATGGAGAAGCAGATCGGGGCCATCCGGCTCTGCCTGGTGGCCGGATTCTACCACTACGCGAAAAACCCTCCGGCCCTTCGCGCTCAGTGGAAATCCCGGCTCACCGTCTCCAGTCGGCCCAGCCAGGCGGACAGGTCGACCAGGCGCTTCGCGACCAGATGGACGACCTGCCCTTCGACCTGTAGCTGCCCGAAAACACCGAGCAGGCTGGCGCCCAGCAGTTCGCGGCGCTGTCTTTCGACGAGCTGAGGATGGACGACAACATTGGTCAGGCCGGTTTCATCTTCCAGCGTGACGAAGACGATGCCGGTGGCGGTGCCCGGCCGCTGGCGGCCGACGACGATGCCGGCGGCGCGGACCAGCGCCCGGTGGCCGGCCTGGGCAAGTTCCCCGGCCGGTACGAAGCGGCGCTGCTGCAACTGCGCCCGGAGCAGTGCTAGAGGGTGGCGGCGGAGCGTGAAACCGAGGTTGCGATAATCGGCGACGAGATTTTCGCCTTCGCCGGGGGCCGGCAAGTCGAGCACCGGCTCGCTCGGCGCGATGCCATCGAACAGATCGCCCTGGACAACAGCCGCCGTTGCCGCCCAAGACGCCTGCCGACGATGGCCGGCCAGGCTGGCCAGCGCGTCGGCGGCGGCCAGACGGTCAAGATCGCGCCGGTTCAAGCCGGCCCGCGCCGCCAGATCAGCCACGTTGGCGAAGGGCCCGGCAGCTTGGCGTGCCAGAACCATCCGTTCGGCGGCCACCGGCGAAAAGCCGCTGATTTCGCGCAGGCCGAGGCGAACGGCGCCGCGGGTATCGACCTGGCTATCCCAGGTGCTGGCATTGGCATCGACCGGTAGCACGTTGACACCGTGGCGCTGGGCATCCTGGATCAGCATGGAGGGCGAATAGAAGCCCATCGGCTGGCTGTTCAGCAGAGCGCACAGGAAGATGGCGGGATGGTGACGCTTGACCCAGGCCGAGGCATAGACAAGCAGTGCAAAGCTGGCGGCATGCGACTCGGGGAAGCCGTATTCGCCGAAGCCCTGAATCTGCTGGACGATACGCTCGGCAAACTCGGCGGGCAGGCCGTTGGTGGCCATGCCGGCACGCAGCTTGTCCTGGTATTTCTGCAGGTTGCCCTTGCGCCGCCAAGCGGCCATCGCCCGACGGAGTTGATCCGCCTCGCCCGGGGTGAAGTCGGCGGCGACGATGGCCAGTTGCATGACCTGCTCCTGGAAGATGGGCACGCCATAGGTGCGGGCCAGCACGGCATCGACGGCCGGCGAAATCTGCTCGATGCGCTCCCTGCCCTGCCGCCGCTTTAGGTAGGGATGCACCATGTCACCCTGGATCGGCCCGGGCCGGACGAGCGCCACTTCGACCACGAGATCGTAGTAACGCCGGGGCCGCAGGCGGGGCAGCATGGACATCTGGGCGCGCGACTCGACCTGGAAGACGCCCATGCTGTCCGCCCGGCACAGCATGGCGTAAGTGGCCGGGTCTTCCGATGGGATATCCCGCAAGCGCCATTCCCGGCCGCTGCGCCCGCTCAGCATCGCCAGCATGCGGCGCAGCGCCGAGAGCATGCCGAGGGCCAGCACGTCGACCTTCATCAGGCCGACGGCGTCGAGGTCATCCTTGTCCCACTGGATGACCGTGCGCTCCGGCATGGCGGTGTTCTCGACCGGCACCAGCCGGGCCAGCGGCCCGCGCGACATGACGAAACCGCCAACATGCTGGGTCAGGTGGCGCGGAAAGCCGCGCAGTTGCTCGGCCAGCCACAACCATTTCGCCACGCGCGGTGAATCGGGGTCGAGGCCCTGCTCGGCAAACCGGGCCGGCAGTTGCTCCCGCTTGTCCCACCAGGCCAGCGAGGCGGTCAGCGCATCGATGCGAGCGGCGTCGAAACCCAGCGCCCGCCCGGCGTCGCGCAGGGCACCCTTGGTTCGGTAAGTAATCAGCGCCGCGGCCAGGGCCGTGCGTTCGCGGCCATATTTGCGGTAGATATAGGCGATGATCTCGTCGCGCCGCTCGTGCTCGAAATCGACGTCGATATCCGGCGGCTCGCCGCGCTCCTTGGAGATGAAGCGCTCGAACAGCATGGCGGCGCGGGCCGGATCAACTTCGGTGATGCCCAGCGCGAAACAGACCGTGGAATTGGCCGCCGAGCCGCGCCCTTGGCACAGCACACCGATTTCGCGGGCATGGCAGACGATGTCGTAGACCGTCAGGAAATAGGCTTCGTATTTCAGGTCGGCAATCAGGGCCAATTCGTGTTCGACACGTTGCCGGACATCGTCGGGAACGCCTTGCGGGTAGCGCTCGACCAGGCCGCGTTCGGTTTCTTGGCGCAGCCAGGAGGTTGGCGTGTGCTCGGCCGGTACGATCTCTTCCGGGTATTCGTAGCGCAGTTCGTCGAGCGAAAAGGTACATTGCTCGGCGATACGCAGCGTTTCAGCCAGCAACTCCGCTGGATAGAGCCGGGAGAGGCGCAGTCGGCTGCGCAAATGGCGCTCGGCATTGGGAAAAAGCACGTAGCCTGCCTCGAAAACCGTGGTTTTCAGGCGCAAGGCCGTCAGCACATCCTGTACCGGACGACGGGCCCTGACGTGCATATGCACGTCGCCACTTGCCACCAGCGGCAGGCCGCAAGCCTGGCCGAGCGCCTGCAAATCGGCCAGCCGGGCACCGTCATCCGGCCCGGCATGCAGTTCGACGGCAATCCATAAACGCCCGGCAAAGCGCTCGGCCAGCCAGTGTCCCTGCTCGATTGAAGCCTGCTCGTCCGGCACCCAGAGCACCAGGCAATCGGGCACGGCGCCACTCGGCGAAACGGCATTCAGGTCATGTCGGTGCAGCGTGTAGCTGCCCTTGTCCGCCCGACGGCGGGCCAACGTGATTAGCGCCGAAAGATTGCCGTAGCCCTCCCGGTTGCGGGCCAGGAAAACCAGTTTCAGGCCATCGACCGTTGTCATCTCGCTGCCGACCAGCAGCTTGAGTCCGGCGGCCTTGGCCGCCTGGTGCGCTCGTACGATGCCGGCCAGCGAGCATTCATCGGTCAGGGCCAGGGCGGCATAGCCCTGCTCCCGGGCCTGTTCGATCAGTTCATCCGGGTGCGAGGCGCCGCGCAGGAAGCTGAAATTGGACAGGCAATGCAGCTCGGCATAAGCAGGCAAGGACATGATGACGCCCCGCGTTCAGGCAAACAGGCCGTGCAGGAACCAGCCCCCGGCATCACGAAAAATCCACGCCCACTGCCCTTGCGGGTTGCGCGCCACGAAATAGTCACGCCGCACATCGCCGGCAGCACCTTGCTCCCCCTCATCCCACCAGCCGCTTTCCAGGCGCTCGGGGCGGGAGAGCAGGCGGAGCGGGCCGTGCCAATACGGCCGGCCAGCTTGCTCGGACAAGGCTTGCGGGGCCGGCAACAACCACAGCGGGCGCACATGGCTGGCAGGCGATGCCGGCCTGGTCGGCGTTTTGGTACCGGCAGAGGCAACATCTTGGGCACTGCTGGCGCATTCCGGACGATGATCGGCCACCGGCAGCAGCACCTGGACAGCCTCTGTACCGAGGCGGGCCCGCAGGCGCTCCAGGCAAGCCAGCGTACCTTCGCCTTCCGGTGCCTGGTCAAACAGGTGGGCACTGTGACCCTGGCTTTCCGTCACCTCATCCGCTAGCAGCCCGACGGCCTCGACCGGCGCCCGCAAGACCAGCCGACCGAGATGTTCGCGCAGGAGACGCAGGAAACGCCCCTCCTCGCTGGCCGGCTCGGCAAAGCCCAGACTCAGGTCGCTGGCCTCGCCATCATCGTGCGTCAGACGCAAGGTGCAGCGCCGGACGCGCAATTGCCGGGCGCTCAACCAGCCGGCCAGCGTGGCGAACAGGCGCTGTCCGGCGAACAGCAAGGCTTCGGCCTGTTCGACGCGGGATGGCAGTTCCAGGTTCAGGGCAAAACGTTCCGGAAAGACGAAGGCTAGCTGCGGATCGGGAATCTCGCCCCAGGCCCGCGCCAGGTCGTCCACCGGCTCATTGCCGAGGCGGCGGCGTAGGCCGGCGGCGGGCATCGCACGCAAAGCGCCGAGTTGCCGCACGCCGAAGGATTCCAACCGACCATTCACCTCGACGGCCCAAGCGGGCGCCGAGCAGGGCAAAGCGGACAAGGCGGCATGCAGCGAAGTGAGATCGGCGCACAGCGCCCCGCTCCCTTGCCGGGCCAGCCAACGCGCGGCCAGTGCTGTCGGCGCCACCGCCCAGCCGGGGGTATAGGCCTGCTCGGCACAGCCAGCGGCAACCGCCGAAACGATGGCCTGGATGCCGCCAAACAGGCGCAGGCAGCCACCGATTTCGAGCAGCAGTTCGTTGGGCGGTGCCAGGCTGACCGTTGGGGTGAAGCGGCCGGCCCAGCAGGCCAGGCTCTCCAGTGCCTGCTGCTCGCGGGCCGTATCGCGCTCAAAGGTTGCCAGCCCGGGCAACAGGCCCAGCGCTGTCGACAACTTCTGGCCGGGGACGATGCCGGCCGCCATGGCCTCGGCATCGGCCACCCACACCCGGCCACGAACAACGACTGCGCTAGGCGACTGGCGTAGCGGCAAGGCCTCGATCGGCAACCAGGGAAAGTGTAGGGCCAGCCACAACACGGTTTTCTCTCCCGGGGCGGGGAATGGATGCGAAGAACGGCAAATGCACCGTTCGGGATGGTGGCCGACCGCGTCGCTTGAGAACGCGAACCGAGAGCCTGCTGTCATCGGCACTCAGCGCCAGCCGCAAGGGGGCCGGTGACGGAGCATCGGCCACCTGGGCCGGTCGCCACAGGCAGGCCAGCGTCGGGCGCCCTTCGGCGGCCACCTGCAAACGGCGCAGGGCTTTGGCACTGACGCCCTCGCCCGGCCAGGCCAAGACGCCGGAAAAACCACCGCAGGCGAGCAATTGCTCGGTGCTCCAGGCCACGTCCTGCCCGGCACGAACGATGACCAGGCGTTCCAGCGCCACACCGGCTGCAATCCAGGCTGGTGCATGCGGCACCCAAGGGGGGGCCACCAGGGCCAGCCAGCCACCCTCACCCGACAAACGCCCGAGCGCCGGCAACAACAGGCTCATTTCGCCGATGCTGCTCCGGTCGACCAGCAACTCGGTCAGGCAGCCGCACGGCCACCCGCCACCGGGCAATTCGGCATCCAGTTCGGTATGGCCGCTGGAGATGGCAGCCTCCGGCAGGGAGGCCAGCGTATCGCCGCGCCAGACATCGCCTCTGGCCAGCACATCCGCCAAAGCGACCGGCAACGGCAAGGCGCTCATGACAGCTTGGAACCGGCTCCGCGTATCAGCCCGACGGCAACGCCCTCGATGGCGAACTCGACCTCACCGGGCCGGACGATGATCGGCTCGAAATCGGGGTTCTCGGCGATCAGCTCGATATGCCCCGCCTTGCGCTGCAGGCGCTTGACGGTGACATCGTCATCGAGCCGGGCGACGATGATTTCGCCATCACGCGCTTGATTGGTCTTGTGCACGGCGAGCAGGTCACCGTCGTAAATGCCGACGTCGATCATCGACAAGCCGCGCACCTTGAGCAGGAAATCGGCGCGCGGATGGAACATGCCGGCATCGAAGGCATAGCGCGCCTGGATGTTTTCGACGGCCAGGATGGGCGAACCGGCAGCGACGCTGCCGATCAGCGGCAGGCCGAGTTGCTCGACGAGGCGAATGCCGCGGGCCGAACCGGGCTCCAAGTTGATGGCGCCCTTTTTGGCGAGCGCCTTGAGATGATCTTCGGCCGCATTGGGCGAGGCAAAACCGAAGGCGCTGGCGATTTCCGCCCGGGTGGGCGGTGCGCCGAGCACTTCGACGGTGTTTTTGATGAAATCGAGAATTTCCTGCTGACGGGGCGTGAGTTTCATGGCCTGACTCCGCTAAAAACCATTGACTGTATTTTTGTACAGTAATCGTTTTTTGGCAAGGGCCAAATCGGCTAAACTTCGCCTCCCCTCCTTGGATAGCACCACATGAAACTGCAGCACCTCGCCATCGGCGACCGTTTCGAATACAACGGCAAGGTTTTCGTCAAAACCGGCCCGCTGACCGCCTCCTCCGACGAGGGGGGCCAGCAGATCATCCCCCGCTATGCCGTGCTCAAACCGATCAACCCGCCGCCCCGCGAGGAAAAGCCCGGCCTGCGCCGCAGGCTGGATGAAAAAACGGTACGCGCCGCTTTCGACGATTTTTACCAGGTGTGCAGCACGCTGGTCGACGACAGCGCCCTGCCCGCCCTGGTCGAGGCGCGTGACCGCTTCCTCGACCGCATCAAGTAATCAGGCAGCCGCCGGCGCAGCCCGAACCACCGGCGCCTCGCGGATCGGCAGATTGACGAGCGCAGCGGCCGCTGCCAGCGCCATGTCGGCGTACCACATCCAGCTGAAATCGCCGAACTGGGTAATCGCCAATCCGCCGAGCCAGGCGCCGAGGAAGCCGCCGATCTGGTGCGACAGCAGGGTCAGGCCGAACAAGGTCGCCAGGTAGCGGATGCCGAACAGCTTGCCGACGATGGCCGCGGTCGGCGGCACGGTCGCCAGCCAGGTAAAGCCGAGGCCGGCAGCAAAGACGTAATACGTCCATTCGGTGCGCGGCATCATCAGGTACCAGGCGACCAGCAGCGCCCGCGAACCGTACATCACGGCCAGCACGTACTTGCTGCGGTATTTGGCGACGCAGGAACCGGCATACAGGCTGCCGAAGATGTTGGTCAGGCCGATGATCGCCAGCGACCAGCTGGCCACCGAGGGCGGCAGGCCGCACAGGTTGACCTCGCCCGGCAGGTGCGTGACCAGAAAGGCGATGTGAAAGCCGCAGGTGAAGAAGCCGGCGTGCAGCAACAGGTAGCTGCGATCCTGCATCGCGGTACCGATCGCCTTGAGCACCCCGCCTTCGTCGTTATCCTGGATGTGCGTGGCATGCGTCGATTGCGTCAGTTTGCCGATCAGCGGCAGCGCCAGCAGCGCCGTCGCCGCCATCGCCCACATCGAACCGACCCAGCCCAGGCTCTGGATCAGCTTCTGCAAGATCGGCGCAAACACGAACTGGCCGAATGAACCGCCGGCATTGATCAACCCCGAGGCCGCACCGCGCGCCTCGGCCGGCATGCGCTGCGCCGCTGCCCCGAGCAGCACCGAAAAACTGCTGGCGCCCGAGCCCATGGCGCAGAACAGGCCAAGCGATACGGCCAGGCCGAAGCCGGTACCCATGTAGGGAGTCAGCGCGCAGCCGGCAGCCAGCAGCACGATGCCGGCAATCAGCACGATACGCGGCCCGTGGCGGTCGGCGACGGCGCCGGCCAGCGGCTGGATGGCACCCCAGGTGAACTGGCCGATGGCCAGCGCGAAGCTGATGGTGGCGATGCCGAGCCCCGTCGTGTCGTTGAGCGGCGCGACGAACAGGCCCTGCGACTGGCGGATGCCCATCGAGATCATCATGATCCCGGCCGCGGCCAGGGCGGTCATCAGGATGTCGGGGCGATTCAATGCGCGGAACATGGTGTTATGCCTTTAGAGAATTCGGCTGCACTATAGTCGCCAAATAACGTACGAAAAAGCCCATAATTCGCACCATCTCGTCAACGGATAATTGACAAATGCACTGGCTCAATTCCTGGGAAAGCTTCGTCAAGGTCGTCGAAACCGGCAGCATGGCCGAGGCGGCGCGCCGGCTGGATTGTACGCGGGCCCAGATCAGCAAGCAGATTGCCGATCTCGAACGGCAATTCGGCGCCCGCCTGTTCGAACGCTCGACGCGCAAGCTGGCGCTGACGCCGTCCGGCGAAGTTTTCCACCAGCACGCCCTGCGTGCCCTCGACGCCGTGGCCAGCACCGAAATCGCCGTGCGCAACCTGGGCGATACGCCCAGCGGCCTGCTCCGCATCAGCGCCTCCCTGACCTTCGGCCGCCTGTACATCGCCCCGCTACTACCACGGCTCACCGCGCAATATCCGGAACTGGAATGCGAACTGATCCTGACCGACCAACTGGTCGATCTGGTCGACGACAACATCGACCTCGCCCTGCGCCACACCAAGGCGCCCCCCGATGAGGCCGTCGCCAGGCGACTGGTCACGTTGAACCGCGTGCTCTGTGCCACGCCGGCCTACCTCGCGGCGCACGGTACGCCGACACAGCCCAACGACCTGGCCAGGCACCCCTGCTTCGGTTACCTGCAGGCAGCGTCAAGCAACACGCTGGACCTCCTCGGCCAAGACGGGGAGCAGATCAGCGTGCCACTCGCCAGCCGCTTCCGCTTCAACAGCCTGGACTGCATCCTGGACGCTGTCCTCGCCGGCCACGGCCTGGCCATCCTGCCCACTTATCTGGCCGGTCCGGAAATCCAGCGCGGCCGACTGCAGACGGTCCTCGACGACTACGAACCGCTGACCGGTTTCGGCCGCCAGCTCTACGCCTGCTATACGCCGAGCCGTGTCCGGCTGCCCAAGGTCCGTGTTTTCCTCGACGAACTGGAGCGCCTCTTCAATCCGCAACCGCCCTAGGAGCGCTTCAGGTCGGCAGCGCGAAGCCCTTGAGCTTGCGGTACATGTCCACCGCGTAGGAATCGGTCATCCCGGCGACGAAATCGGCTACCTGCAACAGGCGGACATAAGGATCGGGGTCCGGCTCGCCGGCATGACCGAGGAATTGCGCCGGTAACAATTTCATCAGCATCCGCTCGCGGGTGGTGAAGCGGACGCCCTCCACCCCGGCCTTCGCCTCGACAGCCTGGGTGAACAAGCCGAGCAAGGCACCCAGCACCTCGAAGCCGGCCGTCTCGATCTCCAGCGCCGGACGCGCCGTGTAGATCGTTTCCTTGGCCACCTGCAATACCGCCTGCAAGGGTATGCCGACCGGCGACTGTTCCAGCAATTCGTCGTCGAACGCCCCGCTCAGGATGGCCTCCTCGTTTTCCAGAAAAACGGCTGCCGCGCCCTCCAGCAACCGGCCGATCGCCTTGGCCCGCAGGTACTCCAGGCGCTCCTTGGGGTCATGCAGGCGAGCCAGGCGGCCACCGCTGACGGTATTGCCGGCCAGATCACCGAGCAGGCATTCGGCATCCCGGTACGGCACGAAACCGAGCCGTGCCGCATCTTCCAGATCGACGATGAGGTAGCAGGTGTCATCCGCCACCTCGACCAGGAAGGCCAGCGGGTGACGCCGCCAGGCCGTGCCGGGCAAGCGCTCGACCAGGCCGGTGGCGCGGGCGACGCGGGCGAAGTTCTCGGCATCCTGCTGGAAGAAGCCGAATTTCTTGCCGCTCTTGCCGCCGAGTTCGTCATCGACATGCGATGGGCGCGGGTATTTGGTGAAGGTTGCCAGTACCGCGCTGGTCAGTTGCAGACCGCCAGGGTTGGCCGGGCTTTGCAGGCGGCTGACGATACGGAAGCCCTGCGCATTGCCCTCGTAACGCTCGAAATCGGCCCGCTGTGCCGGGGTGAAAGCATGGCGCTCGAGCAGGCCGGAATTGCGGAACCACTCGCGGATGGCATCCTCGCCGGCATGGCCGAAGGGCGGATTGCCGATGTCGTGCGCCAGGCAGGCGGCGGCGACGATGGCGCCGAAATCGCCCGATTCGACATCCTTCAGCCCATGCCGGGCGATGATCTCGCGGCCGACGACAGCCCCCAGCGAACGGCCGACGCAGCTCGCCTCCAGGCTGTGCGTCAGGCGGGTACGCACGTAGTCGCTCTTGGAAAGCGGGAAAACCTGCGTCTTGTCCTTCATGCGGCGGAAAGCCGAGGTGAAGACGATGCGGTCGTAGTCCTGCTGGAATGCCGTCCGTTCGGCCGAGTCCGGTGCCTTGCCGGCGCCCAGCCGTTCGTTGGAAAGCAGTTTCTCCCAGATTTTGCGTTTGCCCATGCGCTTCGGTTTCGTGGATGCGATGGGCCGCGAGTTTACTCTGCTTCGAGGGCGGCCCGGATATGATCCGGCACCGGCACCGACTTGCCGTTCTGCGTATTCATCCAGACCACCTTGGCGGCGCCTTCGGCATATACCTTGTCGTCACCCTCGATACGCATCTCGACATAGGTCTGGAAACTGGAACGACCGATGGCACCAACATACGTCCGCACCTCGACCATGCCCGGATAGGTCATCGGCACCAGGAAAGTGCAACTGGCATTGATGATCACCGGCCCGTCGCCACCCGGCCGGACGGCGACCTGCATGTCCTCGATCCATTCGACGCGGGCCTGCTCCATATAGCGGAAATAAACGGTATTGTTGACGTGGCCATAGGCGTCCATGTCGCCCCAGCGAATCGGCATCTTGGTGACATGGATAAGTTTTCTGCGATGTTCCATAAACGATCGTTTGAAAAGATATTGATTAAACAGTGACCATACTGTACCGTATTGAAAATAAGCTCACAATAAATTCAAGGAGACATCATGGAACGCGAAGCCATGGAATTCGACGTCGTCATCGTTGGCGGCGGCCCGGCCGGTCTGGCCTCGGCGATTCGACTCAAGCAGCTGGCCAGTGAAAAAGGTACGGACATCTCTGTCTGCCTGATCGAGAAAGGTGCCGAAATCGGTGCCCACATCCTGTCCGGCGCCGTCATGGATCCCCGCGCCCTGACCGAACTCCTGCCCAACTGGCAGGAAGATGGTGCCCCGCTCAACGCCCCGGTTTCCGAAGACCGTTTCTTCATCCTTTCCGAAACCGGCGCCACCCGGGTGCCGAACAGCCTGCTCCCCGGCTGTTTCCACAACGAAGGCAACTACGTCATCTCGCTCGGCAACGTCTGCCGCTGGCTCGGCGAACAGGCCGAGGCTCTGGGTGTCGAAATCTACCCCGGCTTTGCCGGCTCCGAAGTGCTCTACGACGAGAACGGCGCCGTCAAGGGCGTTGCCACCGGCGACATGGGGCGTCTGCGCGATGGCTCGGAAGGCCCCAATTTCCAGCTCGGCATGGAACTGCACGGCAAATACACCCTCTTCGCCGAAGGCTGCCGCGGACACCTCGGCAAGCAGCTGATCGAAAAATTTTCCCTCGACAAGGATGCCGACCCGCAAACCTACGGCATCGGCCTCAAGGAACTCTGGGAAATCCAGCCCGACATGCACCAGCTTGGCCTGGTCATCCATAGCGGCGGTTGGCCGATGCAGCCGGACACCTACGGTGGCGGCTTCCTCTACCACCTGGAAAACAACCAGATCGCCATCGGCTTCGTCGTCGGGCTCGGCTACGAAAACCCGCACCTGTCACCCTACGAGGAATTCCAGCGTTTCAAGACGCATCCGGAAATCCGCAAATTCCTTGAGGGTGGCAAGCGCATCGCCTACGGTGCCCGCGCCCTGGTTGCCGGAGGCCTGCAATCATTACCCAAGCTGACCGTCCCTGGAGCCGTGCTGATCGGCGACGATGCCGGTTTCCTGAATGCAGCCCGTATCAAAGGCTCGCATTGCGCCATCAAGACCGGCGCGCTGGCTGCCGAAGCCTGCTTCGATGCCCTGCAGGCCGAGCGCCAGCGCGACGAGCTGACCGCCTATCCAGAAGCATTCAAAAACAGCTGGTTATACGAGGAACTTCACAAAGCACGTAACTTCAAGCCATGGATGGCCAAGGGCTTGAAACTCGGTTCGCTGATGTTCGGCATCGATCAGATCGTCTTCGGCGGCAAGGCCCCGTGGACCCTGCATCACAAGGAGGCGGACCATGCCAAGCTGAAGCCAGCTGCCGAGTGCCCGAAGATCGACTATCCGAAACCGGATGGCGTGATCACCTTCGACCGCCTGTCGTCTGTCTTCTTGTCCAGCACCAACCACGAGGAAGACCAGCCCTGCCACCTGCAACTCAAGGATGCTGCGGTGCCGATCACGGTCAACCTGGCCAAGTATGATGCGCCGGAAACCCGCTTCTGCCCGGCCGGCGTCTACGAGATCCTCGGTCGCGAAGAAGGCCAGCCACGCCTGCAGATCAATGCGCAGAACTGTGTGCATTGCAAGACCTGCGACATCAAGGACCCGACCCAGAACATCAATTGGGTCGTGCCGCAGGGTGGCGAGGGGCCGACTTACCCCAACATGTAAGCGGCCTGCCGGAAACCGTGTTCGCTTGCCGCGAAACGCGGTTTCCCGGTTTATAATCCCAAGGCTTAACCCCTAAGGGAGAACAACGAATGGGCTTTCTCGCCGACAAGAAGATTCTGATCACCGGTCTGCTCTCCAAGCATTCCATCGCCTACGGCATTGCCAAGGCCTGCCACCGCGAAGGTGCACAACTGGCATTCACGTACCAGAACGAGCGCTTCGAAGACCGCATCAAGAAATTTGCTGCCGAATTCGACAGCGACATCACCATTCCGGTCGACGTCAGCAGCGACGAGCAAATCGACAACCTGTTCGTCGAACTCGGCAAACGCTGGGACGGCCTCGACGGCCTGGTGCACTCCATCGCCTATGCTCCGACTGAAGCCATCGAAGGCGATTTCCTGAACGGCATTTCGCGCGAAGCCTTCCGCATTGCCCACGACATCTCGTCCTACAGCTATGCCGCCCTGGCCAAGGGGGCCCGTCCGATGATGCAGGGGCGCAAGGCTGCCCTGCTCGCCCTCTCCTATCTGGGCGCCGAGCGCACCATGCCCAACTACAACACCATGGGCCTGGCCAAGGCGAGCCTCGAAGCCGCTACCCGCTACCTGGCCTTCTGCCTCGGCCCCGAGGGCATCCGCGCCAACGCCATTTCGGCCGGCCCGATCAAGACCCTCGCGGCTTCCGGCATCGGCAACTTCGGTAAACTGCTCGCCTACAACTCGCACAACGCCCCGTTGCGCCGTAACGTGACCATTGAGGAAGTCGGCAATGCCGCAGCCTTCATGCTCTCCGACCTGGCGAGCGGCATCACCGGCGAAATCATGTACGTCGATGGCGGCATGAACACCACGGCGCTGGGCAACGCTGACCCGCTGCCAGCCTGAGCGTTGTTCGCCACACAAAAAAAACGCCGATCAAATGATCGGCGTTTTTGTTTTCACGGCCTCGATTCGTGTCAGCCGTCCAGCTCCCGGACCAAGCGCAACACTTCGGCTGCGTGCCCCTTGTAATTGACGTTGTAGAGCGCGTGCCGGATCATCCCCGCGCGGTCGATCACGAAGGTCGAGCGGCAGACACCGAATTTCTTGTGGCCATCGACCTCCTTGGCCTGCCAGACGCCATACCGTTTGCAGACCGTACCTTCGGTATCGGAGAGCAATTCGATTCCGATGCCTTCCTTGTCGCGAAACTCTGCGTGCTTCAGGCAGTCGTCCCGGCTGATGCCGATCAGGACGCAATCATGGCGGAGAAAATCGTCCTCGTGATCCGAAAAATCGGTCACTTCCTTGGTGCAACACGGGGTGCCATCCTTCGGGTAGAAGAAGAGCACGATGTGCTTACCCTGGAAGCGGGCCAGATCGACAGTCTCCATGTCGGCATCCGGCAATGAAAAAACAGGGGCTTTTTCGCCTGCCTTGAGCAGCATTTTGTTCTCCTTCAACGCTCTCGCGGGGGTACTGCTGAGAACGATTCTAGCGAAGGCAAATGCCCGTGGCTACAGGGTTTGGCGGCCTGGTGCGAATTATTTTCCGGGAACTTTTTCCGGAATCTGGACGAAGGTTTCGTCCTGCTTGACCATGCCCAGCTCGAACCGGGCACGTTCCTCGATGGCGTCGTAGCCTTGTTTCAGGTCGCGGACTTCGGCATCGAGGCCCGCATTCCTGATTTCCAGTTTCCTGGTCACTTCCTTTTGCGCCTGCAACTGACGGTCGTACTCCCAAACCTTCAGCCACCCCCCCTTACCCACCCAGAGCGGGTACTGGAGGAGGCCGATGGTTGCGAGAAGGCCGACCGTCAGCCAGCGCATGCGGGATTAACGCAGGTTGTAGAAGGTTTCGCGGCCCGGGTAGGAAGCGGTATCGCCCAGGTCTTCCTCGATACGGATCAGCTGGTTGTACTTGGCGATGCGGTCGGAACGCGACAGCGAACCGGTCTTGATCTGACCGGCGTTCAGGCCAACGGCGATGTCGGCGATAGTGCTGTCCTCGGTTTCACCGGAACGATGCGAAATCACGGCAGTGTAGCCGGCACGCTTGGCCATTTCGACGGCAGCGAAGGTTTCGGACAGGGTACCGATCTGGTTGATCTTGATCAGGATCGAGTTGCCGATGCCCTTCTTGATGCCTTCCTTGAAGATCTTGGTGTTGGTCACGAACACGTCGTCGCCAACGATCTGCACCTTGTTGCCGAGGCGGTCGGTCAGCAGCTTCCAGCCGTCCCAGTCGGCCTCGGACATGCCGTCTTCGATCGAAACGATCGGGAACTGGTCGGCCAGGTTGGCCAGGTAGTCGACGAACTGGGCGGAGGTGAGCTCCAGGCCTTCGCCGGCCAGTTTGTACTTGCCATCCTTGTAGAACTCGGAAGCGGCGCAGTCGAGGGCGAGCAGGACATCCTGACCCGGCACGTAACCGGCCATTTCGATGGCTTCCATGATGATCTGGAGGGCTTCGGCGTGGCTGCCGAGGTTGGGGGCAAAACCACCTTCGTCGCCGACGGCGGTCGAGTGGCCCTTCTTGTTCAGCAGCTTCTTCAGCGCGTGGAAAATCTCGGCGCCGCAACGGATGGCTTCGCGGATATTGGCGGCACCAACCGGCATGACCATGAATTCCTGGATGTCCAGGCTGTTGTTGGCGTGTTCGCCGCCGTTGATGATGTTCATCATCGGGACCGGCATCTGCATCGGGCTCATGCCGCCGAAATAGCGGTACAGCGGCAGGCCGGACTCTTCGGCAGCCGCCTTGGCGACAGCCATGGAGACGGCCAGGATGGCGTTGGCGCCGAGACGCGACTTGTTGTCGGTGCCGTCGAGGTCGATCATGGTCTGGTCGATGAAGGCTTGTTCCTGAGCATCGAGGCCGATGATCGCTTCGGAAATCTCGGTATTGATGTTCTCGACCGCCTGCATCACGCCCTTGCCGAGGTAACGGCCAGCATCGCCGTCGCGCAGTTCGATGGCTTCACGGGTGCCGGTGGAAGCACCGGACGGCACGGCAGCACGCCCCATCACGCCGGATTCGAGCAGAACATCGGCTTCAACAGTGGGATTGCCACGGGAATCAAGAATCTCGCGGGCGACAACATCAACGATAGAACTCATATTTCTTCCTTATTATCAGAAGGTTGAACTAACTACTTAAATTAAATTATCAACACCGGCCACGACCAGCATATTCATTTCTGCCGCATTCAGGCGTGCCTCACGCGCTGCCTGGTAGGCTGCTGAATGGTAAAAGCGCCTGGCCTGATCGACCGATTCGAATTCGACGATCACCAGACGCGGCACGTTAACCCATTTCCCTTCGAGGATTTCCGCCGCACCGCCGCGGACCAGATAACGACCGCCATATTCGGCGATGGCGGCCTGCGCCAGCGCCTTGTAGGTTTCATAGGCTGCCGCATCGCCTACCTTGGCCTCGGCGATCAGGTAGCCCTTCTGGTTCATTTCAGTTCCTCGAAACCCGCTGCCTTGACCACTTTATCAAGTGCAACCAAGGTCGCCAGCAGGCTTTCCATGCGACTGAGCGGCCAGCTGTTCGGACCATCCGACCACGCCTTTTCCGGGCAGGGGTGAGTTTCCATGAACAGGCCGGAGATGCCGACGGCCACGGCTGCCCGCGCCAGCACCGGCACGAACTCGCGCTGACCGCCCGAGGAAGTCCCCTGTCCGCCCGGCAACTGCACCGAATGGGTGGCATCGAAGACGACCGGGCAACCGGTTTCGCGCATGATCGCCAGGCTGCGCATGTCGGAAACCAGGTTGTTGTAGCCGAAAGAGGCGCCGCGCTCACACACCATGATGTTGTCGGCACCGCCATTCACTTCGCGGGCCTTGGCGACAACGTTCTTCATGTCGCCCGGCGCCAGAAACTGGCCTTTCTTGATATTCACCGGCTTGCCGCAGGAAGCGACTGCATGGATGAAATCAGTTTGCCGGCACAGGAAAGCCGGCGTCTGCAAGATATCGACGACAGCCGCGACGGGGGCAATCTGGTCGATTTCATGCACGTCGGTCAGCACCGGCACACCAATCTGGCGTTGCACTTCGCTGAAAATCCGCAGGCCTTCATCCAGCCCCAGACCGCGTACCGAGGTGCCGGAACTGCGGTTGGCCTTGTCGTAGGAGGCCTTGAAGATGTAGTTGATACCCAGGCGGGTACAGACTTCCTTCATATAGCCCGCCACATCCAGGCACAACTGCTCGGATTCAGCCGTGCAAGGGCCGGCGATCAGGAAAAAAGGCTGGTCAAGACCAGCCTCGAAACCGCAAAGTTTCATTATTTCTTGCCCTGTTTATTGGCCAGCGCTGCTTTCACATACGACGTGAACAGCGGATGACCCTGACGCGGGTTGGAGGTGAATTCCGGGTGGAACTGGCAGGCCACGAACCACGGATGGACATCCTGCGGCAGCTCGATCATTTCGCAGAGGTCGGTACCGGGCGCACGGCCGGAAACGACCAAGCCCTTTTCTTCCAGTTGGGCCAACAGCGTATTGTTCACTTCGTAGCGATGACGGTGACGCTCGGTAATCTCGGCAGCACCGTAGATTTCTCGGGCCTTGCTGCCTTCCTTCAACTGGCAGACCTGGGCGCCGAGGCGCATCGTGCCGCCAATATCCGAATCCTCGCTGCGTTTCTCGACCTTGCCGGAGGCATCGAGCCACTCGGTGATCAGGCCGATGACCGGATACGGCGTATCGGCCACGAACTCGGTCGAGTGGGCATCCTTCATGCCCGCTACATCGCGGGCAAACTCGACGACGGCCATCTGCATGCCAAGACAGATGCCAAGGTACGGCACCTTGTTTTCCCGCGCATAGCGGATGGCTTCGATCTTGCCCTCGGTGCCACGCCGGCCGAAGCCGCCCGGCACCAGGATGGCATCCATGCTCTTCAGGATGCCAACGCCTTCCTTCTCGATAATTTCCGAGTCGATGTACTCGATATCGACCTGGCTGCGGGTATGGATGCCGGCGTGCTTGATCGCTTCGATCAGCGACTTGTACGACTCGGTCAGATCAACGTACTTGCCGACGAAGGCGATCTTCACCTGGTGCAGCGGGTGCTCCAGGGCGACGATCAGGTTTTCCCAGACGGTCAGGTCGGCCGCCTTGGCCAGGATGTTCAGCTTGTGACAAACGATCTCGTCGAGCATCTGTTCGTGCAGCATGCCCGGGATCTTGTAGATGGAGTCGGCGTCCAGGCACTCGATAACGGCTTCCGGCATCACGTTGCAGAACAGTGCGATCTTGCGGCGCTCTTCGACCGGGATGGAGCGGTCGGCGCGGCAGAGCAGGATGTCCGGCTGGATACCGATTTCGCGCAATTCCTTGACGGAGTGCTGGGTCGGCTTGGTCTTCAGTTCGCCGGCCGTCGGGATGTAGGGCAGCAGCGTCAGGTGCATGTAGCAGACGTTGTTGCGACCTTCCTCAATGCCCATCTGGCGGATGGCTTCCAGGAAAGGCAGCGATTCGATGTCACCCACCGTGCCACCGACTTCGACGATGGCCACGTCGGCGCCTTCGGCACCGGCCTTGACCTTGCCCTTGATTTCGTCGGTGATGTGCGGAATGACCTGCACGGTCTTGCCGAGGTACTCGCCGCGGCGCTCTTTCTTGAGCACCGTGTCGTAGACCTGGCCGGTCGTGAAGTTGTTGCGCTTGGTCATCTTGGCGCTGGTGAAGCGCTCGTAATGGCCAAGGTCGAGGTCGGTCTCGGCGCCATCTTCCGTGACGAACACTTCGCCATGCTGGAAGGGGCTCATCGTGCCGGGGTCGACGTTGATGTAGGGGTCGAGCTTGAGATGGGTAACTTTGATGCCGCGGGATTCCAGAATGGCCCCCAGCGACGCGGCGGCGATGCCTTTGCCCAACGAGGACACGACACCACCTGTAACGAAAACGTATTTGGTCATGGAAAGACAGGCTGCGGGAAAGCAGAATGATAGCCGATAAGGGCCGGAATCCCCAAATCCGTCGACTCCCCAAACCATCCAAATCACATTTTTCCGGGAGCCTGGAATTACCGGAGCATTTGCTAGAATCCGGCCTCCATTCATTACCAGCCGCCATCTTGAAGCGCGTTCTCGTCGTCGACTATTCGCAATCCGGGCAGCTGTCCGAGATTGCCGCCCAGCTGATTGCTCCGTTACGCGACGACGGTCATGTCGTGCATCGGGAAACCCTGGTTCCGGTCGAGCCCTTCCCCTTTCCCTGGCCCATCGTGGACTTTGTCGACGCGATGCCGGAATGCGTGCAACTCGATGCACCGCCGCTCAAGCCACTGTCGATTGCCGCCGATGCCGATTTCGATTTGGTCATCCTGTGCTACCAGGTCTGGTTTCTGTCTCCCGCCCTGCCGATCACCGCCTTCCTGCACAGTACGGAAGGCAAGCGCCTGATCGGTGGCAAGCCGGTCGTCACGCTGGTCGCCTGCCGCAATATGTGGCTGTCCGCGCAGGAAACGATGAGCCGACTGATCACCGAAGCGGGCGGCACGTTGTGCGATCACATCGCCCTGACCGACAGCGGCCATCCGCTCGCCACCTTCGTCACGACGCCGCGCTGGGTGCTGACCGGCAAGCGCGACCGCTTTCTTGGCCTGCCACCGGCCGGCGTGGCGCCCGAGGAAATCCGCGCCGCCCGCCGCTTCGGTCAAGCTCTGGCCGCTGCCCTTGACCGGAATGACGAAACGACCGGCCAGCCGATGCTCAGCGGTCTGCGCGCGGTCACCGTCAATCCGCGCCTGGCGATCAGCGAGCGGGCCGGTCGGCGGGCCTTCGGGGTCTGGTCGCGCCTGATCCGGGCATTCGGCCAACGCGGCAGCTGGCAGCGGCGCCCTATCCTGCTGGTGTTTTCGCTCTACCTGATCGTGATGGTGATCACGGTGGTTCCCAGCAGCCTATTGTTACAATGGCTGCTTTCCCCGCTGCTGAAATCGCGACTGGAGGGGTTGCGCGCTCGGCTGGAACTTCCAAGCGGGTCACAGGCATTCAATCTAGAAAAATATGACCAGTCACGGTAGTGCCTACATCACCGGCACCTCTTCTTTCCTGCCCAACGCCCCAGTTGCCAACGACGATATCGAAAGCGTGCTCGGCATGATCGCCGGCAAACCGTCGCGGGCCCGGCGCATCGTCTTACGCAACAACGGCATTCGCAGCCGTCATTACGCCATCGACCCGGCGACAGGGGCCTTCACCCACTCCAACGCCCAACTGGCGGCGGCAGCCCTGCGCGGGCTCGATCTGTCAAACGTCGCGGTACTAGCCTGCGGCACCTCGTGTGCCGATCAGTTGATGCCCGGCCATGCCGTCATGGTGCATGGCGAACTGGGCATCCCGCCCTGCGAGGTGGTGTCGACCGCCGGGATCTGCGCCGCCGGCATGGGCGCGCTGAAATACGCCTACCTGTCGGTCCTGGCCGGTCAGGCGAAAAAGGCGCTGGCCAGCGGCTCGGAGCGCGCCTCGGGCGGCCTGCTTGCCCGCCTGTATGAACCCGAATCGGCGCACCGCGTCGCCGAACTGGAAGACAACCCGGAAATCGCCTTCGAGAAGGACTTCCTGCGCTGGATGCTGTCCGACGGCGCCGGCGCCTTTCTGGTCGAAGACCGGCCGCGGCCGGATGGCCTGTCGCTGCACATCGACTGGATCGACCTCCAGTCGCAGGCCGACAGCATGCCGGTCTGCATGTATGCCGGCGGCGACAAGGATGGTGACGGCCGTTTCCAGGGCTGGCAGGAATTTGCCGCCAGCCAGTGGGCGGCGCGTTCGATCTTCTCCGTCAAGCAGGATGTCCGCCTGCTCAACGAAGCCATCGTCGAGCAGACTTTTGGCAAATCGCTGGCCGTCGCCCGGGCACGCCACAAACTACAGGCAGAAGCGGTCGACTGGTTCCTGCCGCACATGTCTTCCGAGTATTTCCGCCAACCGCTGGCCGACTACATGGCGGCGAACGGCTTTGCGATTGCCCAGGAAAAGTGGTTCACCAACCTGCAAACCAAGGGCAACACCGGTTCGGCATCGATCTTCATCATCCTCGATGAGTTGTTCCGTAGCGGTCGCCTGCAGGCTGGCGACCGCCTGCTCTGCTTCGTGCCGGAAAGTGGCCGCTTTACCGGGTCGCTGATGCACCTGACGGTCGTCGATCATGCTGGATAGCGAGGTTCCGCAAGAGGGCAACAGCACGCTGGGCGGCCATCGCAAGGCGATGTATGCCCGGGGGGCTGATGGCAAGCTGCATATCGTCCAGTCGGCTGGCTGGGAAGTCGAGGAAATCGTCACCAAGCAGGCGGTCGATGACCTGTTGCGCCTGACCGAAAACGCCCGCCAGCGGGTACTGGCCGGCCAGACCTCCCCCCTCGAATACCACATGTACCGGGTGCGCATGGACGTGCCGCTACTCTCACAAGCCAGCGGTATCTGGCAATGGCGTATCCGCCGGCATTTCCGGCCCGCCGTCTTCGCCGGCCTGTCTGCTTCCCTGCTCACCACTTATGCCGACGCCATGGGCATGACGGTCGACCAGCTGAAGAAGGCCGACTGATGGACTTCCAGCACCGCCAGGCCTCGCACTGCGAAAGCGGAGTCATGTCCAACCTGCTGCGCCACCATGGCCTGCCGCTCTCCGAGCCGATGACTTTCGGCCTCTCGTCGGCCCTCTCCTTCGCCTACCTGCCGATCATCAAGATCAACGGCCTGCCGCTGGTCGCCTACCGCATGCCGCCCAAGGCCATCATCAAGGGCCTGCAGAAGCCGCTCGGCCTGAAAATGCGCTTCGAGACCTTCCGCAATCCGGCGGCCGGCGTCGCCCGGCTGAACGAATTGCTCGATCAAGGCCAGCTGGTTGGGCTGCAGACCTCGGTGTTCTGGCTGCCCTATCTGCCGGAAGACCTGCGCTTTCATTTCAACGCCCACAACGTGCTGGCCTTCGGGCGCGACCCGGCGAGCGGCGACTACCTACTCTCCGACCCGGTTGCCGAAACGACTGTCACCTGCGCCCCGGCCGACCTGCAGCGCGCCCGGTTCGCCAAGGGCGCCCTGGCGCCCAAGGGCCTGCTCTACTACCCGGTCGGCACGCCGCACATGCCTGACTGGCCCCAGGTTCTGCCCGCCGCCATCAGGAAGACGACGCGCATCATGCTCGACGCCCCGCTGCCGATCATCGGCGTGCGCGGCATCCGCTGGCTGGCCAAGGCCATCGAAAAACTCGACACCGGCAGCGGTGCCGCCCACAGCAAGCTGTTCATCGGCCAGGTGGTGCGCATGCAGGAGGAAATCGGCACCGGCGGCGGCGGCTTCCGCTTTATCTACGCCAGCTTCCTGCAGGAAGCGGCCGACCTGCTCGCCCGACCGGCGCTGGGTGAACTGGCCGAGCAGTTGATCGACATCGGCGACGAATGGCGGGAATTCGCGCTGGCCACGGCCCGCATGATCCGCGACCGTGACCCGCTGCAGCCACCGAAGCTGGCCGACAAGCTGCGCGCCATCGCCGACCGCGAGCAGGCCTTCTTCCGCGACCTGCGCTGCGCCGCCTGATGCTGCACATCGCGGACGTTTCCTTCCGCTACCCCGGTGCCGCAGCTGCGGCCCTGGAAGGCGTTAGGCTCGACATCCCGCCCGGCGGCGTCTACGGCCTGCTCGGTCCGAACGGCGCCGGCAAGACGACGCTGATCTCCATCCTCGCCGGCCTGCAATCGGCCGTCAGCGGGCAGATCACGCTGAACGGCCGCCCGCTGGCCGAGGCCCGGACCAACGAGCCACGCGCCATCGCCCTGGTACCGCAGGAGTACGCCTTCTACCCGATGCTGACCGTGGCGGAAAACTTGCAGTTTTTCAGCGGCATCCTCGGTCTGGCAAGGCGCGAGTCGAAGGCACAAATCGATCAGGCCATCACCTTCGCCCGCCTCGAACAGGTCGTCGGCAAGCGGGCCGAGCAATTGTCCGGCGGCTTGCGGCGGCGCCTCAACCTGGCCATCGGCCTGCTCGGCAAGCCGAAACTGCTGCTCCTCGACGAACCGACCGTCGGCGTGGACCCGCAATCGCGCAGTTTCCTGCTCGAATCCATTGCCGGCCTGCCGGCTGCCGGGACGACGGTGCTCTACACCAGCCACTACATGGAGGAAGTCGAGGCCATCTGCCAGCGCGTCGCCATCATCGACCAAGGCCAGGTACTGGCCGAGGGGGCGCTGGATGACCTGCTGCGCTGTGACGAATCGGTGGTCGAACTGGTACTCGGTGCCGACATGCCGGCCGAACTGGCTGGCCGCTACCAGACAACCGAACTAGGGCCTCTGGCCTATCGGCTGAAACTGACGAATACGGCTGCCCTGCCCCGCCTGCTCGACGAATTGGCCGCCGGCGGCTGCCCGGTGCATCGCCTGAATGTCGGCCGGCAGAACCTCGAACAGCTCTTCATGCGCCTGACCCGGCGCTCGCTGCGGGACTGAGCGATGAACCGCCTGATCGCCCTCTGGCGCAAGGAAACCCTGGCGCTGCTGCGTGACCGGCACGGCCTGGCGGCGCTGTTCGTGATGCCGGTCATTTTCATCCTGGTCATGACCATGGCGCTGCACGACGCCTTCATGCCCGGCGCTGCGATCGATGTCGGCTACGCCATCGTCGATCTCGACGACACCGCCCATTCGCAGTCGCTGGCCCGCCGCCTGAACAAGACCGGCAGTTTTCGCCTGGCCGATACCGTGGCCCAGGCCGATACCGCCCGGCAAGCCATCCGCGATGGCCGTTATGCTCTGGCGCTGGTCCTGCCTCAGGGCTTCGGCGAGCGTCTGCTTGCGCCGGCCGGGGCCGACGGGCAGCCGACCGAGCCGCTGACCCTGATGGTCGATCCGACGCTGAACCCGGCGCTGCAACTGGCCTTCCGCAACCAGACCAGCGCTGCGCTCGGCACGCTACGCGCCGACGAACTGACCCGCAAGGCCGGCCAGCTGTTCGGCCTGCCAACCACCGCCAACGCCCCGGAGCGCGACTGGCCGGACGAGATCGTCAGCGTCGCAGTGCAGAACGATCGCAGCATCCGCCCGCCCTCGTCGGTGCAGCAGAACGTGCCGGCCTGGCTGGTCTTCGCCATGTTCTTCGTGGTCATCCCGATTTCTTCCATCCTGATCACCGAGCGCCAGCAGGGTACGCTGCAGCGCCTCGCCAGCATGGGCCTGCCTTTCCGCCTGGTCCTGCTCGGCAAGTTGCTGCCCTTCTTCGTCGTCAACCAGATCCAGGCCGGGCTGATGGTCGGCGTCGGCATGTTCGGTGTGCCGTTGTTCGGCGGCGAAGCACTGGTCATGCCGCAGGGCGTCGGGCTGCTCAACTGGTGGCTGGTCGCTGCTGCGGTCAGCCTGGCTGCCGTCGCCTGCGCCCTGTTCGTCGCCAGTGTCACCCGGACCACCCAGCAGGCCACCATCGTCGGCGGCGTCGGCAATATCCTGATGGGCGCCATCGGCGGCATCATGGTGCCCAAGTTCATGATGCCGGCCGCGATGCAGACGCTCGCCGAGTTTTCGCCGATGGCCTGGGGGCTGCAGGGTTTCCATACCGTCATGCTGCGCCACGGCGACTTTGCCGCCATCCTGCCCGATCTCCTGAAACTCCTCGCCTGCGCCGCCGCCGCCCTGGCTGCCGCCATCTGGCTCAACCACCGCCATACAGCATGAGCGCCGAACTCCGCCTCGCCCTGAAAGCCCTGATCGTCGAAGCCTGCGACAAGGATTGCGATCCGGCCAGCATCACCGACGACGAACTGCTCTTCGGCCCGGAAGCGCCGCTCCAGCTCGATTCGCTCGACGCCCTGCAGGTGTCGATGGCGATCAAAAAGCAGTACGGTCTGCGTCTACCGGACAGCAAGGAAACCCGGCGCATCCTGTCCAGCGTCGCCAACCTGGCTGAACATCTCGAAAGCTGGCTGGCCAGCCGAGCATAAACGGATGGCGAGAACCGTTTTCATCGCCGGCAGCGGCCTGTTCTGCGCCCGCGGCGACTCGCCGAGCACCGTGCGCGATGCCTTGTGGGCCGGGGAATGCACCGCGGCTAGCCGGCAACTGGGCGAACGGCGCTTTCCTTACTTCCCGCTGCCGCTGGCCGAAACGGACTGGCTGCGACGGGCCGAACAGGCGATCCGCCATGTCGGCGGCCAACTGGGCAACTTGCCCATGGATACGCCGCTTTTCGTCGCCTCGTCCTCCTTCCAGATTGGCCATTTCGAGCAACAGGGGGCGCCCTTCGCCATGCCCGTCGGCAGTGCGTCGTTCACCAGGCAAATTGCCGACTGGCTGGAGCTGCGCGGCCCCCGGTACAGCTTTTCGAACGCCTGCGTCTCCGGCTTTTCCGCGATCGATGCCGCCAGCACCCTGATCGCCGCCGGGCTGATCGACGAAGCGCTCGTTCTTGGCGTCGAACTCGCCAACGCCAGTACGCTGGCCGGTTTTGCCGCCATGGAACTACTCTCGCCCAATGGCTGCCACCCCTTCGATGCCCGGCGCAACGGCCTCGTCCTCGGCGAGGCGGTGGCGGCAGTACGCCTCACGGCCCAACCCGGCCCGTGGCAGATCGTCGGGCAGCGCAACGGCCTCGACGGCTATTCGACAACCGGCCCCGATCCCGCTGGGAACCCCATCGCCCGGGTCATGACCGATTGCCTGCACGCCGCCGGGCTGACGCCAGCCGACATCGACCTGGTCAAGGTGCAGGCCGCCGGCTCGCCGGGCACCGACCTGGCCGAAGCGCGCGCCCTGCATCAAGTGTTCGGCCCGGCCATGCCGCCGCTCCTCTCGCTCAAGCCTGCCCTCGGCCACACGCTTGGCGCCAGCGGCATCGCCGAACTGGCTGCCCTGCTCGCCTGCATCGAGGCCGGGCAAGTTCCGGCCACCGCCCAATTCGCCGAACCGGATGCCGAAATCGGCCTGGCCCCCACCGCCCACCGCCAGGCGGCCGATGTCCGCTGCACCCTGCTCAACCTGATCGGCTTCGGTGGCGGCCTGGCCAGCCTGATCGTGGCGCGCGATCGATGATCCACCTCGACGCCGCCTTCAGCCAGCAATTTACCCCGGCCGAACTCCCGGCCGCCGTGCGCGCCGCCCTCGGCAAGCCGCTGCGCCGCGCCGCCGTACTCACCCAACTCGCCCTGCTCGGCGCCTTCGCCGCCCTGCCGGCTGAACGCCGTTCGCTGCCGACGGCCCTGCTCTGGCAATCGACCAGCGGCCCGCGCCTGGAAACGCTGACCCTGCTGGCTGAAATCGGTGGAGGCGGCGGCGAGCCGATGCCCTACGATTTCCTGGCCACCCAGCCGGCGCTCGCCGCTGCGCAGATCCAGCCCTTCCTGCCGGGCCTGCAGGCGGCCAGCCACGTGCCGCTCGACAACGCCAAAGACGCAAACTGGGGCCTGCTGCTCAGCCTGGCGATGGCCTGGCTGAACGAGGGCCGCTACAGCCAAGTGCTTTGTGCCCAACTCGATCACCGGAGCGACCTGGGCAGCGGCCACTGGCTGTTGTTGAGCCGGGCACCCGGTACCGCGTCACTGGCCAGGCTGGCGATGGCCGCCAGCGAACCATCCGGCCTGCCCGACATCCCCGAGCTGCCAGCGCGAATCGCCCATTGGCTAGCCAGCCCCGGGCCATCGCGCCGGCAGCTCGAATCTCCCGCCGGTCGCGGGCAGACGGTAGAATTCGCCCGACTTTAACTTTTCCAGGCCATCACCATGTCCGAGTTTGCATTTGACGTTTCCATCGAAGAATTCGAAGCCAAAGTCCTGATCAAGGCCGACACCGTACCGGTCGTCGTCGATTTCTGGGCGCCCTGGTGCGAGCCATGCAAGGTGTTGAAGCCGCTGCTCGAAAAACTGGCCGAGGAATACAAGGGCCGCTTCCTGCTGGCCAAGGTCAATTCCGACGAAAACCCGGAACTGGCCCAGCACTTCGGCGTACGCAGCATCCCATCGGTCAAGGTGCTGTTCCGTGGCCAGCTGGTCGATGAATTCAACGGCGCCATTCCGGAGGGCCAGATTCGCCAGTTCCTCGACCGCATTGCACTGCCGGCCGGTCCGGAACACGCCAACCTGCGTGAGCAGGCAGCCGCCCTGGTCGCCGAAGGCAAGCTCGAAGAAGCACTGGCCGTGCTGGTCCAGGCCAGCCAGGCCAACCCGCAGGATCAGGCCATCCAGCTTGATGCCGTTGATGTGCTGATGCAGCTCGGCCGCAACGACGAGGCCAAGCAACTGCTGGCCGGCGACTACGCCAACGAACCGGATCGTGCCAACGCCCTGCGCGCCCGCCTGGCCCTGCTTGACGGCGCCGCCGATACCGCGCCGCTGGAAGCCAAGCTGGCCGCCAACCCGGACGACCACGCCAGCCGTCTGGAACTATCCAAGGCCTACGCTGCGCAAAGCCGCTTCCGCGAAGCACTCGAAGCGGCGCTGGAAGTCGTCCGCCGTGACCGCTTTTTCGAGCAGGGCGCCGGCCGCCAGGCCATCCTGAACTTGTTCGAGGCCTTGTCCGGCGAGCAGTACGACGATCTCGTCCGCGAATTCCGTCGCAAGCTCTCCGCCACCCTGAACTGATCGACTGGCAAAGGCATCGGCCGTGCGGTTGTTTTACACCGATGTCTTCGTGCTACCGCTGCCGACCGGCCACCGCTTCCCGATGGAGAAGTACGCGCTGCTGCGTGAAAGCCTGTTGGCCAGCGGCGCGTTCAGCCAGACCGATTTCCATCTGCCGCACGCGGCAACCGATCAGGAACTCGGTCGTGCCCACGATCCGGCCTATATCCGTGCGGTCACACTCGGCCAGTTACCGGAAAAGACGCTGAAGGCCATCGGCTTCCCATGGAGCCCCGGCATGGTCGAACGCTCGCGCCGCTCGGCCGGGGCCACCATCGCCGCCTGTCGGGCAGCCATCGCCGATGGGGTCGCGGCCAATCTGGCTGGCGGCACACACCACGCGTTCCGCGACCGGGGCGAAGGTTTCTGCGTTTTCAACGATGCCGCCGTCGCTGCCCGTGCCATGCAGGCCGAAGGGCTGGCGAACCGCGTGCTGATCGTCGATTGCGACGTGCATCAGGGCAACGGCACGGCGAGCATCCTGCACGGCGACGACAGCATCTTCACCTTCTCGATTCACGGTGCGCGCAACTATCCCTTCGACAAGGAACAAAGCGATCTCGACATCGAACTGCCGGATGGCTGCACCGATGCCGCCTACCTGCTGCGCCTGAACGAGGGGCTGGACACCGCCTTCGACCTGGCCCGCCCCGATCTGGTCATTTACCTGGCGGGTGCCGACCCCTACCAGGACGACCGCCTTGGCCGCCTGGCCCTGACCTTCGACGGCCTGGCCGAGCGTGACCGGGTTGTCTTCAGGCGCTGCCAGGCACAGCGTCTGCCTGTCGCTATCGCCATGGCCGGGGGGTATGCCCGGCAGATCGCCGACACGGTGCAGATACACCACACCACGATACGCCTCGCCAAAGCGATGGCCGGCGGTTAGAGTATTGCCTGGCGTTCGGACTGAATGCTGAAGACAGCCTCCGGAAGGGCGTTTTCAGCGTTTGCCGCCGACGCCGGGAAGAATCGGAAACGGAGTCATCACTCGCATGCTCGCCTTACCCAACTGGCGCTCCCTGCACACCCGCATCGCCGTCGGCATGCTGTGCGTCGTCCTCGGCATCCTGTGGGCCACCGAATATTCACTGAGCCGAACCCTGCGCCGCGACATGGAAGCGGCCATCTCTGCCCAGCAATATTCGACCGTGTCGCTGATCGCCAAGGAAATCGATCGCTCCATCCTGGAACGCCAGAGCATTGCCGAATCCGTCGCCAGCAGCCTGACGACCGAACTCCTGGCCTCCCCCGCCGCCGCCCAGCGCCTGCTCGAAGACAAGAAGATTCCGCAGAGCATCTTCAACTGGGGCGTCATCGTCACTGATGCAACCGGGACGGCCATCGCCAGCGTGCCCAGCGACCTGAACCGGACCGGCAGCCATTACGGCAACTACGAATTCATCGAGCAGGGGTTGAAGACCGGCCAACCGCAATTGCCGGAACCGGTCATCAGCCCGAACAGCGGCCTGCCGGTCTTCACGCTGATCGTTCCGATCAAGGATGCCCAAGGCAAGAGCATCGGCCTGGTCATCGGCGTAACCAACCTGGCGGAACCCAACTTCCTCGACGAAATCGGCTCGGCCAAGTACGGCAATACCGGCGATTTCCTGGTTTCCGCCCCGAAATCACGCATCTTCGTCGCCTCATCCGACAAACGGCGGGTCATGAAAGCCGGCCCGCCACCCGGCATCAATCCGGTCTACGACCGCTACATGGCAGGTTACGAAGGTTCGGGCATCGCCAAGAGTTCGCGCGGCGTCGTCGAGTTATCGTCCAACAAGCGCATCCCGAGTACCGGCTGGATGATGCATTCGGTTCTGCCGGCTGACGAAGCCTTCGCTCCGATCGACGCGATGGAACGCCACCTGCTGGTCGCCTCGGCCATTCTGACCCTGGTCGCCACCCTGATCAGCTGGTGGTGGCTGCATCTGCAACTGCGCCCATTGTCCGGGGCCGCCACCTTGCTGCACCGGATGAATGCCGGGGAGATTCCCCGCCAGGCCTTGCCGGTCGTCCGCCGCGACGAAATCGGCCTGCTCACCGAGGCCTTCAACGAGTTGCAGGCCGCCGTCATGGAGGAGGAAGCCCGCTCGGCCGAGCATGCCGCCAACCAGCGCCTCCGTCGCCTCGTCTCCTTCGTGCCCGGGGTCGTTTTCCAGTACCGCCTGCATGCCGACGGACACGGCGACTTACCCTTCATCAGCGATGGTGTCGCCGAGTTGTACGGGATTTCCCCCGAGCAGGCCGAGGCCAACCCCGACTCACTACGCAACCAGGTGCACCCGGACGATGCCGAACAGTTCATGGCCAGCCTGCGCGAATCGGCCAGCAGCCTGCATCCCTGGCGCGTCGATTACCGCATCGTCCGGCCAGACCGTAGCGAACGGTGGCTGGCGATCACCGCCCAACCGGAACGGGTCGGCAAGAACGAAATTCTCTGGCATGGCTTCATCACTGACATTACCGAACGCAAGGCGATGACGGCTGAACTGGAAGAGTACCGGGAACGCCTGGAACACCTTGTCGAAGCCCGTACCGCCGCACTCGAAGCGGCGCGCAACGAGGCGGAGCGGCTGGCCGGCGTGAAAAGTGAATTCCTGGCCAACATGAGCCACGAGATCCGCACCCCGCTGCATGGCATGCTCGGCCTGGCACACATCGGCAAGCGTACCGAAAGCCCGGGCAGCAAGGCGTTCACCATCTTCGACAAGATCACCCACTCCGGCAACCTGCTGCTCGGCATCATCAACGACATTCTCGATTTCTCGAAAATGGAAGCCGGCATGCTCAAGGTCGAATTGCTGCCGGTGGATCTCCCCGCCCTGCTACGCGAGTCGCTGGAACTGATGCAGGAGCGGGCCGGCGCCAAGCACCTGGCCCTGCAGCTGGAACTGGCCGACAACCTGCCGACTGCCTGCCGGACCGACTCCCTGCGCCTGCGTCAGATCCTGCTCAACCTGCTCTCCAATGCCGTCAAGTTCACCGAGCAGGGCACCGTCACACTGGCCGCGGCTTGCGCTGGCGACCAACTTGTTTTCCGGGTCCGCGACACCGGCATCGGTATCGACCCCACGCAACGCAGCAGTATCTTCAATCCCTTCGAGCAGGCCGACGGCTCAATGACCCGCCGCTTCGGCGGCACCGGCCTCGGCCTCGCCATCTCGTCGCGCCTGATCGGTCTGCTCGGCGGCAGCATCTCGGTCGACAGTACGCCGGGCCAGGGCAGTTGCTTTGAAGTCCGCCTGCCCTACTGGCCATTGGCCGATGAACATCCGGTCACGACACCGGCGGCACTGACTGTGGACGACCCCAGACCGCTGGCCGGCAAGCGCATCCTGGTCGCCGAGGATGTCGAGATCAACCAGGAGGTCATGCAATCCGTCCTCGATGACTACGGCGCAACGGTGACCATGGCCGACAACGGTCTGCAGGCGCTCGATCAGGTACGGCAGGGCGGCGCCCAGGCCTTCGACCTGGTCCTGATGGACATCCAGATGCCGCAGATGAACGGCTACGATGCCACCCGCCAGATCCACGCCATCGCACCGAATCTCCCCATCATCGGCCAAACGGCCCATGCCCTCGACGAGGAACGAACCGCCTGCCTGGAAGCCGGCATGGTCGCCCACATTTCCAAACCGATCGACCCTGACGCGCTGCTTGGCCTCATACTCCAGCACATCGACCGTCACTCATGAATGCCATGACCTCGCTCCCTCTCTACCGGCATGCCACGCTGCGCCGCATCGAGGCGACGCATGCCGCCGACGCCCTGATGCAACGTGCCGGACACGCCGCCGCCGACTGGGCCGCCAGCCTGAGCGGCGAGCAGGGCCGCGCCGTTCTTGTCCTGGCCGGCCCCGGCAACAATGGGGGCGACGCCTTCGACATGGCCCGCCAGCTGCGCGAGCGTTTCTTCAACATCTGCCTGGCTTTCGCCGGCGACGCGGAGAGACTGCCGCCTGACGCCGCCGCAGCCCGCCAGCGCTACCTGGCAGCCTGCGGCAGCATTGTCGACGACATCCCCGAAGACCCGCGCTGGTCGCTGATCGTCGACGGTCTGTTCGGCATCGGCCTGACCCGTCCGCCGGAAGGCCGCTACGCCCGCTGGATTGGCCTCGCCAACCGGCTGGCCGAGCGCGATGCTTGCCCGCTGCTCGCCCTCGACTGCCCGTCCGGCCTCGATGCTGAAACCGGCACCGCCCTGGCGCCGACCATCCGTGCCAGCCACACGCTCACCTTCATCGCCGCCAAGCCCGGCCTGTACACCGCCGATGGCCCGGACCATTGCGGCCAGATCCGCATCGCCGACCTGGCCCTGGATGTCAGGGCCGAGGCCGAACCGGACGGCCATATCGTCAGCCGCCATGATTTCGCCGAGCGCCTGAAACCACGCCGCCGCAACAGCCACAAGGGCAGTTTCGGCAATGCCGGCATCCTGGGCGGCGCCAAATCCATGGTCGGCGCCGCCTTCCTGGCCGGACGCGCCGCGCTGAAGCTTGGCGCCGGGCGAACTTATATCGGCCTGCTCGATGGCGATGCTCCAGCGGTCGACCTGCAGCAACCCGAACTCATGCTGCGCCGTGCCGACACGCTGCTCCAGACCGACCTGCAGGCCCTTGCCTGCGGGCCCGGCCTCGGCCGTTCGTCGGAGGCCCTGCGGCTGCTCGAACAATCCCTGAAAGCCCCGGTGCACCTCGTACTCGACGCCGATGCGCTCAACCTGCTGGCCGAAGACGGCCGTCTGGAGGGCAACCTGTACAACCGCGTCGGCCCGGCCATCCTCACCCCGCACCCGGCCGAAGCCGCCCGCCTGCTCGGCTGCTCGGTGCGCGACGTCCAGAACGACCGGATCAAGGCTGCCTGCGAACTAGCCGACCGCTATCGCAGCCACATTGCATTGAAAGGCTGCGGCACGGTCGTTGCGCTGACCGACGGCCGCTGGTGGATCAACACCAGCGGCAACCCCGGCATGGCGACGGCCGGCATGGGCGATGTGCTGTGCGGCCTGATCGTCGCCCTGCTCGCCCAGAACTGGCCGGCCGAAACCGCCCTGCTCGCCGCCGTCCACCTGCACGGCGCCGCGGCCGACCGGCTGGTTGCCCAGGGCTACGGGCCGGTCGGCCTGACCGCCGGTGAAGTCATCGACAGCGCCCGCCATCTCTTCAACACCTGGGTCGGCACGCCGGCCACCCTGTAAAATGCGGGTTTAATCCACCGCCCGACATCGACCATGAGCATCGCATTCGACTACCCGCTGCCCGAAGAAATCAACCGCAACGTCACCGCTGCCCTGGCCGAGGATGTCGGGGCCGGCGACCTGACCGCCAGCCTGGTTCCCGGCGAGCGCCGGGTCAAGGCCACGGTGATCTGCCGCGAAGCCGGTGTACTGTGCGGTACGGCCTGGTTCGACGAATGCGTTCGCCGTTGCGACCCGACCGCCACGGTCACCTGGCACGGGGCCGATGGCGACCGCATCGTCGCCAATCAGTTGTTGTGTGATATCGAAGGCAACGGTCGCGCCCTGCTCACCGCCGAACGCAGCGCCCTTAACTTCCTGCAACTGCTTTCCGCCGTCGCCAGCAAGGTCCGCACCTACGCCGACGCCATCACCGGTACCAAGGCGCAGGTCGTCGATACCCGCAAGACCTTGCCCGGCCTGCGCATCGCCCAGAAATACGCGGTCCGGGCTGGTGGCGGCGGCAATCACCGCCTGGCGCTATGGGACGCCATCCTGATCAAGGAAAACCATATCCACGCCGCCGGTGGCATCGCCCCGGCCCTGGATGCCGCCCGGCAAGTTGCCGCCCAGGCCGGCGAGCGTTGCAAGTTCATCCAGATCGAGGTCGAAAGCCTCAACGAGTTGAACCAGGCCCTGGCGGCCGGTGCCACGATGATCCTGCTCGACAACTTCAGTCTGGACATGATGCGCGAGGCATCGCGCATCAACGCCGGCCGCGCCATTCTCGAAGCCTCCGGCAACGTTACCCTGGACACCATCCGCGGCATCGCCGAAACCGGCGTCGACCGCATCTCGGTCGGCGCGCTGACCAAGGATGTCAAGGCACTCGACCTGTCGATGCGCTTCATCGGCTAGGCTTTTCAGCCATTTGTCGTCATAATGCCCACGCCAAGGGCATAACAACGATAGTCGGGGAAAATTCAAATGCTGTTCGCGCTGTTTTATGTCGTCGCGATTACGATTCTGGTCCTGCACTTCACGGGTTTCCTGGCCCGTCACAACCTCGAATGGCTGGTTCTCGTGCTGGCCGTGGCGGTTTTCCCCGCCGTCATCTACCTGTAGGTTTGCGCGCCACCAAGTCGATCAGCGCCGATCGGCCGACATGCGCGGTTCCCTCTTCGATCGTGTCCTCGTGCTCATGGAGTGACACGATTTCCCAATCGGCAAACCATTCGCGCAACAAGTCGGCGGTGTACAGGTTATCGGCTGTAGACGGCCCGCCCGTGCGGAATTCCAGCTGTTTCGGCGTGTAACCCTGAAGAAATAGCAAGCCGCCCGGCTTGACTGCCTGCTTCATGCCGCCAATCTGCCGCGGCTGCTCGGCCGGCGTGGCGAACTGGATGAAGATGCCGACCACGGCATCATAGGCTTCAACCGGCCATTCCCAGTTCAGGATATCGGCCTGCTGCCACGCTACTTCGACATGGCGTGACCGGGCCAGCTTGCCCGCCTTCTCCAGCGCCACCGGCGAGATTTCCGTCGCCGTCACGCGGCAACCCTGCTCGGCCAGCCACACCGCGTTGCGCCCCTCGCCATCGGCCACCGACAGCACGCGCATGTCGGCACCGAAACGCTCGGCCTGCGTCGCGAGGAACCTGTTCGGCGCCGTGCCGAACAGGTAATCCTCGCCCGCATCCCGGTAGCGGGCCGACCAGAAGGCTTCGTGGTCGAAGCTCACACGCGCTCGACGATGAATTGCTTGATGGCGGCCACATCCGGCGCCATGACGACGACGCGCTGCGGCAGCTTCTCGATACCGGCCAGTTCGGCCGGACGGACGGGTTCGGTACCCAGCGCCTCGCGGATGGTTTCCTCGAACTTGGCCGGCTGGGCCGTTTCCAGCACGATCATCGGCACGCCCGGCAAGCGGTTCTCCAGTGCTACCTTGAGGCCGTCGGCGGTGTGGGTATCAAGCATCACGTTGTAACGTCCCTGGGCAAAACGGATGGTCTTGATGCGGTCGTTGTGCGTGCTCTTGCCCGACACGAAGGCGAATTGCGGCATTCTGGCCCAGAACGGCGTAGTGGACAGGTCAAAAGCCTCGCCCTTGTCGACCTTGGCCCACAATTCACGCACGACAGCCGGATCACGGCCGACCAGATCGAAGACGAAGCGCTCGAAGTTGGAGGCCTTCGAAATATCCATCGACGGGCTGGAGGTGACGCTGGTTTCGACTGAGGTCCGCGGACGATAGACACCGGTACGGAAGAATTCGTCGAGCACATCATTCTCATTGGTCGCCAGCACCAGTCGGGCGATGGGCAGGCCCATCTGGCGGGCGATATGGCCGGCGCAGATGTTGCCGAAGTTGCCCGACGGTACGCAGAACGCCACCTGCTCGTCATTCGACCGGGTCGCCAGGAAATAGCCCTGGAAGTAATAAACGATCTGGGCCGCGACGCGCGCCCAGTTGATCGAATTGACTGCACCGATCTTGTACTTGGCCTTGAACTCGGCATCGTTGGAAACCGCCTTCACGATGTCCTGTGCGTCGTCAAACATGCCGGTCACGGCGATGTTGAAGATGTTGGCGTCCTGCAGGGAATACATCTGGGCACGCTGGAAGGCGCTCATCTTGCCATCCGGCGACAACATGAAGACCTTGACGTTGTGCTTGCCGCGCATGGCGTACTCGGCGGCCGAGCCGGTGTCACCGGACGTGGCGCCAAGGATGTTGATCGACTGGCCACGCTTGTCGAGCACGTACTCGAACAGGTTGCCAAGCAGCTGCATGGCCATGTCCTTGAAGGCCAGCGTCGGGCCATTCGACAATTCCTGGGTGTACAGACCGTCTTCGAGCTGGGTCAGCGGTGTGATCTGGGCCGCGTCGCCGCCGTTGCGGGTATGGCGATAAACCTGGGCCGTATAGGTTTTGGCGACCAGCGCCTTGAGGTCGGCGGCAGGAATGTCGGTGATGAACTTGGAGAGGATTTCGTAGGCCAGATCGGCATACGACAGTTTGCGCCAGGCATCGAGCTCGGCTCGGGTAATCTGCGGGTAGCTTTCCGGCAGGTAAAGACCGCCATCCGGGGCCAGGCCGCCGAGAAGAATGTCGCAGAAAGCCTGGGGCGCGGCGTTGCCGCGGGTCGAGATATAGCGCATGGCGAAAACCTGAGAAAGCGAAAAACGGCGATTTTACCGCGATGCGCGCTGCACACGCACCGCCTGCACAAGGCCGACCACGAAGAAAGCGAGGCCGAGCAGGGCCAGTACGCTGCCAACGGCCAGCCTGTTGCCAATCAAGGCCAGTGCCGCAGCCAGGAAGAGTGCGGCACGCACATTGCCACGGGCTGCCAGTTTCTGCCGCATGATGCCGCGCGCCGGGATGACCGGTCCCGGCCAGCGCCAGACCGGCAGCAACTGGCTCAATGCGCCAGTCACCAGCGGCAACAGGAAGCCTGCCGCCCAGGCAAACAACGAAGGCCGGGTCGGCAATATGCCGGCGCCGTGAAGCAACCCGGCAATCAGCGACGCCACCAGGCCCAGTACGGAAGCGAACAGCGAGGCAGCCACGCCGTCGCGCAGTATGGCCGTCAGGCCGAAGCGGCGCACCCATTGCCCGGCCAGACCCATGGCGGCAACCAGGATCAGCAAGGCGCCCGGCGCCGCAAACGGCCAGGCGATGGCGACACCAGTCGCCAGTACCAGCGCACCCGAGGCGAAGAGCCACAGGCGCCGGCGCAGCCAGCCAGCCGCCTCCGGATCCGGCTTGCCGAGGGCGGTAGGCATCAGGACAGGCAAGGTACCGAGGGCCGCAAGGCCGAGCAGGCCGGTGGTGTTCAGGTGCATGTGAAAGAGGCGCAGCGCCTGCCAGTATCCCGGCAGCAAGGGAATGAGCAGCACGGCGCAGAGGGCGAGCAGCAGGCAGCCGAGGGCGGCGCCATACCAGCGCCAGCCGGGGTGCGGACTGCCCAGGGTCGAGCGCACCCGCAAGGCGATCCAGTTGAGCAGGATGGCAGCCGCCAGCAAATCGCCGAAGGCGGCAACATAAACCAGCACGTAGGGCAGCACGCCCTGCATGGCCAGCGCGGCGATCACACCGAACGCCTGCGCAGCGTTCGGCAAACGCATCATTCGGGGATCGACGTCACCGGTGCGCGTCAGCACCGGGACAAAATGCATCATGGCCGCGAAGATCAGCGGCACGATACCGACGGCGAACGCCAGATGCGCCACCGCCAGCGGCGAACCCCAACCTGCGACCGCCAGCACGGCGCTGGCGATGACGGAGAGAAGGCTGAGGCTCGCGGTGGGTATCACTCAGCCGACGACTTTGAAGTCGATGACAATGGCGCCCGGTTCGCGCTGCTGATACTCGATGCTCAGGTGCTGACCATAGCGCTGCTGGAGCTGGGCGAGCAGCGGCAGCGGATCGTGATCGTTGCAGAAACGCATCGTTTCACCCGGCATCAGCGCATCCAGCGCGCCAAAGATGGCAGCATGGCGGAAACGCTTGGCGATGCCGCGGGCGTCGAACGGGTAGAGGGCTTCCGGGGTAGTGTGGTTGCAGACGTGAATGGGTTGCATGATGGCTCCTGTGTCAGACATGCCGGAATGGCAATCGACCACCATGTTGCCGTCTCACCTCCGGCAAGTCCTTGATGCGCATCGTAATACCCATAAAACCAGGGGGACTATTGCCCCCCCGCCGCAAAAGCGTCGCCCGAAGCCAGAAAGTTGCCACCCGCCAGGTAATGGATGGTACGCAGGTCGTCCGAAGGAAAGCGCCAGCGCCCCTCCGCAAAAACGCGCGGATCGGCCCAGGCACCCACCACTTCCGCGATGAACAGGTCGTAGCGCCGCTGGTTATGCGCCTCGGGTATCACCCTGCAGGCCAGCCATGCAATGCAACCATCGATCAAGGGAGCCTGCGTCACCGCTTCCGCCGAGGTCCCGATGGCAAAGGTGGCGAACTTGTCGACCTCGCGCCCGGTGCACGATCCGACGGCCAGCACTTGCTCGGCCATCGCCCGGCACGGGATATTCAGCACGAACTCGCCGCTCGCTTCGATCAACTCGCGACTCCAGGTCCGGCCATCGATCACGACCGCCACCTTGGGCGGCGAGAAATCGAGCGGCATGGCCCAGGCGGCCGCCATCACGTTGCGTCGCCCACCCTGCGCCGCCGACACCAATGTCACCGGTCCGTGATTGAGCAGCAGATAGGATTTCTCGAGTTCAACCGGCTGTCGCATGGTCATTGCAGCGCTCCTGTCGCATGAAAATGAAAAGGGGACCGCAGTCCCCTTGCCAGTTCATTACTCCGTCTGCCGCCTTACTGCAGCTCTTCCAGGCGGATGCGCTTGACCTTGCCCTTCTGGGCCGGCAGGGCCTCGATCCTGGCGATGGCGGCATCGGCCGCGCTTTCCTGGCAGACATGGGTCAGGATGATGATGTCGGTCTCGCCCTCGCCTTCTTCCGGCTCACGCTGCAACAGGGCATCGATCGAGATGCCCTGATCAGCCAGGATCCGGGTGATGTCGGCCAGCACGCCCGGCTTGTCTTCGACGCGCAAACGCAGGTAGTAGCCGGTCTCCACCTCGCTCATCGGCAGGATGGGCAGGTTGGACATGGCATCCGGCTGGAAAGCCAGATGCGGTACGCGATGCTCCGGATCGGCAGTGGCCAGGCGAGCGACATCGACCAGGTCGGCGACGACGGCCGAAGCGGTCGGCTCGGCGCCAGCGCCCTTGCCGTAGTACAGCGTGGTGCCCACGGCATCACCCTTGACCATGACGGCGTTCATCGCCCCCTCGACGTTGGCCAGCAGGCGCTTGGCCGGGATCAGGGTCGGATGCACACGCAGCTCGACGCCCTTGTCGCGACGCTTGGCAATGCCAAGCAGCTTGATGCGGTAGCCGAGCTGTTCGGCGTACTTGATGTCGGAGGCTTCGAGTTTGGTGATGCCTTCGACGTAAGCCTTGTCGAACTGCACCGGGATGCCGAAAGCGATGGCTGAAATCAGCGTTGCCTTGTGCGCGGCATCGACGCCTTCGATGTCGAAGGTCGGATCGGCCTCGGCATAACCCAGGCGCTGGGCTTCCTTCAGCACGTCGTCGAAGGACAGGCCCTTGTCGCGCATTTCGGACAGGATGAAGTTGGTGGTCCCGTTGATGATGCCGGCCGCCCATTCGATGCGGTTGGCAGAAAGGCCCTCGCGCAGCGCCTTGATGATGGGGATGCCACCGGCGACGGCGGCCTCGAAGGCGACCATGACGCCCTTCTGCTGGGCGGCGGCGAAGATTTCGGTGCCATGCACGGCAAGCAGCGCCTTGTTGGCCGTCACCACGTGCTTGCCGTTGGCGATGGCCTGCATGACCACTTCCTTGGCCACGCCGTAGCCACCGATCAGCTCGACGACGATATCGATTTCCGGATCGTTGACCAGCGCAAACGCGTCATCGGTCACCCGGGCAGCACCAGCCGTGACTTGCTTGGCCAGTTCCACATTCTTGTCGGCAACAGCGGTGATGCGAATCGGACGACCGGCGCGACGGGTGATTTCTTCCGCATTGCGATTGAGAACGGTCCAGGTACCACCGCCGACGGTGCCGATGCCGACCAGGCCAACATTGATAGGTTTCATTTGCGTAGAGTGAAGTAAGTTGTTAGTTGGTAGAAGTTACGCGCGACGGATAACCGGCGACTAATTGGTGCCGTGACGCTTGCGATAGTTTTCCAGGAAGCGGGCAATGCGGCCGATGGCCTCGCGCAGGTCGTCCTCGTGCGGCAGGAAAACCAGGCGGAAGTGATCGGGATGCGGCCAGTTGAAGCCGGTACCCTGGACCAGCAGCACCTTCTCTTCCTGCAGCAGTTCGGAAATGAACTGCTGGTCGTTCTTGATCGGGTAGATCTTGGGATCGAGGCGCGGGAACATGTAGAGTGCCGCCTTCGGCTTGACGCAGCTCACCCCCGGGATGGCCGTGATCAGTTCGTGCGCGATGTCACGCTGACGACGCAGGCGGCCGCCTTCCTTGATCAGGTCGTCGATGCTCTGGTAGCCGCCGAGCGCGGTCTGGATGCCGTGCTGGCCGGGCGCGTTGGCGCACAACCGCATCGAGGCCAGCATGTCGAGGCCCTCGATGTAGTCCTTGGCGTGGCGCTTGTCTCCGGACACCACCATCCAGCCGGCGCGATAGCCGCAGGAACGGTAATTCTTCGACAGGCCGTTGAAGGTGATCATCAGCACATCTTCGGCCAGCGAGGCGATCGAGGTGTGCTTGGCACCTTCGTACAGCACCTTGTCGTACACCTCGTCGGCGTAGATCGTCAGGTGATGCTGGCGGGCGATGTCGATGATTTCGCACAGCAGGTCATCGGGATACAGCGCACCGGTCGGGTTGTTCGGGTTGATCAGCACGATCGCCTTGGTATGGGCGTTGATCTTGCTGCGGATATCGTCGAGATCTGGCAGCCAGCCCTTGGCCTCATCGCACAGGTAGTGCTTGGGCGTCCCGCCCGAGAGGCTGATCGCCGCGGTCCACAAGGGATAATCCGGCGCCGGGACCAGCACCTCGTCACCGGCATCGAGCAACGCGTTCATCGCCATGACGATCAGTTCCGAAACGCCATTGCCGACGTAAATGTCGTCCAGCGTCACACCCTTGATACCCTTCTGCTGGGTGTAATGCATGATCGCCTTGCGCGCCGCGAAGATGCCCTTCGAATCGGTATAACCGGCCGCGTTCGGCAGGTTGCGGATCATGTCCTGCTGGATTTCCTCGGGCGAATCGAAGCCGAAGGCAGCGAGGTTGCCGATGTTCAGCTTGATGATCTTGTGACCCTCTTCCTCCATCTGCTTGGCCTTCTGCAGCACCGGGCCGCGGATGTCGTAGCAGACGTTGGCGAGTTTGGCGGATTTCTTGACGTGTTTCATGCGATGGTTCCGGCGAAGCCGCTGATAGCCCATTAAGGCCAAAGGTATAATCCTACCTTTTCGTATGGTGCACCGCAATTTGGGCGGGCCTTTCGGATCGATCGCACAGTGAAACTCCATACCTCGAATACTGCCGGCCTGAACCTGTTCACTGCCTATGGCCCCGACTACGTCGTCGTCAATCAGGAAAGATTCAGCCAGAACCTGATCGTGCTGCCGGAATCGCTGCGGCCGGAATGGACTGCCGCCTCAGTCGCCAGCCTGAGTGAAGCCGACATGGAAATCCTGACCGGCCTGGGAACCGAGATCATCCTGCTCGGCACCGGCTCCCGGCTGCGCTTTCCGGCTGGCGCGCTGCTCCGCCCCTTTGCCACGGCCGGCATCGGCCTCGACGTGATGGACCTGCCGGCGGCCTGCCGGACCTACAACATCCTCGCCTCCGAGGGCCGCAAGGTTGCCGCGGCCCTGCTTTTCGACTGATCAGCCGCGCCCGTAGGTATCCTCGAAGCGGACGATGTCGTCCTCGCCGAGGTAGCTGCCCGACTGAACCTCGATCATCTCGAGCGGGACGATCCCGGGATTTTCCAGGCGATGTCGGACGCCGAGCGGAATGTAGGTCGACTGGTTTTCCGTCACCAGGAAAACTTCCTCACCCTTGGTGACACGGGCCGTTCCGGTCACCACGATCCAGTGCTCGGCGCGATGATGGTGCATCTGCAGGGACAGCGCGGCGCCAGGCTTGACGCAAATCCGCTTGACCTGGAAACGCTCGCCGCAATCGACGCCGTCGTACCACCCCCAGGGGCGATTCACCTTGCGGTGCCACTGGGCAACCGTCCGTTTTTCCGCCTTCAGGCGATCAACGATCTTCTTGACGTCCTGCGTCGCCGAATGATGCGCGACCAGCACCGCATCATCGGTTTCGACGACCACCACGTCGCTCAGGCCGACACAGGCAACCAGGCGGCTTTCCGAGACAGCCAGGGTATTGGCGCAACCTTCGAGCAGCACATCGCCGCGCGTCGCATTGCCGGCGTCGCACTTGGCCAGAACCTTCCACAAGGCATCCCAGGCTCCGACATCCGACCATCCCGCCGATAGCGGAATGACGACGGCCTGTGGCAAACCGTTGCCCCCCGCGGACAGCCTCTCCATCACCGCGCAGTCGATGGAGTCGGATGGGCATTGCGCAAAGACTTCCCGCGCCACGCGCACGAAGTCGCCATCCTGGCTGACCGCCGCCAAGGCCTTGGTACAGGCATCGAGAATGTCCGAACGGCAAGCAGCCAGAGCCGTCAGCCAGGTCGAGGCCTGCATGACGAAAATGCCGCTGTTCCAGAGATAGTCACCTGCTGCCAGATAGGCTTCGGCCGTGTCACGGTCCGGTTTCTCGACAAATCGCCGGAGTGCGAAAGCATGCGTATCCCGCGCACTGGGCTCTCCCTGCTGGATGTAGCCGTAACCTGTTTCTGGGCAATCCGGCGTTATGCCGAAGGTGACAGCCAGACCCTGCTCGGCAAGGGCTGCAGCACGATGAACCGCATCGCGGAAGGTTGCGCCGTCGAGAATCACATGATCGGCCGGCATGACGACCAGCACCGGGTCTTCCCCTCCGCGTCGCGCCCAGAGTGCGGCCAGCGTCAGGGCGGGTGCGGTGTTGCGGCCGCACGGTTCGAGCAGGATTTGCCCCTGCTTGCCCAGCAGGCGCAATTGCTCGGCAACCGCAAAACGGTGCTCCTCGTTGCAAACCAGGATGGGCTCGCCCAGTCCGTCGATGCCGTCAAGACGGGCGACGGTTTCCTGAAGCATCGTCTGGTCACCGACGAGCGGCAGCAACTGTTTGGGATATTTTTCACGGGACAGGGGCCACAGGCGGGTGCCGGAACCACCGGAAAGGACAACAGGGATCAGTGTGGACATGCTTTGGAGAACAATTGGTTGAAAGGAAAACCGACGGATTCAGTCGAGTTTCTTGAGGTACTCCTTGGTGAAAATCTTGTCGGGCAACTCGCGCAGGCGCATTTCGCTGTATTCGAGCACCGATTTCTCGCCGGCTTTCAGCGCGTCCTCCATCACCAGCCGGGTCGGCCGAACCCGGCCGGCCAAGGTCTGGAAATTCTCGTAGCTGCATTTCTTCAGCAGACGATTGGACAGCGAATAAAACTCCGCCTTCAGCGGCCAGCCAGATTTCTCGTTCACCCAGTACATGACGCGCTGATAAGTCACGCTGCGATCCACCGCTACCAGTTCGAGGACCTGATACGTCTCATTGCCGATCTTTTCGGTACCGACGACCTTCGGATTGTAATCTCCGGAGAAGTTCGCCCGCGCCAGGTCGCCATTCGCCACCTGACCGGTCAGGCGCTGGGCCAGCGATATACGGACCGGCTGCGATACCTCGGGCATGAACACCCACAGGTCGCGCCCCTTCATCAGGATGATCTGGCCTCGCTCGGATGCCGGCTCGGTGACCATGACGACCGTATTCTCGTTACCCTTGGAAAGAACGCGGTATTTGTGAAAATCGATTTCCTTGTCGGCGCGATAGCTGTTGATGACTACATCAACCTGAAAGCCCTCGGCCGGAAATCGAACCTTGTCCGCCTTTTCAACTATACTGCGAGCAACAGCATCACTGGCCGGATTCGCTCCCAACTCCTCTGCCTGAAGCGGAAACGATAGGATCGCCATGAACATCGCACCTGCCCAAGCCCATGCAGAAGGCATCGATAAACGTTTTTCGGTTGTCGGTCGCATGATTCACTCCATTCCGTTCAGAACTCTTTTTGCGCTGTCTCGCTAAACCATGAGTGTCGTTCGCATCGAACACGTCTATAAAGACTACCAACTGGGCGAGCAAACCGTTCAGGCGCTGCATGATATTACATGGTCAATTGACGCTGGCGTATTCCTCGCGATCTCCGGTCCGTCGGGCAGTGGCAAAACCACGCTGCTCAACCTGATCGGCTGCATCGACAAACCGACCCGCGGCCGCATCTTCATCAATGAACAGGACGTCTCCGAAAAGACGCCCAACGAACTGGCCGACATTCGCGCCCGCTCGATCGGCTTCATCTTCCAGACCTTTAACCTGCTGCCCGTCCTGTCGGCTGCCGAGAACGTTGAATATCCCCTGCTCCGCCGCCCGGACATCTCGGCCCAGGAGCGGAAGAACCGTGTCGCCTATTTCCTCGACATCGTCGGCCTGGGCAAGTTCGCCAATCATCGCCCCAATCAACTGAGCGGTGGACAACGGCAACGGGTCGCCATCGCCCGCGCCCTGGCGATCAAACCCAGCATCATCCTGGCCGACGAACCGACCGCCAACCTCGACAAGGCGACGGGGCGCGAAATCCTGCGCCTGATGAAGCAGATCAACCGCCACTTGAAGACGACCTTCATCTTTTCGACGCACGACCAGAAGGTCATCGACCATGCCGACCGGCTGGTACAGGTCGAGGATGGCTACATCACCGCCTTCGGCGTCCGGAGCCAGGGTGACAAAACCTGGAACATCGCCCGCGTTCGAAACGCGCCGGAACCCGAAGACGAATCCGATTCCGACTAAACCCCGCTCCCCTGCCCTATCGTGAAGACCACACTTCAACCCCCCTCGCTTGCACTCGCCGCCTGCCTGGCCCTCAATTGCTATGCTGCCGATGACGACCTGCTCGGTCGCGATGCCCTGTTTGGCGACGACCTGAAAAGCACCGCCAGCAGCAAGGCGGCTTCCGGTAGCGGCATCAAGGGTTTTCTGCAATTCGAGGGTGCCCGGACCACATCAAACCCGGAACACTGGTCCAAGCTCCGCACCCGCGCCGACCTCAACAGCCAGGGAAAGCTGTCGGATAGCCTGAAGTGGAAACTGGGCGTCCGTGTCGACTACGACTTCGTCTACGGCATCAACGATTTCTACAACAGCGCCGTCGAACAGAACCAGCGATTCGACATTGCGCTACGCGAGAACTATCTCGACTACAGCACCGGCAACTGGGATTTCCGCGTCGGGCGGCAACATGTCGTATGGGGCGAAATGGTCGGCCTGTTCTTCGCCGATGTCGTATCGGCCCGCGATCAGCGCGAATTCATCCTTCCCGAATTCGACCAGATGCGTATTCCACAGTGGGCGGTGCGGGCCGAGTACTTTGCCAACGACACCCATGCCGAATTGCTCTGGATACCGGTCGCCAGCTACGACAACATCGGCCGCCCGGGCGCCGAGTATTACCCTTACCAGCCCGTACCGCCGGGTGCCAACGTGCAGTACCTGCCGGAGCAAAGGCCCGACGGTACCGCCAACAACATGAACTACGGCCTCCGTCTATCGACGCTGAAAAACGGCTGGGATGTTTCCGGTTTCTATTACCGCAGTTCCGACATCAATCCGTCGTTCTATCGCGAAATCGTGCCCGGCGCACGCCCCACCTTCATCTACCAGGCCCGTCATGACCGCATTCACCAATACGGCGGAACGCTGGCCAAGGATTTTGGCGACATCGTCCTCAAGGCAGAAGCCGTCTACACCCGGGATCGCCAATTTACCGTGCTGAACCTGACCGATACCGATGGCCTGGCCAGACAACACACCCTCGACTGGGCGGTCGGCCTCGATTTCACGCTGCCGGCCGACAGCCGACTCAACGTGCAGTTTTTCCAGCGACAGCACTTCGACCACAACCCCGACATCATTGCCGACCGCCTCGAAAACGGCTACAGCCTGTTCGCCAGCACCAAACTCGGCAACGACTGGGAAACCCAGGCCCTGTTCATTTCGAGCCTGAACCGGTCCGACTGGCTGTTCCGCCCGCGCGTATCGTGGAATATCCAGCGCAACTGGCGCCTGATGCTCGGCGCCGACATCTTCAGCGGCCCGCAACTCGGTTTGTTTGGTCGCTACGACCAGCACGACCGGGTGTATTCGGAAGTCCGCTACAGTTTCTGACTCAAACAACCTCGCGCGACGCCTGCCGCAGCAGGAGGGGCATGATGTTGTCGGCCAGCAGCAACCCCACCGCCAATACTGCGCCGGTGGTCAGCATGTCGGTCATCAGGTTGATACCGACCACGCTTTCCTGCTGCATCAGGGCATGCAGGCCGCGGAACCCAAGGCTGCCCGGCACCAGGGTGATCAGGCCGGGGGTTTCGACCAGCACAGCCGGCCGGCCGCTCAGCCATTGGTAGAGGTGTCCGGCCACACCGATGGCCAGGGCCCCGCTGAAGGCGCCCACGACGTTGCCGAGCGTTGCGCTGGTCAAGGAGTAAGCCGCCCAGGCCAGCAGACACCCGCCAATCGAAACCGGCAGTGACGACAAGGGGGCCTGCAGCACTGCCAGCAGGGATACGCCGAGGATCGCCACGGCAGGCCAGATCACCCAGGCCGGCAACGGCACGACGCTACCTGGCGCCGCCAGCGGCCAGACTGCCTGGCTCAAGGCCGTGCCAATCGCCAGCCCGGCCCCCATCAGGAACAGCAAGATGACCGCGCCAGTCAGCCGGCCGGTGCCGGCCAGGTAGTTTTGCGTGGCCAGTTCCGACATTGCCACGGTGAGCGTAAAGCCGGGCAACAACAGCACCACACCGGCCACTGCCGAGATGAAGGGCGATTGCTGTGGCAGGAGATGCGCCAGGCCCTGCGCCAAGATCGCCGCCGCTGCGCAGAGGATCACCGGCACCGCCGGCCCGAGGCGTGGAAAACCGGCCAGGCGCTGGCTGGCTGCGGTGAACAGCAGGCCGATCAAGCCGCCACAGAGCATTTCCACCCAGCCACCGCGCAGCAGCAAGGCGACCGAAGCCGACAGCAACAGACCCATCGCGGCATAACGCCAACCGCTCCACGACACCGGCTGCGCCATGATCGCTGCGAGGCGCTCGGCATAGTCGGGCAAGTCCGCCAGATCGGAAATTTCCCGGCACAGGGCCTGCAATTCGATCAGGCGTGCCATGTTGTAGTCGTAGGGCGGCAGGCGCAGCATTTCGGTCCGCCGCACGCCAGAGGGCGCCACCACCGTCAGGGCAAGGAAGGTCAGCACGGCGAATCCCTCGACCTTGACGCCGAAGCGCTGCCCCACCGAGGACAAGACCCGTTCCACGGACTGCGCCGGCGCCCCGCTCAAATGCAGGGCCAAACCAAGATTGCGAAGGAAAAGCGCCAATTGCGCCAGAGACTGTTCATTCATGGAAATCGACAAGACATCAACCAAAACGCTCAACAGCGACAGGGTAAGCGCAATTGCCCCGATTTCGACAACCATCGGCACCGATTACGAGCGAAAGAATCGGCGCAAAGCACTTTCCAGCCGATAATCCGGTCTGGCTTTCCGCATTCCCAACGCTTGCCATGCTCACCAATCTGACCGGTTTCTTCATCCAGCTGGGCATCACCGCCGTATCCTTGTGGGTGGCCAGCCTCATCTTCAACGGCATTCGCTTCGCCAACCCATCGAGCCTGATTGTCTCGGCGCTGCTCCTCGGCTTTGCCAATGCCGTGCTCTGGCCCTTGCTGGTCTTGCTTACCCTGCCGCTGACCATCCTGACGCTGGGCCTTTTCCTGCTCGTCATCAACGCGCTGATGTTGCTGCTCGTCGCCAAACTAGTCTCCGGCTTTACGGTTTCCGGATTCTGGACCGCCCTCTTCGCCAGCCTGTTCGTTTCCATTTTCAGCCTGTTCCTGAATTCTCTGATGCCGGATACGGAGATGACAATCTACCGCCTGCCACCCAGCGGTCGCACGATCTCGATGTAGGCCCCCGGGCATTGGCGGAATTTGCATGCTGACTGGCCATCCACACAGTGGTCGGGCCTTGGCGCCTGGCCTAGGATACAGGTTCGACCAAAAACAAGGAGAGAGCATGCTGGCATTTCAGGATTACTACCCGGAGACCCTCGCCCATTGCTACGGCTGCGGCCGCAACAACGAACAGGGGCATCAGATCAAGACTTTCTGGGATGGCGACGAAACCGTGACCCGCTTTCAGCCACGCCCCGAGCATACCGCCATCCCAGGCTTCGTCTATGGCGGCCTGCTGGCCTCGCTGATCGACTGCCACGGCACCGGAACGGCAGCTGCCGCGATGTATCGTGCCGAAAACCGGCCGATGGACAGCCTGCCGGCCTTCCGTTTCGTCACCGGTTCCCTGCAGGTCAGCTATCTGAAACCGACGCCGCTCGGTCCGGAGCTCGAGATCCGCGGCCGGGTCAAGGAAATCAAGGGTCGCAAGGTGGTGGTCGAAGCGTCGGTTTACGCCGAGGGCATCGAGACGGCGCGCGGTGAAGTCGTCGCGCTTCAAATGCCGGATACCTTCGTCGCGAAGTAAGGATTCCACCACTACATCAGCCGAAACCCGCCATTTCGGCTGCCTCATGGAAGAAGGCCGGGCATCGCGCCCGGCCTTTCTCATTTTTCTACCCGGAAGCAGGCAGATTTTCCAGCAGCTCAACGCTGCTTGCGCCTGAAAAGACATGTCCGGCCCTTGACGACGGTGGCAATCCGTTCGACACCGTTGTTCGGCGGGTGCCAGAATTGCATCATGACATCCCATCCACCCCTAAAATCCCACCGATCAATCACCACCCCGACCGGAATCCCCGCAGGGCCAATCATCCGATGAATCCCCCCGTCCTCAATGCAATCTACGATATCGAGCTGTGCAGCGGCGAACAGCGCATCTGGCGCTATCTGGGGGAGGACCGCCACGCTGCGACCTGGTGGGAAGACATCGAAAGCGGGCTCGAATTTTCCGAGGGCAGCCTGATGTATGCCTGGAAAATTATCGGTCCGCATGACAATCCGGCCAAACCAGCTGACGAATAGGCAACAAGATGCTCCCGCCCGGGCCGCTTTTTGCCTAATAATGCAGCCGAATATCATCACGGGAGCGGACCATGCTATTCGACTTTTTATTTGGAAAGAAGCATCCCCCTGAGGCCGAGGCCGGGCGGGCCTCACCACCGCCCATGCCAGCAGCAGGCGGCCAGGCGCCGGGCACCCATATCGCCTACCATCCAAACCTGATTGATCAGCTAAAAGCCGATCACCAGAAATTGCTCGCAACCTTTGGCCATGTTCTGACCACCTTCAAGGCAGGAGATCTGGCCGGCACGGCAAAATTGCTTGAAGAGTTCCGCGGCGACATACAGGGGCATCTGCTGACCGAAAACGTGAAACTATATATCTACCTTGAACACGCCCTGAGGCAGGATGAGGAAAGCCACGGTCTGGTCCATGGCTTCCGGCACGAAATGGATGGCATCGGCAAAGTCGTCCTCGCCTTCCTGGGCAAATACAGGAACATCGCCAGCCAGCCCGACCTAGCCGTCTCTTTCGGCCCGGAACTGGAGCAAATCGGCGAAGCGCTGGTGGCGCGGATCAAGCGCGAGGAAGAAACACTTTACCCACTTTATTTGCCGGCTTATTGAGGCAGCCCGCCCCGTAATTCTCCGGAACGCTGTGGTTCTGCTGTTCAGTTCGGGTTTCTGGCTAGCAAAAAGGCCGGGATCGCTCCCGGCCTTCTTCATATTGACTGCTTCTTCACGGATGCCCGAAGCAATCAGCCTTTCTTGTGCGTCGCCAGACGCGTCCAGGTATCGACCACGGTGTCCGGGTTCAGCGAGATGCTGCTGATACCCTGATCCATCAGCCATTCAGCCAGATCCGGGTGGTCGGACGGGCCCTGGCCGCAGATGCCGATGTACTTGCCGGCCTTGTTGGCGGCGGCAATGGCCATGCCGAGCAGCATCTTGACGGCCGGATCGCGCTCGTCGAACAGGTTGGCCACCAGGCCGGAGTCGCGGTCAAGGCCGAGGGTGAGCTGGGTCAGGTCGTTGGAACCGATCGAGAAACCGTCGAAGATCTTGAGGAAGTCGTCGGCCAACAGGGCGTTGGACGGGATTTCGCACATCATGATCAGCTTCAGGTCATGCTCGCCCTGCTTCAGGCCATGCTCGGCCAGCAGATCGACCACCGCCTGGCCTTCGCCAACGGTGCGGACGAACGGAACCATCAGTTGCACGTTGGTCAGGCCCATTTCCTCACGCACGCGCTTCATGGCGCGGCATTCCATCTCGAAGCAGTCACGGAAGGACTGGGCAACGTAGCGGGAAGCGCCGCGGAAGCCGAGCATCGGGTTTTCCTCTTCCGGCTCGTACAGTTCGCCACCGAGCAGCTTGCGGTATTCGTTGGACTTGAAGTCGGACAGGCGGACGATGACCGGGTTCGGCCAGAAGGCAGCAGCGATGGTGGATACGCCCTCGACCAGCTTCTCGACGAAGAAGTCCTTCGGCGAGGCGTAACCGCGGGCGCGGCGCTTGATCTCGTCGCGCTTGGAGGCCGGCAGGCGCTCGACGTCGAGGATCGCCTTCGGGTGGATGCCGATGACGTTGTTGATGATGAACTCGACACGGGCCAGACCGACACCGGCGTTCGGCAACTGGGCGAATTCGAAGGCCAGTTCTGGGTTGCCGACGTTCATCATGACCTTGACCGGGACGTCCGGCATGGCGGAGATGTCGCGGGTGGTGACTTCGAAGTCAAGCTTGCCGCGATAGACGTGGCCGGTATCGCCTTCCGTGCAGGAGACCGTGACCACTTCGCCTTCGTTGAGCGTCTCGGTTGCATCGCCACAACCGACGATGGCCGGGATGCCCAGTTCGCGGGCGATGATCGCCGCGTGGCAGGTACGGCCGCCACGGTTGGTGACGATGGCGGAAGCGCGCTTCATCACCGGCTCCCAGTTCGGGTCGGTCATGTCGGCCACCAGCACGTCGCCCGGCTGGACCTTGTCCATTTCCTTCGGATCATGAACGATGCGGACCGGACCGATGCCAATCTTCTGGCCGATGGCGCGGCCGGAGGCGAGCACCTTGGAGAAGGACTTCAGCTTGAACTTTTCCTGCTTGCCGGCGGCGGCCTGCGACTGCACGGTTTCCGGACGAGCCTGCAGGATGTACAGCTTGCCGTCGACACCGTCCTTGCCCCACTCGATGTCCATCGGACGGCCGTAGTGCTTTTCGATGATCTGGGCGTAGCGGGCCAGCTCCATGACTTCCTCGTCATTGATCGAGAACTGGTGACGCAGGGATTCTTCGACGTCTTCAGTGATCGTGGACTTGCCGGCGACCTTTTCGGCAGCGAAGGTCATCTTGATCATCTTCGAACCGAGGTTGCGGCGGACGACGGCCTTCTTGCCGGCGTCGAGCATCGGCTTATGCACGTAGAACTCGTCCGGATTCACGGCGCCCTGCACGACCGTTTCGCCCAGGCCGTAGCTGGAGGTAACGAACACGGCATCGCGGAAGCCGGATTCGGTGTCGAGGGTGAACATCACGCCAGCGGCGCCCTTGTCGGAGCGGACCATACGCTGGATGCCGGCCGATAGCGCGACGTCGGCATGCAGGAAGCCCTTGTGCACGCGGTAGGAGATGGCGCGGTCGTTGTACAGGGAAGCGAAGACTTCCTTGATCGCGTGCATGATGTTTTCCAGGCCGACGATGTTCAGGAAGGTTTCCTGCTGGCCGGCGAAGGAAGCATCCGGCAGGTCTTCGGCGGTGGCGGAGGAGCGCACGGCGAAGGACATGTCGGCATGGGAATCGGCCACCAGGCGCTGGTACTGCTCGGTGATGGCAATGGTCAGGTCCATCGGGAACGGGGTATCGAGCACCCACTGACGGATTTCAGCACCGGTCTTGACCAAGGCGTTGACGTCGTCCACATCCAGCGCATCGAGCGCGGCATTGATCTTGGCGTCGAGGCCGGACTGAGCCAGGAAGACGCGGTAGGCATGGGCCGTGGTGGCAAAGCCGCCCGGCACGCGCACGCCAGTGTCAGCCAGCTGGCTGATCATTTCGCCAAGCGAGGCGTTCTTGCCGCCGACCTGTTCCACGTCGGTCATGCGCAGTTTTTCGAAGGGGATGACAAGCTGTTCCATGGGGAGGGGTCCTTTCGGGGGTCGAATCAAAAGTCAGTCAAAAATCAGGAATTGGTGAATTCGGTATTCAACCGGCGCTCGGCCGTTTCGCGGCGGGCGACGGAACGCAGCGTCTGGGCCAGGGTTTCGCGGACGAAATCGATGTGCGTTTCGGCGGCAGAACGGGCTGCCTGCGGCTTCTTCTCGCGAATGCTGCGGAAGATGGCTTCGTGCTGGCTCATCAGCAGACGGCTGGCCGCCGGCACGCTCTTCAGTTCGCCCAGGTTGAGGCGGATGTTGTCGTGCATCAGGTTGAGCAGCGCACCGGACAGGTGGCCGATCAGCACATTATGCGCAGCATCGCCGATGGCCTGGTGGAAGGCGATGTCGGCATCCGAGCGTTTCTGAGCGTCGTCGGACTCGAAAGCTGCCATCAAGGCGCTGAAGCTCTGTTCCAGGCGCTGCAGGTCGGCATCGGTTGCCCGTTCGGCAGCCCATTCTGCCGCCTGGCCTTCGAGCATGCGACGGAATTCCAGCATGTCTTCGCGCAGATTCGGGTGCTTGCCCATCATGTCTTGCCACGGGTCGGAAAAACTCGACTCCAGCGCATCTGTCACATAGGTACCCCCACCCTGGCGGCTGGTCACCATCCCCTTCGAGGCCAGTTTCTGGATGGCTTCGCGCAGGCTGGGTCGGGAAACGCCGAGGTCCACCGCCAGTTCGCGCTCAGGCGGCAGGCGGTCGCCGGGCTTCAGCGAGCCTTCGAGGATGCGACGCTCCAGCGTGGCGGCAATCGCATCGGAAATACGTGGAACCTGCAGCTTGCTCGGCATTGGTAAGACCACATTGATTGGTAAGACCAGCACATTCTAATCATCGATTTTGGAAAGCGCAAGCCTAGGGATTTCCCCATGGTTTCTTGACTAAGTATCGGTATTCACGCAAAATTTGTCTCGTAGTAATTATTGGTCTTACCATTTTACCGAAAAATAATTCGCAACGGAGACAAAATGCCCGCACAGCCTGCGCGTCCGACCGACGTCTATTTCTTTGCCACCTGCGTCGTTGACCAGTTTTTCCCCGGCGCCGGCATGGATGCCATCACGCTGCTCGAACGGCAGGGCATCCGCGTGCACTTTCCGGAAGAACAAACCTGCTGCGGCCAGCCGGCCTACACCAGTGGCTTTCCCGATGAGGCGCGCAAGGTGGCGGCGCACCAATTGACGCTATTCCCCAATGACTGGCCTGTTGTGGTGCCCTCCGGCTCCTGTGCCGGCATGATGAAGCACCACTACCCGACGCTGTTCGCCCAGGATCCGGTTCGCCAGGCTGCAGCGGCAAAACTGTCGGCACGCATCTACGAATTCACCCAGTTCCTGGTCGACGTGCTGAACTTCAAGCCGGAAGATGTGGGCAGCGACTGCACCGTCGTACTGCACACCTCCTGCTCCGCCCGCCGCGAGATGGGCGTGCATCTCACCGGCCGCAAGCTGCTCGGCGACCTGAACCATGTCACCATCGCCCAGCAGGACCACGAATCCGAATGCTGCGGCTTCGGCGGCACTTTCTCGGTCAAGCAACCGGAAATCTCCGCAGCCATGGTCGAGGACAAAGTCAAGTCGCTCAAGGCCACCGGCGCCGAGCGCGTCGTCAGCGCCGATTGCGGCTGCCTGATGAACATCCTTGGCCACGCCGCCTGGAAAGACCAGCAGGAAGGTCGCACCACACCCAGCCTGCCCGGCGAACACATTGCCACCTTCCTGCTCCGCCGTACTGCCAAGGAGAACGCCCAATGAGCGCCCGTGACCGTATCCTGGCCAAGTTGAAGGCCAATGCCCCGGCATCCGCCGGCGAACTGCCCGATGTCGCCGCCTGGTACGCCGCGCACCGCGGCGAGGAAAGCAATGCCGACAAGGCCAAGCGCTTCCGCCACTTCATCGAACTGGCGCATGCCGAGGTCTATGCCGTCTCGCGCGGCGGCTGGCTGCAAAAGCTCTACGAAGTGCTGAGCGCCAAGCAAATCGACAAACTCCTGGTCGCCCCCGGTACGCCGCACGGCGCCCGCGCCCAGGCCGAACTGCCGCCTCTGGGCATCGCCTGCCCCGGCTACGATGCCCCGATCGAAGGCTGGAAGGCTGCCATGTTCAACGAAACGCCGGCCAGCTTCACCGCGGCCCGCGGCGCCATCGCCGAAACCGGCACGCTGATCCTGTGGCCGACGGTCGACGAGCCCCGCCTGATGTCGCTGGTACCGCCCGTGCATATCGTGCTGCTCGACGCCGCCCATATCTACAACACCTTTTACGAAGCCATGCAGACGGAAGGCTGGAAGGATTGCCTGCCGACCAATTCCCTGCTGATCTCCGGCCCGTCGAAAACCGCCGACATCCAGCAGACCCTGGCCTACGGCGCCCACGGCCCGAAGGAACTGGTCGTGCTGATGATCGAGGAGAACGTCTGATGAACGCCCCGCAGACCCCGCACGCCCTGCACTTCATGCCCTCGGCCGGCTTCCGCGCCCGGGCCAAGGATGTCGTCGAGAATCCCTTCCTGCGCCAGAGTTTCCGCGGCGCCATGGATTTCCTGATGACCAAGCGCGCCGCCCAGTTTCCCGATCCGGAAGAACTGGAAAGCCTGCGCAGCCTGGGCGAGCGCATCCGCCAGTACAACCTGGCCAAGCTGCCCGACCTGCTCGTCCAGCTCGAAACCAACCTGACGCGCAACGGTATCCAGGTCCATTGGGCGGAGACGCCAGAGGAAGCCAACGCCATCATCCTCGGCATCTGCCAGAAGCACTCGGCCAAGCTGATGGTCAAGGGCAAGTCCATGGTCAGCGAGGAAATCGAGCTGAACCATGCCGCCGAAGCGGCCGGCATCGGTGCGCTGGAGTCCGACATGGGCGAGTACATCGTCCAGCTGGCGGGTGAGAAGCCGTCGCACATCATCATGCCGGCCATCCACAAGACCAAGGAGCAGATCGCCAAGCTGTTCCATGAGCACGTACCGGGTGTCGAGTACACCGACAACGTCGATGCGCTGATCCAGATTGGCCGCCAGGTGCTGCGCGAGAAATTCGAGATCGCCGACATCGGCCTCTCCGGCGTCAATTTCGCCGTCGCCGAGACCGGCACCCTGTGCCTGGTCGAGAACGAAGGCAACGGCCGCATGTGCACCACGGCGCCGCCGGTACATATCGCCATCACCGGCATCGAGAAGATCGTCGAAAAGCTGGAGCATGTGCCGCCGCTCTATTCGCTGCTCACCCGCTCGGCGACCGGCCAGAACATCTCGACCTACTTCAACATGATCTCCCGCCCGCGCCAGCCGGGCGAGAAGGACGGTCCGGGCGAAGTGCACCTGGTGCTGCTCGACAATGGGCGCAGCCAGGCCTATGCCGACGAGCAACTGCGCAAGACGCTGCAGTGCATCCGTTGCGGCGCCTGCATGAACCACTGCCCGGTCTACACCCGCATCGGCGGTCACGCCTACGGCACGACCTACCCGGGACCGATCGGCAAGATCATTTCGCCGCACATGCTGGGTCTGGAAGCCACCGCCGGCCTGACCACCGCCTCGTCGCTGTGCGGCGCCTGCGGCGAGGTCTGCCCGGTCAAGATTCCCATTCCCGACCTGCTCATCCGCCTGCGCGAGGAAGCCTTCTCCGCGCCGCAGGCGAACCCCGCCATGCGGGGCCAGGGTGCCGGGCACAATGCGCTGATTTCGGCCATCTGGCGCGGCTGGTCGGCGGTGTACAGTTCGCCGGCCTTGTATCGCACCGCCTCCTGGCTGGCCAGCCGCTTCCGCTGGCTGACACCGCGCCGGCAAGCCGGCTGGACCAGCGTCAGAACGCCGCTGCAACCCGCCCCCAAGCGCTTGCGCGACCTGATCAAGGAACGGCATTGATCCCTCTTTCCCGGAGGGCCGGCAACACCGGCTTCCGGGATTTTTTTCTCAGCCCTGCCGCTCGCCACCGCAAGTCCAATTAAGACACACGAGAAATGAATACCTTGATCCAAGACCTTCTCGCCACCCTGCCCACGCGGCAAGTGATCACCGACGATCTCCGCCGTCTCGCCTACGGAACCGACGCCAGCTTCTATCGCCTGATCCCGCAGGTCGTCGCCGTCATCGAAGACGAGGAACAGGCGCGTACCGTCCTTGCCACGGCCCGCCGGCACAAGGCACCCGTCACTTTCCGCGCGGCCGGCACCAGCCTCTCCGGCCAGGCCATCTCCAGCGGCGTGCTGGCCCTGATCGGCGAAGGTTTCGCCACCTTCGAACTGGCTGACGATGCCAGCCAGGTGCGCGTTGGCCCCGGCATGGTCGGCGGCGAGGTCAATCGCCGCCTCGCGCCCCTCGGCAAGAAGATCGGCCCGGACCCGGCCTCGATTGGTGCGGCCAAGATCGGCGGCATCGCCGCCAACAATGCCTCCGGCATGTGCTGTGGCACGGCACAGAACAGCTACAAGACCCTGGCCGGCGTGCGCGTCATGCTGGCCGACGGCACCCTGCTCGACACCGAAGACCCGCTCAGCATCGCCGCCTTCTCCAAGTCGCACGCCGTGCTGCTCGGCGAACTGGAACGCCTCGGCCGCGACACGCGGGCCAATGTCACCCTGGCCAACCGCATCCGCCAGAAGTTCAAGATCAAGAACACCACCGGCTACAGCCTCAACGCCCTGGTCGATTTCGAAGACCCGATCGACATCCTGGCCCACCTGATGATCGGCTCGGAAGGCACGCTGGGCTTCATGACACGCATCACTTACCAGACCGTCGTCGAAGACCCGTGCAAGGCCTCGGCTCTGGTTTTCTTCCCGGATATCCGCACCGCCTGCGAAGCCGTCATCCGCCTCAAGCCGCAACCGGTATCGGCCGTCGAACTGCTCGACCGCCCGGCCATCCATTCCGTCGAAAACAAGCCCGGCCTGCCGGCCATTATGCGCGAACTGGGCGAAGAGGCCGCCGCGCTATTGATTGAAGTCCGCTCGCCAACCCCGGCCGGCCTGCAGGAAAAGATCGCCACCGTGCTCGGCGCGATGGATGGCGTCGCCACCGTCGAGCCTGTCCAGTTCTCGACCGACCCGGCCACCTGCGACAAGTACTGGAAGGTGCGCAAGGGCACCTTCCCGGCCGTTGGCGCCATGCGTCGCACCGGCACCACGGTGCTGATCGAGGACGTCGCCTTCCCGATCGAGTCGCTGGCCGACGCCACGCTCGACCTGCAAGCGCTGCTCCGCCATCACGGCTACCACGAGGGCATCATTTTCGGCCATGCGCTGGAAGGCAACCTGCACTTCGTCATCACCCAGGACTTCGGCGACCAGGCCGAGATCGACCGCTACGCCCGCTTCATGGACGACCTGTGCGACATGGTGGTCAGAAAATACGACGGCTCGCTGAAGGCCGAGCACGGCACCGGCCGCAACATGGCACCCTTCGTCGAAATGGAATGGGGCAAGGAAGCGGCCGACCTGATGCGCCGCATCAAGACACTGTTCGACCCGGAAGGCCTGCTCAACCCCGGTGTCATCATCAACGACAACCCGCACGCCCACCTGGAAAACCTCAAGCCGATGCCGGCCGCCGAGGACATCGTCGACCGCTGCATCGAATGCGGCTTCTGCGAGCCGCTCTGCCCGTCGCACCGCCTGACCCTGTCGCCCCGCCAGCGCATCACCAGCGTCCGCGAACTGGCCCGCCGTGCCGCAGCCGGCGAGCATGCCGGCCAGATGGCCGAGGATTATGCCTACATGGGCCTCGACACCTGTGCCGGCTGTGGCCTGTGCTCGACGGCCTGCCCGGTCGGTATCGACACCGGCGACCTGACCCGCCGCCTGCGCGGCCGCCAGCTCGGCGACAAGGCCCGCGCCCTGCACAACTGGACGGGCGAGAACTTCGGCACTTTCGCCAGCCTCAGCCGCACCGGCCTCAAGGTCGGCCATGCCGTTGCCGGCGTGCTGGGCGACAAGCTGCTCAAACGCGTCAGTGGCGGCGCCTGGCGCAACCACATGCCGTCCGCCGCCCGACCGCCTGCCCCGCGCACCGCGCAAGGCGACCCGGTGGTCTATTTCCCGACTTGCGGCGCCCGCATCTTCGGGCCGGCCAACCATACCGACCCGCAACTGGGCGACGTCGTGCAGGAACTGCTGATCCGGGCCGGCTTCCGCCCCATCCTGCCGGAAGGCTTCGACCAGCTGTGCTGCGGCCAGATGCTGGCCAGCAAGGGCATGCAGCAAGAAGCCGAAGACATGTCGAACACGCTCGAAGCCGCGCTGATGAAGGCTTCCGACAACGGCCGCATCCCGGTCATCATGGACGCCAGCGCCTGTTCGACCCGCATGCAGAAGCACCTGGCCGGCCGGCTGAAGCTCTACGATTTCCACGAATTCGCCCACGACGCCCTGCTGCCACGCCTGATGATCACCAAGCAGCCCGGCCCGATCGCCCTGCACATCAATTGCAGCGTCAAGCGGACGGGGGCCGACGGCAAGCTGCGCGCCCTGCTCAAGGCCTGCGTCAATGAGGTCATCGAGCCGGCCAGCACCACCTGCTGCGGCTTCGGCGGTGACCGTGGCTTCATGGTGCCGGAACTGAACCAGCACGCCCTGCGCCACATCCATGCCGAATTGCCGGCCGACTGCGCCTGCGGCGTCTCCACCAACCGTACCTGCGAAATCGGACTGACCGCCGAAACCGGTGTCACCTATCGTTCGGTGGCCTATCTGCTCGAAGCCTGCTCGCGCAAGGAGGAGGCGATGGGCTGCTGAGGAGGCCAGCCAGTACGAAATCGTTTCGTGTGACTGCCACATCGCATTGTCCAGCGGGCGAGACGAGCTTCCCGGTTGCCTCAGGATTTCCCTAACTGTGCCAAGACCGCGGCCTTGGTACCTTCTGCCCGTTGAACATTTTTCTCAGGAGTCCTCCCATGTACAAGAACATCATGGTCGCCATCGACGACAGCGAAACCTCGCGCTGCGCCCTGGTCGAGGCGGCGCACATCGCCCGCTGCAGCAATGCCAAGCTTTACGTCACCCATGTCGCCGATGAAACGCTGATGGGCATGCACGGCCGTACCTTCAGCACCACCATGAACCTCGACCACGCCCTGGCCGCCATCGCCGAAGCCGGCCGCAAGCTGCTCGACGAGGCCATGCAGGGCATCACCGGCCTTGATGCCGAACCGCTGCTCCTCGAAGCCCGCCAGCGCCGCGTTTCCGAAACGCTGGCCGACAAGGCCAGGGAACTCGGCTGCGACCTGATCATCATCGGCCGTCATGGCCGCCGTGGCCTGGCCACCCTGATCCTCGGCTCGGTCGCCGAACAACTGGCCAAGATCGCTGACGCCTCCGTCCTTCTCGTCAGGAAACACTAATGCACCTGCACACGCTCGACACCGACAAGAACGAACCCCTCCGCAACGACATCCGCCTGCTCGGCCGCATTCTCGGCGATACCGTACGTGAGCAGGAGGGCGATGCCGTCTTCACGATCGTCGAGCGTGTCCGCCAGACAGCGGTGCGCTTTGCCCGCGACAACGACCCGGCCGCCCGCGCCGAACTGGCCGCCCTGCTCGATCCCTTGCCACGTGATACGACGCAGGCTGTCGTCCGCGCATTTTCCTACTTCCTGCAACTGGCCAATATCGCCGAGGACGAGCACCACATCCGCCGGCGTCGCGCCCATGACCTGGCGGGTTCTCCGCCGCGCGAGGGCAGCCTGATTTTTGCGCTGGATTCGCTGGCGGCCGCCCAGGTCTCGCCGGACACCATCGCCGATTTCTTCGCCCATGCCCTGGTCGCCCCCGTGCTCACCGCTCACCCGACCGAGGTGCAGCGCCAGAGCCTGATCCGCAACCACCGCGACATCGCCCGCCTGCTTGAACAGCGCGAACGCCTGCAGATGACGCCGGAAGAGGAGGCCGAGAACGACTGGGCGCTGAGCACCGCGATCCTCACCCTGTGGCAGTCGCGCATGCTGCGCCCGGTGCGGCTGAAGGTCATCGACGAGGTCAAGAACGGTATTTCCTACTTCAACGAAACCTTCTTCACCGAACTGCCGCGCCTCTACATCCAGGCCACCCAGCAGTTGCAGAAGCGCTACCCGGAAAAAGTCTGGGCCCTGCCCCCCTTCTTTCGCGTGGGCTCCTGGATCGGCGGCGACCGTGACGGCAACCCCTTCGTCACCGCCGATATCCTGCGCGAAGCCCTGCGCCTGCAATCGGCCGCCGCCCTCAACCACTACCTGACCGAAGTGCATGAACTGGGGGGCGAATTGCCGCTCTCCAACCTGCTGATCCAGGTCACCCCCGAATTGCTGGCGCTCGCCGAGCACTCCACAGACCAGTCGCCGCAACGTGCCGACGAGCCCTATCGCCGCGCCCTGTCCGGCATCTACGCGCGCCTGGCGGCCACGGCCCGTTTTCTCGACGGCATCGAGCCGGTGCGCCACGAAATCGGCAGTGCCGAGCCCTATGCCACACCGGATGCCCTGCGCGCCGATCTCAAGGTACTGGCCAATTCCCTCAAGCTCAACGGCAGCGCCCGTCTGGCCGGCGGACGCCTGCGCCGACTGCTGCGTGCCGTGCAGGTCTTCGGCTTCCACCTCGCGCCGATCGACTTGCGCCAGAACTCCGACGTACACGCCCGCACCGTGGCCGAGCTGCTGGCACAGGCCGGCCGCTGCCCGGATTACGAGGCGCTTGCCGAAGAGCGACGCATCGAGCTGCTGATCGAGGAAATCGCCACGCCCCGCCCGCTGTATTCGCCCTACCTCGACTACTCGGAAGAAAGCCAGGGCGAGCTCGCCATCTTTTTCGCCGCCCGTGAGCTGCGCCAGAAATACGGCAACGCGGCCCTGCCCAACTGCATCATCTCGAAGACCGACGGCGTCTCCGACCTGCTTGAACTCGCCTTGCTGCTCAAGGAAGCCGGCCTGCTGCTACCGGGTGAAAAACCGCGCCTCGACGTCAACATCATCCCGCTCTTCGAAACCATCGAGGATTTGCAGAAGAGTGCCGTCACCATGGCGGGCATCTTCACGCTGCCGGCCTACCGTACCCTGATCGCCGGCCGGGGCGACGAGCACGAAGTCATGCTCGGCTACTCCGACTCCAACAAGGATGGCGGCTTCCTGACTTCCGGCTGGGAGCTCTACAAGGCCGAAATCGAACTGGCCCGCGTTTTCCAGCAGCATGGCGTACGCCTGCGCCTGTTCCACGGCCGCGGCGGCTCGGTCGGCCGCGGTGGCGGCCCGTCCTACCATGCCATCCTGGCCCAGCCGGCTGGTGCCGTGTCTGGCCAGATCCGTCTGACCGAACAGGGCGAGGTCATCTCGACCAAATACGGCAACCCGGACACCGGCCGTCGCAACCTGGAAGTGCTGCTGGCCGCCACGCTGGAAGCCAGCCTGACCGACCACGAGAACCAGATCGAGCCTGCCCAGCCCTTCCATGCCGTGATGGACGACCTGTCTACTCGCGCCTTCAACGCCTATCGCGGCCTGGTCTATGAAACGCCGGGTTTCACCACCTATTTCCGGCAATCGACGGTCGTTTCCGAGATCGCCTCGCTGAACATCGGCAGCCGCCCCGCCTCGCGCAAGGCCTCCGACCGCATCGAAGACCTGCGCGCCATTCCCTGGGTCTTCAGCTGGGCGCAGTGCCGGCTGATGCTACCCGGCTGGTTCGGCTTCGGCTCGGCCGTGGAGGGTTATCTAGCGAACAATCCGGACGGCCTGGCCACGCTGCGCCGCATGCTGAAGTCCTGGCCGTTCTTCCGCACCCTGCTCTCCAACATGGACATGGTGCTGGCCAAGACCGACCTCGCCATTGCCTCGCGCTACGCCGAGCTGGTCGCCGACGTCGAGCTGCGTGAGCGCATCTTCAGCCGCATCAAGGCGGAATGGGAACTCACCCGCCGCCACCTGCTGGCCATCGAGGAGCGCGACGAGCTGCTGGCCGACAACCCGATGCTGCTCAATTCTCTGAAGCTGCGCGCGCCCTACATGGACCCGCTGAACCATCTGCAGGTCGAACTGCTCAAGCGCCATCGTGCCGGCGACACCGACGAGCGGATCGCCCGCGGCATCCACCTGACGATCAACGGCATCGCTTCCGGGCTGCGCAACAGCGGTTAAAATCCGGCCATGCCCACTTCAATCAAACGCACCGTCTTCTTCGTGTCCGACGGCACCGGCCTCACGGTCGAGGCCCTCGGACACAGTCTGATGACCCAGTTCGAGGATATCGAATTCAAGCAGATTCGCATCCCTTTCCTCGATAACGTTGAAAAAGCCCAGGAGGCCGTCGCCCGCATCAACGCCCAGGGTGAAGCCGACGGCATGCGACCCATCGTGTTCACCACGCTGGTCAATCCGGAACTGGCCGGCATCGTCCATCAGGCCGACGCCTTCAGCCTGTCCTATTTCGACACCTTCCTCGCGCCGCTCGAAGCCGAACTTGGCATCAAGTCCAACCACACGGTCGGCCGCTCGCATGGTTCAGCCGACAGCTCGGATTACAAGAACCGCATCGAGGCCATCAACTACACGCTGGCCCACGATGACGGCATCACCGACCGCGACCTCGAAGAAGCCGACGTCATCCTGGTCGCTGTCTCGCGCTGCGGCAAGACACCGACCTCGCTTTATCTGGCCATGCAGTTCGGCCTGAAGGCGGCCAACTTCCCGCTGATTCCGGAAGACTTCGACCGTGGCCGCCTGCCCGGCACACTGGAGCGGCACCGCGCCAAGCTGTTCGGCCTGACCATCCAGCCCGAGCGCCTGCACCAGATCCGCGAGGAACGCCGGGCTGGCAGCAAGTACGCTTCGCTGGCCAACTGCCGCTTCGAAATTGCCGAAGCGGAGAAGATGATGCGTCGCGAGGGTATCCGCTGGCTCGACTCATCCAGCAAGTCGATCGAGGAAATCTCGACCACCATCCTGCAGGAACTCAAGCTGCGCTGAATCGCGGTGGTCCCCCCCGACAACAAGACGGCGCATGCTTTCCAGTGCGCCGTCTTCCTTTGGGGGAGAGCAGACTTCCGCGCGTCGGGCCTCCCTCAACGCCCGCTCGGCAAGGCCAGCAATTCATCCCTGGCTGGAATTCGCCCGGACACCTTGACCTCCTCGTCGATCACCAGAGCCGGCGTCATCACGATCGGATAGGCCATATGATCCGGTCCATCTCCTTGACATGCTCGAAGCGTGCGTCGATCCCCAACGCGGCCACCGCTTCGCGGGTCAGTTGCTCCAGACGGTTGCACTTGGCACGGCCGGTGCCGAGTATGTTGATCAGCATGGTGCGCTCCTTTCTCCCGCCTTGCGGCGGATTTCGATCCAATGCAGCGCGCCCACGATGAGCGCGACGAAGCTCCCTTGAGAACCGGGCGACCAAGCCAACATAGGTCCAGGCCCGCAGCTTGCCGATAATGGCGGCAGTAATCAGGATGCTTTGCAGCGACAGTTCCGGATCGGCCATCAGGTAAGCGATGAGCGGCCCCGGATGCATGCCGAGCGACAGGAACATATTGGCGATAGGCACTTCGACGAGGGTCGGGAAGTACATGAACACCCCGAATCCACTCGGGCTGAATGAATCTGCGAATGACGCCGACCAGGAAGACACCGACCACCCGCAACGGGAAAATCATCTTCACAAAACGCCAGGTTTCCCACAGCCATTGCTGCACGTCCCGGGCCTCGAAGCGTCGGGTCAGCGGAATCAGCAGCAGGCAGAAGAGCGTCACCGCAGCAGTTGCTGGCCAGGAAAGCGATCAGGTCGTCCATCGTGGCGTAATTGGCCGAATAACGGATGAAACGGCTTTCCCGCTCCCCGCCAATCAAGCCCGCCGGGCTCAAATGGGCTAGATGGAAGGAGAGCGTGGCCGGCGCCATGCCCAGTTGCTCGCCAATCGCACTGGGGTTGATGCCTTCTGGTCCGGCCTCGACCAACAGACGGAAGATCGCCAACCGGGATTCATCCCTCAGGGCAGCAAGCAGTTCGGCAGCACTCAACGTTTCCATGGTCCGAGTGCTATCGAACTATTGAGTAAAGTCCAGCGGGGTTTTCTGAGGCCTTGCGGAAAAATGATCGCCGCTGGCCAGTCCGTCGCCAGGCAGCGTAATAAGCGGTGCAGTTCAGGCCTGGCGGCGGCGCACCATCTCGAACAGGCAGACCGCGGCGGCGGCTCCGACGTTGAGGGACTCGACCGCACCCGGCATGGGAATCCGGATACGGCAGTCCGCTGCGGCAATCAGTTCCTGGCGAACCCCCTGCCCCTCGGCGCCGAAAATCCAGGCAACCGCCCCACCCCACTGCGCGGCATAGAGCGAAGTGGCGCCATCCAGACAGGTGACAGCCGTCGTTCCTTGATAGCGCGAAACGAATTCGCCGAGATCGGCATTTTCGTGAATGGCCAGCGCGAAATGAGCGCCCTGTCCGGCGCGCAGCACCTTCGGCGACCAAGCAGCAGCGCAGCCGGGGCTGAGCAGCGCTTGCGTCACGCCAGCCGCCGCCGCCGTACGCAGCAAGGTCCCGACATTGCCGGGATCCTGCACGCCGTCGAGCAGCAGAGCGTCCCTGCCTGGCTGCAGGGGGGGCGTCGCCATGGGCCAGGCGGCCAGCGCCAGCAGGCCACTTGGTGTATCGACCGGAGCGACATCCTGTAGCAGCGCATCAGCCAGTACCACGATCTCCCGCCCAGCCACCAGGCGCACAATTTCATCTCCCGCCAGGGCGGATTCACCAACGATCAGGCTGTCTACCGGACCGATGGCCTGCTCGTAGGCTTCGACGAGATGCACACCGTCGAGAACGATGCGCCCCGCCTTGCGCCGCTCGCGCCCGGACTCCGCCAGTTTCCTGAGTTGCTTGAAAAAGGCGTTGTCGCGGGAATGGATCAGTTTCATAACAGCGAAAGTTGCTGAGCGACCGGCCCGAAGCTCTTGCGATGCACCGGCGACGCGCCATGCGCTTGCAGCGCGGCACAGTGGGCAGCAGTCGGGTAGCCCATGTGCCGATCGAAACCGTACTGTGGATACTGCGCGTGCAGGGCGAGCATCCCGGCATCGCGGACGGTCTTGGCCAGAATGGAGGCAGCCGCGATCGATGCAATCTTGCCATCCCCCTTGACCACGGCTTCGACCGGAATATCGAGGCGGGGACAACGATTGCCGTCAACCAGCGCACTTTCCGGCCGAACCGACAAGCCGGCCACCGCCCGCTGCATGGCGAGCAACGTCGCCTGCAGGATATTGAGGCGGTCGATCTCCTCGACGCTCGCCTCGGCGACACACCAGGCCAGGGCATTCTGTCGAATCAGATCGGCGAGCGCCACACGCTTCCGTTCGCTCAACTTCTTGGAATCGTTCAAACCGGCAATCGGCCTCGCCGGATCGAGAATGACGGCGGCTGCCACGACCGGTCCGGCCAGCGGGCCGCGCCCGGCCTCGTCGATACCACAGACGAGGCCGCCGGGAACGATCAGTTCAGGCATTCGATGACCGCCCGGGCAGCCTTGTCAGCGGTGTTCTGGCGTAACCGCAGGTGGATGTCGGTGAACGCCTCCTCAACCGCCGCGGCGTTTTCCTTGTCGCCATACAGCTTGACGAGTTCCTCGGCCAACCGCTCGGGCGTCGCCTCATCCTGAAGGATTTCCGGCACGACGAAACGCCCGGCCAGCACGTTGGGCAGCCCGACGTACGGCAGATAGGCCATGCGCTTCATCAGCCAGTACGAAAACTTGGCGATCTTGTAGGTGATGACCATCGGCCGCTTGAGCAGGGCCGCCTCCAGCGTCGCGGTCCCGCTCGCCACCAGCGATACGTCAGCCGCACCGAGCGCATCCTGGGCATGGCCAAACAGCAGACGGAACGGTACTTCAGTGGCCTGCCGCTTGTAGATCGCCGTTTCGAACTGCAGGCGCGTCTCGCGCGTCGCCAGCGGCACGACGAAAACCGCCTGCGGCAGGAAGCGCTCGCGGATGATCTTGGCCGTTTCGACAAAGGTTTCCGCCATCATCTCCAGTTCGCCGCGCCGGCTGCCCGGCAACAGCGCAAAGACCGGGTTGTTGCGGGGCAGCGCCAGCTTTTCGCGTACCGCTACCTTGTTGGTTTCCAGCGGAATGATGTCGGCCAGCGGATGCCCGACATAGGTCACCGGCACGCGCTCCTTTTCATAGAGCGGCGGCTCCATCGGGAAAAGTGCCAGAACCCGGTTAACCGCTCGGGCGATTTTCTTGACGCGCCCGCCGCGCCAGGCCCAGATTGACGGACTGACGTAATGGATGGTGCGTATGCCCTCCGCCTTGAGATCGGCTTCCAGACCGAGATTGAAATCCGGTGCATCGACCCCGATGAAGACATCAGGCCGCAGTTCCAGCAAGCGGTGCTTCAACTGGCGGCGGATGCCGGCGATTTCGCGATAATGCTTCAGCGCGTCCCAATAGCCCATGACCGATAGCTTTTCCATCGGCCACCAGCTGTCGAAACCCTGCGCCTGCATCTTCGGTCCGCCGATGCCGTAGAAAACGGCATCCGGCAGATGCTGCTTCAACGCGGCAATCAAGTGGCTGGCCAGGAGATCCCCGGAGGCCTCTCCCGCCACCACGGCGATACGAACTGCCTTCCCCATGTCAGCGAATGATGCCGCGCTTCGAGACCTCGAGGAAATCGACGAAACGCTGAACGTCCGGTTGGGTCTTGGCGTCCTCGATCAGCTTGGCCTTCGCCTCTTCGAGCAACAGGCCCGATTTGTACAGGGTGCGGTAGGCCCGCTTCAGCGAGGTGATCGCATCCGCCGTGAAACCGCGCCGCTTCAAGCCCTCGACGTTGATACCGTAAGGCTGCGCCGTATTGCCGGCCGCCATCAGGTAAGGCGGCACATCCTGCAGGATGACCGTGCTGACTGCCGTCATGACATGAGCCCCGATGCGGCAGAACTGATGCACGCCGGTGAAACCGCCGAGAATTGCCCAGTCATCGACCACCACATGACCGGCCAGCGAGGCATTGTTGGCGAAGGTTACCTTGTTGCCGACCTGGCAATCGTGCGCGATATGCACGTAGGCCATGATCCAGTTGTCGTCGCCAATCGAGGTCACGCCGCGATCCTGCACCGTGCCCAGGTTAAAGGTGCAAAACTCGCGAATGGTGTTGCGGTCGCCGATCTCCAGACGGGTCGGTTCGCCGGCATATTTCTTGTCCTGCGGCACTTCACCCAGCGAGCAGAACTGGAAGATGCGGTTGTCGCGCCCGATACGGGTATGGCCCCGGATCACGCAATGCGGTCCGATGATCGTGTTGTCACCAATCTCGACGTGCGGACCGATGATCGAATAGGGGCCGATCTCGACATTGGCGCCGATTTTGGCGCCCGGATCGACCAGTGCAGTCGCGTGGATCATGTCAGAGATCCCGCTTGGCGCACATCAGGCGGGCCTCGGCCGCCAGTTGGCCATCGACACGGGCCTCGCCCTTGAATTTCCAGACACCACGCATCTGGCGCTCGATCTCGACATGCAGGTGCAACTGGTCGCCCGGCATGACCGGGCGCTTGAAGCGCGCCTCGTCGATCCCAGCGAAATAGAAAACATCGCTCTGCGTCGGCTTCTTGTCCTCAGTCTTGAACGACAGAATGCCGGCGGCCTGGGCCAGGGCTTCCATGATCAGCACGCCCGGCATCACCGGGTGGTGCGGAAAGTGGCCAACGAAGAAGGGTTCGTTAATGGTCACGTTCTTGTACGCGTGAATGGACTTGCCCGGAACAACCTCGACCACACGGTCGATCAGCAGGAAGGGGTAGCGGTGCGGCAAGTACTCAAGAATTTCGTGAATATCCATTTAATCAACCCTCTATATCTTTTTGTTTAAGTATTTTCTCAAGTTCAGAAATGCGATCGGCCAGCTTGGACAAACGACGCAGATGCGATGCGTTACGCAACCACTCCTCATGCGTATCGATCGGGAAGACGCTGGTATATACACCCGGCTTGGCAATGCTCTTCATCAGGGTCGACCCGCCGGAAATCGTCGTCCCGGCCGCGATATTGAGATGCCCGGAAACCATCCCGGCGCCGCCAACAATGCAATGCTCACCAAATACCGTACTACCCGCAATACCGGCACACCCGGCCATCACCGAATTCCTGCCGATTACGCAGTTATGACCGATATGCACGAGATTATCGAGCTTGCAGCCATCTTCGACGATGGTATCGTCCAGCGCCCCGCGGTCAACTGTCGTATTGGCCCCGATTTCGACATCATTGCCGATCAGGACTCGACCGATTTGCGGAATCTTCACCCACTCCTGGCCATCCGGCGCGAAACCGAAACCATCGGCACCAATCACCGCACCAGCATGGATGATGCAGCGCTGACCGATCTGGCAACCGTCGTAAACCGTCACGCGGGGATAAAGCACCGAGCCATCGCCAATAGAGACACCGTCACCGATGACACAACCGGCATTGATGACGACCCCTTCGCCCAGCGTCACACCCTTGCCGACCGAAACATGTGGGCCGATGGAAGTGCTTGCGGGCACTGCCGATTCGAGTACCGCACTAGCGTGAATGCCATTGAAACCTGCCTGATACGGGTTCAGCAAGGTCGCCACCCGTGCGTAATAAGCATAGGGGTTGGCTGTTACGATGCGGGCTCCAGGAAAATCTGCCGCCGCATCGCCCCGCAGAATCATGGCCGACGCCCGGCAAGTCGCCAGTTGGCTCCGCAGTTTCGGGTTGGACAGGAAGGCGATGTCTCCATCACCAGCCGCCGCCAGTGACGCCACCCGCGAAATACGCGTTTGTGCATCTCCAAGCACATCGCCGCCCAATTGGGCGGCGATCTCGGCAAGCGTGAACGAAAGCTCGTTCGTCTCGGCCATTATTTGGCTTCCGACAGCGCCTTGATCACGCGATCCGTAATATCCAGACGCGGGCTAACCCACACGACATCCTGCAGGATCAGGTCGTACTTGTCGCTTTCAGCAATCTGCTTGATCGCCTTGTTGGCTTTTTCGATCACGGCAGCGTTCTCTTCGTTCTGGCGCAGGTTCAGGTCCTCGCGGAATTCACGCTGGCGACGCTGGAATTCACGCGACAGTTCGCCGAATTCCTTTTCCTTGGAGCGGCGCTCGCTCTCCGCCATCGTGACCGAATTTTTTTCCAGGTTTTCCTGCAGGCCCTGCAATTGCTTGGCCATACGCTGCAGATCCTGATCGCGCTTGGCGAATTCGCCTTCCAGCTTCTTCGCCGCCTTCTGGGCAGCCGGAGCATCACGGAAAATCCGCTGGGTGTTGACGTAGCCGACCTTCAATTCGGCAGCGGAAGCACCGGTCACGAACAATGCGGACATCAGGGATGCCAGGACAAGGGATTTAACTTTCAACTTGATACTCCTGAATTAAAACGTAGTGCCCATCTGGAACTGGAAGGCTTCAACCTTGTCGCCCTCTTTCTTGTTCAAAGGCTTGCCGATGCTGAATTTCAACGGACCGATCGGAGAGATCCAGGCGGCGGTCAAGCCCGTCGAATAACGCAACTCAGCAAGCTCCACCTTCTCGTCGCTGCCATAGACCTGACCACCGTCGAAGAACCAGCCCATGCGGAAAGACTTGTCCATTCCCGGCAGACTCCACAGCAGTTCGGCATTACCGACGAGGCGACGGTTACCGCCGAGGCGATACTGCGTTGTCGTCGACGGATCGGTATAGATCGGACCGAGCGATGATGCCTTGTAGCCACGCACCGATGTTACACCACCAGCATAGTAGTTCTTGAAGAACGGCAGGCCGGATTGCCCATAGCCGTTCGCCATGCCGTACTCGCCATTCAGCATCAGCGTGAATTTCGAATTCAGCGGAATGAAGTGTTGAAGCTGGTAGCTGGCGCGATAATAGGTCAGGTCTGCCCCCGGCAGAGCGAGTTCCAGCGAGGCCCGCTGGAAAGTACCCTTGGTCGGGAAGAAAAAGCTGTCCTTGCCATCGCTGGCCCAGCTCAGCGTAAGCGGAACCGACAAGTTCGTCTCCCCGAACTTGGCAACGTAATCCTTATAGTACTGCGGCGTCTGCTCGTAGGTCTTGATGCTGGTCGAGTCGATGCCCAGGCCGACACCAATGGACTCCTTCTCACCGATCGGGAAACCGAAACGGATCGCGCCACCGGTGGACGACGAGGAATAGTAAGCCAGCGTCGTTGACGTCGTGTTGAAGGTCCGGTGGTAGACGTCGAAGCCCTGGCTTACACCATCCTGCGTGAAATAGGGGTTGGTGTAGGAGAAGACATAGGTCCGGTAGGTTTTCGCCGAATTAACCTGGATCGCCACGTTGTTGCCGCTACCCATGAAGTTGTTCTGGGCAATCGAGCCAGACAGGATGACCTTGTCGGTGCTGGAGGTGCCAAGACCGAGCATCAGGTTGCCAGTAGGCTTCTCCGTCACGTTGATATTGACGTCCAGTTGATCGGATGTACCGCTGACCGCTGGCGTTTCCACAGCGACTTCGGAGAAGAAGCCAAGTTTGTCCACACGCTGCTTCGAGGCTGTCACCTTGTCGGCATCGTACCAGCCGCCCTCCATCTGGCGGACTTCGCGCCGGATGACCTCGTCGCGCGTCTTCGTGTTGCCGGTGACATTGATACGGCGCACATAAACCCGCTTGCCCGGATCGACGAAAATGGTGAAAGCGACCTTGCGCTTCTCCTTGTCGATTTCCGGTGCGGCATTAACGTTGGCGAAGGCATAGCCTTCCTTGCCGAGGCGATCGCTGATCGCCTTCGTCGTTTCATTCAACTTTTCACGGGAGAAGACGTCGCCGGCCTTCACCTTGACCAGTTTCTTCAACTCGTCCTCGGCAAGCGAGAAATCACCGGCAATCTTCACAGCCGAAACCTGATAGCGCTCACCCTCGACGATATTCGCCGTGATGTAAACATCCTGTTTATCCGGCGAGATAGAGACCTGGGTGGACTCGACCGCGAACTCGAGATAGCCCTGGTTCATGTAGAAGGACTTGACCTTCTCGAGGTCTGCCGACAACTTCTGGCGCGAATACTGGTCGTTCTTGGTATACCACGTCAGCCAACCCGGCGTCGTCAACTCGAAGAGCCCCAGCAATTCTTTCTCGCGGAAAGCCTTGGCGCCAACGATGTTGATCTGCTTGATCTTGGCAGCCGAGCCTTCCTCGATGTTGAAGTTGATGCCGACACGGTTACGTTCCAGCGGCGTCACGGTAGTCGTGATATTCGCCGCATACTTGCCGCGCGTCAGATACTGCCGTTTCAGTTCCTGCTCGGCCTTTTCGAGCAACGAACGATCAAAAATACGGCCTTCGGCGATGCCAGTTTCCTTCAAGGCCTTGATGATGACGTCCTTGTCGAACTCCTTGAGGCCGACGAAGTTGATCGTTGCAACAGCCGGCCGCTCCTGGACGACGACGACCATGACATCCTTTTCGACTTCGATCCGGACGTCCTTGAAAAAACCCGTAGCAAAAAGGGATTTGATGGCTTGTGCAGCCTTCTCGTCGTTCAGGGTCTCGCCGACCTTGACCGGCAAATAGCCGAAAACGGTACCGGCTTCGGTACGCTGAATCCCCTCGACCCGGATGTCCTTGACCGTGAAGGGTTCGAATGCCAATACCGGGGCGGAGAATACGCTGGCAATCAGGACGGACAACAGGGTTTTCTTCATTATTCAGCCGTTGAACAGGCGGGCAATATCGTTAAAAAAGGCAAAAGCCATCAAGGCAAACAGTAAGGACATGCCAACCTGCTGGGCAACCTCCATTGACCGCTCGGAGAGCGGCCTGCGCCTGACGACTTCTATCATATGATACAACAAATGCCCACCGTCCAGAACCGGGATGGGAAGCAGATTCAGGACACCCAGGCTGATACTGACCAGGGCCATAAACTTCAGATAGTAGTCGAGCCCAAGGCGTGCCGATTGCCCGGCATAGTCGGCGATGGTCACCGGGCCGGAGAGGTTCTTCCAGGACACCTCGCCGACCAGCATTTTTCCCATCATAACCAGGCTGAAAACCGCCTTGTTCCAGGTTTCTGCCACCGCGAGGCGGCCCGATTCGACGAAGCCGTGGCGTATGAAGGTGCGTATTTCGCGCGGACTGCCTGGAACTTCCTTGACGGCAACACCGATCTTTCCGACGGCACGACCGCGCTCCGAAACGCTCTCCGGAACAATATCGAAACCCAGGGTTTCATCGCCTCGCCGGATGTCCAGATGCAACGAGCGCCCACCCGACTCGCGCACGATCGAGACAAAATCGAGCCAGAGATCAACCGGCTGCCCATCAACGGCAACGACCCGATCCCCGGTCAGCAAGCCGGCAGTGGCAGCAGGCCCGCCTTTCACGACATCTCCGATCACGGGCGGCACGTTTGGGCGAAAGAAACGAATGCCGAGATGATCGAGCGCATCACCTTCCCAGCCCTGTTCGGCTACGCTATTCAGGGCGAGACGACGAAAGGCGATTTCGCCCCTTTCATTGACCAACTCCATTTCGACCGTTTCGTAGTCAACCGCCTTCTCCAACAGCAACCAGCGCAGATCGTTCCAAGTCGCGACCGGCTGGCCGTCGACGGAACGCACCTGTTCGCCATTCGTGATGGCCGCGATGGCGGCGGGCGAACCAGCAGGCGGCGTCCCGAGGACCGGCAGCAACTCATTGCTGCCGTACATGAAGACAACCCAATAAAGAAGAATCGCCAAGGCAAAATTGGCCAGCGGCCCAGCCGCAACGATCAGGCTGCGCTTGCCGACACTCTGCCGATTGAAAGCGCGATGCAGTTCAGTCTTGGCAACTTCGCCCTCCCGCTCGTCGAGCATCTTGACGTAGCCCCCCAGCGGAAAAGCGCTGACAGCCCACTCGGTACCATCCCGGCCAAGCCTGCGTTGCCACAGGACGCGACCAAAACCAACCGAGAAGCGCAGCACCTTGACGCCACACCAGCGGGCAACGAGGAAATGGCCCAGTTCATGGACAACAATCAGGACACCGAGGACGACTGCAAAGGCAGCCAGGTAGAACGGCAGGTCGCTCACGCGAAACGACGTTCCCGTACCAGGCCGGTTGCGAGATGGCGCGCCTCGGCGTCGGCAGCAACCACATCGGCCAAACTGCCCTCCGGCCCTGCGGCTAGCGATTGCAGGACACTCTCGTTCAGGCGGGCGATTCCGAGGAAAGGCAACTGACCATCGAGAAATGCGGCAACCGCGACTTCGTTCGCCGCATTGAGGATGGCCGGTGCAGTCCCGCCGGCATGAAGCACGTCGTAGGCCAACTGCAGGCAGCGAAAGCGTTCGAAATCCGGCGCGTAGAAATCAAGGCGGGCAATCCGGAACAGATCGAGCGGTTCGACACCAGCGGCAATACGCTCCGGCCAGGCCATGGCGTAGGCAATCGGCGTCCGCATGTCCGGGTTGCCCATCTGGGCCAGTACCGAGCCATCGGCATATTGCACTGCCGAATGGATCACACTCTGCGGGTGCACGACAACCTGGATCATCTCGGGCGGCGCATCGAATAACCAGCGTGCCTCAATGACTTCCAGACCCTTGTTCATCATGGTCGCCGAATCGACCGATATCTTGCGCCCCATGACCCAGTTCGGGTGTGCACAGGCCTGCTCCGGCGTGACATGCGCCAGTTCGCTCAGTGCCTTGCTGCGGAACGGCCCGCCAGAAGCGGTGAGGAGAATTTTCTGCACGCCGCAGGCCGCCAGGCCACGTGCAAAATCGGCCGGCAACGATTGAAAGATTGCATTGTGCTCGCTATCGACCGGCAACAAAGTTGCACCGTGCGTACGCACCGCATGCATGAACAATTCGCCTGCCATGACCAGCACTTCCTTGTTGGCCAGCAAAATGCGCTTGCCGGCCCTGGCTGCAGCCAGCGTCGGCTCCAGTCCGGCAGCTCCGACGATGGCAGCCATGATCATGTCCGCATCAGGGAGCGTCGCTGCGGTTACCAGTGCCTCCGTGCCCCAGGTCACTTCACAGCGGCAAGCAGTGGCGGCCAGACGCTCCTGGACCTGCGCTGCCGTTCGGGCATCACCCACGACGGCCAATTGTGGGTTGAATTCGATACAGTCGGCCACCAGGCGTTCGACCTGACGATGCGCCGTCAGCGCAACGACACGATAGCGCTCCGGGTGGCGCCGAATGACATCCAGCGTCGATTGGCCGATGGAGCCGGTCGCCCCGAGGACGGTCACCCCATGCCGTGTCATGCCAGCACCGTCAGCAACAGGGCGATGAGCGGCAGCGCAGCAGTGTGGCTATCGATACGATCGAGCACGCCGCCATGGCCGGGCAGCAACTGGCTACTGTCCTTCAGGCCGGCCTGGCGCTTGAGCAGTGATTCAAACAAGTCGCCGGCGATCGACACCAGCGTCAGCAGCGGCATGACGAGCAGAAGTGCGACAAGGCGAACCAGGTCCGGCCCGCCGACCACCCATTGGGTAAGCAGGGCCAGGAGTGTCACCGTAAACATCGCACCATAGGCGCCTTCCCAGGTCTTGCCCGGACTGATGTTGGGAGCCAGCTTGCGTCGCCCGAAGGCACGTCCAAAGAAATACGCGGCAATGTCGGCCAGCGCAACCAGCAATAGCGCCCCGAACAACCAAGCAGGGCCCTGGCCGCGAATGGCGAACAAGGCATACCAGGTTGGCAGCAGGACAAGCAGGCCCACCAGCGCCATCGTGGTCGGCGCTTTGACCGCCCAACGAGCCCGCAACCAGAAGGGGACAACGCCAAGCCAGAAAAGCACTGAAAGGATGAGCAAGATAAGTCCCGCATCGCGCAACTGCTCGGCAGGCAAGCAGCCAAGCGCCACCGCCAGCGCCCCCACCAGAACGCCATAGGCGAACTGCAACGGCCTGGCCAAACCGGCGAGACGAGCGAACTCCCAGCCGGCGATACCGGTGATGACAGCGGTCAGTACTGCCCATAGCGACGCATCCAGCCAGAAAATAGCCGGGATCAGCAGCGCGGCAATGACCAGCGCCGTCAGGATGCGCGTCCTAAGCATGGGTCTTTGCCAGTTGCTCGCTAGTCCTGCCGAACCGGCGCTCACGCTGCTGGTAGGAAGCGATGGCCTTGTCGAACTCTGCAGTATCGAAATCTGGCCACAATGTCGGGGTGAAGTAAAGCTCGGTGTAGGCCAGTTGCCAGAGCAGGAAATTGCTGATGCGCTCCTCGCCCCCCGTCCGGATGAACAGATCGGGCTCCGGCGCAAAGCTCATCGACAGATAGGGTTCGAGATCGGCTTCCAGCCAGCCATCGCGCTTCTCCGGCTGATCAGCCAGCATGCGATTGACGGCCTGCATGATGTCCCAGCGCCCACCATAATTGGCGGCGATGGTCAGATCCAGACGCGTATTGCTGGCCGTCTTTTCCTCGCCCTTGCGGATCAGGGTCTGCAGGTGCGGATCGAAGCGCGACAAATCACCGATAACGCGTAGCCTGACGCCGTTCCTGTCCAGTTTATCGACCTCCTGCTCCAATGCCTTGACGAACAACTGCATCAGGAGCGAGACCTCTTCCTGCGGACGACGCCAGTTTTCCGAGGAAAAGGCGAACAGCGTCAGGTACTGGACGCCCCGCTCCAGGCAGGCACGCACCATTTCACGGACGAGTTCGACGCCCTTGACGTGCCCCGCCACGCGCGGCAAAAAGCGTTTCTTTGCCCAGCGGCCATTGCCATCCATGATGACGGCAACGTGCCCGGGCACGGCCGCTACACTGGGCAAGTCACGTGTCGAACTGGAAAACAGGGCCATTCAGCCGACGATCAAACTTGCATCAGCTCGGCCTCTTTCTGGGCGAGCATCTTGTCGACTTCGGCGATGTATTTGTCGGTCAGCTTCTGGACGTCGTCCTGCGCCTTGCGCTCGTCGTCCTCCGGGATTTCGCCCTTCTTCAGCGCATCCTTGAGATGTGTATTGGCATCACGGCGCAAATTGCGGATCGCCACCTTGGCGCCCTCGCCCTCGTTCTTGACGACCTTGATCATTTCCTTGCGGCGCTCTTCGGTCAGCGCCGGCATCGGCACACGGACCAAGTCACCTTGGGTCGCGGGATTGAGACCGAGATCGGAATCGCGGATCGCCTTCTCGACCTTCTGCACCATGTTCTTTTCCCACGGCTGAACACCCAGCGTGCGGGAATCGACCAGGGTAATGTTGGCAACCTGATTCACCGGAACCGGCGAACCGTAATAGTCGACCATCACATGGTCGAGCAAGCCGACATGGGCACGGCCGGTACGGATTTTCTGGAGGTCGTTCTTCAGTGCCTCCAGCGACTTCTGCATCTTGTGTTCGGCACTCTTCTTGAGTTCGGCAATCATCTGTCTCTCCGTCAGCAATAGACCAGCGTACCCTCGTCTTCGCCACAGACCACGCGCTTCAGCGCCCCGGCCTTGAAGATCGAGAATACGTTGATCGGCAGTTTCTGGTCGCGACACAGTGCGAAAGCTGTGGCGTCCATCACTGCGAGATTCTTCGAGATCGCTTCATTGAAGCTGATCTTGTCGTAGCGGGTGGCCGAAGGGTCCTTTTTCGGGTCAGCCGTGTAGACACCGTCGACCTTGGTCGCCTTCAGCACGATTTCCGCGCCAATTTCCGAGCCGCGCAACGCTGCAGCGGTATCGGTAGTAAAGAAGGGGTTGCCGGTGCCGGCGCCGAAGATCACGATCTTGCCCTCTTCCAGATAGCGGATGGCCTTGCCGCGAATGTACGGCTCGATCACCTGCTCGATATTCAGGGCCGACTGCACACGGGCATTCAGGCCGCATTGACGCATCGCGTCGGACAGTGCCATGGCGTTCATCACCGTGGCCAGCATGCCCATGTAATCCGCCGTGGCGCGATCCATCCCGGTGGCCGTGCCGGCCATACCGCGGAAGATGTTGCCACCGCCGATCACGACACCGATTTCCACCCCCAGGTCGGCAACCGCCTTGATCTCTCCGCAAATCCCTGCAATCACTTGCGGGTTGATGCCGTAGGCGTCATTGCCCATCAGGGCCTCGCCGGAGAGCTTGAGGAGGATGCGCTTGTACTTGGGGGTGGTCATCAGCCTTCCTTTCGATTACTTCTTGGCAGCAGCGGCAGCAGCCTGGGCGGCAACTTCGGCAGCGAAGTCGTCAACCTTCTTCTCGATGCCTTCGCCAACGATGAACAGCGTGAAGCCGGCGACGGAAGCGCCCTTGGCCTTCAGCAGTTGCTCGATGGTCTGCTTGCCGTCTTCGGCCTTGACGAAGACCTGGCCGAGCAGGGTCACGTCCTTCAGGAACTTCTGGACCGTGCCTTCGGCGATCTTTTCCAGCATGGCTTCCGGCTTGCCGGCTTCGCGAGCCTTCTCGATGGCGACGCGACGCTCGGTTTCCAGCAGGTCGGCCGGAACACCGGAGGCATCCAGGGACTTCGGCTTGGAAGCGGCGATGTGCATGGCCAGGTCCTTGCCCAGCTGCTCGTCACCACCAACCAGGTCGACCACGACGCCTACCTTGGAGCCACCGTGGATGTAGGTCAGCAGCTTGCCCTTGGCTTCGAAACGGGCGAAACGGCGGATGGTCATGTTCTCGCCGATCTTGCCGACCAGGGCAGTACGGGTCGATTCAACGGTACCTTCGCCCATCGGCAGGGCAGAAAGCGCAGCCACGTCAGCCGGGTTGTGGTCGGCGACCAGCTTGGCGCAACCGTTGGCCAGGGCGATGAAATCGTCGTTCTTGGCAACGAAATCGGTTTCGGAGTTGACTTCGATGATCGCGCCGGTCTTGCCATCGGCCGAGACGCTGACCGCGACGATGCCCTCGGCAGCGATGCGGGTGGCAGCCTTGGAGGCCTTGTTGCCCAGCTTGACGCGCAGGATTTCCTCGGCCTTGGCCATGTCGCCATCGGCCTCGGTCAGCGCCTTCTTGCATTCCATCATCGGTGCGTCGGTCTTGCCACGCAGTTCTGCCACCATACCTGCGGTAATTGCCGCCATATTTCTTTCTCCTGAGCTTATAAAACTGGCGGAGCCTGGGGCTCCGCCGTTACATCCGTATTTATTCAGCCGCTTCTTCGACTTCGACGAACTCGTCATCGCCGCCGGCTGCCACGATGTCGGCAACCACCTGGCTGCGACCTTCGAGGATCGCGTCAGCCACGCCACGGGCGTAGAGCTGGATGGCGCGGGACGAATCGTCGTTACCCGGGATGACGTAGGAAACACCTTCCGGCGAGTGGTTGGTATCAACCACGCCGATAACCGGGATACCCAGCTTTTCGGCTTCAGTGATGGCGATCTTGTGGTAGCCGACGTCGACAACGAAGATGGCGTCCGGCAGACCGCCCATATCCTTGATGCCGCCGATGGATTTCTGCAGCTTCTCGAGTTCGCGACGGAAGGTCAGCGCTTCCTTCTTCGGCATGCGCTCGAGGTCACCGGCTTCAACAGCCAGTTCCATATCCTTCAGGCGCTTGATGGAGGTCTTGACCGTCTTGAAGTTGGTCAGCATGCCACCCAGCCAGCGCTGATCAACATACGGCGCGCCAGCGCGGGCCGCTTCTTCGGCGATGATTTCACGAGCCTGACGCTTGGTACCAACAAACAGGATGGTACCGCGGTTGGCCGCCAGCTTTTTGACGAATTCCATGGCTTCGTTGTACTTGGCCAGGGTCTTCTCGAGGTTGACGATGTGAATCTTGTTGCGGGCACCGAAGATGTACGGAGCCATCTTGGGGGACCAGAAACGGGTCTGGTGACCGAAGTGAACACCAGCCTCCAGCATTTCGCGCATGGTAACGGACATTGCAATATTCCTTTTAAGGGTTGAACCGCCACCCGCCGGAAACGCCCGTCATTCTTGGATTTTGACGAGCACCCTTAATCGGCGGATGTGTGGATTTTGGCCACCTGCACCACGCAGGCAACCGTTCTTCACGATCGAAACGACCGAGAAAAACCTGCGGATTATAGCAGCAGAAGCGCGAAGCCAAAAGCCCCGTAGTGCTGCACAGGACTCGTCAAACAGCCTGTTTCCAGCCAGGCGGATCAATACCCGTTCCGCTTGAGGGCGAGGAGTTGCAGCATGCGCTCCAGGTAGGGCTGCCAGTCGGGCATCTGCAAGCCGAAATCGCGCTCCAGCTGGCTGCAGTCGAGACGGGAATTGGCCGGGCGTCGGGCCGGCGTAGGATACTCGTCTGTCGTGATCGCCTGGATCGCCTCCGGCTTGAGGCGGAGGTCAAAGCCGGGCGACTGACCGGCCAGGCCGACGATGGTGCGGGCAAACTCGCACCAGCTGACCGGCCGCGCCGCGGTCAGGTGGTAGAGGCGACTCTCCCCCAGCTCGATCAACCGACCATGCTTGAGCATGGCCAGCCCGACACCGCTGACCGTCGCGATCAGCGCAGCCGGGGTCGGGGCGCCAACCTGATCGGCGACGACATTGAGACTGTCCTTCTCCCGCGCCAGGCGCAGGATGGTTTTCACGAAGTTGCCGCCGCGAGCGCCAAACACCCAACTCGTCCGGAAGATCAGCGAACGGCCACCCACCGCACGAATGGCCTCCTCACCGGCCAGCTTGCTGCGGCCATAGACACTTTGCGGCCCGGTCGGATCGGTTTCGACGTAAGGGGTCGGCTTGCCGCCATCGTAAACATAGTCGGTCGAGTAATGCACCAGCAGCGCACCCAGCGCCCGGGCCTCCTCGGCCAGCAGGCCGGGCGCTTCGGCATTGACGCGATAGGCCAGCTCTGGCTCCGACTCCGCCTTGTCCACCGCGGTGTAGGCCGTCGCATTGACGATAATCGATGGCCTGACGGCGCGGACGACGGAACGAATCCGGTCCGTATCGGACAAATCGCATTCGGAGCGCCCGCAGGCGACGACCTCGCCATGGGGGGCCAGCGAACGCTGCAATTGCCAACCGACCTGGCCATCCTTACCGAGCAGGAGAATCTTCATGACATCACCGACAAGCTGAAAACCCGCGCAGTATGCCATTTCCCGGGCATCTGCTTTGCGATTGCCGCCCCATCATTTATCCTTGTTTCCCTCCAACGCACCCCAGAACAGCCATGAGCATCACCATCAAGACCCCGGACGAAATCGAAAAAATGCGGGTTGCCGGGCGTCTCGCCGCCGAGGTTCTCGACTTCATCGAGCCCTACGTCAAGGCCGGCATTACTACCGACGAACTCGACAAGCTTTGCCACGACTATATGGTCGACGTGCAGGGCTGCATTCCTGCCCCGCTGAACTACGCCCCGTCCGGATACGATCCTTATCCGAAATCGATCTGCACCTCGGTGAACCAACAGGTCTGCCATGGTGTTCCCGGTGAGCGCATTCTGAAAAACGGCGACATCATCAACCTCGACATCACGACCATCAAGGACGGTTACCATGGCGATACCAGCCGAATGTTCGTGGTCGGGGAAAGTTCCATCCAGGCCAGGCGCCTGTGCGAAATCACCTTTGAATGCATGTGGCTGGGCATTTCGGTCGTCAAACCGGGTGGCCATCTCGGCGATATCGGCGCCATCATCCAGAAGCACGCTGAAAAGAACGGCTATTCGATCGTTCGGGAATTCTGCGGCCACGGCATCGGCAAGAAATTCCATGAGGATCCGCAGGTCCTGCACTACGGCAGGATGGGAACCGGCCCGAAGCTGGAGCCGGGCATGATTTTCACCATCGAGCCGATGATCAATGCAGGCAAGGCTGCGATCCGTGAAATGGCTGACGGCTGGACCATCGTCACCAAGGACCGCAGCCTGTCGGCGCAATGGGAACATACCGTTCTGGTCACCGAGACCGGCTACGAAGTGCTGACCCTGTCGGCCGGCTGTCGGGCCAAACCGGACTGGATTGCCTGATGACCTGCGACGTTGCCGCCCTGCGCGCCGAGATCAAGGCCAATCAGCAACGACTTCAGCAGAACTACGAACACAGCAACGACGCCTGGGCCCTCCTTCGCGAGCGGAGCGCCTTCGTCGATGCCGCCCTCGTCAAGCTGTGGGCGTCCTTTGACTTCCCATCCTCGCTGGCGCTGGCCGCTGTCGGTGGTTATGGCCGCGGGGAATTGTTCCCGTCGTCCGACATCGACCTCTTGATCCTGCTGCCCAAGGATGCCAGCAAGACGACGCAGGAAAAACTGGAACGCCTGGTCGGCCACTTCTGGGATATCGGCCTGGAAATCGGCCACAGCGTACGAACCATCCCGGAATGCCTGGAGGCGGCGACCAACGACATCACGGTGCAAACGGCACTGCTCGAAGCCCGCCTGCTGACTGGCAACGCCAAACTATTCGCCAGCTTCGAAAAGCGCCTGTACGACAATCTCGACCCGCTGGCTTTCTTCGAAGCCAAGCGGCTGGAGCAACGGGAACGCTACCAGCGCTTCAACGAAACGCCCTACAGTCTGGAACCGAACTGTAAGGAATCGCCGGGCGGCCTGCGCGACCTGCAGGTCATTTTCTGGATGGCCCAGGCAGCCGGTTACGGTTCGACCTGGACTGCGTTACAGGAACACGGAATCATCACGCCGGAAGGCGCGCGGATGACCGAGGCCTGCCAGGAATACCTGACCCACCTGCGCATCCGCCTGCATTTCATGCTCGGCCGGCGTGAGGATCGCCTGCTCTTCGACTACCAGAACAACCTGGCCGAAAAGTTCGGTTTCGCGAATAACGAAGCCAAGCGCGCTTCCGAACAACTGATGCAGGTTTACTACCGGCACGCCAAGACCGTGACGGTGCTCAACACGCTGCTTACCCAGAATATCGGTGCCGCGCTGACGCCGAAGACCGAACAGGTACCGCAGCCGCTCGACGACAACTTCCAGATGATCGGCAACCTGCTCGACATCCGGGACGAAAAGCTGTTCGAGCGCATGCCGTCGGCCATCCTCGACAGTTTTCTGGTCATGCAGGAATGCCACGAATTGTCTGGCATGACGACCCGTACGCTACGGGCACTGTGGCGGGCACGCGACCTGATCACGCCGGAATTTCGCGCCAATCCCGAGCACCGCGCCGCCTTTCTCAAGCTGCTGCAGAGCGAGCGAGGCATCGTGCACGAATTTCGGCGCATGAACCAGCTCGACATCCTGGGCAGCTACCTGCCCAACTTCGGCAAGATCGTCGGCCAGATGCAGCACGACCTGTTCCACGTCTACACGGTGGATCAGCATATCCTGCAGGTCATGCGCAACATCCGCCGGTTCACGATGAGCGAATTTGCTCACGAGTACCCGATGTGCTCGCGCATCGCCAGTGAACTCGACCGCCCCTGGCTGCTTTATGTCGCCGCCCTCTTCCACGACATCGCCAAGGGGCGTGGCGGGGATCATTCGGAGCTGGGCACGGTCGATGCCCGCGAATTCTGCGTCGATCACGGCCTGAGCGAGGAAGACACCGAACTGGTCGTCTGGCTGGTGCGCAACCATCTGGTCATGTCGCAGGTCGCCCAGAAAGAGGATCTGACCGACCCGGAGGTCATCGCCCGCTTCGTCACGCTGGTCGGCGACCTGCGCCATCTGCAGGCGCTTTACCTGCTGACCCATGCCGACATCCGGGGCACCAGCCCGAAGGTCTGGAACCACTGGAAGGGCAAACTGCTGGCTGACCTCTACTTCCAGGCGCAGCACCACATCACGCAGGGCAAGGCACCAGAAGCGCACGGCGTGATTGCCGAACGGCAGGCCGAAGCGATGCGCCTGCTGCGTTTCTTCGCCCTCTCGGATACCGTCCACGAACGCCTGTGGAAGCAGCTCGACACCGTCTATTTCCTGCGCCATTCGGCCGAGGAAATCGCCTGGCACACACGGTCTTTGCATTACCGGATCTTCAACAACCAGCCTGTGGTTCGCGCCCGTCCCTACCAGGAAGGTCAAGGCTTGCAGGTCATGGTCTACACGCAGGACCAGCCCGACCTCTTCGCCCGCATCGTCGGTTTTTTTGCCCGGGCCGGCTACAGCATCGTGGATGCCAAGATCCACACCACGGCCCACGGCTATGCGCTGGACAGTTTCGTTGTCCTGGATGTCGAGAACCGCGAGAACGAGCGCGAGATGGTGCCCTACATCGAGCACGAACTGGAGCACCGGCTATTGCATCAACTGCCGCCGGAGATTCCGTCGAGCGGCCGGCTGTCGCGCCAGGTCAAGCACTTCCCGATCAAGCCGGAGGTCAGTATCCGCGGCGATGAAAAGGGTACGCATTTCATTTTGTCGCTGATCGCCGCCGACCGCCCCGGCCTGCTGTACACGGTGGCCAATACGCTGGCCGAACATGGGGCCAGCCTGCAGACCGCGAAGATCACCACGCTCGGCGAGCGGGCTGAGGACGTTTTCCTGATCAGTGGTGGCGACCTGCGCGACACGCAGCATCGCATCCGGCTGGAAACCGAGTTGATGGAGCGGTTGAAAATTTGAGGATCACAGCTTGTCGGCCCCCGCCGACAAGCTGATTGCCGCTCAACCGATCAGACTGACATCCCCATCGGTGTGCAGTTGTCCTGGCAGCCGACCAGGCGCTCGATGATGCTGCGCACCCGGCCCATCGCCTCGTGCAGCACATGTTCCAGGCTCTCGAAATGGATGCCGTTGGCGCTGTCGCCACGCCCGGCCGCGTGGTTGGCAACGACGTTGATGGCGGCGTAGGGAACCCCCAATTCCCGGGCCAGCACGGCTTCCGGCATGCCGGTCATGCCGACCACGTCGGCCCCGTCCCGCTCCAAGCGGTTGATTTCCGCCGCCGTTTCAAGGCGCGGCCCCTGTGTCGCGGCATAGACGGCGTCAACCTTGATCTCGATTCCCAACTCCTGGCCAGCCGCCAGGATGCGCCGGCTCAGTTCGGCATCGTAGGGCTCGGTGAAATCGACATGATTGACCGGCGTGCCATTGCCATCGAAGAAGGTTGAATTGCGCCCCCAGGTGTAGTCAATGATCTGGTTGGGCAGCACGATGTCGCCAGGCTGCAGGTCGCTGCGGATGCTGCCGACCGACGCCACAGAAATGATGCCGCTGACCTTGTGATGATGCAGGGCCCAGATGTTGGCGCGGTAATTGACCCGGTGCGGCGGGATGGTGTGGCCGTAGCCATGGCGCGGCAGGAAAACCGCCGGCTTGCCGCAGATCTGGCCGAAGACCAGCGCGCCGGAAGCCTCGCCATAAGGGGTGCGAACGACTTCGCGGTGCGAGACGTCGAGATTGGACAGCGTGGTCAGGCCGCTGCCGCCGATGATTGCCAACATGTTATTGCTTCCTTTCCGCCAGCAGCGAGGCCAGCGTAGGCACCACGCCCTTCAGCGCGGGGTGAGATTTGCGAAGTTGCGCCAATGGCGCCGCGCCGTCCTCGATCTTGCGATACAGCGCATGGCGCCGCTCGCCGACGAAAGGCAGGTCGCGCAGGGTTTTGTCGTTGTGGTAGCGGACCAGGGTATCGCGCCCGATATCCTTGGCCTGCCAGGGAATGGCCGTCCGGTCGACGAGATGCAGGTAGCGGACCGACGGCAGGTCGACCGCCAGCTCGGCGACCAGGCGGTGCATTTTCTCGCGGTAGGCGGCCACCGCCTGTTGCCCGGCCTCGCTCGGCGTGGCACCGGTGATCTCGGCCGGGGCGCCCATCAGCCAGCAGGCGACGGTATCGGGCTGAAAGATTCTGATGGTGTCACGCTGCGTTGCGTTCAGATCGGCCAGATCAGCCTGCAGCAGCGTCAGCCCCTGGCCAGTCGCCCGCTGCCCGGTCGCTGCCAGACACTCGGGCAGCGCATCGATGGCCAGCACGGCGAGCTCCCTGCCGAGCAGGGCCGCCGTCGAATACCCGACGCCACAGCCGATTTCCAGCACCCGCTGGCCGGGAATCAGCCCGGCCATCCAGGCGTAATCGCCCCGCCGCACATAAGACTGGCCCTCGGTTTCCCAATAGGCCATGAACTCCGCGACGGTCTGACCGCTCACGCCTCGTCCTTCATGGCATAGATGGCCGGCAGGTTGCGCCAGGCACCACCGGCGTCCATGCCGAAGCCAAAGACGAAGCGATCCGGCACGGTGAGGCCGACGAAGTCGGCCGACAATGGCTTCTTCTTGCCATTCAGCTTGTCGGCGAAAACCACCGTCAGCACCTCGGCGGCCCCCATGCGGGTCAGGCTTTCCTTGACCGCCGCCAGGGTGACACCTTCGTCAAGAATGTCATCGACCACCAGCACGGAGCGCCCCTTAACCGAAGTCCACGGCGCCGTACGCCACGAAATCTTGCCACCCTGGGTCTCCGGGCCGTAGCGGGTGGCGTGCAGGTAATCGAAGTCGAGCGGAAACTGCAGGCGGGTCATCAACTGGCCGCAGAACACGACACCGCCGGTCATCACGCACAACACCAGCGGATACTTGTCGACCAGGCGGGCCGTAATGGCCTTCGCCACCTGATCCAGCGCTTCCTGCACTGCCTTTTCGTCGTGGACGACTTCGGCATTGGCCAGCATGGCCTTGGCTTTTTGCAGATCCATTCAGCCTCCCAGGCTCTTCAGGTAAGTATCGAAAGCGGCGCCTACTTCGGGATGGCGCCGTCCGAGATCGACCGTCGCCTGCAAGTAGCCCAGCTTGGAGCCGCAATCGTAGCGGATGCCGTCATAGCGGTAGGCGAGGACCTGCTCTTCGGCGAGCAGCGAAGCAATGCCGTCGGTCAACTGGATCTCGCCGCCAGCCCCCGGTTTGATGTTCTCCAGATGGTGGAAGATGCGTGGCGTCAGGATATAGCGACCGACGACGGCCAGTGTGGACGGGGCATCCTCGGGCTTCGGTTTCTCGACAATGGCGTTGACCTGCTCGACCCGCTCGGCCACCTTACGCGCATCGACGATGCCGTAGCTCTTGGTGTCAGCCCGCGGCACATCCTGCACGCCGAGCACCGAGCACCGGTAGTAATCGTAGGTGTCGGTCATCTGCTTCATCACGGCCGGCGTGCCGTCGAGCAGGTCGTCGGCGAGCAGCACGGCAAACGGCTCGTCGCCGATCACCGGCTTGGCGCACAGCACCGCGTGGCCAAGGCCAAGCGCCTCGGCCTGGCGGATATAGATGCAGTTGATGTTCTTCGGAATCATGTTGCGCACGAATTCCAGCATCTCGTTCTTGCCCCGCGCCGCCAGTTCGCTCTCCAGCTCGTAGGCCTTGTCGAAATGGTCTTCGATGGCCCGCTTGGAGCGGCCAGTCACGAACACCATGTCGGTGATGCCGGCGGCCACCGCTTCCTCCACCGCATACTGAATCAACGGCTTATCGACGATGGGCAGCATTTCCTTCGGGCTGGCCTTGGTCGCCGGCAGGAAACGGGTGCCCATGCCGGCAACCGGGAAAACTGCTTTGCGAACTTTTTTCATTCTTGAACTCCCTGTTCTAGCAAACTCAATAATGCTGCCTCGTCGATCACCGGGATACCCAGTTCCAATGCCTTTTCCAGCTTGGAACCCGCCTCTTCGCCGGCGACCACGTAATCCGTCTTCTTCGACACCGAGCCGGCTACCTTGCCGCCCGCTGCTTCAATACGCGCTTTCGCCTCATCGCGCTTCAGGGTTGGCAACGTACCGGTAAGAACCAGTGTTTTGCCGACCAGCAGCTGCGGCCCGGCCGGCTCCGGCTTGCCCTCCGGCCACTGCACGCCAGCCCGCCGCAACCCCTCGATCACCTCACGGTTGTGCGCCTCCCCGAAGAAGGCCGCAATGCTCGCGGCGACGATGGGGCCGACATCCGGCACCGCCTGGAGGGCATCGCTATCGGCGACCAGCAGAGCATCGAGGCTGCCGAAGTGTTTGGCCAGGTCACGCGCCGTCGCCTCGCCGACATTGCGGATACCCAACGCAAAAATGAAACGGGCGAGCGTCGTCTGCCGACTGGCAGCGATGGCGTCAACCAGATTGCGGGCCGATTTCTCGCCCATGCGCTCCAGCCCAGCCAATTGCTCGACCGTCAGGGCATAGAGGTCGGCAGGGGTGTGGACCAAGCCGGCCTCGACCAGTTGATCAACCAGCTTGTCGCCCAGCCCCTCGATATCCATTGCCCGCCGCGCCGCGAAGTGCCACAGTGCCTGCTTGCGCTGGGCCGGGCAGTAGAGGCCGCCGGTGCAGCGGGCGATTGCCTCGTCCTCGCCTTTCACGATGCGGGAACCGCATTCCGGACAGTTCCCCGGCAACTCGAATGGCGACTGCAGCGGCTCCCCGCCAAACAAGTCGCGCATTGGCCGCTTTTCCGGAACGCTGGCCACGACCTCGGGGATCACGTCACCGGCCCGCCGGACAATCACCGTATCACCGACACGCACATCCTTGCGCCGCACCTCGTCCGCGTTATGCAGCGTGGCATTGGTGACCGTCACGCCGCCGACGAAAACCGGCTTCAGGCGGGCCACCGGCGTAATGGCACCGGTGCGGCCAACCTGGACGTCGATGCCGAGCACCTCGGTCAATGCCTCTTCCGCCGGAAACTTGTGGGCGATGGCAAAGCGCGGCGCACGCGATACGAAACCGAGGGCAGCTTGCCAATCGAGGCGATTGACCTTGTACACCACGCCATCGATATCGTAGGGCAGCTCCGGCCGCTTCTCGCCGATTTCGTTGAAATAAGAGAGAAGACCGCGCGCCCCCTGCACCACCCGGCGTTCTGCCGCCACAGGGAAACCCCAGGCGGCAAGCCTGTCCATCAACTCGGCATGGGTCGTCGCGGCCACCGCATCACTGCCCAGCCCGACGCCATAGGCAAAAAAGGACAAGGGCCGGCCGGCGGTAATGCGCGAATCGAGCTGGCGCAGGCTGCCGGCCGCGGCATTGCGCGGATTGGCGAACTCCTTTTCGCCCCGCTCCCGCTGGCGCGCGTTGAGTTCGGCGAAATCCGCCTTGAACATCAGCACCTCGCCGCGAATCTCTATCCGCTTCGGCCAGCCTTCACCCTGCAGGCGGAGCGGGATATCGCGCAGCGTGCGCAAGTTGGGCGTCACTTCCTCGCCGGTCACTCCGTCGCCGCGGGTCGCGCCACGCAAAAAAATGCCATTTTCGTAGGTCAGGCTGATGGCCAGGCCATCGAATTTCGGCTCCACCGCGTAATCGATGGCCGCGATGGTCTCCAGGCCATCACGCACCCGCTTGTCGAAGGCTTCGACCTCCTCCGGTGCGAACGCATTGTTCAGCGACAGCATGGGCACGCCGTGGGCATGCGGCTGAAACTCCTTGAGCGGCGGCGCACCGACGCGTTGGGTCGGCGAATCGGCTGTCAGCAGGTCAGGATACTGCTGCTCCAGATCCTGCAGTTCGCGGAACAGCTTGTCGTACTCGGCATCCGGGATGGTTGGCGCGTCGAGGACGTAATACGCATGGTTGTGCCGCTCGATTTCTCCACGCAGCCAGGCGGCCCGCTCAACTACCCCCTGCGGTGGCATCAGGAAAACAGGCGCAGGGCTTGCGGCGAACCGGCAGCGAGGCCGAAACCGGCCATGGTCGCCTGCGGTTTGCCAATGAATTCGCGGCGGATGTGGTCAAGCTGCGCATCGGACAGCGGCTGCCGGTTGTCGTCGACCAGGGCCCCCTGCAGCGTATCGGCGAAGCGCTTGGCCACTTCCGTCATCTGCATGAAGACGCGCTCGCCATGATCGACCCGCGGCACGTCGAGCAGGAAGGTCAGGCCATGCGTCGTCAGGCTGCGCAGGGCTTCGACGGAAAACGGCGTGCTCTCGAAATTCTGCAAGCTGAACTGGGCCCGGCCGGCATCGTCGTAACGGGTGAACAGGCCGTCGGCCCCCAGCATCATGCCAGCAGCTTCAGCCAGGGCGCGAATCTTGGTACCCGGGAAGGCTGAACCGCGGCTAACCAGATTGAGGCCGATTTCCAGATCCACCGCGGCGCAGAAGCGGTCGATCTCCGCAGCCTGGTCAAGCACGCGGGAGGGCGGCATGTCGGCCACGGCCATCAGCTCATCGGCCAGCGCCTGCATGGCGTTGGTGAAGATGGCGAGATCGCCTTCCGACACCGGGCCGAGGCGGTTTACCAATTGCAGGCCGACGCGCAGGCGACGCACGTCCACTTCCCCATCCTGCGCCAGGCGTTGCCACTCCCGGGTCTTCTCGTTGAAACCGATCCAGTGCACCGGCTTGTTCAGGCGATGCAGTGCCGAACGTTGGGAATGCAGGATTTGCAGAGAGGAGACCGGCTCGACCAGTTCCATGGCGACGACGAATTCGAGGCGCGGGTCGAGCAGTTCGGCGGGTACCGGGCCGGCATCGATTTCCGGAGCCGCTTCGGCAACCCCGCCGACAACCGGCAGCGGCGCCACCGGTTCGGCGGCAATCGCCGGCGCCGGTATGGCCGGCTCGGGCTCCGGGGTTGGCGCCATGGCCATCGCGTCCTCGACCTCGGTCGGCGTCGGGTCGACCAATACCGGCTCGACGCGCTCGAGGGATGGCTCGCTCTCCTCGACCCGCAGTTCCGGTTCCTGGCGCGGACTTTCCGGCGCTACGGCGACCGGTTCGCCTGTCTTCACCCTGGCCAGCAGGACATCTTCGTGTTGCGGTTTGAGGACTGCCTCGGCCAGCTTGCGCTGGCGCATTTCCTGCCACTTGTTGTAGCCGAACACACCGACCACCGCCGCTGCGCCCAGCCCGATCAATCCCATCTGCAATTCGGTCATCTCGATCTCTTCCCGACGCCGCCCTCAGGCAGCATCGCTCATCTTCAAGGCTTCTTCGATATCCACTTCCACCACGCGCGACACGCCGCTTTCCTGCATGGTGACGCCGACCAGCTGTTCGGCCATTTCCATCGCGATTTTATTATGGGAAATGAACAGGAATTGTGTTGCACCTGACATTTTCTTGACCATGCCGCAGAAGCGCTCGGTATTGGTATCGTCGAGCGGCGCATCAACCTCGTCGAGCAGGCAGAACGGCGCCGGATTGAGCTGGAACATGGCAAAAACCAGCGCGATGGCGGTCAGCGCCTTTTCCCCACCGGACAGCAGGTGGATGGTCGAATTCTTCTTGCCCGGCGGCTGGGCGATGACCTGTACACCGGCATCGAGGATTTCCTCGCCGGTCATCACCAACTCGGCCCGACCACCGCCGAACAGTTCCGGAAACAGCGTGCCGAAATGGCCGTTGACCGTGTCGAACGTGTTCTGCAACAGCTCGCGGGTTTCGCGGTCAATACGCCGGATGGCGTTTTCAAGGGTTTCCATCGCCTCGGTCAGGTCAGCTGCCTGCATATCGAGGTAACCTTTGCGCTCGGCAGCGGTTTCCAGCTCCTGCAAGGCAGCCAGGTTGACCGCACCGAGTTCGGCGATGGCATTGTTCAAACGGGTGATTTCACCCTGCAGGGACGGTGCCTTGGCCTGGCCGATCTCGAGCAGCAACGCACCTTCGTCAGCCCCGGCCTCAACCAGTTGCATGGCGAACTGTTCGGTGTTGAGTGCGGCGGCCTGTTCCTTCAACTTCAGCTCACCGATACGCACACGCAAGGGTTCGAGGCCCTGCTCGATCTTCAGGCGCTGCTCCTCCAGCGCCCGCAGCGCGCCCGTCGCCGCTTCCAGCGCATCGCGCTTGCCGGCCAGGACCTTTTCAGCCGCCTGCCGGGCTTCGAGCGCTGCCTGCAGCGCCTCCTCCATCACGTCAGCCGGCGCCGCCTGCACCTGCTCGGCACACTGGGCGCGATCCTTCTCGATTCGGGTGAGCTCGCGCTGCGCCATGGCCTGCTGGGCGAAAACATCCTGCAACTTGCCGTCAGCCTCGCGCAACGAGAACTGCGCTTCACGCAGGGCCCGGTCGAGGTCGGCATTGCGCTCACGCTCGGCGCGCACGGCCCGCTCGCATTCATCCAGCCTTGACTGGGCGCCGGCGACCAGTACGCGGATGCGGCCCAGGCCGTCGCGGATTTCCTCGATCCGTTCGTCGGCCGCCATTTCGCGCTCGCGCTCGCCCTCCTCTTCCTCGGCCAGTTCGGCGAGTTGTTCGGCGATGCGTTCCTTCTGCTCCTTGTAGCGCTCGATGGCCTGCGTCAGCTTCAGCACCTCCATCTGCATGACATGCACACGCTGCTGGCGATCCGTGACGTACTGGCGGATTTCGTCCATCTCCTCCTTCTTGTCCGCTACCTGCTCATCGAACATCACCAGTTGCTCGCGCACGGCCTCGGCCTGCTCCTCCGCCTGCGCAATACCGCCGGCCAAGGTCTCAATCTCGCGTTGCCGTTCGAGCAGGCCATGTTCGCCCTGGTCGGGGGCGAAGAAAGTCACGCTGTGCTGCGTCAGCAGATCGCCGCCCCGGGTGACGATGGCCGCCCCGAGCGGCAACTCGCCCCGCATTGCGAGACCGTCGGCCAGGCTCTCAGCGACGCGCACCTGGCCCAGCCAGTCGACCAGTACGGCGCGGACGGCCGGGTCGTCGCTGCGCACGCGGGCGGACAGGGAAGCCGGATTACCTGCCATCTCACCCACTGCCCCACCGAGTACGACCGACAGACGCGCCTCCGGGCGATCGCTCAGCCATTCACCCAGCTTACCCGGATCGTCGCAGGCGATGGCCGACAGCCGCTCGCGCAGGACGGCCTCGACAGCATCCTCCCAGCCAGCCTCGACATGAATTGTCTGCCACAGCGGCGGAGCATTTTCCAGGCCGTGCCGACGCAACCATTCCGGCAACTTGCCGCTCTGCTGCGAGCGCGTCTGCATCTGTTCCAGCGCGGCCTGGCGTGCCTGACCGGCGGCCAGCTCGCGCTCGATACGCTGCAGTTCGCCTTGGGCCTCGCGGCGGCGGGCTTCGAGCTGTGGCATTTCCTGCTGCAACTGCTGCAGGTGATCCTGGTCACCGGCCAGCTCCTCGCGCAGCATCGCCAGTTCCTCTTCCCGCTCGGCCAGTTCGAGCTCGTCCGGCGCCTCGCCGAAGGTCTCTTCGCGCAGGCGCTCCCGGCGCTGGGCAATGGCCTGCAGGGCGCGCTGGGCGTGCGATTTGTTGGTCAGTTCGACTTCCAGCTTCTGCTCACCCGTGCTGGAGCGGGTACGCAGGCGCAGCAGCTCCTCCTGGGCCTGGGCGTGGTCTTCCTCGACCTGCGGTGCGATGTTCATCTGCTGATGCAGGCGCTCCTCGGCTTCCTCGACGCGCAGGCGGGCGATTTCCTGGGTTTCTTCCCATTTCAGGCGATCTTCGGCCAGCTTTTCAGCAGTCGCCGTCCAGTGCGCCAGTTCGCCTTCCAGTTGCACCAGGCGCGCTTCCAACTGGCTGCGCGATTCGCGGCGATGGCGGATTTCCGCTTCGAGCCGGGCAACCTCGGCGTTGGCGGCGTACATCTCGCTCTGCGCGTTATGCAGCGCATCGCCGGCGGCAAAATGGGCCTCGCGGGTTTCCTCGGCATGAGCTTCAGTCTCGCGCAATGCGGCGCTCTGCGCTTCGAGTTCGGTCGTCGCCCGTTCGACTTCCAGTGCCAGGCGCTGGCGCTCGGCCTCCGCTTCACGCTTCCGGAGCAGCCAGAGCAGCTGCTGGCGCTGGCTCAATTGCTCGTTCAGGGCATGGTAACGACGCGCCACCTCGGCCTGGGACTCCAGGCGTTCGATCTGGTGGCCGAGTTCCTCGCGGATATCCTCGACACGCAGCAGGTTCTCGCGGGTATCTTCCAGCCGCCCCTGCGTTTCCTTGCGCCGCTCCTTGTAGCGGGTCACGCCAGCCGCTTCTTCGAGGAAGACGCGCAGGTCGTCCGGCTTGGCCTCGATGATGCGTGAGATCATGCCCTGGCCGATGATGGCATAGGCGCGCGGCCCGAGTCCGGTGCCGAGGAAGAGATCGGTGATGTCCTTGCGACGGACCTTCAGGTTGTTGATGAAGTAATCCGATTGTCCCTGACGGGTCAGCATCCGCTTGACCGACAATTCGGCATATTGCGACCACTGGCCCATCGCCCGGCCCAGGGAATTGTCAAAAATCAGTTCGACGGAAGCGCGCGACACCGGCTTGCGGTTGGTCGAACCGTTGAAGATGACGTCCATCATCGACTCGCCGCGCAGTTCCGAGGCCTTGGATTCGCCCAGAACCCAGCGCACGGCGTCCATGATATTGGACTTGCCGCAACCATTGGGGCCGACGACCCCGACCAGTTGCCCGGGCAGGGCAACGGCTGTCGGATCGACGAAGGACTTGAAGCCGGCGAGTTTGAGTTTGGTCAGGCGCATGGTGTGGACCGTGGCGCGTTTCATGCTGCACCGCAACGGGGGGCGTATGATAGCATCCCGCTCAGGCCTGTCCCGCACCCGTCCTTCAGCCCCTACGGAGCCCGCAAGCGATGCATGACGACGACTATTTCCTCGCCCGCGCCATCGAACTGGCAACGCGGGGTAGCCAAGCCGGCGAAGGCGGCCCTTTCGGTGCCGTCCTTGTGCGTGACGGTCACATCATTGCCGAGGGCTGGAACCGTGTCGTCGCCAGCAATGATCCGACCGCCCATGCCGAAATTGGCGCCATCCGCACCGCGTGCGCCGGGGCCGGGCACTTCCACCTCCCCGGCTGCACCCTCTACGCCTCCAGCGAACCCTGCCCGATGTGCCTGTCGGCCGCCTACTGGGCACGCATCGAGCGCATCGTCTTTGCCAACAGCCGGGCCGAGGCTGCCGCCATCGGTTTTTGCGACGACGAACTGTATGGCGAACTGAACCGGCACTTCGCGCAGCGCAGCATCATCATGGAGCACCATCCGATGCCAGGCGCCCTCCGACCACTCGAACACTGGTCGAGCAATCCCGATCGCGTGGCGTACTGAAGCGCCCGCCACAATGCTCCCCTCCATCCCCCATCGCGCCGAAACCCTGCAGGTATTGCGGCTCATCGTCAGCGAACCAATCCTGATGCTGGCCGGCGACGATGATGGCTGCGGCTCCCGGTGGACTATTGGCGGCCAGCAGATCCAACCGGCGATCGCCCGCTATTTGATGGAATCTGGCTTCGTCGTTGACATCGGCAAGACCGAATTGGGCGCCCGGAAACTGGCGCTGACTGAAACCGGCATCCAGTTCCGCGAAACCGGGCTGCATTGGTGGTCGGAACTCAACCTGGTACAGAAAATACGGATCACCCTGCTCGGCTGAGCAAGCAGGTGATCAACAGGCGCCGTCCTGACTCAGCCACATCCCGGCATGTGCCTGTACCACACCGCTGAAGGCAGACGCTCCCAGGCTTTTGCCTAGCAACGTGTCCTCTTCCCGAATGTGTCGTTCCAGCCAGTATTCGATATAGCGGATCACCCCGTACACATCGGCCTCGGGGTGTTCCATCTCATCCAGGCGTTTCCGGATACCGTGCAGCATGGCCAGATGCTTCTCGCCGTGCCGCCGGAAATCGACCCCGGCCTCCCGGGCCAGCCGCCCCTCGGTTTCACAATGTTCCACCAAGGTTACAAAAAGCTCATCTGCTTCTTCCTTCATGTAGGTATTGTGTTCGATGCAGGAAATCTTCAGGGACGCCAGACGTTCGAACAGATCGGCATGTTGCGCATCGATCTCGGGCACATTGATGAGCAGCGCACCGGGCAAATAGGAAAACGATCGACTATCCATATCCCTCCCGAATCCATGTCGAACAGGCGCCCGAAAAGTCGGAGCCCCATCCGGAGAAATCTAGTCGATCGTTACAGTTTTAACAATATGTCAAACAGGATAGGTCAGCGCTTGCGTTCCACCTGAAATATCAGGCGGTTACCTTGCGCATCAGCCGCCTCGCCCTCGAAGGTACGGCAGGAGAGCGCGCGCCAACGGGCCGCCAGAATCCGGCCATCGCTGCAGCGAATGCTGCCCCGGCCCGACTCGCCCAGACAACTCCCGGGCTGCGGCGCGGTATCGGGCGGTGCCATCTCGCCGTCGCAACGCAGGGCGCCCCGCGCGTCAACCAACATGAAGCGCCCACCGCCCTGGGTGTTACCGGGAAAAGCCTTGCCCCGCATCTCGCCGGGAATATCGCTCAACGTACCGCGTGCGTGGTAGCCGAAGGCACAGCCAGCGGCCAACAAGGACATGATCGTGATCAGCAGGACGGTGCGCGGGTTCATGAGGCAGGCAAGTCGTTTTCGGCGATAATCGACCTTTTACACCCATTCGACGCTCGACGTGAATCCGCATCTCGCCCATCTCCAGCCCTACCCCTTCGAAAAGCTGCGCGCCCTGTTCGCCGGCGTGACGCCGAATCCCGAATACAAGGAGATCAAGCTCTCCATCGGCGAGCCGCAGCACGCCACGCCGCAATTCATCATGGATGCCCTGGCCGGCGGCCTGAAGGGGCTGGCCAATTACCCCACCACCCAAGGTACGCCAATGCTGCGTCAGGCCATCGCCGCCTGGTGCGACCGTCGCTACGGCCTCTTCCTGAATCCGGAAACCGAGATCCTGCCGGTCAACGGCTCGCGCGAGGCACTGTTCTCCTTCGCCCAGACCGTGATCGACCCGAGCCGCGGCCACGTTCCCATCGTCGTCAGCCCCAACCCGTTCTACCAGATCTACGAAGGCGCCGCCTACCTCTCCGGCGCCGAACCACGTTTCCTGAACAATCTGCCGGAAAACGACTTTGCCTTTGACTATGGCCAGCTGACCGAAGCCGAATGGGCTCGCGTCCAACTGTTCTATGTCTGCTCGCCAGGCAACCCGACCGGCAAGGTGCTGTCTCTGGATGACTGGAAAACGCTGTTCGCGCTGTCCGATAAATACGGCTTCATCATCGCCTCCGACGAGTGCTATTCGGAAATCTATTTTGACGAGGCCAACCCGCCGATTGGCGGCCTGCAGGCTGCCAAGCTGCTCGGCCGCAGCAATGAGCGACTGGTCATGTTCTCCAGCCTCTCGAAGCGTTCCAACGTGCCGGGCATGCGCTCCGGTTTCGTGGCTGGTGACGAAAAAATCCTCAAAAAATTCCTGCTTTATCGTACCTATCACGGCTGCGCCATGGCACCTCCGGTGCAGACCGCCTCGGTCGCCGCCTGGAATGACGAAGCCCATGTGCTCGACAACCGCAACCAGTACCGCGACAAGTTCGCTGCCTGCACACCGCAGATCGCCGAGGTACTGGGCACTGGCATGCCGGACGCCAGCTTCTACCTGTGGGCAAGAACACCGATTGCCGATACCGACTTCGCCCGCCTTTTGCTCGAACACTATAATGTCGTCGTTTTGCCCGGCAGTTTCCTCGCTCGCGAATCGCAGGGCGTCAATCCCGGGGCCAATTTCATCCGTATCGCGCTGGTCGCCGGCCAGGAAGAGTGCCTCGAAGCCACCCGGCGCATCCGCCAGTTTGCCCAACAACTGTAATCTTCATTCAGAGAGAATCACATGACCCATCCCTTGCAAGCCACCATCGAAGAACTCTGGGAACGCCGCACCGAGCTGTCGCCGCAATCCGCCCCGACGACCATCGCCGCCATCGAATCCGTGATCGGTGACCTGGATGCCGGCAAGCTGCGCGTTGCCGAAAAGATCGCCGACGAGTGGTTCACCCACCAGTGGATCAAGAAGGCCGTGTTGCTCTCCTTCCGCGTCCGCGACAACCGTATCCAGGAAAGCGGCGATGTCCGTTTCTACGACAAAGTCGACACCAAGTTCCAGGGCTGGACTGACGAGCAGTTCAAGGCCGGCGGCTTCCGCGTCGTGCCGGGCGCCTTCGCCCGCAAGGGTTCTTTCGTCGCCAAGAACGTCGTGCTGATGCCCTCCTTCGTCAACATCGGCGCCCACGTCGATGAAGGCACCATGGTCGACACCTGGGCTACCGTGGGTTCCTGCGCCCAGATCGGCAAGAACGTGCACCTCTCCGGCGGCGTCGGCATCGGCGGCGTGCTCGAGCCGCTGCAGGCCAACCCGACCATCATCGAAGACAACTGCTTCATCGGCGCCCGCTCGGAAGTCGTCGAAGGCGTCGTCATCGGCGAGAACTCGGTGATCTCGATGGGTGTTTACATCGGCCAGAGCACGCCGATCTACGACCGCGAAACCGGCGAAGTGAGCTACGGCAAGGTGCCCCCGGGCTCGGTCGTGATTTCCGGCTCGCTCCCCAAGGACGGTGGCAAGTACAGCCTGTACGCGGCCGTGATCGTCAAGAAGGTCGATGCGCAGACCCGTTCCAAGACCAGCATCAACGAACTGCTGCGCGCCTGAGTTCCACTCATCACGAAGGTCTTGCCATGATCCTCGACAAATTGTTCCAGCTGATGTCTGAAAAGCAGGCCTCGGATATCTTCATATCCGCCGGCGCGCCGATCCACATCAAGATCCAGGGCAACACGATCCCGGTCAACCAGCAGATCATGCTGCCGGACATGATCGAGAAGATCGCTTACGAACTGATGTCGCCGGACCAGGTCAAGACCTTCGAATCCACCTGGGAGATGAACCTCTCCTTCGGTGTCCCGAATGTCGGCAATTTCCGTGTCAACATTTTCCGGCAGCGTGGTTCGACCAGTATCGTCATCCGCTTCATCCTCGGCAACATTCCCGCCCTCGACCAGCTCGGCCTGCCCAACATCCTCGGCGAACTGATCATGGAAAAGCGTGGTCTGATCCTGATCGTCGGCGCCACGGGCTCGGGCAAGTCGACGACCATCGCCTCGATGCTCGACCATCGGAACGCCAACCGTTCCGGCCACATCCTGACGGTTGAAGACCCCATCGAATTTCTCTTCAAGCACAAGAAATCGATCGTCAACCAGCGTGAAATCGGCATGGACACGCAGGACTGGCAAGCCGCGCTGAAGAACGCCATGCGCCAGGCGCCGGACTGCATCCTGATCGGCGAAATCCGCGACAAGGAAACCATGCAGGCAGCCATCGCCTATTCACAGACCGGCCACCTGTGCCTGGCGACGCTCCACGCCAACAACTCCTACCATGCGCTGAACCGCATCATCAGCTTCTTCCCCGCCGAGAACCGCCCGGCGCTTTTCCTCGACCTGTCCGTCGCCCTGCGCGCCATCATTTCGCAGCGCCTCGTCAAGAAGCCGGATGGCAAGCGCATTCCGACCACCGAGATCATGCTCAATACCCGCCACATCAGCGAACTGATCGAGCGTGGCGAGGTGCAGGGCATCAAGGATGCCATGGAGCAAACCCTGGCCCCAGGATCGCAGACCTTCGAGCAGGACTTGTTCAACCTGTACAGCGCCGGCACCATCACCATCGACGAAGCACTGGCCAACGCCGACTCGCCAACCAATCTGTCCTGGCTGATCAACAACTCCGAATTTGGCAGCAGCAACGGCAAGGACGAAAAGAAGGCCGACGCGACGCTCGAATTCGACAGCACCAACGAAGGCGGCACCTCCTTCAAGGAATTCACGCTCAGCCTGGCCGACCACGACGAAGAAACCTCCTGATGTCCGACCCCACTCTCGCACTGGCGAAGCAAATCATCGCCTGTCACTCCGTCACACCCGAAGACGGCGGCTGCATGGAAATCATCGGCGAGCGCCTCAAGCCGCTCGGTTTCACCCTTGAATACATCAACCGAAACGGCGTGACCAACCTGTGGGCCCGTCGTGGCACGCAGGCGCCGCTGTTTGTCTTCGCCGGTCATACCGACGTCGTGCCGACCGGCCCGCTCAATCAATGGACCTCACCGCCCTTTGCCCCGGAAATCCGCGACGGCATGCTCTACGGGCGTGGAACGGCCGACATGAAATCCTCGCTGGCAGCTTCGGTCACCGCCGTCGAGTCCTTTCTCGCGGCGCATCCGGAGTATTCCGGCTCGCTCGGTTTCCTGCTCACCTCCGACGAGGAAGGCGATGCCACCGACGGTACGGTTGCTGTCGTCGAGGCACTGAAGGCGCGCGGCGAAACCATCGATTTCTGCATCATCGGCGAACCAACCTCGGTCAACACCCTCGGCGACATGATCAAGAACGGCCGGCGCGGCTCGCTGTCCGGCGTGCTGACGGTCAAGGGCATCCAGTGCCATATCGCCTACCCGGAAAAAGGCCGCAATCCGATCCACGAAGCAGCGCCGGCTCTGGCCGAACTGGCCACCACCGTCTGGGATGAGGGCAACGAGTACTACCAGCCGACGACCTGGCAGATCTCCAATATCCACGGCGGTACGGGCGCCACCAACGTTGTCCCAGGAAGCGTCGAGATCAAGTTCAATTTCCGTTTCTCGACGGCGAGCACGCCGGAAAGCCTGCAGTCCCGCCTGTGCGCCATCCTGGACAAGCACCAGCTCGATTACGACATCAAATGGACGCTCGGCGCCCGCCCCTTCCTGACCGGCCGGGGCCCGCTGGCCGATGCGGCAATAGCAGCCATCCGCGAAATCTGCGGCCTCGAAACTGAGCTATCGACCACCGGCGGCACGTCTGATGGCCGCTTCATCGCCGACATCTGCAAGCAAATGCTGGAGATCGGCCCGGTCAATGCGACCAGCCACAAGATCGACGAATGCATCGCCATCGACGCGTTCCCCAAACTCTCCGCCATCTATGACCGCATCCTGCGGCAGTTGTTAGTCACTCGTCGTTAGTTGCTAGCAAAGCCCTTCTGCTAACGACCCAAAGCCAACAACTCGCAACTCGCCATGACCACCGCCGCCAAGACCGAACTCTTCACCGTTCGCGATTACATCCGCTACGCCGTCAGCCGCTTCAATGCCGCCGGCCTGTTTTTTGGCCACGGCAACGACAATGCCTGGGACGAAGCGGTTTACCTCACCCTGCACACGCTGAACCTGCCGCTTGACCGCCTGGAGCCTTTCCTCGACGCCCGCCTCTTGCCGCACGAACGCGAACAACTGCTCGACATCTACACCCGCCGCTGCCAGGACCGTCTGCCGGCCGCCTACCTGACGCATGAAGCCTGGCTGGGCGAGCACCGTTTCTATGTCGACGACCGCGTCATCGTACCGCGCTCCTTCATCGCCGAACTGCTCGATGAACAACTCGCGCCGTGGATCGACGATCCCTGGGCCATCGAATCGGCGCTCGATCTTTGCACTGGTTCCGGTTGCCTGGCCATCCTGACCGCCCTCGCCTTCCCCAATGCCGAGGTTGCCGCCGTCGACCTGTCGCCCGATGCCATCGCCGTCGCTGAACGCAACGTGGCCGATTACAGCCTGTACAACCGGATCGAGTTGATCCAGTCCGATGCTTTCCAGAATCTGGCCGGCCGCAAGTTTGACCTGATCGTTTCCAACCCGCCCTATGTCAATGCCGAGTCGGTTGCCCGCCTGCCGCCGGAATACCTGCACGAACCCGAACTGGCGCTCGGCTCGGGCGAGGACGGCCTCGACTTCACCCGCATCATCCTGCACGAAGCGAAGCAGCACCTGACCGACAACGGCATCCTGGTCGTCGAAATCGGCCATAACCGGGAGGCACTGGAAGCTGCCTACCCGACGCTGCCCTTCATCTGGCTGGATACCGCCGCTGGCGATCAGTACGTCTTCCTGCTCCACGCCAGCGACCTACCGGATTGACCCGACTCTTCGAATTACCCAGTCCGTTCGAAGTCGAGACGGGCACCGTGCTGCTGCATGAACCGCCTTGGGCACGTGCCGGAGAACTGCGTGCCCAATTGCTGGACGAGAGCTACCCCAAGCCCTTCGTCATCGACGACGGCAAGTCGCGCTTCCTGTATTTCAACGTCCGCCTGATGCAGAGCGAAATGTCGCTCAAGGCACCGAATGACCTGGCCATCCGATATACCCAGAAAATGATGGCCTTCCTGCTCTTCCAGCCGCGCCCGAAACGCGTCGCCCTGATCGGTTTGGGCGGAGGCTCGCTGGTCAAGTTCTGCTACCACCGGATGCCCGGGACACACATGACGGCAGTCGAACTCGACCCCGACGTCATCGCCTTCCGCGATACCTTCCTCGTGCCGCCCGACAACGAGCGCCTGCAAATCGTAACCGGTGACGGTGCTGAATTCGTTGCGTCAACGGAAAAAGGCCTCGATGTCCTGCTCGTGGACGCCTTCGACAAGACTGGTTTTGCCCCAGCGCTGGCCAACCGTGAGTTCTTCGAGAACGCCTACGCCAAGCTGGCCGGCAACGGCGTGCTGGTCATCAACCTGGCCGGCGAAAAGGACAGTTACGCGGGCCTGATCGGCGAAGTCATGCATGTTTTCGACGACCAGGTCATCGTCATCTCGGTGCCGGACGACGGCAACCACGTGCTGTACGCTTTCAAGGAACGCTATTTCGAACCGCGCTGGCGCTGGCTGCACAATTTCGCCAAGGAACTGCGCGCCAAATTCGGTCTCGACTTTCCGGCCTTCGTGCAGAAAATGGAACGCTCCAGCAAACTCGGCCTCGCCCGTCGCGAGGCCATACGCGGCCGCTGAACCGGACCTTCAGCGCAACTCGGCCAGAATCGCCGTCAACAGTCGCCAGCAACGCTCGACCGAGGCGATCTCGACCCGCTCGCCCGGCGCATGTGCGCCGCGTATGGTCGGGCCGAACGAAACAATGTCCATACCCGGATATTTCGCACCGATGATGCCGCACTCCAGACCGGCATGGATCACCTGCACCTTCGACTCGGTACCGAAATCCCGCCGATAGACCTCTTGGCAGGTCTTCAGCAACGGGGAATCGGGATTCGGCGCCCAACCCGGGTAATGGCCATCCTGTAGCGCCGGGGTGCCACTCAAGGCCCACAGGCTGATAATTTCATCGGCCAACGCCTGGCCACCGCAGTCGACCAGCGAACGTACCATGAAATTACATGTACCGCCGTTCGGCCCGAGATCCAGCATCCCCAGATTGTTTGAGGTTTCCACCACACCGGGCACCCGTCGGCTCATCCGTCGAACACCATGGGGCGCGGCATGGAGCGACGATAACCAGACGCCCTGCTCAGCCACCGGCAGCACGGATGACACGGCACAGGCGCCGAGCAGCAGCCGCAGGCCATCGTCCACACCACTCAACTCGTCCCGCAAGGTCTTTTCCCACCCAGCGACAGCTTCGGCCAACGGCTGACCAAGTCCTGCTGGCAGCGCGAATATCGCCTCAGCTTCGCGAGGCAATGCATTGCGCGCAGTCCCGCCCTTGCATTTGGCCAAGCGCAAGGGAAATTTAGCCGCCAGGCCATGCAGCGTACGAACCAGCAGCTTGATGGCATTACCGCGCTCCTCGTGGATATCAACCCCGGAATGCCCGCCACGCAGCCCTTGCAGCGTCAGACGCCAGCCTTCGTAGCTGGCCGGACAAGGCTCAGCCGGAGAATGGCGCACCACATTGACATCCAGGCCACCGGCACAGCCCAGATAGAACTCGCCCCAGTCCTCGGTATCCAGGTTCAACATCAGCCTCCCCTGCAACACCCCTGGCACCAGGCCACGCGCTCCACCCATGCCGGCCTCTTCATCCACCGTCAGCAGTGCTTCGAGTGGGCCATGAGCGATGTCGTCGCTCTCCAGAACCGCAAGGATCAAGGCAACACCGATCCCGTTATCAGCCCCCAGTGTCGTTTTCTCCGCCACCAGCCAGCCATCACGGCATTCCGGGATAATGGGATCGTAGGAAAAATCGTGTTCGCTGTCAGCATTCTTCTGACACACCATGTCCAGATGCGCCTGCAGCACCACGCCCGGCGATTTTTCCCAGCCAGGTGTCGCCGGCTTCCGGACGATCAGGTTACCCGCCGTATCCACCTCCGCCGCCAGGCCACGTGCCAAAGCCCAGGCCAACAGGCCGTCTCGTAGCGCCGCCTCATCTTTCGATGGGCGAGGAACACTGCACAAAGTGGCAAAATGAGCCCACACCCGCGCTGGTTGCAGACTGGAGAACATTGTATTGGATTGATTCATTGGCAAGCCTCGAAGAACAGTCTCTTGATTGCCACCGCCCTGAATCGTTAGGCAGCCCGGCCTGATTCGGCCCAAAAGAAAAGGCCAGTTCCGAGAAACTGGCCTAACTCCTTGATTTCACTGGTCGGGGCGGCGGGATTCGAACTCGCGACCCCTTGCACCCCATGCAAGTGCGCTACCAGGCTGCGCTACGCCCCGACGTGAGCCAAGCATTATACCTGAAAAGCCCCGATTTCAAAGCCGCAACATCTCGATAATTGCAGTCAATTCGCTGCGCAAGCCCCCTGGAACCTTGGCGGAATCGGCGACTTCGGCCGCAGCCATATCAACAGCCCCGCCTTCGTCCAGCCTGTTACGCGCACCACTAATCGTAAACCCCTGATTATAAAGAAGTTCACGAATCCGCCTGACCAAAAGAACTTCATGGTGCTGGTAATAGCGACGATTACCCCTGCGCTTGACCGGCTTGAGTTGATTGAATTCCTGCTCCCAGTAACGCAAGACATGCGGCTTGACGCCGCATAGCTCGCTGACTTCACCGATGGTGAAGTACCGCTTGGCGGGAATGGGCGGCAACTCATCGCCGCCCGCAGTCTTATGCCGTTGTTCCATCGAAGGCTAGTTCAACATCCGATTTGAGTTTCTGGCTGGCATGGAAAGTCACCACACGACGCGCGGTAATGGGGATTTCCTGCCCGGTCTTGGGGTTGCGCCCGGGGCGCTGCGGCTTGTCGCGCAACTGAAAGTTGCCGAAGCCGGACAATTTGACACCGTCCCCGGTCTCCAGCGCATTACGGATTTCTTCGAAGAAGGCCTCAACCATGTCCTTGGCCTCACGCTTGTTGAGGCCAACTTTCTCAAACAGCAGGTCGGCGAGTTCCGCTTTGGTCAGCGTCATCGTTATTGTTCCGTCAGGCACGCAGTTGAGCACCGAATGCCTGTTCGAAACAGGACACCAGTTGCTGCATCGCAGCATCAACTTCCGAATCTTGCAAAGTGCGTTGAGTATCTTGCATAACTATCCGGAAAGCAAGACTTTTCTTGTTTTCGGGGACACCCTTTCCGACGTATACATCGAACAATTGAATGTCCCGGATAAGGCCGGAAATTTGCCCTTTCAAGCCATCGAGCAAGGTCTGCAAAGCGACATTCTGGTCCACGACAATGGCCAGGTCACGAATCACCGGCGGGAATTTCGATACCTCGGAATAGACTGGGACGTTAACCGCCTTGGCTGCCGCAAAGTCGAGCTCAAAGAGCACCGGTGCATTCGGTAGGTCATATTTTTGCACCCACTCGGGATGCAATTCGCCAAGGCAACCGATGTCCTGCTCATCGAGCAACACACGGGCTGCACGCCCGGGATGCAAGGCCGGATGCTGCAATTTTTCGAAGCGCAGTTGCGCCGGAGCGAACAAGGCCTCGATGTCGCCCTTGACATCAAAGAAATCGACCTTGCGCGCCCCCCCGGCCCAACCTTCCGGCAATGCGTTACCAAAGGCCAGGCCGGCCAGTTTCCATGGCTGACGGAAACCGCTGACCGGCGCAGCCTGGGCATCACGATGGAAGGTGCGACCGACTTCGAAGAGTCGAACACGCCCCTGCTTGCGCTTCAGGTTGGTCACCAGATTGGCTACCAGACCGCCAAACAGGCTGGAACGCATCACAGCCATCTGGCTGGCGATCGGATTGGCGAGACGGATCAAGTCGGCTTCCGCCGTCCGGGCTGCGAAATCAGCCTCCCAGGCCTCCTCGACGAAAGCAAAATTGACCACTTCCTGATAGCCGCGATCAGCCAGCATCTGACGGATGCGATAGGCCGGACGCTGGGCCTCGGGTTGAGGCATCATGGCCAGACGCGCCTGCGGGGCCGGCGACGGAATGTTGTCGTAGCCGTAGAGACGTGCGATCTCCTCGATCAGGTCCTCCTCGATTTCCATATCAAAGCGCCAGCTTGGCGGCGTCACCAGGAAATCGTCACCATTCTGTTCGAAGGACAAGGCCAGCCCCTTGAACAAGGCAGCTATGCGCTCGCTCCCCAATGGCAGACCGAGCACCTTCTCGGCGCGGGGAGTACGCAGGCGAACCGGCGTGCGCGCCGGCAACTCGGCCCGCGCTTCGACGACCGGACCCGCCTGGCCGCCGCAGACGTCAAGAATGAGTTGCGTCGCCCGTTCCATGGCGCGACGAACACCGCCAAAATCGACTCCACGCTCGAAACGGTGCGAGGCGTCGGATGCAAAACCATAGCGCCGGGCGCGGCCGGCGATCGCGCGCGGGGAGAAGAATGCCGACTCAAGGAAGAGTTCCGTCGTCTCCAGCGTGATACCGCTCTCCTCTCCCCCCATGATGCCGGCCATGGCCAACGGCTTGGCATCGTCGGCGATCATCAGAACGTCTGAATCGACCGCAATGGTTTGCTCGTTGAGCAGCAGCAATTTCTCATCTGTTCGGGCCAGGCGAGCATGCACGGCGCCATTGAGCTTCGTATTGTCGAAAGCATGCAACGGCTGGCCCAGTTCGAGCATGACGTAATTGGTCACATCGACCAAGGCGGAAATGGCACGGATACCGCTCCGCTCCAGGCGGCGCTTCATCCACTCCGGTGTCGGGGCCTTGGCGTTGACGTCCTTGATCACCCGGCCGCAGTAAAGTGGGCAGGCATCCGGCGCATCGAGTACGACGGAACGCTGGTCGGCAATACTCGCCGGGACTTCCTGAACGACAGGCAAGCAGGTTGCGGCACCGGTGATGGCTCCCACTTCGCGGGCTATGCCAAGCAGCGACAGACAGTCGGCACGGTTCGGCGTCAGCTTGAGCTCGAATTGCTGGTCGTCGAGGTCGAGATACTGGCGAATGCTCTGCCCGACCGGTGCATCAACTGGCAGGATCAGCAGGCCGGAAGCCTCTTCGGCGATGCCGAGTTCCTTCGCCGAACAGAGCATGCCGGATGATTCGATGCCGCGCACCTTGGCAACCTTGATCCTGAAATCGCCGGGTAGCTCAGCCCCCGGCAAGGCGCAGGGAACCTTGAGGCCAGCCGCGACGTTCGGCGCACCGCACACGATCTGCTGCGGCGTACCGCTGCCGATATCGACCTGACAGACATTCAGACGATCGGCATCCGGATGCTTGACGACCTCAAGAACCTGAGCGACGACAACGCTCGTGAAGGCGGGTGCGACGGGCTGCAGTTCCTCGACTTCGAGGCCAGCCATGGTCAGCAGGTGGGAGAGTTCCTCGCTCGTCAGCTTCGGATCGACAAGGGTACGCAACCAGGATTCGGAGAATTTCATTGGCGTGTCTCGATAATGGAATCAGGCGAACTGACGCAGGAAACGCAGGTCACCTTCGAAGAACAGGCGCAGGTCGTTAACACCGTAGCGCAGCATGGTCAGGCGGTCCGGGCCGAAGCCGAAGGCGAAGCCGGTGTACTTTTCCGGATCGATCCCAGCGATCTTCAGCACATTCGGATGCACCATGCCGCAGCCGGCGATTTCCAGCCAGCGTCCCTTGAGCGCGCCGCTCATGAAAGCGACGTCGATTTCGGCCGAAGGCTCGGTAAACGGGAAAAAGGACGGCCGGAAACGGACGGTCAGATCATCGGTTTCGAAGAAGCTCTTCAAAAAGTCGGCAATGACACCCTTCAGGTCGGCGAAGGATACGTTCTCGCCGACCCACAGCCCCTCGACCTGATGAAACATCGGCGAATGGGTTGCATCCGAGTCGACACGATAGACGCGCCCCGGCGCAATGATGCGTATCTCGGGCATGCGCTCCAGGTGAGCGAACTTGGCCACATGGGCCTGCATGTAGCGGGCCTGGATCGGGCTGGTATGCGTACGCAACAGCACCTTGTCTGCCAAGGTGCCATCCGGGTTTTGCAGATAGAAGGTATCGTGCATGGAGCGCGCCGGATGATCTTCGGGCGTATTGAGGGCGGTGAAATTGAAGAAATCCTCCTCGATTTCTGGCCCATCGGCGACTTCGAAACCTATCGAACCGAACAGGGATTCGATACGTTCCAGCGTGCGCGTCACCGGATGCAAGCCGCCACGTACCTCGGCGCGTCCGGGCAGCGTCACATCCAGCGCCTCTTCGGCCAGGCGCGCTTCCAGCGCAGCCTTGCGGATCGCCTCGCGACGCTCGTTCAGCGCCGTTTCGACAGCCGTCTTGGCGACGTTGATCGCGGCACCGGCAGTTTTCTTTTCCTCAGGCGGGAGCTTGCCCAGGCCCTTCAGAAGTTCGGTAATCTGGCCGCTCTTGCCGAGGAAACGGGCTTTCACCTGTTCCAGTGCGTCCGGGTCGGAAATGGCAGCAAAAGCCGCCTTGGCTTCGCTAACGATCTGATCGAGATTGTCCATGGACTAATACCAACGAAACTGCCGAATAAACAAAAAAGGAGGCTTGCGCCTCCTTTTTCTTCAAGAGCTTAAGCTCAGGCGCCGAGCTTGGCCTTGGCTTGTGCAGCCAGAGCGGCAAATGCCGGCTGGTCGAAGACGGCCAGATCGGCCAGAACCTTGCGGTCGACTTCGATATTGGCCTTCTTCAGGCCGTTCATGAAGGTGCTGTACTTCATGCCCAGCTCACGAGCTGCAGCATTGATACGGGCGATCCACAGGGAACGGAACTGACGCTTGCGCTGACGACGGTCACGATACTGGTACTGACCAGCCTTCATCACCGCCTGCTTGGCGATACGATATACGTTCTTGCGACGACCGCGGTAACCCTTGGCCTGGTCCAGAACCTTCTTGTGACGGGCGCGAGCCGTTACACCACGTTTAACTCGGGACATGTGCTATCTCCTTACGCGTAGGGCATCATGGCGCGGACGGATGCGACGTCGCGCTCGTGAACAGCAGTAGCACCGCGCAGGTGACGCTTCACTTTGGTGGTCTTCTTGGTCAGGATGTGACGCTTGAAGGCTTGGCCGCGCTTGATGGAACCACCAGCGCGAACCGAGAAGCGCTTCTTGGCGCTGCTCTTGGTCTTCATTTTGGGCATTTAATGCTCCTTAATGACATGCCGTCAGGTGGTCCCCGGCGGGAACGCTTCCAAACCCGAAAGCACTTCTTTTTTAGTTGCCGGTCACCAGTTTCTAGCTGTTAGCTAACAACTAGCGGCTAATAACCAACGACCAATACTACTTCTTCTTTGCCGGCCCGATGATCATGATCATCTGACGGCCTTCCATCTTCGGCATTTGCTCGACGGCGCCAACGGCCTCGAGGTCAGCCTTGATTCGTTCCAACTGACGCATACCAAATTCCTGATGCGCCATTTCACGTCCCCGGAAGCGCAGGGTCACCTTGACCTTGTCGCCTTCTTCCAGGAAGCGTGTCATGTTCCGAAGCTTGATCTGATAGTCGTTCTCGTCGGTACCCGGACGCAGCTTGACTTCCTTGACCTGCACCTGCTTCTGCTTCAGCTTCGCTTCGTGAGCGCGCTTCTGCTCCTGGTACTTGAACTTGCCGTAATCCATGATGCGGCAGACAGGCGGCTTTGCCGTCGGCGCGATTTCAACCAGGTCAACCCCGGCTTCCTCGGCCATCTGCAACGCAGTACGGATATTCACAATCCCTAGCTGCTCACCTTCAACACCCTGGAGACGAATCTCCGGCACCGTGATCTCATCGTTTAAACGATGGGCCTTGTTCTGAGCGATGGTAAAACCCCCGAAATATCAATAATTAAGCCGTGCCACTCCGCGCCGCGACTTCCCCTTGGAGTCGCTCGATCAGCGCCTCGACCGTCATTTGACCGAGATCCTGACCACCGCGTGTACGCACGGCCACTAGTCCGTCCGCCTTTTCTTTGTCGCCCACAACGAGCTGATAAGGCAGCCGGTTCAAGCTATGTTCTCGAATTTTATAGGTAATTTTCTCGTTACGCAAATCAGCCTCGGCCCTGAAGCCTGCCGCATGCAGCTTTTGTGCAACATCGGCAGCGTAATCGGCCTGCTTTTCGGAGATATTCAGCACCACTGCCTGCACCGGCGCCAGCCACAAAGGCAGGGCTCCGGCGAAATTCTCGATCAGGATGCCGATGAAACGCTCCAGCGAACCAAGGATCGCCCGGTGCAACATGACCGGCACCTTGCGCTCATCGTTGCCGGCGACATACTCCGCACCAAGACGCCCCGGCATCGAAAAATCCACCTGCATGGTGCCACATTGCCAGGAACGACCGATCGCGTCCTTAATGTGAAATTCGATCTTCGGGCCATAGAAGGCACCCTCACCCGGCAACTCCGTCCACTCCAGTCCGGAAGCGCGCAAACCCTGGCGCAATGCATCCTCGGCCTTATCCCAAACCTCGTCGGAACCAACCCGGCTATCCGGACGCAAGGCCAGCTTGACGGCGACGTCATGGAAGCCGAAATCGGCATAGACCTTCTTGACCAGAGCATTGAAGGCGGTGACTTCGGATTCGATCTGATCCTCGGTGCAGAAGATGTGCCCATCATCCTGAACGAATCCGCGCACGCGCATCAGGCCATGCAACGCGCCAGTCGGCTCGTTGCGGTGGCAGGAGCCGAATTCGCCGTAGCGCAGCGGCAGTTCGCGGTAGGAACGCAGGTCGGAATTGAAGACCTGAACGTGACCCGGGCAGTTCATCGGCTTCACCGCGTAATCGCGATTTTCCGATGCTGTGGTGAACATGTTGTCCTTGTAGTGCTCCCAGTGGCCGGACTTTTCCCACAGCGACTTATCGAGAATCTGCGGACAGCGGACTTCCTGGTAGCCGTTATTGCGATAGACGGCGCGCATGTATTGCTCGATTTCCTGCCAGATCGCCCAACCCTTGGGATGCCAGAAGACCAGACCCGGCGCCTCGTCCTGCATGTGGAACAGGTCAAACTGCTTACCCAGACGTCGATGGTCGCGCTTTTCAGCCTCTTCCAGCATGTGCAGGTAGGCATCGAGATCTTCCTTCTTGGCCCAGGCGGTGCCGTAGATACGCTGCAGTTGCTCGTTGCGATGATCGCCACGCCAATAGGCTCCAGCCACCTTCATCAGCTTGAAGACCTTCAACTTGGCCGTGGTCGGCACGTGCGGGCCGCGACACAGATCAATGAAATCGCCTTCTCGATAGAGCGAAACCTGCTCGCCCGACGGAATGGCGCCGATCAGTTCGGCCTTGTACTTTTCCCCCTGAGCCAGGAAGAACTTCACCGCGTCGTCGCGATCCCAGACCTCGCGACTGACCGGAATATCCTTTTTGGCGAGTTCCGCCATACGCTTCTCGATCGCCTCCAGATCCTCGGGCGTAAATGGGCGCTTGTAGGCGAAGTCGTAGTAGAAACCGTTTTCGATGACCGGACCGATCGTAACCTGCGCGTCGGGGAACAACTCCTTGACGGCATAGGCCAGCAAATGGGCAGTCGAGTGGCGAATGATTTCGAGGCCATCGGCATCCCTGTCAGTGATGATCGCAAGGTCTGCATTCATCTCGATCAGATGCGAGGTATCCACCAGCTTGCCGTCGACCTTGCCAGCCAGTGCAGCGCGAGCCAGGCCGGCGCCAATACTGGCAGCGACTTCAGCGACGGTGACTGCTTGCTCGTAAGAGCGGACGGAACCATCGGGCAGTTTGATATCGGGCATGGCGGAATCTCTGGAAAAATCTGGACGAAAAAAAAGTGCGGTCCGAGCCGCACTTTTTTGTTAACGAAGCTGACTCGATTACAGTTTCTGAACTTCGGTGCAAGTTCGGAACAGCATGATCAGCCTCATCAGGAATTTTGGTAGGCGGTATTGGAATCGAACCAACGACCTCCACGATGTCAACGTGGCGCTCTAACCAACTGAGCTAACCGCCTGAAGAAGGCCGCATTATAGACCATTATTCGCCCGTGTCAACAGCCTTTCGCAATTTCTTTCGTTACACTGTCGGGCTCGCCAACTGGACTAACATCGAATGAATACAGCCTGGATCATTCTCGGACTCTGCTTCCTGATCCTGCTCGGCGCTGCCCTGCCACTGCTGCATCGCGGACCACAACTTCCGGACAAAAACGACAAACCACAGGATCACTGAACATAAAGCCCATGGAATCACGCCTCACCGAAATCGAGATCAAACTCAGCTACACCGAGGACCTGGTCGACGAACTGAACCGCACCGTCTTTCGCCAGCAACAGCAGATCGATCTACTGATCGGCGAACTCCGGGCGCTGCGCGAACAGGTCATGAATGCCCAACCGGCGGAACAACGCAGCCTGCGGGATGAAATTCCGCCGCATTACTGATTGCCAGGCACGATGAATCACCCCGTCACGATCTATTACCACGCCGACTGCCTGGATGGTTTCGCTGCCGCCTATGCTGCCTGGCGTCGCTTCGGCGAGGCGGCTCACTATCGCCCGATGCACCATGGCGACAGTTGGCTGGCCGACGACGTTGCCGGTCGGCAGGTCTTCATTCTCGATTTCTCGTTTCCGCCCGCCATACTGGAAGCGATGGCGGCGCAGGCTACCCGCGTCGTGCAACTCGATCATCACGTGTCGGCACGTCGGGACTGGCTTGCCGTCCTGAACACCAACGAGGGGGCCACCTGCTACAACGCTCCTGACCGGCCACTGACGGTCGTCTTCGACCTGGAGAAATCCGGCACCCGACTGGCTTGGGAGCATTTCCAGCCTGATGAGCCCCTGCCGCGCTTGCTCGCCTGCATCGAGGACCTAGATCTGTGGCGATTCACGCTGGACGAGACACGGCCACTGTGTCGTGCACTGCGCATGGAGCCCTTCTCTTTCGCCACCTGGGATGCCCTCGTTCGCACCTGCGAAGATGCTGATTCGCCAGCCTATCGCCAATTGCTGGTCGGTGGCGAAGCCATCGAACGGCAACTCCAGGCTGAAGTCAGGCGCCTGGCGGAGGGCGGACTCCCCTGCCCGGCCCGCCTGCGCGGCGAACCGATCGATGCCTTGCAGGCGGTACGCCATGGCCTGCCGGTGATTACCGACGGCGAACAATCGTGGCAGGCCGTGACAGGTCTGGCAGCCAACGCCAACGTGGTTTTTGCATCGGAGCTGGGCAATCTGCTGGCCGAGCGGAGCGGCAGCTTCGGTCTGACCTGGCAACTGACCGCCGACGGCCTGGCCAAGGTCTCCTTGCGTTCCCAAGGGGATTTCGACGTTTCGGTCATCGCCGCCCGCTATGGCGGAGGCGGCCATCGCAATGCAGCCGGTTTCCGACTGCCGGCCCACCAGTTCCTGGCCGAAGTGCTCGCTATGGTGCCCAGGAAGGGACTCGAACCCCCACGTATTTCTACGCCAGAACCTAAAGCTGGTGCGTAAACATAGATTTCACTTATTAAACAAGTCACTGTAAAATTTTACCCGTCCTGTTTGGGAAAGATTGGGAAAAATGAAGCGTGTCGACAAGGGAATCTACGAGCGGGGGCCTGACTCGTACCAGGTCAAACTGACCATCAATGGCTGTTCTGTATCGGGCACTTTCTCGACCCTGGCCGAGGCCCGAGCCTACCGCGATTCAAAGCGCGCAGCCGTCGCGCTGGATCCAGATGCAAAACGTGTCTTGGCGTCGCGCGTAAAGAAAGCCGATGTCAAAGCCCTGACCCTCGCCAAGGCTTTGGAGCGCTACGAAAAGGAGATTACCCCGCGCAAGAAAGGAGCTGAGGTTGAAAAGGGATTTATCCGGAAGATCAACCGCCACAAAATTGCCAAGCAATCGATTTATCAGATCACCGGCGAAGACGTGAACAGCTTTCTCAACAGCCTTCAACGTGATGGCACAGGCCCCCAGGCCGGCAAGGCATTGACTGGCGAAACCAAACGCAAATATGCAAGCCTGATCTCCTCACTCTATGAGGTCGCCCGCCGGCAGTGGAGGATTGCGGTGCCGAACCCAGTACGTGACATTTTTCTCCCTCCCCCCTGCAAGAGTCGAAAGCGCCGCCTAGAAGATGGAGAGGAAACCCGCCTCATCGACGCGCTGAAGGCCAGTCGTAACCCAGCTATGCGCCCCTTGGTACAGCTGGCGATAGAGACAGCCATGCGCCAAGGCGAACTGCTCAAGATGCGCTGGGAAGATATCGAGCTGGCCAACGACCACGGGACAATCAGCCTGTACGACACAAAGAATGGTAAAGATAGGGTTGTCCCCCTGTCCGCCAAGGCTGTTGCGCTGATTCGTGAGCTCCAGCGCCCCTCTGATGGCGGTCGCGTCTTCCCGTTCACGAAAGATGCAATTCGAACAGCATGGGATTTTGCTTGCAAACGCGCCGAAATAGCTGGACTTCGATTTCATGATTTGCGACATGAGGCGGTCTCGCGACTATTTGAGCTAGGCTTGGATCAAATAGAAGTGGCGAGCATCTCGGGCCACATCTCACAGCAGTCACTAAAGGAGTACACCCACATTGGAGCTCCGAAGCTGGCCCAGAAAATCAATCGGCGGCAAGCGGAAGAAGCTGAAGCAGCTTCGGTGGAATACCCGCCTAAAAACTAATCACCCCCGACCACACCCAAGCAGTTCGGGGGTTCAGGCGGCCCCCAGGGGCCGCTTATCCACAGTTTCTGTGGATTACTTCGGGGCGTTTGCCTCCAGCGCCTTGAACGCTTTGCGGGCGTTGGCCGTGCTTTCGGTTTGGGCCTTGCGCCACTCACCGTATGCATCTACCCGCGATTTTTCGCGGCCGGCCTGCTCGATATCCTGGTGCGTTGCCCGCTGGGCCAGCGTCGCGTTGTGCTCCAGGAGCTGATTGGTCGTGGCCAGAAGGACGTTCATCTGCGAGTTCATCAGCTGCATGGATTCGTGCGTTCCCTCGGTCGAGGTAATCTTGCCCTGGAGGTTTCGCACCTCCTCGTAACGCTTGCCGACCTGTTGCAGCACGTCGGCCTGGTAATCCGACAAATAGCCGTTCCCCTCCTGGCGAGCCTTGTTGATCTCCGCCTCCCGCTCCATCCATTCCGCCTGCGAGAGGCCGGATGCCGCCATGCGCCGGTACAGATCCTCGGCAACACGCTTGGCGTTGCCCAGATCGCCGTACAGCCCTTTGACGGACCCCACGTAGGCACGCTGGGTATTCAGCGCGCTACGCACCGTTCCCAGCAGTCCTGACACGTCTCCCTGACCAATAGACTGTAGTTGCCGATAGTCGTACTCCAGTTGTTGCGCCTGGTTCATCAGCTGCTCGATCTGATTCGCCTCCTGGCTCGTCTCGGAAATCACAGTCATGATGCTTTGCAGGAGATTGGCGATATCAATGGTTGCCCACTGCGCGTGCGCCGATGGGCTCACGCTGGTAGCCAACACGGTGGCGGCGATAGCAAAGAATTTACGCATTTGTTCCTCCTGGTCAGACGAAAAGCAGTTGGTGAATCGGCTGAAACACGCCGACGTAGAAAAGGGACAGCAAACCGGCGACGGTTACGGCTGGCCGGTCCTGGAGCTGGCAGGCCAGCGCCCACCAGAGCGCTCCGCCCCAGCTGCATTCCGCGCTGGGCGGCGCGATACCGCGCTCCTCGTGATCGAGTGACAGGGTGCGCCGGTACTTCAGCGCAGCGCGCAGCTCGGCGGATTCCTGCGCGTTCGGTTTGATGCGATCGGGAATATTCATGGTGAACTCCTGTGGGTCTGGGTTATTTCTTGGATGGGCCGTTGCCATTGCCGCCGCCCGGCTTCGGGCCAGGGCTCGGCAGTCTGGGCATGGCGATGGACGGCAGGCCAGAGACCAGGCCGGAGGCGATGCTGAAGGTCTGGAGCATCAGGAAGCACATGAGCAAGGTCAGGAGCAGCGCGGCGAGGTAAGCTGAGAAATCGAATGCCGCCGTGCTATTCGCCGTATTGGCGAGCTTCTTCACGCCATCGAGCAGCGCCCAGGTCATCGAGAGGTTGAGCGCGGCCACCAGGCGCACGAGACCGGCCACGATCATGAAACGAAGCCAGCTGTTGAACAGGAAGCTCGTTGCATCCCATAGCAGCCACGGCACGAGGATCGGTGCGCAGACCAGACCGATTTGAACCAGCACGAGGGAAGAGGCGATCACGAAGCCATAAACGGCCAGCGTGAGGACGATCAGGGCCACGGTCAGGGCTTTCACGATGCCCTCGCCCAGGTTCCCTGCCAGGAAAGCGAGCGGCCCCTCGTTCAGCGTGATATCCAGCCAGTCCCGCTTGTCCTGGTTGTTGGCATCGTCGATCGGCTTCCAGAGGCTCAAGGCCGTATCGAGGCCGGCGCCGATGGTTGCTGCGAGCTGCTGCGCCGGCTTGTCCAACTGGATCGGTGCGCCGGTGGCCGCTGCCTTGGCTGCCTTGGCCGCCATGTAGTCGAATCCGCCGACCAGCTTCTGCTGGGTGTCGGCCTGCAAAAAAAACCAGCTAATACCCGCCATCAGGATGATGCGGACCATTTTTGCCATGGCTTCCGGCAAACCGCCGTCGCTGACCAGGGACATGATGCCCGTCCAGCTAATCAGGATGGTCAGCAGCCCGCCCATCAGCCACTGGCCCTCTGCCGTAAAGATATTTTTCGATGCCAAGCCATTTGCACTGTCGAAGAAGCTGTTGATCGCCTGGGCGAAGGCTTGATCGGCCCCAGCCGCCAGGGCGGGCGCGGCAAACAGCAGCGCGACCAGGAACAGAATGGGCCGTTTCATTGGGCCACCTCCATGCGCCGGAAAGCTGGCGGCGATGCTTCGCCGGCCGGCACCGATGCGCGGCGGGCCAGCTGGCGCGGCAACTCAACGAGGAAGGCCCAGGCCAGGTATTCCGCGAGGGCATACAAGGAAACGGCCCCCACCAGGGAGACGCCATAGGCCGCGACCGGGCCAAGCGCCGGGGCGATACCATGCCGGTGCGCCACGGAATACGCGAGCAAGCTCGCCAGGGTATAGATAGGCAAGGTCCAGAGCATGATCACTCCCCCGCCAGATCGTCATAGGCGGGCAGATCCTCGACCTGACTAGCCGCCTTCGCCTTGCCGGGGCGTTTGCCGCCATCAGTGGCGCCGCGTGCGGCGATGTTGCGCAGCCACTCAAGCTGCTTCGTGCTGAGGTAAATCCCCTCCCCGAAACGCTTGAGACGGTCTCGGGTCGATTTCAGAAACGAACGTTCCGCCTCAGACTGGACTTGTTCCGCCGGGCACTTCAAGGCCTGGCGGACGGTGTTGAGATCATCGGCTGACAATTGAGCGTGGTCGCCCATGGTGATGCTCCTTTCGACTTTCGCGGTTGCGGTGGCCAACCTGACCACCTACCTCCTATGGCGCCAGCGCGAACCGAAACGCTCAGTACAGGGGCCGGCCGAACAAAACCGGGGCGTTGCTCGGCTTGTCCTCGGATTTCTGCTCGCTCTGCTGCTTGCCGCCTTGGCGGGCCGGGGCATCCACCTTTTTCACGATGGCCGGTTTCGCTTGCTGGCGCTCGGCCTTGGCGGTCTCGTTGATGGCCAGCATGTAGTACGGGACCGGGACGAACAGCAGCAGCCAGGCGCGGCGGAACAGCCAGCCGATGGCGCCGCCGATAAGGTTGCCGGCCTGCCAGCCCAGCGAACCGCCCAGCCCGTACGCGAAAGACTGCTTGACGCTCTTCCAGAAGCCCTGGTTTTTTTCGTTTTCGTTCATGATTTCATTCCCCTTGTGCGAGTAAGACTTTGAGACGGTTGCGAGCGCTTTTACGGCGCTCAGGAGACGACGACAGGGCGTCGCTCAAAAGATCGGAGACTTTCGCCAAGGCACCCGCAAAGGCCAGCTCCCCGGCGTATGGCTTGCCCACCAGGTGGGCTGCCTGGACACGGCAAGCCTCGGCAAATGAGGCGTCAAAGAGTCGGTCAGCGCTGACCTTCATACTTTCCCCCTGATTGCCTTGAGGACGAGGACAGGCTCCCAGACGGGCTCGCCGGCACACCAGGCGTCCCATGCGGGCGTTCCCATCTGGGGGCTGGTGGTTGGCCGATGGGTAGTCCGCCAGCGCGTAGCCATGCCGGCCGGTGCGCGCATCGCCTTGGTATCGCAGCAGGCGAACAGTCCCTCGGCGCCTCGCTGGTGTTCTGTCGCCTTCGGATTGCCGATAAACAGGGTCATGGTTGAAATCTCCTATCCAATAAAACGCTTCAAAAACTGCTAAATCCATATGTCGCCAGAGCGAACCGACCCCGCTCAATCCTCGCCAGGCAGCATGATCGTGATCACCGGCTCGCCCTGGTCGCCGGGTCCGACGACGAGCTTGAATTCGTAGTTGCGGCGGCGACCGGCGCCCGCGACGATCACGGGGAAAACCACGGTGGATTCGTCCAGCTTGCGGCCGGCTGCGCGGCTCATCCACAGCATGTCGTGGAGGATTCCGGCGTAGCTGTTGCAGTAATTCCGGTTATCCACGGCCTTCTGCATCACCTCGAACACCGCAGCGGTAGCGGCGATCGGAAACTTGTAGTGCTGACGGCACACCGGCGCGGTGTCGCTCTCCGGATAGCTCAGGTCGACCAATACGCCGTCCTCGATCGCCTGGGCGCGGCTGTAGGCGTAGATCACATCGCCGAAAATTGCATTCATGGTTTGCTCCTGGGGGTTAGATGAGGGGAAGAAGGGCCGGCAGTGCGGCAAAGGCTTTGCAGTTGGCAGCCAGGTCGTTGAGATCCCGGTAGTAGCGCCCGCCTCCGATGTGCATCGACCCGAGGGCGATACGGTGCGTTGAAACCCACCATTGATCGCTGTCGTGCTGCTTGCACGCGCAGTAATGAACGCCCCGGCGGGTGGTGCTGTAGTAGGAAACGCCATCGAGCGTTTCGCAGGTAATCGGCTGGCTGTTCAGGGTTTGGGGCTTGCTGATCTGGATTGCTGCATCCCGTACCTGGCTTTTGCTTGTGGTGGCTGGTTGTTGATGTGCGTGCATGGTTATTTCTCCTTTTCCTAGATCCGTCTTGCTTGCAGTGCCCGTGCCGTCGAGGAACACGCCAGGAAAAGCGACTGGAAAGGGAGAAACCACAGGCCGCATGCGGACCGCAGCGCAGCGAGGACCGAACGGGCGCGGATTTCAGGGCGCAGCCCGGCCCTTGCAGGGAGCGCTGGCGTGTTACACGTCGGCGTTTTAGGGCGCTGCATGCGTTTAAGACGGTTCTAGGAAAAGGAAGCGCACCGCAGATCAACGGCTTCCAGCCACCAAAGGCCGATTTATCGGCCGACTGACTGCCGCGCAGCGGCCGGGGCTTTAGCCCCTACAGCGCCGGGACGGCGCAAGCGAAAGGGGGCAGAAGGGTCTTCTTCCCGCTGGCGGGAAGATAGCCGAGCCTGACTCGGCTACCCTGGCAGTACCCGCTCGGCCCTCGGCCGATTCGCCGAACATAGTGCCGATATATGTCCTAACCTTCGGACATGTTTGACGACGAAAACGACAAGCCCCGCCACGGCAAAACAACATAGTGCCGATATATGCCCGAACCTTCGGACATGTTTGACGACGAAAACGACAAGCCCCGCCACGGCAAAACAACATGGTGCCGATATATGTCCGAACCTTAGGACATGTTTGACGACACCAACCAGGCATCCGACAACGCCAGCAAACCAGGGCCGATATATCGGACATATATCGGCCCTGTTTGACGACAAGCGCCGGGCGCTACCAACGGCGAGGCAGAGCCGGAAAAGACAACCACAGTTCCAGCGTATGCGGCGCATCTGGCGTGACGGCCCAGAAGTAAATGCCACAATGCCGGGAGTACCAGATGGGTGAATCCTCGATCGTGCCGATAGTTATCCAGCGACGATCGAGCAGGCGCAGCTGCTCGGCCGGCACATTGGACGACGACACATGGCGCAAAACGAGATCCGCACGGGTCAAGGCGAGCACCGCATCGGATGACAGATCGTTAGTCACCCAACGATCTTCCATCAAGGCATCGTGATGGCGGAAGGACAGCCAAGCATCCTCGTCCATCTGCTGAAGATGATCGAGCACCTGGCCCCGAAAGGCGATGATCTGCTCAGGGGAAAATATATCAACGAACAACACGCCATCAGACATGCTGCACCTCCGGGGACACCGATTCAAAAACAGGGGCGGAAGAAGCCGCAACCGCCTCCAGCCCAGCGGCCACAGGCGCTGCGGACGCTGCCAGCTCGGCCTCGGCCTGCTTGACCAGGCGCGACAGCGCCTTGGTCAAGGCCGGTTCGATATCGAGCACTAGGCCAAGAGGTTGCGAAGCCGCCCGCACGGCCGTCAGGCGGGCGGCGAGATCGGCCGGGACACGGAACGACACGGAAGAAGCGGCAGACGCCGGCTTCAGAATGGATTTTGACTTGCTCATTAACAGATCCTTTCGGAGGTGGCTACACCTCCCTATGTCCAGAAAACGAACTCAAAAGCCGAGGCCGTAGTCGATTGCTTTTGGCGCTATCTCTCGGCCTTTTGCAAACACATCAGCAACCTGCTCAATGCGCTCCATCGTCACCGGTTCGAGCTTTTGAGTCAGGCCAGCATCGCCGCCAGGCATCTCGAGTGCCGGCTGCTCGAGCGCCTGTTCCTTGTCGACCGGCTTCCCGATAGATCGGCCCTCACGGCTATGACACTGCTCCTTCCAGCCGAGCCGCCAAGCCTCGAGGAGGATGGGAGCACTCTTGAACAACAGGGGCGGATCATCCAAGCGCCGCCCATCTTTGTATTCAATAGAACCAAGACGTTCAGCCTCGGCCAGACCAATATCAGCACCTTCGTCGCCATAAATCTGTGCCGCAACGATAGCTTTGCCATATTTCAAACGACTATCTAGGCCACGCATAACTTCCGGCTGTAGCTGCTGTTTCTCCTGTTCGGCGGCATCCCGCCCGGCCGCAAATCCTTTCTGATCAGATTTCATTGGGAACCCCCTGGGCAAGATCCGCGGGAACGCGGAACGAGACGGCAGAGCCGGCGCTAGCCGCCGGCTTCAGGATGGATTTTGGCTTGCTCATTGAATGCTCCTAAAAGGCAGGGTGGTAAATCGAACGGCTTCGCCGGTCTGAAAGAAAATAAGGACCGCCTGACCCGGCCGGGGCGGAGGCCGGTCAGCGGCCAGGCGCACTGTTTTGGTATCGCCATCGTCGAGCTGGTAGGTCAGCAGCAGAAAGCCGTCAGGCTTCAAATGACAGGACACCGTGCGGGCGGCGAGCATGTTGCAATGCGGCGCAATCGCCATGCCGTACGGCTTGGGCAGAGGCGGCGGCGGAAGGGGATTCGGCTTCATAACGATCCTTGAAAGAGTGGGCCATACCTCTTATGGCGCCAGCGCGAACCCAAAACGCCAACTCACAGGCCAAACTCCATAAATTCCCGAGCCAGACGGCTGACATGGCGCGACCTGTCAGCGAGGTCACGCATCTTGTCCACCAGCTCGTGGGCCTGTTCGCTGGTCTCCATCGCCTTCTCAGAAAAGCTGTTGCCCAGGTCGCCGCCGTCGTTCGACTGCTCCAGCGCCTGGTGTTTGTCGTTCTGCTTCTCCACCGCCTTGCCGAGCTTGCCGCGGTCGTCGGTATAGACCTTCAGCTCCTGTTTCACGCGGGTCACGTCGGTATAGAACTCGCGTTGGCTTGCCGTACGGCAGGCCGAACTACGCTCCAGGAGCACGCGCTTCGCGCCGAGACCCTGGGCGCTGTGGCCGGTCGCGGCATAGCCATAGTCGAGGGAGAGCGGCTTGCCGTTCTCCAGATTGATCGCAACCTTCTTGCCGCTGCCGCCATCCAGTTGCACCTGCATCTGCTTGTCCGAGATGGCGAGCACCGTGGCGCGCTGGCCGTTCCGCAGGCGCTCCCCGGTGGCCGCAATATCGCCCGTGACGCGAATCCGGTCGCCAGCTGACAACTCGCGCCGGTCGGTTCTGCCGACCGTCCAGCCCTTGCCGGAGAGGTTGGCCGGGGTGAACGTCACTGTCGAGCCATCCGGCCGGGCGAGTTCGATTTCGTTCGTACGAATTGCCTTGACCTTGAGAATCTCGCCGGACTTCACCCCCAGGCTGCGGTAATCCTTATCGAAACGCACAGCATCCCCTTCGGCGTAGAACTGTGCCCGGCGCTGTTGATTTGCCGTCAGGTCGCCACGCTCGAAGGTCTCCACCGTCTTCCCCTGCCCCGCCAGGCTCAGGCCTTCCCGCACGGCGGCATTGATCTGGCGGCGTGCCTCGTTGGTGCCGGTGAGCACCAAGGTTTCCCGGCGCTCCTCCGCCGGAAGGGCGCAGAAATCGGCGGCAATCAATGCCAGCCGCTGCGCCTCGTCCTTGATTTCCACCACACCGCCCGCCTTCGCCAGCGCCTCCAGGGCGGCGGCGCCCTTGCCCTCTGCCGCCAACTGGGCGACTTCGCGGGTAATGTCGGTCTGCTGGCGCAGCATGGTGTCGACGATGCTCGTCTGCATCCCGGCTTGCTGCAATTGCTGGAAGCCTCGGCCTGCTTCCACGCTCTGGTACTGATCGCTGTCGCCGACCACGAGGACGCGTGCCCCCGCCTTTTCCGCACGAATCACTGCGTCCGCCAGTTGCCGCGTGCTGGCCAGCGACGACTCGTCGATGACCAGGATCGTCCTATCGTCCAGTTTGGAACCTGAGACCTCCCAGCTCTGGAGGGTCTTGCCCTCGATGCCGGCCTCGGCCAGCGCCTTGACGGCGCCGTGCGACGGCGCTACCCCGGCCAGGGTGTAGCCGCAGGCCTCGGCCTGCTGGCGGAACTCGTTGAGGAGGGTTGTCTTCCCGACCCCGGCCAGACCTTGGATGCCGGTGATGCGGTTCGTGGTGGTCAGCGCCGCCTCAACGGCTGCCCGTTGGCGTTCATTCAACTTGGGGTCAAGGAACAGCGTGCCCGATGCAATCGCCCGAACGGCGCGGCGGCCCAGCAGCTCGACCTCCAGCATCCGCTGCTCACGGGCGATCGAGGCGCGATCCGTAATCCGGCCGTCCGATTTCTGTACCAGGTCGCCCCAGGCCAGGGCCTTGTTGAATGCCGCCTCGACCTCGGCCAGCGTTGCCCGGCCATAGGCGACGGACATAGCTGCCGCCATGAAATCCTTCTTCTCAAAGGCTGCCTCGCGTTCGGAGAGGTGGCCGGTGGCAAATTCAATCGCCTCCTGCGCCGCTTCCTTCGGGTCACGTGCCAGGCCAGGCAATTGGCCGGCCGGCAGCGAAACGGCCAGGCCCAGTTCGGCGGCGCGTTCGCGCCAGGCTGAGACCAGCAGATCCCGGTCGTAGTGAACCTTCCGGTCGCGGGTGTCGAGCGCGGTCTTGTCGCGCAGCTCGGCACTCGCCTCCTCCCGGCTCAGGCCCCGCGCTGCCAGGGCGGAGTCGATGGCTGCCGTGCGCGTCGAAAACGTTTTGATCTGTTGGTCGCTGATCGTGGCCAGCTCGAAGCCGTTCTTGGTGTGGCGCAGCTGGTAGCCCAGCTCAGCGAGGCGCACCGCCAGCTCCGATTTGTAGTGCACGTCGAGCTCGCGCTGCATTTTGAAGAGCTCACGGTTTTCCATGGCTCGCCAACGGCCGTCCGGCGTTTGGGTCGCGTTGATCAGCACGCAATGGGTATGCAGATTCGGGTCGGCGGCGCGGCTGGTGTCGTGCAGCACCGTACGGGCGATCAGGTTGCCGGTGTCGACGGTGATGGTTTTACCGTCCGGGCCCACCATGCGGGCCTGAATTCGTTTTTCTGCGGCGTCCAGGGCAGCCCGGACGGCCGCGTTATGCGCTTCGGTGACGCGAGCATCGCCATAGACCAGGGCGGCAATTGAGACAGATTTCGGCGCACTGATCGTCAGATCCGTTCCCGCCCGGCGTTTCCCGCCCTGCCCGCCCGGTATTTCCTCGCCGTTCGGCAGCTTGCCGCGCAGCAGATCGCCAAACAGGCGATCGGCGTTGTCCTCGGAGAGGCCCAGCTCCGCCGCCCCTTTGCCGTACCAGGAGGCTGGTGGGTTGTCCTGGGTGTAGTAGTCGTCCCGGGCGTAGTAGGACTCCGCCTGTCGTGCGGCGACATTCGTGCAACGGATCATTTGCAGTGCTCCCTTTTTACGTTGGTAACACTGCTATATGCCCAGTCGACGAACCAATTGCGGCGCGCGTGTAGTTAGCGAAAAGCCGGCAAGCCGGCTCTGAGTCAACTCCGCTTTTCAGTCGATGGAATCGGAACTTTGATTTTCACGATCGGCAGATCGCCGGCAAGCTTCAGATAGCCGACGCGATCAGCCAAGGTCATCATTTCAGAAGGCAAAACGATGCGCTCCAAGGCATGCCGCTCTGCTTCCGATTTTGATGGATCGCCCCCCAAGCCGAGCAAGCCTTGCCGACTCCGACTCTGCTCCTGCCGCAGGAATTCCTGTTCGCCCAATGCCTTCGAACAATACTCAGCTGTCTCCGGATCGCCCGCACGAAGGTAAATTTGGTTCGAGAGACAGGACAAAAGAACCTGTGCGGCATCGCGCTCGTACGTGTCCCACAACTGCGCAACGGTTTGCACACCAAGTAGGCAGCGGCCGTTGTATCGCCGCAACTTGGTTAGCGCAGGCCTGGCGGCAGAGGCCTCACCCATCGAATCAAATTCATCCGCGATGGTCCATGTCGGCGGCGGTATGTTTTGGTCATCACTGATCGTTTCTTTAACGGACAAGGTGAACCAACTTGTAAGTAAATCCTTCATTACCGTCGCGTTTCCGTCGCTGTATTTAGCAAACAGCCACGTACCGGGCGGGGCGTTCCGAATCCAGTCTCTGATCGAAAAATCCCCACCATCCTCAATAAAACTCCAAGCTACCAGATACGTAGTCAGCACCGCGCGGACGCTCTGTAGCAGCCGCTCCGCACCATCCTGAGTATAAACATCTGCCGGCGAGCCAAGGACAACTGCATTCATTTCCTCACGCTTTGAGGAACAGATGAGATATAGGAGCCTAGAAACCGACCAGTTTCCCTCAGCATGCATCTTTTCCATGACGACGGCGAGCAGCATACGGGCCATATCATGAAAGCCGGCAGCTTCCCCTGTGCCATCCGGAATGGCCGCCCGTGCCAGTTCCAGAAAATCGAAACGGTTGCGGATCTCTGCAAACGGATTCCACTTCACGCTTTGCTCATCCCCTGGCGCCAGAAGGACATCACCTTTGCGCGCAAAGCGGCGCCAGCATGCTCCCCCAATATCGATTACGAACCCTCGATCTCCCCGGTTCCTCGCATCCAAGATAGCGGAGTAAATAATCATCGACTTGCCTGCGCCTGTCGTGCCAAACACAACAGTGTGCCGCCCTTCCATTTCGATTGGTATCTCAACGCCGCCGATTCGTATTCCAGTCGGTTTTTTAAGCTGCCCCGCACTCAAAAACTCGGCAAGCATAAACGCGGCAAGCCCAAAAAACCCCAATAAAGTCGCAGCAGGTAGGCTCTTAAAGAACATTGCACCTAGGCCTACACCAAGCGCGACATATACGGCTGCAAAGGCCATTTGACGACGATGCTGCCGCCAAAAAAGTAATCGCTTGAGAGCCTCCACAGAGGCAAGCTCAGCCCCCCGCAGGCGCCCCTCTTTTCCCCTCCCCAGAAGTCCGGGCAGAAGTGACAAACCAGCGGTGATGGTGATCGCTATGCCGAGCGAAACGAGAAGACGACGAAACACTATCTCTTCGATTTTCGGCTCGCGAGCTTGGATCGCGTCGATCACGAGTTGGTGATTTTTCCCATCGCTTAAATCAATCGATGCGGCAAAGACTGCCTGCACATACAGAGCACGCAACCGCGTCTCTGGCCACCGCTGCACTTGCCAATCAGGCGACCAAACAAGGTTATACGCAAGAATCATGAAGCTGCCCAACGCGACCGAGATTAGAAGCAGTTTTTTCAGGCTGTTCATTTTTCACCCCGCAGCAATTCGGCAAGTTGAGCGTCTGCTTTTTCGCGCGCTGCACGGATGTGGAAGCCGGCTGGCTTTGACGGCGTTCCTGGCATTTCGGCATTCAATATTTGGGCACTAAGCGCAGCAGAAAACAGGGCTTCGCCGAACAACAATCGCGCCGGTTTTTCAGGAATAAACACGCCTTCTGGCAGCGCGCCAGCAGTGGGTTTTTCTGCGCCCAGATGCTTTTCTATGAGGCCCAACTTTGCAACGATCGTTTTCAGTTCCTCTGCTCCCCCCGTCCAGGTTTTCAGGTCACCTTTGATCGCGGAGAGCAGCTGCTCGATGGTGATTTTCTCGGCCCCGCGCTGCGCCATTTCGGCAAAATTTGCTGCTAGAGAGCGCCCATTTTCGGCGCTCAACTGGCGGAGTTGACGCTCAAAACTTGGCGAAATCGGGACGCTCAAACGATTTGTTTTGCTCATGTTTTTCTCCTGGTTGGGCATCGAAACTTGACGCCTTACCGACCTATGTACGCAGCGCGAACGTGCCGCACTTGTTTTGCCGGGCCAGGCCACGGTTTTCCGGCCTTGGCTAGGAGGGTTGCCGCACTTGTGCGGCGCTTGGTGCAGCACGCAGTGCTGCACCTCAAAGCCTTGCGCAGCAAGGCGCTACCGCCCGCAGGGGGGCGGATGTGCAGCCCATAGGGCTGCGTGGTGTGTGACAGTACGGCCGCTTGCGGTCGGGCTGTTGTGCTTCTGCTTTGGGGGACTGGGGGCATGCCCCCAGGTTGGCGGGAGCTTGCATAGGCCAACTGCTTTCAGCCTATCAGTTGTCGACCAGCGGAAGATGACTGACAGGCTGGTGCTTGACGAAGATCAGCCAGCGGCTGACCAGAGGAAGGCACGGGGTTCCATGATCATCAGATCATGGGCCAGCGCTTGCGCTGGCATCTGGCCCCGCGCGCTCCAGCCCGAATGTTTGCCCGCCATCTAGCAGGCAAAGCCGAAGGCCAAGCCCGGCCCCTCGGGGCCGGGCGCAGCACAGGGTGGCGGCGCAGCGCGTGGGAGAGGCTCTGAGACTTATCCACGGTTAGGGCTTGCCGGCGGGCTCCTTATCGAGCAAGCCACGCCCTAGCGGTGGGTAAGTCGAGCTCTGGCTATCGGATGTTGACGTTCATTGCCCTGTCCAAATCGTCAATAAGGGCAGGAAGATCCGCCCGCAGGATTTTCTCAACCCTTGCAAGTTCATCATGAATCTGGGCAGTGATCGAGAAAACAGGATCGTCCAGGTGCGTCTGGAATGGTTTCACCATCCCATGAGCCGTTCTAGTCTGGCTAGCCACCGCCAGCCAGCAATCATTGATGGACTTCCTGAGGTTCTGGATTTCAGTTTTCATAGCTACTCCTAAAAACTGCCACGTGGCAGTTTTTACAGGATCCCACAAGAAACTTGGATTTCTAGAGGGCAAATTGAGAGCCGGATTAATAAAGATTAATAAAGATTAGCGAAACCCAACGAATCGCTAAAACCATTGGTAGAGCGAGGTTTCAGCCTGTTCAACCTGTGGATATTGCACCCGCTAGAACGGTATGGCGCACCCGCTAGAACGGTATGGCGCACCCGCTAGAACGGTATGGCGCACCCGCTAGAACGGTATGGCGCACCCGCTAGAACGGTATGGCGCACCCGTTGGAACGGTATCAGCCGCGTGGCTTCTGGGGATTGCTGGCCTTCTTGGCCAAGTGCCGCAGCTGCGCTCCCTTGGCCTGCTTCTCGACGTGCACGAGGTCTCCGCGAATCTCGTAGCGGAAGTCCTCGCCGTTGGCCGCGCTGGCCTCGGCCACGGCATCCAGCGCATCGCCCAGCGTCTGCCGGTACCGGCGCAGCTCCGACTCGCTCCCGCACAGCCGCAGCAGCGTCCCCACCTTCATCGGGAAGGGCTTTGCGTGGCTGGAGTAGAACCCGTGCAGCCACTGGGCCAGCGGCTTACCGGCCAGCGCGCGGCGCACGGCCCATTCCACCTGCGTGAATTGGTCGGCAGCGAAAAGCGGGCGCAGCTTCGCGTCCAGCTCGATGACCCATTCCTGGGTGTCCTCGTCCTTGGACGCGAAGCGAATCAGGCCGCCGATGTAGGTGTAGCGGCCCTGCTTGACCGTCAAGGCATTGGCTACAAGCCGCTCGATGCGGACGTGCAGCGTCGCCCGGTTTTTGCCGGTATCGGTCTTGCCCATGAGCTTCAGCAGGGCGTAGGAAGTGACGCGGCACTGACTGCCCAGCTCCTGAAGCCGCACGGCGTGCAGCACGCTCTCCCACACATCGAGGTCGCCTTGGTCGAGGCGCTCGCCCTTGTAGCGTATCGTCACGCCATCGACGGCGGCGAGATCCTCGCCGTCGACGTACCGCCGCCGCCCCTTGGCGATCGCGCCGAACAGGGCCGACCGCAAAAAACCGTTGGGGACCCCTCTTTTTTTGTCCGCCCAAGGTGACAAAGGTTTCGAAAGGGCAACTTCTTCATTTTCATTTGCAGGCGCCCGAGCAAACCCTTGATAACGTTGTCGATAGGGCGCCTCCTGGCGCATCTGCTCCACTTGGTGAATGGCATGGAAGGTCATGATCCCTCCCCATCCATGAACATGAACAGGTCGCCCTGCCCCGCCCCAGCGGCGTCGCGCTGCCGTTTGAGGCGCTTCTGCGCTGACCTAAGGCCCAAGCCCAGATCAGCAGCCACGCCGGCAGCGACATGCCCACGGCGTGGTTTAGGCCTAGGCATCTCTTCAGTTGGCACAAAATTTTCGTCGTCGCCCGCCCGCCTGGCGTTGACGTGAAGGTCGGTTGAAACCCACCCACAGGGTAGGCGCCGCAGGCCCAACGAGGCGGGCACCGCGTGGGCTGGCTCTGCCCCCTCAAGCCAGGCCGCTGCTATTTCCTGGCGGATGTCGTCTAGGGTCAGGCCGGAAGCCTGTGCAAGGGCCCTGGCCAAGGGTGAATATTGGCTGAGGACTGGCTGGCAGTCGGCCGGATACCTGTTTTTTGCCATGCCTTAACCCTCCAGCCCCGCCTTCAGGCGGCGCAGCTGGGGCACGGAGAGGCCGCGCGAGCGAGCCTCTGCTACTTCTTCCTTCCTGGGCTTCCCCCGCCGACCAACAGCAGGCGGCGCCACGGAAACAGGGGCAGTGACAGCTTTTACACCGTAGACATAGGCGTAGAGGTCGTCGATCTTGACGACCACATTGTTCCTACTGCGTTTGGTCACCGGGAGCGGAAAAACCCCGCGGTGGCGTTGGTTGCAGGCGGTCTGATAGTTGATACCCGCCAGCCGGCATGCGTCCTGGAGGCGCACTTCAAAGCGGCTGCCGGCAAGGGCAAAAAATTCCGGGAGAGTCATTTTGGGTCCTTTTGAGGAACCCGCTTGTCATTGGCCCAAGTACAATGCCAACAACATGGAGGTGGCTGGGCGCCCCTCCTTTGCCGCGCGGCGCGCAGGAAACAAAGTCCCAACCGTCGCGGCCCGACCTGATGGCCGGAGAAACTACTTTAAACGGCTGGCTTTGGCTGACGCCCGGTGATACCAGCTACCGTGAAGTACAATATACCCCTCTTGCTCTACTGCCGCAAGGGGTTAGACCGAAAACGTTGGGAAGATTTGGGAAGATTTCCCCAAAAAATTCGGTTTGCTCGCGGTAGTCAGAAGTACCCGAAAGTAATCTAACTACTTGATTTTATATGGTGCCCAGGAAGGGACTCGAACCCCCACGTATTTCTACGCCAGAACCTAAATCTGGTGCGTCTACCAATTTCGCCACCTGGGCGAGCGGGGCGCATTCTAGCACCGACTGAAGTCATCGCCCATGCCTGTCGATCATTACGAAAATTTCCCGGTCGCCTCCTGGCTGGTTCCTGCCCGGCTCCGCCGGCCGATCGAGGTGGTCTACCACTTCGCCCGCAGCGCCGACGATATCGCCGACGAGGGGGATGCGACGCCGGCACAACGCCTGGCCGCCCTCGCCGCCTACCAGGCTGAACTCGACCGCATCGCACGAGGCGAGACACCGCAAACGGCGCTTTTCGCCAGCCTGGCCGAGGTGATCGCTGCCCACGCCCTGCCCATCCCGTTATTCCGCGACCTGCTCGACGCCTTCGCGCAGGACGTGGTGAAGACGCGTTACGCCGACTACCCGGAACTGCTCGACTATTGCCGGCGCTCGGCCAATCCGGTCGGGCGGCTGGTGCTGCATCTGTTCGGGCGGACCAGCGACGAGCAACTGATGCAATCCGACTGTATCTGCACCGCCCTGCAGTTGATCAATTTCTGGCAGGACGTGGCCATCGACTGGCAGAAGGACCGTGTCTATATCCCGCAAACCGATTTCCCGCATTTCCGGGTCAGCGAGGCCGACATCGCTGCCAACCGCTGGTCGGCCAACTGGGCAGCCCTGATGGATTTCGAGATCGACCGGGCGATGGCGCTGATGAAGCGCGGTGCGCCGCTCGTCCATGCCTTGCCCGGCCGCATGGGCTGGGAAATTCGCCTGACCGTGCAGGGCGGTCTACGCATTCTGGAGCGCATTCGCCAGGTGCGGGGCGATGTTTTCCACCGCCGGCCCAAGCTCGGCCCCTGGGACTGGCTGGTTCTCGGCGGGCGATCCCTTAGAATGTAGCCCCATGACTCCCGACCAGTACTGCCAGGAGAAGTGCGCCGCCAGCGGCTCCTCCTTCTATTACAGCTTCCTGTTCCTGCCGGCCGAGCGCCGGCGGGCGATCATGGCCCTTTACGCCTTCTGCCGCGAAGTGGATGACGTTGTGGACGAATGCAACGATCTTTCGGTCGCCTCGACCAAGCTGGCCTGGTGGCGCCAGGAGGTGGAGCGGGTCGCCGAGGGCAAGCCGCAACATCCGGTCGGCCAGGCCTTGAAGCAGGTCGCTCCCGGTATCAACCTGCCCAAGGAGCAGTTGCTGGAAATCATCGACGGCATGGAAATGGATCTCCAGCAGGCGCGCTATCTTGATTTCAAAGGCCTGTCGCTCTACTGCTACCGCGTGGCCAGCGTCGTCGGCCTGCTCGCCGCCGAGATCTTTGGCTACCGGGACCGCCAGACGCAGAAATATGCGCACGACCTGGGCATGGCTTTCCAGCTTACCAACATCATCCGCGACATCGGCGAGGATGCCCGGCGCGGCCGCATCTATATTCCGATGGACGAACTGAAGCAGTTCAATGTGCCGGCCGCCGACATCCTGAATGGCAAGTATTCCGACAACTTCACCGCCCTGATGCAGTTCCAGTACGAGCGGGCCGAGCGTTACTACGAACAGGCCCTCGCCCAGTTGCCAGCGGTGGATCGCAAGAGTCAGCGCCCGGGACTGATCATGGCGGCGATCTATCGGACCCTGCTGGCCGAGATCAAGGACGAGAATTTCCAGGTGCTGCACCAGCGCATTTCGCTGCCGCCCGGCCGCAAGCTCTGGCTGGCGGCCAAGACCTGGATCAAGGGCTGACCCGATGCGGGTCGCCGTCATCGGTGGCGGCTGGGCCGGCATTGCCGCTGCGGTCGACCTGACCGAGGCCGGCCGCGCCGTGACGCTGTTCGAAGCTGGACGCGTGCTCGGCGGCCGGGCCCGGAGCGTCAGCCTCGATGGCCGCACCGTCGATAACGGCCAGCACATTTTGCTTGGCGCCTATCGCGACACGCTGGACCTGATGCGCCGGGTCGGCGCCGATCCCGAGCGCCTGTTCGACCGCCGCCCGCTGCAGGTCGTCGATCGTACCGGCTTTCGCCTCCGACTTCCCCTGCTACCGGCACCGCTGCATGTCGCCTGGGGCCTGCTGAGCAGCCCGACCGTCGGCTGGCGGGAAAAACTGCGCACGGCCTGGTGGATGGAAGGCATCAAGCGCCGCGGCTTCCGTCTGGCCGAAGATACGAGCGTCGCCGACTGGCTGGATGCAGCCGGCCAGACCGGCGTGCTGCGCCGCCATTTGTGGGAACCGCTTTGTCTCGCCGCCCTGAACACTCCCGCCGCACACGCCTCAGCCCAACTGTTCGCCAACGTGCTGCGCGACAGCCTGGGCAGCCGCTGCCGGGCAGACACCGACCTGTTGCTGCCGCGTGTCGATTTCGGCCAACTGCTCCCTGAACCGGCTGACTGCTCGCTGCGAGCCCAGGGAGCCGATGTGCGGCTGGGTTGCCGGGTGGGAGAAATCGTCGCCAGCGCCGACGGCGTGCGCATCGGCGATGAATCCTTCGCAGCCGTCGTGATTGCCACCGCCCCCCAGCATGTCGCCAGCCTGTGGCCGGCCGCCCGCACCAACTACGCCTTCGAGCCGATTGCGACGATCTACCTGCAATTCCCCACGGGCACCACCCTGCCCTTCCCGCTCTTCCACCTGTTGGGCCAGCATGGGCAGTGGGTGGTCGACCGCGGCAATGGCCTGCTTGCCTGCGTGCTGAGCGGTCATGGTGCGTGGGAGGCACTGTCCGACGAGGCGCTGGCCGCCGCCCTGCACGGCGAACTGGGCTTGGCCGAACCGTTCCTCTGGCACAAGGTGATTCGCGAAAAGCGCGCCACTTTTTCCGCCCACCCCGGCCTGCATCGTCCCGACAGCCAGACGACACATCCCCGCGTGTTTCTGGCTGGTGACTACACCTGGGCCGACTACCCGGCAACACTCGAAGGCGCCGTGCGCAGCGGGCGGCGCGCTGCGCGGAACGCGATCGCTGTCTCTCAGCCGATTTCACAGCCGGCTTGAGGCGCATAACCCGGTACGCCGGGCCTCAATTCGGCTTACGATGGCAGGGTTTCCGTCAGGAATGCGCCGATGAGACCTCCGCTGATTCGCCAACCGCCCACCACCTCGCCCTCGGCAGCCGATGACACCGCATTTTCCTGGGCGCGGGTCGCCGAGGAACTCGGTATGACGCCGGATGGCCCGGTCAATATCGCCGAACTGGCGGTCGACCGCCACGCCCGCTCGGCGCACGCTGGGCGAACCGCCTTCCGCTTCCTGAACGCCGATGGCAGTCGCCGGGATCTCAGTTACCGCGAACTCGCCGGGCTGACTGATCGCTTCGGCAATGCCCTGGCGACGCTTGGTGTGCGCAAGGGCGACCGCGTCTTCGTGCTGTGCGGCCGCATCTGCGAGTTGTACGTCGCCGTGCTCGGCGCGCTGAAGATCGGGGCCGTCGTTTCGCCGCTCTTCCCGTCTTTCGGCCCCGAGCCGATTCGCAGCCGCATCGCCCAGGCAGGCGGCACGGTGCTGGTCACCACGACCAGCCTCTATCAGCGCAAGGTGGTTGCACTCCGCCCCATGCTCCCCTCGCTCCGGCATGTCCTGCTGGTCGACGACCTGGGCGTCGGTCCACTGCCCGACACCTTCGATCTACCTACCCTGCTGCAGGCGGCAGCGGATACCCCGGCCCAGGTTCCCACCGGCCCTGAAGACCCCGCCCTGCTGCATTTCACCAGCGGCACGACCGGCCAGCCGAAGGGGGCGCTCCATGTCCATGCTGCGGTCCTCACGCACTACGCCACGGCGCGAACTGCCCTCGATCTGCGGCCGGGCGATACCTTCTGGTGCACCGCCGACCCCGGCTGGGTAACCGGCACCTCCTACGGCATCGTTGCACCGCTGGTCCTCGGCGTGACCAGCGTCGTCGACCAGGCCGAATTCGACCCGACACGCTGGATTGCCATCCTCGAAGGCGAGCGGGTCAATGTCTGGTACACCGCACCGACGGCCATCCGGCTGCTGATGAAGGCCGGGCCGATGTTGTTTGCCGGCCACCGTTTCCCCGACCTGCGCTTTGTCGCCAGCGTTGGCGAAGCGCTCAACCCGGAGGCGGTATGGTGGGGGCAGGACATGCTCGGCCGGCCGATCCACGACAACTGGTGGCAGAGCGAAACCGGCGGCATCATGCTGGCCAACACCGCTACCCGCGACATCAAGCCCGGTTCGATGGGCCGCCCCTTGCCGGGTATTGCCGCCCATGTCGTGCGCCATGTCGAGGGAGAACCGGTATCGCTGATCGAAACACCGGACACGGTCGGCGAACTGGCGCTGGAAACCGGCTGGCCCTCGATGTTTCGCGCCTATCTCGGCCAGCCCGAACGCTACCGCGCCTGCTTTGCCGGCAAGCTCTACCTGACCGGCGACCTGGTGCGGCGCGATGCCGATGGCTACTACTGGTTTGTCGGCCGTAGCGACGAGGTGATCAAGTCGTCCGGCCACCTGATCGGTGCCTTCGAGGTGGAAAGCGTGCTGATGGAGCACCCGGCCGTCGCCGAAGCAGGCGTCATCGGCAAGCCGGACGCCCTGGCCGGCGAGGTGGTCCAGGCCTTCGTCGTGCTCAGGCACGGCAACGCGCCGGACGATGCGCTGAACCTAGCCTTGCTGGCCCATGCCCGGCAGCGTCTCGGTGCAGCGGTGGCGCCCAAGGAAATTGCATTCGTATCAGCGCTGCCACATACTCGAAGCGGAAAAATCATGCGCCGGCTGCTCAAGGCCAGGGAACTCGGCCTGCCCGAGGGCGATACCTCGACGCTGGCGCAGGGGGAAGAAAAATGAGTCAACAGCAAGAACGAATCCGCACGGAGGTGCTGGCCATCGTCAAACGGCTGGCGCCGGAAGTCGATCCGGCGCGGATCATTCCCGACAAGCCGTTGCGCACCCAGATCGACCTTGATTCGATGGACTGGCTCAACGTGCTGGCCAGCATCCACGAGAAGCTGGGTGTGAATATCCCGGAAACCGACTACGGCAAGGTCGTCACGCTCGACGGCATCGTCGCCTACCTGGTCGAACGTCTGCCGGAGTAAGCCATGGCCGACTACCCTGTCGAACTTGTCCGCCAACGTTACCTGTTCGACGGCAACCCGGTCACCATCCGACCGATCCGTGCCGAAGACGCCGCCATGGAACAGGATTTCGTCCAGCACCTTTCCGCCGATTCGCGGTACAAGCGCTTCATGTCGACGCTGAAGGAACTGCCGCCCGGCAAGCTGAAATACCTGACCGAGATCGACTACATTCGCCACTTGGCGCTGGTGGCGGTCATCGAGCAGGACGGGCGGCCGGTGGAAATCGGCGTGGCACGCTATGTTGCCGGGCCGTCCGGCGACGATTGCGAATTCGCCATCGCCATCGACGATACGTGGCAAGGCAGCGGCGTCGCCGGCATCCTGATGCTGTCGCTGATCGACGCGGCCAGGGCGCGCGGCATGCGAAAGATGGAGGCTTTCATCCTCGCTTCCAACGACAAGATGATCAAGTTTGCCCGCCAGCTGGGCTTCGAGGTGCGTCGCGATGCCGACGACCCCGGCATGATGCACGCCGTGCGGTCGCTCTAGCGGGTACCCAGCCTAGCGGCGCCCAGCCCTCGACTTTGGATCGCCGCCCCGCCGTTTGACCGTCAGGGTGACCAAAAAGGGGAAATCGCGATCGGCCGACTGGGTGACATGAAACGCCGGCCCCAGTGCACGCGCAACCCAGGCGGCCAGTTCATCGATATCCACCGCTTCGCAGCGCAGATCGGCAATCAGGGCATTCCCATCGCCATACACCGGGTAATCGGAGCACCCGGTCGGCTTGATGGCCTGGTCATAGACCCGGCAACAATGCTGCGCCTCGTCGTAGGCCGGGCAGACTTTGCGGTGGGCGAAATAAAGCCCGTCACCCGCCCGAATCTCCTCGGGCCCCTTGCCCGACGCCAGCCGTCGGTCAAAGGCGGCACGCGACTCGTCGAGTTGCCAGAAAACCTTCACCTGCTTCCAGTTCAGTTCGAGGACATGGGTATCTAGACGGCAACACGGCTTGGCACACACCGCGCAATGCTCGATAACATGCGCCCGCTGATAGGAATCGGCCGCAGCCTGCAGGTTTGTCGCCAGGCCCTGGCGGGAAGTCGGCGGACTCACGCCCTGCCCGGCGAAAGTAAGACAGCGGGTTGCGTAAACAGAGACATGGGCGATGATTTCACAAGGAAAAGGGGAAAGCGTCAGCCAGTATATCGAGCTTTGCCACGTGCCGAATGATGACTACCCGACAACCCTGCTCGGCTAGCCGGCCAGTCGTCCGGACTGGATACGGAGCATCCGCCCGCAGCGGGCGGCGATGGCTTCGTCGTGGGTGACCAGCAGCAGGGTCGTTCCCTGTTTCGCATTGAGCTCGAACATCAGTTCGATGATTTGCTGGCCGGTCGCCGCGTCGAGATTGCCGGTCGGTTCGTCGGCGAGGACCAGGCGGGGACTCGGAGCGAAGGCACGGGCCAGCGCGACGCGCTGCTGTTCGCCGCCGGACAGGTGCTTCGGATAATGCTTCAGGCGATGCCCAAGGCCGACACGGGCCAGCCATTCGCCGGCCAGACCGCGGGCATTGCCCGTACCGGCCAGTTCGAGCGGCAGCATGACGTTCTCGACCGCCGTCAGCGACGGCAACAACTGGAAGGACTGGAAGACGAAACCGAGCAGCCGGCCGCGCAAAATGGCCCGCTGGTCTTCGTCCAGTTCGCCAAGCGACTGGCCGTCGAGACGCACCGCACCGCTGCTTGGTTCATCCAGCCCGGCCAGCAGGCCGAGCAGGGTCGACTTGCCGGAGCCGGAAGCGCCGACGATGGCGACCGTTTCGCCCGGCATGACCGCGAAGGAAATATCCTGCAGAATCGTCAGCGGCTCGCCGCCGTTATCGACGGTCTTGCCCAAACCTGAAACTTCGATCACCGGATTGTCTGCCATGCGGCTCGCCTTCTTCCTGTTCTGCCTGCTCTGTTCAACCATCTTGCCGGCCCATGCCGCAAAGACCGTCCTCGTCATGGGCGACTCGCTTTCCGCCGGCTATGGCATCCGGCCGGAACAGGCCTGGCCCGCCCTGCTCGGCGCCCGCGTCGCCGAAAAGCGCCTCGATTATAGCGTCGCCAACCTGTCGATTTCCGGCGAAACCACGGCTGGCGGGCGTTCCCGCCTCGAGGCCGCGCTCAAGGCGCAACGGCCGGCCGTCGTCGTCATTGCGCTCGGTGCGAACGACGGCCTGCGTGGCCTGCCACTTGGCCAGATGCGTGACAATCTCGCCGCCATGATCGATGCCGCCCGCGCCAGCGGTGCCCGGGTGGCCCTGGCCGGCATGCGCCTACCGCCGAATTACGGCCCTTATGCCGAGGATTTCCGGCGCAGTTTCGTGGACATCGCCCAAGCTAAGAAAGTGCCGCTGGTCGAATTCCTGCTTGAACCGGTGGCCGCCCACCAACGCTACTTCCAGGCCGACAACCTGCATCCGGTGGCCGATGCCCAACCGCTGATCCTCGACCACGTCTGGCCCACCCTGGCCCCCCTGCTAAAATAGGCGGATGAAGCGCTCCCACCCCACCGTCGCCGACATCGCTGCCTACGACACGATCATCGATGTCCGATCCCCCGCCGAATTTGCCGAAGACCACATCCCCGGCGCCATCAACTGCCCGGTGCTGGATGACGAGGAACGCATCCGCGTCGGCACGATGTACAAGCAGGTGTCGCCCTTCGAGGCCAAGAAGGTCGGCGCGGCGCTGGTGTCGCGCAATATCGCCTGCCATCTGGAAGCGCAATTCCTCGACCGGCCGCGCCATTGGAAGCCACTGATCTACTGCTGGCGTGGCGGCGACCGCAGCGGCTCGATGACTACCATCTTCCGCGCCATCGGCTGGCAGGCCGGGCAACTGGAAGGCGGCTACAAGGCCTGGCGCCGGCACGTCATCGAGCAACTGGAAGTCCTTCCCGGCCGCTTCCGCTTTCATGTCGTGTGCGGCGCGACGGGTAGCGCCAAGACGGCCATCCTGCAGGCTATCGGCCGGCTCGGCGAGCAAGTGCTCGACCTGGAAGGCCTGGCCAGCCACAAGGGCTCCGTGCTCGGCGTCCTGCCCGGGCAACCGCAACCGACGCAGAAATGGTTCGAAACCAGCTTGCTCCAGGCACTGAGCGCCCTGGATCCCGGGCGCCCGGTCTATGTCGAGGCAGAAAGCCGGAAGATCGGCAACCTGCACGTACCGGAAGCGCTGATACGCCAGGTTCGCGCCGGCGACTGCCTGAATGTCGAGGCGACACTGGCCGCCCGCGTCGATTTCCTGCTGCGCGACTACGCCTACTTTTTCGACCTGCCGGATCTCCTCAACCGCCGTCTGGATGCCCTGCGCACGCTGATTGCCGGGGAGACCCTGCAGCGCTGGCAGGATTACGTCAGCACGGCCGACTGGCCCGTCCTGGTGCGCGAACTGCTGGAACTGCATTACGACCCGCTCTACCGCCGCTCGCAGGACCACAATTTCACCGGCCTGCAGCACCCGGAAACCTTTGCCACCGACGACCTGTCGCCGGACGGCATCGACCGGCTGGCTGCCGCCATCGTTCAGGCCCGCACGGCACAAATGGCCTGACGCATGGCCGGCTTGGGCGTTTCAACGTAGCCCTCGACGAATTCGATTTCCACCAACCCGGCGGCGGCGGCAACCCGCCGCAACTCGCCCGGTTCGAGCAGGAAGGCGGGGCTGGACGGCTTGCCATAGGCTTCGTTGCCGCGCATGAAGGTTTCGTAGATCAACACTCCGCCAGGCGCCAGCAAGGCCATGACTTGAGGCAGGCGGGGCCGCCACAGGTAGTTGGTGACGACGACGCCGGCGAAGGAATGGTCGGCCAGTGGCCAGCCTCCCGCTTCCAGATCGTGCCGCTCGGCCACGATGCCGGGCAAACCCTGCAAGCCGGCGATAGCCGCGGCATCGCGGTCGACAGCGGCGACGGGATGGCCCAGGCTGGCCATGTAACGGGCATGCCGGCCGCTGCCGCAGGCCAGGTCGAGCACCCTGCCGCCCGGCACGATGTGTCCACAGTGGCGCACCACCCACGGGGAAGGCGGTATGATCGAAGGCAATTCACACACGGAGGCAGTCATGTCGGGCATCGTCGTCGTTGCAGAAAATGGGAAGGGAAGATACCAGCAGGCCATCACCGCCGGCCAGCATCAACTGATCGCCGACGAACCGGCGAGCATGGGCGGGGCGGATGCGGGACCGGCGCCCTTCGATTTCATCATGAGCGGCCTCGGTGCCTGCACCTCGATGACCCTGCGCATGTACGCCGAACGCAAGGGCCTCGCGCTGACCAGGGTCAGCGTTGCGCTCAGCCACGAAAAGGTGGAAATCGGCGGCGTGACGCGCGACCGCATCAACCGGAGCATCACGCTGGAAGGCGAACTGAGCGACGATCAGCGCCAGCGCCTGCTGGAAATCGCCAATAAATGCCCGGTGCACCGGGCCCTGTCGCAATCGATGGTGCTCGCCTGCGAACTGACGACACGCTGAATAACCCTATTCGACCCATGACATTACAGGGTCCTTATGCCAAAATTCCGCACTGCACAATAACAGCCTGACAAGGGGCTCGCCATGCTTGAACAGCACTATCTTACGGGGCTTTTCGAACCGAAATCCGTCGCCGTGATCGGCGCTTCGGACCGTGAAAATTCGGTCGGCAACATCATTTTCAAGAACATCCTCGGCTCGGGCTACAAAGGCCGCCTGTACGCCATCAACCCCAAGCACGAGAAGATCCAGGGCCAACCGGCCTACAAGTCGATCGAGGAAATCGGCGCCCGGGTCGAAATGGCGGTCATCGCCACCCGGCCGCAGACCGTGCCGCAACTGATCGAGCAGTGCGGCCGCAGCGGCGTGCGCAACGTGATCATCATCGCCGCAGGCTTCTCTGAAGCCGGCCACGTCGGTGCCGCGCTGGAGCGCAAGGTGCTGGAGATCGCCCGTTCCTACAACGTGCGCATCCTCGGCCCGAACTGCCTGGGCATCATCCGCCCCGACCTCGGCCTGAATGCCACCTTCACCAAGATTTCCGCCAAGGCTGGCAACCTCGCCCTCGTTTCGCAATCCGGCGCCATGTGCTCTGCCGTGCTGGACTGGGCCAAGGCCAACGACGTCGGCTTCTCGTCGGTCATTTCCATCGGCATGACTGCCGACGTGGATTTCGGCGAAATCCTCGACTACCTGATCTACGACAGCCGGACGCACTACATCCTGATGTACGTCGAAGGCATCCGTAACGCCCGCCGCTTCATGAGCGCCATGCGTTCGGCGGCCCGCATCAAGCCGATCATCCTGCTCAAGGCCGGTCGCCACGAAGCGGGCGCCATGGCCACTGCCACCCATTCCGGCATGGCTGCTGTGTCCGACACCGTGTTCGACGCCGCCGTGCGCCGGGCCGGTGTGGTTCGCGTACAGAACGTCGGCCAGTTGTTCTACGCCGCCAAGGCGCTGGCTTCCAAATTCCGGCCGCTCGGCAACCGCCTGGCCATCATTACCAACGGCGGCGGTCCGGGCGCCATGGCAGCCGACCGCGCCGGCGACCTCGGCATTCCGCTGGCCGAACTGGCCAATGACACGATGGCCGTGCTGAACAAGGCGCTGCCGGCCAACTGGTCGCACAGCAACCCGATCGACATCGGCGGCGACGCGACCCCGGAACGCTATCGCGAAGCCATCCTGGCCGTCACCCAGGATCCCCATGTCGACAGCACGCTGGTCATGCTGTCGCCGCAGGCGATGACCGACCCGCTGGCCGTCGCCAAGGCGATCATCGAGGTGGCCGACAAGCTGAACCGCTCGCTGATCTGCTGCTGGATGGGCGAAGACCAGGTTCGCGAGGCCCGCCAACTGCTCGAGGATGCCGGCATCCCGGCCTTCCGCATGCCGGAGACGGCGATCGAGTTGTTCCATCATATTTCCAAGTATTACCGCAACCAGAAGCTGCTGCTCCAGACGCCGGAACCAACCCGCCAGTTCGGCCGCCCCGAGGCGGAAGGCGCCAAGATGCTGATCGAGGCCCTGCTCGCCGAGCGTCGCAAGGTGCTGTCGGAAATGGAATCGAAGGCCATCCTGCGCGCCTTCAAGGTGCCGGTGGCGCAGACCATGGTTGCCCGCACCGCCACCGAAGCGCTGCTGCTGGCCGAGCAGATCGGATTCCCGGTGGCGATGAAGGTCGACTCTCCGGATCTGCCGCACAAGTCCGACGCGGGTGGCGTGCGACTGAACATCCAGAACGCCCCGGCTGTTCGCAACGCCTATCACGACATCATCGACACGGTGCAGAAGCGCCGGCCGGATGCCAAGATCAATGGCGTCTCGATCGAGCCCTTCCTGTCCCGCCCTAACGGCCGTGAGCTGATGATCGGCGTTTTCCGCGACCCGATCTTCGGGCCGGTGATCACCTTCGGCGCCGGCGGTTTCGACGTCGAGATCTTCTCCGACCGCTCGGTCGCCCTGCCGCCTCTGAACCGTTTCCTGGCCAAGGACTTGATCGAATCGACGCGTGCCTCGAAGATTCTTGGCCAGTTCCACAACATGCCGCCGGCCGACCGCGAAGCGATCAAGGAAGTCCTGCTCTGCATTTCGGAAATGGTCTGCGAACTGCCGTGGATCCAGGAACTGGATCTCAATCCGCTGATCGTCGATGAAAACGGCGCCATCGCTGCCGATGCCCGCATCGTGATCGACCACGCCACCAGTTCGAACGGCGACCGCTACGCCCACATGTCGATCTACCCCTACCCGGTGCATTTGATCCAGGAATGGCAGATGAACGATGGCCAGGTCGTCACGATCCGACCGATCCGCCCGGAAGATGCCGACATGGAGCAGGAATTCGTCAAGAACATGTCGGACGAATCACGCTACTACCGCTTCATGGATACCCTGCGCGAACTGACCCAGACCATGCTGGTTCGCTTCACGCAGATCGACTACGACCGCGAAATGGCGCTGGTCGCCACGATCACCAAGGAGGTCGAGGACAACGTCGATGGCGTGCCGCCAATGGAGAAACAGATCGGCGTCGCCCGCTACGTGGTCAACCCGGATGGCGAATCGGTCGAGTTCGCCCTGGCTGTCGGCGACGACTGGCAGAAATGCGGCGTCGGCCGCAAGCTGATGACGGCACTGATCGAGTGTGCCCGCATGAAGGGCTACCGGGCCGTGGTCGGCGACGTGCTGTCGACCAACGCCAAGATGTTCCGCCTGATGACCAGCCTGGGCTTCACCATCCATCCGCATCCTGACGACACCGCCGTCAAGCGCGTGGTCAAGCCGCTGACGGGCTGATCCGCCATTGGCCCGCAGCACCGGGCCAATAATGCAAAAAGCCGGTCGATTCGACTAGGCGTTAAGTTATCGTGTTGAAATATTTACGCCAATGGCATGACCGCATCTGATTTAAGGCAGGCTTCTTCGGAAGCCTGTTTTTTTTGGGCTAAGCAAAGGTTATTAACCACTTTCGGGGCGCCAGATTTGACGTGCGATGCCTATACAACAGACATTCAATCTGTTTTGGGACGCCAAATGAAACCAACCCTAATTAAACCGCTAGTTGCCGCGCTTGCGCTTGGCGCAAGCGTGCCCGCAGCACTCGCCGCTATATCCTATCAATACCGCATGCCAGTGCCAGGACTGACCGTCAACGCAGTAGTTACCCCGTCAACACCGCAGGTTCCTTCCCTTGTTGGAGATGGCGTCAGCACGGTGGGCGGCTGCACCTCGGGAGCTACGGGGTGCGCCACCTGGAATCCAACCGATAGAACAAGCGCAACGACCTTATCAGCGGATAACTTAGTGGTTCAGTTGCCTAATCGAACAATCGCCGGGGGAATTCGGGCTACCGTAGGCAAGACGACAGGAAAATGGTACTGGGAGCTCACTATTCGGTCCACGGGTGCTAACAATTTCGGTAGTTTGGAGCCGATTTACAGCGAAATTGGCGTACTTCTGTCGGCGCGCGTTTAAATTTGACCACCTGTGCGCGTTGAATTTTGACCAGGTGTGATAGCCGCCTGACATAGGTTGGCTTGTGGATAAGTGTAGCTCAGAACAACTGATTTCCGAGCCACGACGAATGCGTTGGGGAAGCCGTGGAGGACGAAGTCCGGAACGGATTTCCCAACGCGGCCCCGATCAGAACGGATCTGCTTCGGGTGGATTTCCCCGCTTGCTCTGCTCCCGTGCCTTGATCCTCGACTTGGCAGTGGCCGTGCTGTGCCGGAAGCGAAACGACTCGTTGCCCGTTTCCACGATATGGCAGTGATGCGTCAGCCGGTCGAGCAAGGCGGTGGTCATCTTGGCATCACCGAAGACGCTCGGCCATTCAGCGAAGGTCAGATTGGTCGTGATCATCACACTGGTGTGCTCGTAGAGCTTTGAGAGCAAGTGGAACAGCAAGGCGCCACCGGCCTGGCTGAACGGCAGGTAGCCCAACTCATCGAGAATGACCAGGTCCATACGCAGCAGCCCCAAGGCAATCCGCCCGGCTTTGCCGGCAGCCTTCTCCTGTTCCAGCGCATTGACCAGATCGACTGTCGAGAAGAAACGCACCCGTTTGCTGTGATGGGTGATGCCCGAGACACCCAGCGCCGTGGCCAGGTGCGTCTTGCCGGTGCCCGTACCGCCAATGAACACGACGTTCTGGGCTTCCTCGGCAAAGGAGAGGTCGGCCAGTTGCCGGATCAGCTTCTGATCCACTTTCGATTGCTCGAAGTCGAATCCGGCCAGATCACGATGTACCGGGAAGCGGGCCGCATGCATCTGATAGCCAATCGAACGCATCACGCGATCCGTATGCTCGGCTTGCAGTAGATGCTCGATCAGCCAGCGGGAGGCTTCGACACGGCTGCCACCGTTGGCTGTCAGTTCCTCCCACGCACCGGCCATGCCGTGCAGACGCAGTTCCTTGAACTCGCTCATCAGCTCACGCATGATCAGTCACCTCGGTACGCAAGCGGTCATAGCGGCCAGTATCGGCAATCGGCACTTCGCTGAGGGTGAGTGGCGTTTCCACCGGTGGCGGCATGGGACCCGACTTCAGGCGGTTGAGCATGTTCTCGATGTGCTCGGCACTGGGTAGGCCGGACTCCAGCACCAGATCGACGGCGACCAGCACCGCTTCCAGGTCAAACTGCGCAATCGCTGACAGCACTTTGGCCATCACCCGATCCCCACCTTCCCGGCGCAGGAGCAAGTTGCGTAATCGTTGCAACGGTTCCGGCATGTCGGCAAACGGCGCACCGTTTCTCAAGGCACCGGGCTTTCGTTCAATCAGCGGAATGTAGTGCTGCCAGTCGTAGAGGGTTTGCTGGCGACTGAAGTTGCGGGGATGACTGGCCACCCGAGTATCGTGCGCCACAATGTCGATCCGCTCTGGATAAAGACGCAGGCTGACGGCCTGGCCCACGAGTTCGCAAGGGACCGAGTAGCGGTTGCGATCCAGTGTCACCAGACAAGTGCTCGATACCTTGCCCAATGTTTCGACATAGCCATCGAACGGCGCCACCATCGGCATCAGGCTGGGTTGCTCGTGTTCGAGCATCTCGGCCACCGTCAGATCGGCGTACTCGGGATGACGCAATTCCTGCCACAGCCCCCGGCAGCGCTCGAGCAGCCAAACGTTCAGTTCGGTGAACGAACTGAACCGTTCCTTACCGGCATCCTGCCAGAGCCGCAGCCGACTATCCTGGACGTTCTTCTCGACAACGCCTTTCTCCCAGCCGCTGGCGACATTGCAGAAATCCGGATCAAACAGGTAGTGGGAGGCCATCGCCGAGAAGCGCGAATTGACGATGCGGGATTTGCCTTTCTGCACCTTATCGACGGCCGTCTTCATGTTGTCGTAGATGCCGCGTCGGGGAATGCCGCCCAAGGCAGCAAACGAGCGGGTGTGGGCATCAAACAGCATTTCGTGACCTTGCGTCGGGTAGGCTTGAACGACAAAGGCCCGACTGGCGCAGAGTTTCAGATGTGAGGCAAGTATCTTCCGCCAGACGCCGCCAATGACCAGATGCTCTTCGCTCCAGTCGAACTGGAAGGCTTCGCCCAACTCGAAGTGGAGCGGAACGAAGGCTTTACTGACGGCTGCACCGCCATCGGCCCGCCAGCGCCGGATGAACTCGGTGACCCGGCAGTAGGTGCCGGTGAATCCGGCAGCCTGCAATTCGCCAAAGAGTTTCAGCGCGGTACGCCGATCCCGTTTCGGGCGCCGGGCATCCGCCTCCAGTGCCTTGATCAGGCGCGCCGCATACGGGGCAATCTTGACGTTCGGGTTCTGCCGTTCGTACCTCGGCTCCGTCCCTTCCGGTGTCCGTAACCAACGTTTGACGGTGTTCCGGCTATACCCCGTCTTCCGCGAAATCTCGGACAGCGACAGGCCATCCCGATAAAACAACCGCCGAATCCTTCCCAGATCCTTCATGGTGATCATCTCCTAAAATCCTGCTCAAAAAATGAGCGGACGAGTTAATCACCCTGGTCAATTTTCAGCGCGCACAACCTCGCTTTTCTGGTCAGTTTTCAACGAGCGTCAACATACTTCCGTTACAAGCGGCTATTAGCGAACGTATTTGCAATAACGCAGGCTTGGGCTATGCGTGGTTTACATATGCTTGGACAACCAACGATTACCGGAGCGTAAAATGTAAGGATAGCTACAGCGGGTATGTCCCCTACGGTAGCCCCGTATATGTAAACGGTGACGTTATCGGAGTGCTCCTGGACATGGACAGCCACACGCTGGAATACTCTAAAAACGGGGTCCGGCAAGGCGTCGCCTTTACGGGAATTACCGCTAGAGCCTATTACCCTGGCGTTACAAAAGATGCCAACATGAAAAATCTGATGGTCGTGGAGGCCAACTTCGGCCAAGCTAATTTTCAGTACCCGGTGCCTGCCGGCTTCAACGCAGGCCTCTGGTAGCCAGCCGGCGCGAGCGAAGGTCACAAGCCATTTTAACTAGCTGCTGGACTGGGCCTATGCTTCGAAATACAAAATATCTTCAGGTTCATACGCTTTGCTCACCAGCCCCAGGCGCATAGCAGGTGTTTTCTTATCCTTGCCCGTCACTTCGACAAAGTTATGCATAACCCGGTAGATGTCCAATAGCTTGCCTACCATTGCCGGGTTGTAGGGGTTATAGCCGTACCACGTCCGCCGCCCCTTGCTCGCCGTCAGTAAGGGGCGTTCTAGCGGATTGATGCTGCGTCGGATGCGCTGGAAGAAGTTGTCGATGGCTGAAAGGCTCGCCTTCAGAAAGAGACGAGCTTGATGCTCTTCTTCGTAATCAGGCTTCTCCCTACGCAGGTCAGTCAGCCAACACATGGCCTTAGCTGGCTCTAGCATCGTTGGTAACGGATGCGATGCCCAGCGGTCTTCCCATTTGCCGATGGCCTGCGCTTGCGCTATGGCTTCGCGCATCAGCAACACCTCTATCGCCGCGTCCGAGAGCTTGTCGTTTGCCGCCTTCGTCTTCTTGAATTCGGACAATGACCGATTGACGAGGGCGCGCTTCTTGTCGACCGTCATCTCCTTGGCTATGCGAACGAAGAACGCATCGACCCGTTTCTGTTGGATGTCCTCGGCAAACGCGGCAAAGCAGGCTGCTCGTATGCCCGAATCTTGGTCAAGAAAGAATCGTAGCTTTTCGACTCCGGCCAGTTGTTGTTTCAAGAACTGGAAATGCCCGTAAAGCGAATATTCCTCACGCACTTGCATCCCCGCCTTCTCCGGCAGCTTCTGGTCCTCGTCCTTGAGTTCCGATACCTCGCTATCTTCGCGTGCTCCAGCCGCTTCATAGGCATCTCCGATAAGGTCGGGCAGCGCATTGCTGACCGGACCTTTGGCCGCCTTTGCCGCCTTCCGGCTGCGCTCCTTTGCCGCGTCCTGCAGGGCTTCTTCGTAATCGGAAGCGAGCCAGAGCCGAGCATACTTTCGGTGAGGATATGGCAGCGTCTGGTCAGCTACGTCGGCAGCGTCTTGCTCGATAGTCACCGGGTCTCGTTCGGGGTCAAAATTCAGATGCATGCCGAAAACGTAGCCTGTGGTGTTATCCGCACTACCCACCGCCCGTAGGATAATGTTTCGGCGGTCGTTGTCCCGGCTCCAATTCACCATGTAATCCTGACGGTCCACGCTGATGTAGAGGCGGGAGCGAGCCAACGTCGGCAGTTCCCGCTCGCGAGCAGCAGCGAAGGCCATACATTGCCGGTGCAAGAAGTCGATTTTTCCGTATAGAGTGACTGCGTTAAGCCCAGTGACCTTGGCAATACGGCGAATTGGCATCTTGTTGGTCAGGGCCAACAGGATGGTCTTGTTGAGGTGAGTGATACGCTGCTTCTTGGTGGCCCGGCCACCCACTGCAAACGTCCGTTTACAGTGCTTGCAGCGGTACCGAGGTGTTCCGGCGTTGGTTACCCCAAAGCGATAATAGGCATTCGCGGTAGAAACCGGCACAGCGTGGTTGGCACACTCCGCATTGGGGCAACTCGCTGGTTCGGACGGCAACAGGTAGCGCGCAAAGCGCCGATATTCCTCTACCACGGCCAGGTTGCTCTTCAGAGAGAAGGTCTCTTCGCAGAGCAGACACTTCAGTGCCGGGCGGTTCTTTCCCACCCCAACAAGCGAGTAAGCCGTGCCTGGAGTTGTTGCTAGTTCCGTGCCCTTGCGCCGGGTGTGCTTAACGATGTTCGCCGGAACCCCGAAGTTGGCACAGGCTGGATTTTTGCAGAAATTCACGTCCAAACCTGCTACGGCAGGTGGCACCGGTGTGGCCTTGGCGGCCGAGTTCGACGCGGAAGAATTTACTGCCAATGAAGAATCCCCTATAAGTCATTGAGACCTATAGGGGATTTTAATGATTCGTTACCGAGTTTTCAACACGATAACTTAACGCCTAGGTCGATTCGACCGGCTTTTTTGTGCCTTGCTCGCTGCGGCGCGTTATTCGCCGAAGAAATTCACGTCGTACGGATACGGTTTCTGGGGCACCTTCGACTCGGCGTTGCGCACCGTCGTCTCGACATCCTGCTTCTTGTCCCACCACAGGGCGCGACCAGCTTTCTGGTCCTCGACCCACTCGGGGTGCTTTGCCAGTTGTTCGTTCATCCAGTCCTGATGGTCGGACGTATACGTCGAATTGACCTGACCCATATCCTCAAATCCCTCGAAAGTTCAAAGCAATGGGCGCGATTCTAGCATGTCAGTGGAAGACGATGGGGCGCGCTTCACCGGCACAGTAGCCATCGAGAAACGCGTCGATGGTTTCCTCGTCGCGCTCGGCTTCCGGGATTTCCTCGATGGCCAGGCGGAAGTGCCGGGCATGCGGCCCGTGCAGGAAGAGAATGCGGCCCGCCGACTTGTCCAGCAACTCGAAACCCATCAGTCGCGGGTAGGCCAGCACCGAGTAATGTTCGCTGTTGTAGAAAACGTTCATGGCACAACTCCTTTCACGATCCCCACAGCCCTATTTACGGCCAGCCACCCGCTTTCTCAAGGGAATCGGCTGAAATTTCGTGCCGCTTACGGATAGAGCCCGCGTGTCGCCCGCGCCGCCAGCACCCGGCTGCAACCGATCACAAAGGCTGCCGTGCGCAGCGACAACTGGCGCTCCTTGGCCAATTGCCAGACGGCCGCAAACGCCTCGGCCATGATGCGGTCGAGACGGGCGTTGATTTCCTCCTCGCTCCAGAAAAAGCTGGAAAAATCCTGCACCCATTCGAAGTAGCTGACCGTGACGCCACCCGCGTTGGCCAGCACGTCGGGAACCACCGTCACGCCCCGCTCGGCCAGGATAGCCTCGGCTTCCGGGGTAGTCGGGCCGTTGGCACCTTCGACGACGATGCGTGCCGCGACCTGCTCGGCGTTGTAGCGGTTGATCTGCGACTCCAGTGCCGCGGGCACCAGGAACTCACAGGGCAGCGCCCAGAATTCGGCGTTGGCCAGGGTTTGCGTATCCGGTGCGCCCTGCAGGGTGCCATTCGCTGCATGAAAAGCCTTGAGGGCCGAAACGTCCAGCCCGACCGGGTTATAGACCGTGCCGCTGACATCCTGCACGGCTATGACCTTGGCGCCGGCCTGGGCGAACATCCGGGCACTCGCCTCGCCGACATTGCCGAAACCCTGCACAATCACGCGCGCCCCTTCGATCGGCACATTGAGCCGCCGCGCCGCCTCGCGGGCCGTGACGAAGACGCCGCGCCCGGTAGCATCCTGCCGGCCGAGCGAGCCGCCCAGTGCCAGTGGCTTGCCGGTGACCACGCCGGTTACCGTGCGCCCTTCGCCCATCGAATAGGTATCCATCATCCAGGCCATGGTCTGCGCGTTGGTGTTCATGTCCGGGGCGGGAATATCCTTGTCCGGCCCGATCATCGAACTGATTTCGCTGGTGTAGCGGCGAGTCAGGCGTTCCAGTTCCGAGGCATTGAGGTGGCGCGGATCGACCCGTATGCCACCCTTTGCCCCGCCGAACGGCACATTGACCACGGCGTTCTTGATGGTCATCCAACCGGACAGTGCCATCACTTCCGACAGCGTCACGTCCTGGTGATAGCGGATGCCGCCCTTGCCCGGCCCGCGCGAGGTGTTGTGATGCACGCGATAGCCTTCGAAGTGGGCGATCTCGCCACTATCGAGACGGATCGGCACATCGACGATCAGCGAGCGCTTGGGCCGGCGCAGGGTTTCCACCCAGGGTTGCAGTGCCGGCTCCACCAGCGGTGCAACCTGTTCGATCTGGTGCAGAAAAATGCGCCAGGGGCCGATGTTTTCGGAGGAAATATAGGAAGGCAGTTCGGTCTGCGTCATGGTCTCACCTTTCATGCACCAAGCGTCATCAGGGTGGTATTGCCGCCGGCTGCGGTGGTGTTGATGCTGACCACGCGTTCGACGACCATGCGATACAAAGGATAACCCTCGGCCGATTCCGTGAAAACCGGGATCAGCGGGCCATCTTCGGCAGCCACACTGAACCGCAGGGCGGGATCGTCGCTGGCCAGCAGCACACCAGCCAACCCCGACAAGGCCTGGCGGGAACGGAACTCGATCCGGATCGCCAGTTCCGGCGGCAAGCGGGCCGCCACATCGCGCGACAAGGTCGTATCGACCAACACAGGCCGGTTGCCGGTGGCCAGCACCGCCGCCAGTTGCCGCAACAGCCCATCTTCCTGCGCAGCAACACACAACATGCGCCCGCGCGGAGCAAAGCGCAGTTCGTTGCACTCGCCGGTCGGGCCGGGCAAGACAAGCCGGGTCTGCAGCAAACTATCCTCGGCATATCGGGTGCATAGCTGGGCGAGATCGTGCCGATGGCTATCGACAGCCCATTCGGCAAAACGCTGGAAAAGCAGCGGCGGATCGCACAAGCCATCCGCCTCGCGTTGGCTGAGCATGGCCGGCAAGACCTGCCCATGCTCGGCCAGGCGATGCAGGTAGAGCGGCCCGCCGGCTTTCGGCCCGGTGCCGGACAAGCCCTCGCCGCCAAATGGCTGGACGCCGACCACGGCACCGACCATATTCCGATTGACGTACAGGTTGCCTACCTGCGCCCGCTCCCGGATGGCCTCGATGGTTTCATCGATGCGGCTGTGGATGCCCATGGTCAGGCCGTAGCCGGCGGCGTTGATCTGTTCGAGCAGGTGCGGCAGCTTGTCGCCACCGAAACGCAGGACATGCACCACCGGGCCGAACACCTCACCGTGCAGATCGGCCAGTGCGTCAATTTCGATCAGGGTCGGTGGCACGAAGCAGCCGGCGGCACAGTCGGCCGGCAGGGGCAACTGGAAAACAGCCCGACCCAGGGCGCGCATACGGTCGATGTGGGCCAGCAGGCGGCGACGGGCCTCCTCGTCGATGACCGGGCCGATATCGGTGCCCAGTTCGGCCGGGTCGCCAATGCGCAACTCCTGCATCGCCGCCTTCAGCATGACGAGCGTGCGGTCGGCAATGTCGGTCTGCAGGCACAGCACGCGCAAGGCGGAGCAGCGTTGGCCGGCGCTGTCGAAGCCGGAAACCAGGACGTCCTGTACCACCTGCTCGGGCAGCGCCGACGAATCGACGATCATGGCGTTCTGCCCGCCCGTCTCGGCGATCAGGCGCGCCCCGCCGCGTTCGGCCAGGCTGCGGTTGATGCGCTGCGCCACTTCGGTCGAGCCAGTGAATACCACGCCCTTGACGCGCGGATCGGCCACCAGTCGTGCGCCCACCGTTTCCCCAGGGCCGGGCAGGAATTGCAGCACTTCGCGCGGGATACCGGCCTCGTGCAACAAGGTGACAGCCAGACCGGCGATCAATGGCGTTTGCTCGGCCGGCTTGGCGAGCACCGGGCTGCCGGCCGCCAGCGCCGCAACCACCTCGCCCATAAAGATGGCGAGCGGAAAATTCCACGGGCTGATGCAGACCACCGGCCCAGGCGCTACTCCGGCATCGGCAAAGGCATCGGAGAGCAGTTGCTGGGCGTAGTAGCGGCAAAAATCGACCGCCTCGCGCACTTCACCAACGGCATTACCCCAGGTCTTGCCGGCCTCGCGCACGCACAGCCCAAGCAATTCCGGCCGGTGCGCCTCGAGCAGATCGGCCGCCCGCAGCAGGATGGCAGCCCGTGTCGCCGCCGGAACGGCATGCCACCCAGGTGCTGCCCGCTCGGCATTGGCCAGTGCCAGTTCCAGCGTCGGCCCGTCCGCATCGAGCACCCCGCCGAGCACGTCACTGCGACGGGCCGGATTGGTGATGGGCAAGCCCTGGCCGTCGGGCGTGGCGCCCGGCACCAGCGGCCCGACTTGCCACTGGCGTGAGGACAGCACATGCAATTGGTCGGTAGTGGCTGAGATGCTGCACTCGTCGGACAGGTCGAGGCCCTGCGAATTGACCCGCCCGGCACCGTAGATGCCGCCCGGCAACGGAATCGCCGAATGCCGGCTACCGCCGCCCAGCCGGGCTTGCGCCAGGGGATCCTCGACCAGTTCGTCGATGGACACCGCCGCATCGACGATGCGATTGACGAAGGACGAATTGGCACCGTTTTCGAGCAACCGACGCACCAGATAGGGCAACAGGGTTTCGTGCGTACCGACCGGTGCGTAGATGCGGCAAGGCCGCCCGGCAACCACCACGTTGTCGTAGAGCGGCTCGCCCATGCCGTGCAGGCATTGGAACTCGTAGTCATCGACGCCACGCGCCCGGGCCATTTCGGCCACCGTCGCCAGGGTGTGGGCGTTGTGCGTGGCGAACTGGGCAAAGATTGCATCCGGTGCGGCCAGCAGGCGGTCGGCACAGGCCAGGTAGGAGAGATCAGAATGCGCCTTGCGCGTGAAAACCGGGTAGTCGGCCAGGCCATCCACCTGGGCGCGCTTGATTTCGCTATCCCAGTAAGCGCCCTTGACCAGGCGAACCATGAAGCGACGGCCGGTGCGGCGAGCGAGGGCGATCAGCTCATCGATCACGAACGGGCAACGCTTCTGATAGGCCTGCACGACAAAGCCCAGGCCATCCCAGCCGGCCAGCGTGGCATCCTCGGCCAGCGCGACGAACAGGTCGAGCGACAGCTCCAGGCGGTCGGCCTCCTCGGCGTCGATATTGAGGCCGATGTCGTATTGGCGTGCCAGACGGCACAAATCGGCCAGGCGCGGCAGCAGTTCGGCCATCACCCGGTCGCGCTGGCTGCGTACGTAGCGAGGATGCAGGGCCGACAGCTTGACCGAAATGCCCGGCCCGTCCTTGACGCCCCGCCCGCCACTGGCCGCGCCAATGGCGTGGATGGCCGTGCTGTAGGCCGCGGCATAGCGTGCAGCATCAGCTGCTGTCAGCGCCGCTTCGCCAAGCATGTCGAAGGAATGGCGATAGCCGCGCGCCTCGTTGTTTCGGCTACGCGCCAACGCCGAGGCGATGTCCTCGCCCATCACGAACTGCTGGCCGAGCAGGCGCATCGCGAAATCGACGCCACGCCGGATCAGCGGTTCGCCGCCCCTGGCCAGCAGGCGGTTCAAAGCGCCGCCCAGCGCGTTGTGCGATTGGGTGGCGACCAGCTTGCCGGTCAGCATCAGGCCCCAGGTGGCAGCATTGACGAATAGCGACGGGCTGCCGCCGAGGTGCGATTTCCAGTCGCCCCGGCTGATCTTGTCGCGGATCAGGCGGTCGGCAGTGGCCGGGTCGGGAATGCGCAACAGGGCTTCGGCCAGACACATCAGGGCGACGCCTTCCTGGCTGGATAACGAAAACTCGTGCATCAGGTGATCGACGCCGCTGGCATGGCTGCGCTGTTGGCGAACGGCGGCCACCAGGCGCCGGGCTTCGGTGACGGCCGCCGCACGGTCGTAAGCCAGGGCTGCCACCTGATCGGCCAGCCGATTGACGCAAACAGCCTCGTCGGCCCGATAGGCGAGGCGCAAGGTGGCGCGGATTTCCGTGCTCATGGCCCCCTCCTCAAGTCTGGGGCTGCAAATGGCCCAGGCTCAGCGTGCCCGAGTCCTTGACCTCTTCCATCACCGGGTAGCTGTGCGTCTCGCGGATACCCGGGATGCCCGACAGTACGGCGCCGAGGAAGGTGCGATAGGCCGCCATGTCGGGAACGCGCACCTTGAGCAGGTAGTCGTAGCCGCCCGCCACCATGTGGCATTCCTCGATTTCCGGGATGGCCCGCACGGCTTCGCGGAAGGCCTCGAACACGCTCTGCGAGGTGCGCTCGATGGCGATCTGCACGAACACCGTCAGCCCCAGGCCGAGCGCCTGTGCCGACAAGCGGGCGACATAGCCGGTGATCAGCCCGGCCGCCTCCAGCGATTTGACACGCTCCAGGCAAGGCGTGGCGCTGAGGCCAACCTGCTTGGCCAGCGCGACATTGGTAATGCGGCCGTCGGCCTGCAAGGCGGCGAGGATATCTAGATCAATCTGATCGAGTTTGTGCATGCAGTCCTCCAATGAGTTCGTTTAGCCAGTCGCCCGGCGGCAGGCAGCGGGGATATCCGCCCAGCAACCCGGCCAACCGGGCACAGCCAACACCGGCCGCAACCGACAACCAGAACAGTGACTCGCTCTACCATGGCACTCTCCGCTGGTGATTTATGCACTTCATGACGCTGTTTGCAGCAGCTTATTTGGGAAGAAAATCAATTACAAGAATCTTCAACCAAATATTTTGTAGTTTTAAAAACACCCACCCAACGAATAACAACCCGGCAGGCGAATTCACTTTTTTAAGGAAAATATACAGAACAATCATCTTTTTTGGCGCCCATTGGCACAGTCACTGGACTAGGCGTTATGCTGTGCCACCGCACTCAAACCATGGAGAGAGACAAGCGTGAGCGCCCTGCTATCCCACCCCGATCCCGATGGTCTGCTCGAATACTCGGTGGTCTACACCGACCGCGCACTCAACCATATGTCGCAGCGTTTCCAGGGCGTGATGAAGGACATCTCGCGCCTCCTGAAACAGGTCTACAACGCCCAGGCTGCCGTCGTCGTGCCGGGCAGCGGCACCTTCGGCATGGAAGCCGTTGCCCGCCAGTTCGCCACGGATCAAAAGGTGTTGGTCATCCGCAACGGCTGGTTCAGTTTCCGCTGGACACAGATTTTCGACATGGGACGCATCCCGCAAAGCGTCACCGTCCTCAAGGCCCGCCAGATAACGAACGGCGCGCAGGCCCCCTTCGCCCCCTGCCCGATTGACGAAGTCGTCGCCACCATCCGCGCCGAGCGGCCGGCTGTCGTCTTCGCACCACACGTCGAAACGGCCTCCGGCATGATCCTGCCCGACCACTACATCCAGGCGGTTGGCGCCGCCGTGCGCGAGGTGGGCGGCCTGTTCGTGCTCGATTGTGTGGCCTCCGGCACCGTCTGGGTCGACATGCTGGCCAATGATGTGGATGTGCTGATCAGCGCTCCGCAAAAAGGCTGGAGCGCCTCGCCGTGCTGCGCCCTGATCGGCCTCGGCGAGCGTGCCCTGGCCCGGATCGAGCAAACCACCAGCACCAGTTTCGCCTGCGACCTGAAGAAATGGCTGCAGATCATGCAGGCCTTCGAAAACGGCGGGCATGCCTACCACGCCACCATGCCGACCGATGCACTGGCGGCCATGCGCGACGTGATGCTGGAAACCGAGGCCTACGGCTTCGCCCGGGTTTGCGAAGAACAACGCGAACTCGGCCGGCGCATCCGCCAACTGCTCGAATCGCGCGGTTTCCCGAGCGTGGCGGCAGAAGGCTACCAGGCGCCGGGCGTGGTGGTCAGCTACACCACCGACCCGGATATCCAGTCCGGCAAGAAATTCCTCGCTGCCGGGCTGCAAACCGCTGCCGGTGTGCCGCTGCAGTGCGACGAGGGACCGGATTTCCGCACGTTCCGCATCGGCCTGTTCGGTCTGGAAAAGCTGCACAACCCCGAGCGCACCGTCGCCAACCTGGCCCAAGCGCTGGATTCGCTGGGCTGACCCCGGCGCGCTTCAGGCGCGGCCTTGCTTCACGAAATCCAGCAAGGCATCTGCCGCGAGGGGCCGGGAAAAGAGGTAGCCCTGGCCCTCGTCGCAACCGAGTTCGCGTAACGTCTGGCGCTGAGCCTCGGTTTCGATGCCCTCGGCGATCGTCTGCAGGCCCAGTTGCGAGGCCAGTTGCAGGACCATGCGGGCGATGCCGCTATCCTCGGCGACACATTGCTCGCCGCTGACAAAGGCACGGTCGATCTTGAGCCGGTCGACATCGAGGCGGCGCAGGATGCTCAGCGAAGAATAACCTGTACCGAAATCATCGATGGCGACAGCCACGCCGACCCGGCGCAAGGCGACCAGCTTTTGCTCGATCAGCGCAAAGTTCTCGATGGCGACCGATTCGGTCAATTCGATCTCGACCGCAGACGGTGCGACTTGGCAGGAGGCAATGGCCGCCTCCAGTTTTTCGACGAAATCCGGCTCGCGGAACTGGACATGCGACACGTTGATGGCCATCCGGAAATCGCTGATCCCCTCGCTGTGCAGGCGCGCCAGGAATTGCAGGGCGCTGCGCATGACCCAATTCCCCAGCGCGACCATCAGTCCGGACTGTTCGGCCAGCGGAATGAAGCGGTCGGGCGGCACGAACTGCCCTTCTTCCGTCTTCCAGCGCAAAAGGGCCTCGGCACCGACCACGCGACCGGAGGCGAGGTCGATGAAGGGCTGGTACTGCAGGAACAGGTAGTCGGCCGAAAAGGCCTGACGCAAGCTGTTGAGCAGCCGCATGCGATCACGCGCCTCGATGGCATGGGCCGGCTCGTAGAACATCGCCTTGCCGCGCCGGAAGCTCTTGGCCTGCTTGAGCGCGACGCCGGTATTCTTCATGATCTCGACCGCCCGCTCGGTGTTGCCAACGAGCGAAATCAGGCCGGTGGTGGCCGACAGCCGCAGATCCTGGTCGTTAACGGAGAATGGCTGGGCAAAGACTTGGGCGACATGCTCCGGCGTCACCTCGTCGGCATTGCCGAGCAGGCCGAAGACGTCGCTGCCGACCCGGGCCACGGCAACCGATAGCGGGAACGCAGCGCGCAGGCGCTTGGCCACGGCCTCCAGCACCTGATCCCCAAACGCCTGGTCGAGAATGCTGTTGATATCCGAAAAGCCGTCGATGTCGACCAGCGCGACGCGGTCAGCGGAGGCCGGCCGGCACTCGATCAGACCGATGAAGCTGTTGCGGTTGGGCAGGCGAACGAGCAAATCCTCGAAAGCCAGGTCATAGACCTTTTGATAGAGCTGGACGTTTTCGAAGCCCACCGCAATATTGCTGCAGAAGACCTCAAGCAGCTTGCGATCGACATCGCTCAGGGGGTGATAGATATCGACGAAGGCGGCCAGGGCGTGGTTGCCCGAGGTCGAGAAATACAGGCAGGTCGATTTTTCGAAGGTGTGCTGTCGCTTGCCCAGCGCATCCTCCAGCACCTGCCGGACCCGATCGTCCGGAATGCTGTCGAGCGACTGGCCGATCCATGCCGAGTAACGCCCGGCCGCGGCGAGGACATAAGGCGAAACCCCCGCCACACTGGCGGCAGCGCAGACCAGTCCCTCCTCGCCGATGCCGAGCAAGGCGCACAACTGGGTGACGACACCCTCGGCAAAGCGGCGCAAACCTCTCGGCCTGCTCAATTCCATCGTCGCGTTGACGATCATTTCCAGCCCCCGCCGGTTGGCCTCCAGCTGGTGGATCTGCCAGTACGAGCGAATGGCGACCGTGATGCTGGTGTAGAGCCGGACGCGGGTGAGTTCGGACTTGGTTTTGTAGTCGTTGATGTCGTAGAGGCGGATCGTCTCGATTTCCGGCGCGTAGCCGGGCTGGCCGGTGCGCAGGATGATGCGCGTGGCCCGATTGCCCAGTTCGTCGCGCAGAAAACGCACCAGCCGCAGCCCGGCATCCTCGGTTTCCATCACCACGTCGAGCAGCACGACGGCGATGTCGTCTTCCTGGCGCAACAGCGTCTCGGCTTCGGCCGCCGACCGGGCATGCAGGAAGCTCAGGCTGCGCCCCTCGATGATCACATCGCGCAGGGCAAGCAGCGTCACCTCATGGACATCGGGTTCGTCATCGACGATCAGGATGCGCCAGGAAGCAGCAGCCGCATCTCCAGGGCGCTCCGCTTCATCGACAAAGACGAGAGGTTCGTCGCGGTCTTCCAGAATCATTACATCTCCCTGTTCTGCTCACTGGCCGTCGAAACCGCTAGCTCGCCATTCGGCTGCGGCGCCACCTGCGGCAAACGCACAATGAATCTTGCACCCTGTCCGGGGGTGCTGTCGACATCGATCCGCCCGCCGAGCAGATCGACCACCAGGCTGAACACGACGTGCAGGCCGAGCCCCGACCCACCCTGGCCGAGCCGGGTGGTGAAGAAAGGATCGAAGATGCGCTTCCGGTGCTCCGCCGAAATACCGCAGCCATCGTCGGCCACGCTGAGGACGATCCAGCCCGGCTCGGCGGTCTCGGCCCTGATCAAGACCTGGCCGCTGTCACGCCCGTCGAAGGCATGGATCAGCGCATTGTTGATCAGGTTCATCAGGATCTGCCCAAGCGGCCCCGGGTAACTGTCGAGCACCAGGCCGGCCGGTACCTCGTCAATGATGCGGAAGGGGGTGCGGCGAATGCTGGGCGCCATTGCCAGCATGATTTCACGCACCACGTCCTGCAGGTCGAAGGGGCGCCGCTGATAGCTCGACTGATCGACCGCCAGTTGCTTGAAGCTGCCGATCAATTCCGCCGCCCGGTACAGGTTGCGCTCGACGATCTGCCCCGCTTCGCCCACCACGCCCACGAAGCGGTCGAGCGCGCTGCGCGTCAGGCCGCTCGCCACCTTCTCGGAAAAACGCCGCTGCTCGTCGAGCAAGGTGCTGGATACGGTGACCGCATTGCCGATCGGCGTGTTCAGTTCATGCGCAATGCCCGCCACCAGGGCACCCAGCGAGGCGAGCTTCTCCGCCCGCAGCAGTTCGTCCTGGGCTCGCTGCAGGTTGCCGAGCGTGGCCTCCAGTTCCGTGTTGGCCTGCGCCAGTTCGCGAGTACGCAACACTACCCTGGCTTCAAGCGTCGCATTCAGATCACGGATCTCGGCTTCGGCCTTCTTGCGCTCGGTGATGTCGCGCACCACACCAATGATCAGCGCCCGACCTGATTCCTCGAAAGCACTGAGCGAAACCTCGGCATCGAAGAGGCTGCCGTCGCCCCGCGTATGCACCCACTCGAAACGCTGAGGCTCGCCGGCAATCGCCGCACCCACACGGTCCATCGCCAATTCGCGCGACGATGCACCGTTGGGCTGGGTCGGCGGCGAAAAGGCATCCGGCAACTGCCCGATGAAGCGCTCGCGCGTACTCCCGAACATGCGCAGCGTCGCCTCATTGCAATCGGATATCTTCCCCTCATCGAACAAAAACATCGCGTCGTTGGCATGGCTGACCATGAAGCTGAAGCGGCGCAGCTTGCGTTCGGCCTCCTGGCGCGCCAGCTCGGTCTGTCGCTGGAGCGTGATGTCTTCCTGCAGCATGAGCAGCAGATCCCGGCCTTCGACCTGCACCCGCCGGGCGCCGACGCGGCAGATCAGGCGGCTGCCATCGCCGCGCACGAACTCGGCCTCGTAATCGGCGACCTGGCCTTCCCGCTCGATCAGGCCGACGACCTGCCGGCGATCTTCTTCATTCACCCAGAAATCGATCTGCCGGCCGTTGCGCCCGAGAATTTCCGGCAACGTGCGCTGGAACTGCCGCAACCAGGCCTGGTTGGCATCGACCACCGTATAGTCGTGCGCCATATCGGAAACCAGCATGGCGACTGGCGAGGCGTTGAAAATGGCGTGCCGGGTTTCCTCGCTGGCCCGCAGTTCGGCTTCGGCCCGGCGGCTGTCGGTCACATCGACATAGGCGACGATCATCGCCTTGCCCTCGCCGGTCTCGATCCGGTCGGCATACAGGATGTGCTGGCGCAAGGCGCCATCCTTGCGCCGCAGTACCACCTGAAAGGCATGTGCATGGCCGGTATCCAGCACGCCCTGGATCATTTGGCGGCGTTCATCCGGATTGACCCAGATGCCCAGCACGTCGCCGCCCCGCCCCTCGGCCTCCTCCGGCAGGAAGCCGAATGCCGCATACCAGGCATCGTTCCAGTGCGTGTGGCCGTACTGGTCGCGCTCGGGGATGAAGGACATCGGCACCGGCGCCAGCTGGAAAAGGGCGGCGAAATTCGCTTCGCCCTGGCGAATACGCGTCTCGGCCAGCTTGAGCTGCGTCACATCAACCGAGACGATCAGTGCTGCCGGTACACCGTCGAAGTCGATCAGGCGGCTGGAATACATGCTCCAGCGATCCTCGCCCTGCGCTGTCCGCAAATGGATCAGCTCGCGTTCCAGGCTGCCTTTCTCCAACAAGGTCTCGCGGTGTGCCATCACATCATTATTGTCGGCCAGCACACCGAGCGCCTGGCCGGTATGCCCGATCACCTCGGCCCGCGACCGTCCAATCTTGTTCAGGAAGACGTCGTTGGTGTCCACGATAACGCCATCGGTTAGGCGCGTGACGATGACCGACTCCGGGAAAGCCTCGAAAATCGTGCGCAGCCGTGATTCCGAGGCGGAAAGGTCAGCCACCAGGCGATTATAGGAGGCGGCCATGGCGGCAAATTCACCACTTCCCCGTACGGCCACCGGGGTCGGCACGGCACCGTCCCGCATGGCCTCCTGAACCCTGGCCAGGGCCTGCAGGGGGCGCAACACCAGGCGCTGCATCATCGCCACCAGCAACAAGGCAGCCAGCACGACGAAAAACAGCTGCGCCCAGCCGAGATACTTGGCCTCCCGGTAGGCGGCGAGCAGATCGGCCTCCGGCTGGACGTAGGCGAGCAACCAGTCTGTGCTGCTCATGCGCGAGGCGTAATAGCGATATTGCTCGCCGTGCACGGTATAGAGGCCAGCGACCACGCCAGCAGGCGTCGCCTTGCCTTGCAGCGCCGCGAGCAGTGCGGCCGGATGGGCCGCCTGTTGCCCATTGAGCAGATGGTCGCCCGAGGCGGGCTGCGCAAAGCCATCGACCAGCACCTGCTCACTCCCGTCGAGGAGAATGAGGCGGGCGTTGTTGCCGGGCAGACGAACCAGCAAAGGCCCCAGCATTTGATCCAGATGGAAGGTGGCCAGCACGACGCCGGCCGCCTGCCCCGCCAGCGGCGTGCCCATGATGACCAGTGGCCGGCCGCCATCCATCACGACACGGGGCATGGCGAGTGCCGGCGCCCCCCGTTCACGATAGTCGCGGTAGGCGTCCCGGATGTACGCCGGGGTGCTCTCTGACCCGCCTGCGGCGATGATGCGACCATCCAGCATGAACAGGTAAATGGCCTCGACATCCTGCAGGTTGGCCTTCCAGGTATCGAGGTCGGCCTGGACATCGAGCGGTTTTGCATGCGCCAGGGTCCGCGATGCAGCCAGCAGACGCAGGCTGCCCAGCGGCTGCCGCAACGCCTGGCCGAACACGTCGTCACGCCGGGCAAGAATACCCGTCGCGTCGCTGCTCAGGCGATCGTCGATCGACTGGTACCAGCGGCGCATGGTGTCGGTAACCGCCAACAGCGCAACGATGACCAGCAGAATCAGAACCAGCAGGATGCGGCTATGGACCTTGATGATGTGTCTCCACGCCCGCCAGTTGGTCAAGCAGGCATTATTTTTGACATTTATTTGCCAAATGTACTACCAACTATCAGCAGCTTCAACTGGAATCCATTCCCCAAACAACGGAATAAATCGGCCTCCCAGCCCTCGCGCCAACCCGCGCCGAAGGCTGAGGGCGGCGATCTCAGGGCACGGCATCTGCCGGAGAGCGACGCCGAGTCACGACAGGGCGCCTGTGGAAGGAGCCGAACAATCAGGCGACGACCGCCAGGCTCATTTCGGAAGCCATTTCCTTTCCCCGGCCGTGATCGGAAAAGGCAGCCAGTTCTCCGGCGGTGGCAGCGGACAGGTGGCAAACGGCGTGAAGGCGCAGGGCGGATTGTAGGCACGATTGAAATCGAGCCTGATTTTGCGGCCAGTCGGCACTGGCACCTTGAGGAACCGCCCGGCGCCGTATGTCTCGCGACCACTGGTCCGATCACGAAAAACGAAGAAGACCTCATTGTCGCTGACCGCCATCGGCAACAAGCTGGCGGGTTCGCCTCCGACGTTGAATACCGCACGATGCCCAACCTCAACCTGTTTCAGGTCTCCGCTGACATTGGGAACCTCCATGCTGAGCGGCGGCGACAGCGTCTCCCAATCGGCTTCGATGACCCATTGCGGGTCGTCGTCGAAATAGGCCAGACCGCTGAACGGTTGCTTCGCTGCCCAGGCCCGATCGCGCAAACGGGCAGCCAGCCGCCCCTCCCGGTCGACAACGAAGAACGACCAGTCGCCGAAATCGACCACGCTGGGGGCACCGTTCAAGTCTGTTTGCAGGCTTTGCTCCGGCCCGTCGACCGGCTGCCAGAGCAACAACCCAGACTGCCAGAGCAGATCGCCGAGATGCGCCGGGCCCTCTGGCAGGCAAACCAGGCAATCGTCACCGCAACCGACCCGATTCACGCCAGGTTGCAACCAGAACAAACCGGCCATGCCCAACCAACTGTCCGGAGCGCTCAATTCGGCATGGCGCCGAGCCTGCCATTCCTTCTGTTCTTCCCGCATGATTCGTCATCCTGTCCGCGAAATGGTTATCATGGTTCTACACGAGTGTCAGGCGGTTTCCTTCGCTTGTTCATTCACACTGATGAGGATAGTGCCCATGAAAAAAATCTTGATTACCGCCTTGTTCGGCACCCTGCCCTGGTTCGCCAGCGCCGCCGACATCAATGTCAATCTCGGTAGCGTACGCGTTGACGCGCCCGGTGTCAGCGTCACCTTCGGCACCCGCAATGATCGCGGCTACTACTGGGATGGTTACGACTGGCGCGACCCGGGCTACTGGAAGCAGCACAACGGTCCGCGAGGCGAAAAATACTATACCGGTCGCGGTAACAAAGGCGTGCCGCACCAGGATGGCGGCCATTGTCCGCCGGGCCAGGCCAAGAAGGGCCGCTGCTGATTCCGCTCCCCCACAAATAAAAAGGGCGATGCCACCTGGCATCGCCCTTCTTGTTTCAGCCTGCTCGCTGATCAACCTTTGGCAAAACGCATGATGCCGTTTTCGCAGGCCACCCGGATCGTGTCCTTGGCGGCAAAGCGGCCTTCCAGGATGGCCTTGGCCAACGGATTCTCGATCTGCTGCTGAATGGCGCGCTTCAAGGGGCGGGCACCGAACACCGGGTCGAAGCCGGCCTTGGCCAGTTCGGACAAGGCACTGTCCTCGACGACAATGCCCATCTCCAGCTGGGCCAGGCGCTTTTCGAGATAGCCGAGCTGGATCTTCGCGATACCGGCGATATGCTCCTCGTCGAGGCTGTGGAAGACGACCACTTCGTCGATGCGGTTGATGAACTCCGGCCGGAAGTAGGTTTTCACCTCGGCCATCACCGCCACCTTGATCACGCCGTAGTCGTCGCCCGACATCTGCTGGATCATCTGGCTGCCCAGGTTGGAGGTCATGACGATCACCGTGTTCTTGAAATCCACGGTACGCCCCTGGCCATCGGTCATCCGGCCGTCGTCAAGCACCTGCAGCAGCACGTTGAAGACATCCGGGTGCGCCTTTTCGACTTCATCGAGCAGGATCACCGAGTACGGCTTGCGGCGCACCGCTTCGGTCAGGTAGCCGCCCTCTTCGTAGCCGACATAGCCCGGCGGCGCGCCGATCAGGCGGGCGACCGAGTGCTTCTCCATGAACTCGCTCATGTCGATGCGAATCAGGTGTTCCTCGCTATCGAACATGAACTCAGCCAGCGCCTTGCACAGCTCGGTCTTGCCGACACCGGTCGGACCGAGGAAGAGGAAGGAACCGTAGGGACGGTTCGGGTCGGACAACCCGGCGCGCGAGCGGCGGATGGCGTCGGCTACCAGGCGCACGGCTTCGTCCTGGCCGACCACGCGGTTGTGCAGGCGCTCTTCCATCCTCAACAGCTTGTCGCGCTCGCCCTGCATCATCTTGCTGACCGGGATGCCGGTGGCGCGGCTGACCACTTCGGCGATTTCCTCGGCACCGACTTGCGTGCGCAGCAGCTTGTTCTTCTGCTGGCTGCCCTCGCCGGCCGCTTCCGCCTTCTTCAATTGCGCTTCAAGTTGCGGCAGCTTGCCGTATTGCAGCTCGGCCACCTTCTCCAGCTTGCCCTCGCGCTGCAGCCTGGCGATATCGGCCTTCAGGTGGTCGATCTCCTCCTTGATCTGCGCCGAGCCCAACACGGCCGACTTCTCGGCTTTCCAAATTTCCTCGAGGTCGGAATATTCCTTGGTCAGGCGGGCGATTTCGTCCTCGATCAGGCCGAGACGTTTCTGCGAAGCCTCGTCCTTCTCTTTCTTCACCGCCTCGCGCTCGATCTTCAGCTGGATGATGCGACGGTCGAGCTTGTCCATCGATTCCGGCTTGGAGTCGATTTCCATCTTGATGCGCGCCGCGGCCTCGTCGATCAAATCGATGGCCTTGTCCGGCAGGAAGCGGTCGGTGATGTAGCGGTGCGACAACTCGGCAGCCGCCACAATCGCCGGATCGGTGATGTCGACGCCATGATGCAGTTCGTATTTCTCCTGCAAACCGCGCAGGATGGCGATGGTCGATTCGACACTCGGCTCGTCGACCAATACCTTCTGGAAACGGCGTTCCAGCGCGGCGTCCTTTTCGATGTACTTGCGGTATTCGTCCAGCGTCGTGGCGCCGATGCAGTGCAGCTCGCCGCGCGCCAAGGCCGGCTTCAGCATGTTGCCGGCGTCGATCGCGCCCTCGGCCTTGCCGGCGCCGACCATGGTGTGGATTTCGTCGATGAACAGAATGATGCGCCCTTCGTCCTGCGCCACCTCCTTCAACACGGCCTTCAGGCGCTCCTCGAACTCGCCGCGGTACTTGGCCCCAGCCAGCAGGCCGGCCATGTCGAGGACCAGCACCTTCTTGCCCTTCAGGGTTTCCGGCACTTCGTCATTGACGATGCGCTGGGCCAGCCCTTCGACGATGGCCGTCTTGCCGACGCCCGGCTCGCCGATCAGCACCGGGTTGTTCTTGGTACGGCGCTGCAGAATCTGGATGGCGCGACGAATCTCGTCGTCGCGGCCGATCACCGGGTCGAGTTTCCCTTGGGCGGCGCGTTCGGTCAGGTCGATGCAGTATTTCTTCAGCGATTCGCGCTGGCCTTCGGCTTCCTGGCTATCGACGCCCTGCCCGCCGCGCACGGCCATGATGGCCGCCTCGATGGACTTGCGGGAGAAGCCATGCTGCTTGGCGATGCGCCCGGTTTCGTTCTTGTCGTTACAGAGGGCGAGCAGGAACATTTCGCTGGCGATGAACTGGTCGCCCCGCTTTTGCGCTTCCTTGTCGGTCAGGTTGAGCAGGTTGGCCAGGTCGCGGCCAACCGATACGTCACCACCATGGCCTTCGACCTTCGGCAAGCGCGTCAACGCCTGCTCGAGGTCGCGCTTCAGGCCGGGCACATTGACGCCGGCGCGCGACAACAGCGAAGTCGTGCCGCCGTCATCCTGATTGATCAGGGCCAGCAACAGGTGCTGCGGCTCGATGAACTGCTGGTCGTTGCCGAGCGCCAGGCTTTGCGCGTCGGCTAAAGCTTGCTGGAATTTGGTCGTGAACTTGTCAAGGCGCATCGCTGCTCTCCCTCTGCGAAATGTCGGATGCACCCTACATGAGGACGTAAATTCCATTTTCAACACCTCACGCAGGGGCTTTTCTCAGGGAGTTGTTTTCGACGCATGCGATGACGTGATACATTCCCTGCAAAACAAAAACAAATTTGTTATTTCTGCTATAAAAGTCAGTAGAGGAAAAACCCATGTCAAACTCGGGATTGACACTGCGTGGCAAGCTCTTCGCCATGACGGCTGCCACCGTCATCGCGTTGGCCGCACTTTTTGTCGTGCTGCTCCTCAACAGCAAGAGCCAGATGCTGGAAGACCGCCAGGCCAAGGTACGTAACCTCGTTGAGGTAGCCCATGCCACCGTGGCGCATTTCGAGAAGGCAGCCCGCGACGGCCAGATGCCGGTCGAGGAAGCCCAGCAGAAAGCCGCTGCCGCGATTCGCAGCATGCGCTACGACACGGTCGAATATTTCTGGATCAACAACCTGCAGGACCTGATGGTCATGCACCCGATCAAGCCGGACCTCGAGGGTAAGAAACTCGACCAACTGAAGGACAAGAACGGCAAGCAGCTGTTCCTCGAATTCAACCGGGTGGTCAAGGCTCAGGGTGCCGGATTCGTCGACTACCTGTGGCCGAAACCGGGTTCCGAGGAAGGCGTGCCGAAAATTTCCTATGTCATGGGCTTCGCGCCGTGGGGCTGGGTGATCGGCTCGGGCATCTACATTGACGATGTCGAAGCCAAGTTCCGCGCCGATGCCGTCAAGCTGCTGCTCTGGGGCCTGGGGATCGGTGGTTTCATCGCCATTTCCCTGCTCCTCCTGTCGCGTAACATCATCCGCACGCTGGGCGGTGACCCGAGCCTCGCCTCGGCCATTACCCGCCGGATCGCCAGCGGCGACCTGGCAACACCGGTCGACTGCCCGGCGGACGACAAGGACAGCCTGCTGGCCAATATCCGCACCATGCAGGAAACGCTGCGCAGCATCATCGCGACCATCGTCAACAATGCCGAGCAGGTGGCCAGCGCCGCCGACCAGTTGCTGCACGCCTCGGAGGAAGTCTCGCAACGCGCCAGCCAGCAGAGCGATGCCGCCTCATCGATGGCCGCCTCGGTCGAGGAAATGGCCGTCAGCATCGATCAGGTCAAGGAAAACGCCACCGAGGCGCATGGCATTTCGCAGGACTCCGGGCAAATTTCCGAGGAAGGAGCGGCCGTCATCCACGGCGCCGCCAACGAAATGCGCAATATTTCCCAGGCCGTGCAGTCCTCTTCCGAAATCGTCGAGGAACTCGGCCGCCAGTCGGATCGCATCACCACCATCGTCAATACCATCAAGGAAATCGCCGACCAGACCAACCTACTGGCTCTCAACGCCGCCATCGAGGCGGCCCGGGCCGGTGAGCAAGGGCGCGGTTTCGCCGTCGTCGCCGACGAAGTGCGCAAGCTGGCCGAACGGACCAGCCTGTCCACCACCGAGATCACCGACATGGTGTCCAAAATCCAGATTGGCACGCGCAATGCTGTCAACAGCATGCAGGCGGGGGTCGAACAGGTCAGCAAGGGCGTCGAGCTGGCCAATCAGGCGGGCGATTCGATCAACCGCATTCGCGATGGCGCACTGCGCGTTACCGTCGTGGTCAATGGCATTTCCGACTCGATCGCCGAGCAGAGCATCGCCAGCAACGAAATCGCCCAACAGCTGGAAACCATCGCCCAAATGTCGGAAGAAAGCGCCGTCGCCGTCCGCCACACCGCCGATGCCGCCCGCCACCTGCAGTCGCTATCCGCCTCGCTGCATCAGGCTGTCGCGCAATTCCGGACCTGATCCCGACCGCACCGGAAACAACAAGGGGAGCCGAGGCTCCCCTTTTTCATTATTGCCAGCGGGCTGCGGCGCTGTCGTCGGTCTCGCGAGCATCCACCCAGCGGCCGCCATCCGGCGTTTCTTCCTTCTTCCAGAAGGGAGCGCGGGTCTTCAGGTAATCCATGATGAACTCGCAGGCGGCAAAGGCTTCGCCGCGATGGGCGCTGGTCACGGCGACCAGCACGATCTGGTCGCACGGCTTGAGCGGCCCGACACGATGGATGACCAGTGCTTCGTAGATATCCCAGCGGCCCTTGGCCTCGGTAACGATGGCCTCCAGTGCCTTTTCGGTCATGCCGGGATAGTGCTCCAGCGTCATGCCGGCAACACGGGCACCGTCGTTGATATCACGCACCAGACCAAGAAAACTGGCCAGCGCACCGACCCGGGCATCCTGCGCACGCAGGGCCGCCAGTTCGGCGCCGACGTCGAAATCCGCCTCCTGCACCCGGACCGCCATGATCAGGCCACCTCGCGCGCTTCGAGGAAGCGCAGGTTGGGATATTTTTCCTTGACCATGTTCAGATAGACATTGTTCGGCGCCAGGTAGACCGGATCGTCCGCCCCATCGAGCGCCACGTTGGCGCTGTAGCGCTCGGAGAGCTGGCGCAGTTCGGCCGGGTCGCCGACGATCCAGCGCGCCGTCGAGCAGTTATAGCTTTCGAAGATGACCTGCACGCCGTATTCATGCTCCAGACGGTGTGCCACCACATCGAACTGCAGTGCGCCGACCGCACCAAGGATCATGTCGGAACCGGAAATCGGCCGGAACAACTGGGTCGCGCCCTCCTCCGCCAACTGGTGTAGGCCCTTCTGCAGTTGCTTGATCTTCAGCGGGTTGCCGATGCGGGCGAGGCGGAACATTTCCGGCGCGAAGGACGGGATGCCGGTGAAGCGCAAGTCTTCGCCTTCCGAGAAGGTTTCGCCGAGGCGGATGGTACCGTGGTTCGGGATGCCGATGATGTCGCCCGACCACGCTTCGTCGGCCGTCGACCGGTCGCGCGCCATGAAGGTGATGGCGTTGTTGATCGACAGGGTCTTGCCGGTCGCCACCTGCTTGACCTTCATGCCCCGGTCGAAACGACCGGAACAGACGCGCAGGAAGGCGATGCGGTCGCGGTGCTTGGGGTCCATGTTGGCCTGGATCTTGAACACGAAGCCGGAGAACTTGGCCTCGTTCGGCGCCACTTCGCGCGCCTCGCCCTTGACCACGGCATTGCGCGCCTTGGGGGCGGGCGACAACTCGACCACGGCATCGAGCAAGCTCTGCACACCGAAGTTGTTGACCGCCGAACCGAAGAAGACCGGCGTCTGCTTGCCTGAGAGGTAGGCATCGGCATCGAAGGGATGCGACGCGCCGCGCACCAGTTCGATATCGGTGCGCAGTTCGTCGGCCTGGCTGCCGATCAGTTCGTCGAGGCGCGGATTGTCCAGCCCCTGGATGATCTCGGCCGTGCCCTTCTCGGCCTGCGGGTCGAAGAAGGCGATGGTGTCGTCGTACAGGTGATAAACGCCGCGGAAACGCTTGCCCATGCCGATCGGCCAGGTGATCGGCGCGCACTGCATGCCGAGCACCGACTCGATTTCGTCGAGCAGGTCGATCGGCTCCTTGCCTTCGCGGTCGAGCTTGTTGATGAAGGTCAGGATCGGCGTGTCGCGCATGCGGCAGACGTTCAACAGCTTGATGGTCTGCGCTTCGACCCCGTTCACCGAGTCGATGACCATGGTCGCCGAATCCACGGCGGTCAGCGTGCGGTAGGTATCCTCCGAGAAGTCTTCGTGGCCCGGGGTGTCGAGCAGGTTGATCATGCACTCGCGGTAGGGGAACTGCATGACCGACGAGGTCACCGAAATGCCGCGCTGCTTTTCCAGCTCCATCCAGTCCGACGTCGCGTGGCGCGAGGCCTTGCGGGCGCGTACTTCGCCGGCGACCTGAATGGCGCCGCCGAACCACAGCAGCTTTTCGGTCAGCGTGGTTTTACCCGCGTCGGGGTGGGAGATGATCGCAAAGGTACGGCGGCGGGAGATTTCTTGGTCGAGAGCGGACACGGCAGGCAGGGAAAATCGGGGAAACCGGAGATTATACCCGCGAAGCCCGCCCCCTCAGACCGGCAGCGCGATCCGGTAGAGCGCCCGGCTGGCGTAGGCCAGCCAGGGCAAGGTAAGCAGCAGCAGGGGCAGCAAGAGGATACTGGCCATGACAGTCGTCGACAGCAGGACCGCCCAGACCATGGCGATGAAGAAATTGCCAAAGACGACCCGCACGCTGCTCACCACCGCCTCGACCAGCGTCGCCCGACGCTCGCAGAGCAGCGGCACGGCAAAGGCCGACACGGTGAACAGCAGGAAGGCGACGACACCGCCCGACACCGACGACCACAGCACGAAACGCGAAACGCCCTCTGCAACCGGCAGCAACTCGCCCAGCCAGACCGGTACGTCGCCGATCATGTAGGCATAGAGGATCGCTGCATCGGTCACGAAAATCATGAACAACAAGCCGCAAACCAGGGCCAGCGCCCACAGCGTCCGGCTGGCTCCGGCAAAGCCGGCTGCGACGTCGCCCAGGCCGGGACGCTGCCCGGCCGCCAGCGCCGCTGCGATGCCGAAATAACCGGCGAGCACCGCCGGCCCGACCAGCATGAAGGCCCCCGCCGCGGCGATGACGAAAGGTGTCCAGCCACGGGCCAGCAGCCCCCCCATGATCAGCACGCCACCGACGACAAACAGTGCGGTGTAGGCAATACTGATGCCCCGGGTTTCATTGGCAACGCGCCAGCCTTCGGCCAGGGCGTCGAACAGGCTATCGAGGCTGAGCGCTTGGGTTTTCATGGCATTTCCGGAAAAAAGGGGCCAGGCTGGCCGATCTCGGCAGGAGCCTAGCCCAGCCCACTGCCGACAACCGTAATGCAGATCAAAATTGCCGGCGTTTACACGGCGACCAGCGTCTGCCGCCCGTACCACTCCTCGCCGGCCGGCACGACGACCGGCTGCTCGGCCACCGCCTCGACGCACAGCATGTGCCGCCAGCCATCGGCCGGCATGTCGGTCAGCGTCGCGCACTTCTCGACCCAGGGATTCCAGACCACGACATCGGGGAAGCCCTGGCCCTGCACGGCCAGGCTGAGATTACCGGCCTGCAGCAGTTGCGGCCGTTTGACCCGGCGATAGACGCGATCCATCTCGGCCTCGACCGCAATGTGCGTGCCGGTATCGCGGACGACGACATCGCCCTTGGCGGCATCGCGATAATCGTGGCCGTAAAGCCCTTCCAGCGTCACATCCTCGACCTGGACGACGCGCAGATAGGTGTGCAGCGCGCCGGTGAAGGCGAACGCGGCTGTACCGGTATTGGCGACACACAGTTCGAGATCGAGACGATCGGTCTCGATCATCACCGTCAGCTCAAGGCGGAAGGGATGCGGCCACAGGGCGCGGGTCGCCTCGTCATCGGCCAGTTCGAGGGTGAGCAGCGCATAGTCGTCACCACAGCGCCGGGCACTGACCTGCCATTCGCGGGTTCGCACGAAACCGTGCTTGGGCAGGTCGCCCAGCCCGGCAAACTGCGGCCAGCAGACCGGAATGCCGCCCCGAATGGCGACGCTGCCGTCGAACACGGCCTTGTCGGAGAGGAACAAGCGCTCGCGGCCGTCCGGCGTAGTCCAGGAGAGCACTTGCGCACCCAGCTTGCTGATGACGGCACTGGCGCCCTGCGGGCCATTCAGGCGCAGGGCGGCGATACCGTGGAATTCGATTTCTTCAATGGAGGGTTTCATGAGCACTCGGCACAACGTAAAGGTGGGGGCGGACGTGGAGCAACTCGACCTGATGGCCGAGCATGGTCACGCTGCCAGAACAACGGTTATTGCCGGTATCGCTGTATTCGAAGGCGAAAACCCGCTGCCAGCGGAGGACGCCGTCATCATCGCGAACCAGTTTCAGGGAACGGCCGGCAACCGTTTCATCGAGAAACTGCAGGCCTTCCTCGGCACACGACTGGCGTGCCGCCGCGATGCCGATTTCACGCGCCCGCAGGCTGTCCAGCCAGAACCACAGGGCGGCGCCCAGGGCACAGAGAAGCAGTAATTCGAACCAATTCATCGCGTAAGTATACGAAAGGCGGAAATTCTCCACAGAAAATAAATCATTTTTCACTGATAATTCGTTCGTCAAAAATTACCCAAATACCATGGACTCGCCGCTGCAGATATTCCGCGACTTGCTTCCGTTCGGCCCGAGCAGTGCCGAGCAGAAGGGTACCGCAGCAGTCCGTGGCCTGCTGGACACGGTGGCCGGGCTGTCGCCCCAGGAAACCATCGCCAAGCTGGCCTCCAGCGTGCTCCCCACGGCCAGCCAGCAGCCCAACCTGCACATGCGTTTCAAGTTGCTGGAAGACATCCGGCACGAAGCAGAACAAGCCCTCCCCCCCCTGGAAAACGAAGTCTGCCAGGCCGTCCTGCCCCTGCCCTACGAAGTGACGGCGGCGGCACTGCAGGCCGACAACCTGCTGAAAGGCCTGGCCATTGCCTACGCCGGCATCGCCCGGAGCATGCTCAAGAGCCAACTGGAAGGCGGCTTGAGCCATCTCTTCCATCGCAACATCCATCGCGCGATGGCAATGATCGCCCGGCGCCAGTTGCTGGCCTACCGCGCCTACGCCGCGCCATCGGCCACCTCCTGGCAGAGCCTGCACGACCTCTACCAGCTCGTGCGCGGGCCGCTGAACACGCCGCTCAACGGCGAAACGGCACCGATCGAGCACGAATATGTCGGCGCCCTGCTCTTCGCCTACCTGGAACCGAGCAAGCTGCCGCGCAGCGAGCTCGACACCATCCACGCCTGCTCGCGCCAACTGGCTGCCTACGCCACCATCGGCGATGCGCTGGCTGACCCGGCGGCGGTCAAGCATCCCGACTCCTGCTTTCTCGTCCGGCCCGACGAAGCCGCACCCGGCTACCCCTTGTCGCGACTGCCGGCCAGTGTCTCGACCTTCGGCGGCCTGCTGGTCGATTGCTCGCAGGTGCTGGCCGCCCTCGACCGCAACCTGACGCGACGCCCCGGCAAGGCCGTGGAACCCGACCTCAACGCTGCGCCGGCCATGTTGCAGTCCTTGCGTGTCGCGATCGGCGGCAAGAGCTCGCGGCGCTTCAGCCGCACCCATTTCCGGCCGCGCGGCGATCTCGTCGCAGGGCTCGCTGCGGTGATCAGCTTTGTCGACGGCAACGCCTTCTCGCGGCGCGCGGTCGATGCAGCCAGCCGCGACGACGGGCGGGAATTCACTTCCAGTGAATGGGCGCTGGTCGACGAGAGTCCGGACGGTTTCCGCCTGCGCTTCATCAAGGGCGAGAAGAAAACGCTCGGGGCTGGCGACATCGTCGCACTGCAGCCACGCGAATCGAGCAAGATCCACGTCTGCCTGGTGCGCCGCATCGCGTCGTCGCAGGTCCGGCTGGAGATCGGCCTGCAACTGATGTCGCCGCAGGTCAGCGTGGTCGAGGTCGTCGGTGCCGATGCCCAGGAAAGCCGCGCCATTTTCCTGCACAGCCTGCCCGCCTACGGCAAGTTCGCCGGCCTGATCATCCCGCCGCGCATCTACCGGGCTGGCGAGCGCATCGTCATCCAGCTGCCCGGCCGGGCCCTGCATCGCCAGCTCGGCAGCTGCCTGGAGGCGAACGACGGGCTGGAATTCTTCACCCTCGAACAAATCCCCGACTAGCCCCGGCCAGCCGGCCGGCCGTTGCGGCTTGCCCGCCGCCCTCGCTACACTGCACAATCCGCGCCTCACCCGCCCCGCAGCGGGCATGACCTCACCGACACAGGCCCCCGATGCTCAGCTACCGCCATGCCTATCACGCCGGCAACCACGCCGACGTGCTGAAACACCTGATCCTGATCCAGATCGCCGAATACATGGGCGAGAAGCCGGCCCCGTTCTGGATCGTCGACACCCACGCCGGAGCCGGCCGCTACGCGCTGGAATCGCCACATGCCACCAAGCTCGGCGAATACAAGGACGGCATCGGCCGCCTGTGGGACGCCAAGGGCCTGCCACCGGCGGTCACCGATTATGTCGACCTGGTGCGCCAGCTCAACCCGGACGGGCCGCTGAAGCACTACCCCGGCTCACCCTGGCTGGCGCGCCAGCTGCTGCGCGAGGGCGACCGCCTGCGGGTTTTCGAGATGCACAGCACCGATATCAAGCTGCTGCAGGAATGCTTCAAGGGCGCCGGGCGGGCCGTCACCGTTTCCGAAGGCGACGGCTTCGCCGGCCTCAAGGCCCTGCTGCCGCCCCCGACCCGGCGCGGCCTGGTACTGATCGACCCGTCCTACGAAACCAAGGGCGACTACGCGGCCGTGATCAAGGCGCTGCAGGAGGCGTTGAAGCGCTTTGCCACCGGCACCTATGCCGTGTGGTACCCGATGCTGGCCAAGCTCGAATCGCGCCAGCTGCCGGGTCGCCTGAAATCACTGGGTGCGAAGAACTGGCTGCATGCGACGCTGGAAGTGAAAGCGCCGGCCAAGGACGGTTTCGGCATGAACGGCAGCGGGATGTTCATCATCAATCCGCCCTGGACACTCGAGAAGAAGCTGCACGAAACCCTGCCCCGCCTGACCGAACTGCTGGCCCAGGGCGACGGGGCGAAATACGTGCTGGAGAGCGAGTCAGCCTAACTGGGTGTATTTGGCGCGCGAACCGTAGGCCTTGTCGACCGGGTATTTCTGCTCGTTCTTGCGCAGCTTGGCATAGGCCGCCGCGGTCAGGTCGATGCCGGCCTTGTCGGCAACCAGCAACAGCAACAACAGGATGTCGGCACATTCGTCGCGCAATTCCTCGGCTGCCTGCGGATCGTCGGGCAGTGCGTCGATTTCGGCATCGCTCCGCCATTGCGTCAGTTCGAGCAACTCCGCTGCCTCCAGGTTGAGCGAGACGATCAGGTTGCGCAGCGAGTGAAACTGGCGCCAGTCGCGCGCATCGCGGAAGGCCTGCACGGCGGCGGTGAGGGCCGAAATATCGCTCATTTCCCGTTTCCTTTCAGTCGAAGCGGCGATCATGCCAGCCGTCGCTTGCGACGACAACGCCATTAGAATCACGCCATGCGACGCCCATCCCTGAATTCCCAGATCCTGTTCGGCTGCCTGCTCGGGCTGGCCGGCGGCAGCTGGCTGGCCGCCGAGGGCGCGACGCCGCTGGCCGGCCACGTGCTGTACGGTGCCCGCCTGGCCGGCAACCTCTTCCTCGACCTGTTGCGCATGGTGCTGGTGCCGCTGGTCTTCGCCTCCATCGTGACCGGGGTGGCCAATCTGCGCGCCCATCACCAGATGCATCGGGTGTGGACGACGACGCTGGCCTTTTTTGTGCTGACCATGGCCATCGCCATCGTCATCGGTTTTGGCGCAGCGCACCTCTTCCGGCCCGGCGAGGGCCTGCACCTGGCCATGTTCGCCGAGGCGACGCGCGACTACCAGACGCGCCAGATGCCCCTGCCCGACTACATCGCCCAGTTCCTGCGCGGCCTCTTTCAGAATCCGTTCAAGGCGCTGGCCAATGGCGAGATCCTGGCGGTCGTGATGATCGCCCTCTTCCTCGGCATCGCACTGGTCGTCGGGGGCGAGCGCTATCGCAACATCCGCAACCTGATGACGGAACTGCAGGAACTCTGCCTGATGGTCGTCGGCTGGATCATGCATCTCGCCCCGCTCGGCCTCGCGGCCCTGCTCCTGCAACTGGTTGCCACGCAGGACGGCGCGCTGCTCGGCAGCCTCGGGCATTTCATCGCCGTCGTCGTCGGTTCGACGCTGTTCCACGGAGCCATCGTGCTGCCCGGCATCCTGTGGCTGGTCACCGGCGTTTCGCCGCTGCATTTCTTCAAGGGTGCCCGCGAGGCGCTGCTCACCGCCTTCGTCACCAGTTCCAGCGCGGCAACGCTGCCCGTCACGCTGCGCTGCACCGAACAGCACCTGCACGTCAAAAAGGATATCGCCAGCTTCGTCGTGCCGCTCGGCGCCACCATGAACATGGACGGCACCGCCCTCTACGAAGCGGCTGCCGCCCTCTTCGTCGCCCGCCTGGCCGGCATCGAACTCGACCTGGCCAGCCAGATGGTCGTGTTTTTCGTCGCCATGCTTGGCGCCGTCGGCGCGCCGGGCATTCCCAGCGTCGGCATGCTGTCGATGGTGCTGGTTCTCGAATCGGTCGGCCTGCCGACCGAGGCCATCGCCATCCTGCTGCCCATCGACCGCCTGCTCGACACCGTACGCACAGCCGTCAATGTCGAAGGCGACATGGTGGGCAGCCTGATCGTTCAGAAGCTGGCCGGCGACATCCCCAAGAGCTGACGCTCAGCGATCCGGCACCTCGATACCCTTGCGCCGGAGCCACTGTTTGTCGAGTTCCCAACGCACCTGCTCGATGCCCGGCTGAGCGAGAACGATGTCCTTGGCCTCGTCCTGCATCCTCCCGAGCTGGTTCTGGACGGCAATGAAGGCCGGGTTGTTGGCATCCTTGACGTTGATCTCCGGGTAGAGCACACCGAGCAAGCGGAAGGCCGGCACATCGACATTGCGCGGTGTGGTCATCACCGCCGTCGTACCTTCCACCCGGAGGACCTGGAATTGGTAGGGGTAATCCTTCAACTTCTGGCTGGCCTGCGTTTCGAGGATGTGGTTCAGTTCGCGGGTGCGGGCATCGGGGCGGCGGATGGCCCAGTCGAGCGCCACCAGCAGCGCCATGACGATCAGTACCCATTGCCACGATTTGATGGCGCGAAAATTCATGTCGACTCCTTGACGATGCCCCGCAGGCGACTGTCAGCGTAACATGTGCGGGTTTGCCTGCGGTCGACCGGCCAGGCGAGAAACCCCGATAGTCCAAGGAGAACTCCATGCCCCTCTTCAAACTCGGCGACAAGACCCCGCAACTCGGCAACGACGCCTGGGTCGCGCCCAACGCGACCGTGATTGGCGACGTGCGCCTCGGCAGGAACGCCTCGATCTGGTGGAGCGCCACGCTGCGTGGCGACAACGATCCGATCCACATCGGCGACAACACCAATATTCAGGACGGCTCGGTGCTGCACACCGACGAAGGCGTGCCAATGCACATCGGCAACGACGTCACGGTCGGCCATCTGGTCATGCTGCACGGCTGCACGGTCGGCGACGGCAGCCTGATCGGCATCGGCTCGGTCATCCTCAACCGGGCGGTGATCGGCAAGGGCTGCATCGTCGGCGCCAATACGCTGATTCCGGAAGGCAAGGTATTCCCGGACAAGGTGCTGATCGTCGGGTCGCCCGGCAAGGTGGTGCGCGAACTGAGCGACGAAGATGTGGCGAAACTCAAGAAATCGGCCGAGCACTACGTCGACAACGCCCGCCGCTACCGGACAACGCTCGAACCCCTGTGAGCGCCTGCCGGACCAGCCCACTCTGGCTCGGGCTGCTGGCCGCCCTGCCAGCCTGGGCTGCCGACCCCTGCGATGAACTGCCCAAGCCCTCGGTCGTCGTCAAGCGCCTGGAGAGCGCGCCGGAGTTCAATCTCCGCTACGGCTACCGGGCGCTGACCAACCTGGGGAGCGCCAAGGCACGACCGGGGCAGCAGGTACTCGGGCTGACCCGCGGCAACGCCAGCGTGCGCTTCGCCTCGACGACGCCGGTGATCGTCTCGGCCGACGGCCGCTGGGAATGCGCCAGCCCGCAGATCACGCTGACCTACGGCTTCGCGCCGCTGACCGTTCATGTCGCCCGCGAATTCCCGCCCGACACCTGTGCCTACAAGGAAATCCACGCCCACGAGATGCGCCATGTCGAGACCTACCAGGCGCATCTGGCGGCCATCGAGCAAGACCTCACCGCCACCCTGAACCGACGTTTCGCCGGGAGCAGCCCCTGGCGCGGGCAGGCCGGGCAATTGGCCCGCCGCCTGCAGCAGGAACTCGACACGCGCTGGCTTCCCTACGTGCAGCGTGAAATCGCCAAGGTCGAGGCGGCCCAGGCGCTGATCGATACGCCGGAGGAATACGACCGGGTGGCCAATGCCTGCGATGGCGAAATCAGCAAGCGGCTGAAACCGGGCAAAGCCGCCACCCCGTAAACGACAAAGCCCGCCGGTGACCGCCCGGCGGGCTTGCCTGATCGATCCGGCGGGCGCTTAGACGGCGCTGGCCAGGTTGCTCAGGGTGATGTTGGAACGCAGCGTTTCCATGACTTTCTGCAGGCCGACGCGAGCCTTGGTGTTGATCAGCAGCGGGGCACGCAAGCTGGGCGTGATCTGCGACTGGCCGCCATCCTCCTGCTTGAACAGCACCTGCATGACCTGCACGTCTTCGGGGGCCGGCGATTTGAGCAAGGCGGTTTCGGCATCGCTCAGGTTGAGTTCGTAGTGAAAGCCGAGCGACGCCGGATCGACGATCTGGAAGGCCAGTGTCGGCTCGTCCAGCGACTGGAGCGTGTAGCTGGCCGGCTGAGCCTGGTCGTCCTCGTGCACCAGCATGAAGCGCTTGCTTTCCTCGAAACCGACCAAGCCGTTCGGGAATTCGATGACCTTGGCCGGATCGACTTCGACAGCGCCGAACAAATAGGTGTCCACTTTCATTAGCCCTCTCCTCCATTCGATTGGAATTACTAGCCCGGACATCCTACACCAAGCATCGGCGGTTGTATTTTCCAGCCGGATTGCGCATAGTGCACGCCCCTTTTTTGCCGTTCCGCCGCACCCATGCTCGCACCCATCGAACACCGCATTGCCGTCGAACTCAACGTCCGTCCGTCGCAGGTCATGGCCGCCATCCAGTTGCTCGACGAAGGCGCCACCGTGCCCTTCATCGCCCGCTACCGCAAGGAAGTGACCGGCGGCCTGGACGACACGCAACTGCGCACGCTGGAAGAGCGCCTCGGCTACCTGCGCGAACTGGAAGACCGCCGTGCGGCCATCCTGGCCAGCATCGAGGAACAGGGCAAGCTGACGCCGGAACTGAAGGCCGAGATCGACGACGCCGAGACGAAGCAGCGCCTCGAAGACCTCTACCTGCCCTACAAGCAGAAGCGCCGTACCAAGGCGCAGATCGCCCGCGAAGCCGGCATCGAGCCGCTGGCGCTCGCCCTGCTGGAAAATCCGGAACTGACGCCGGACGAGGAAGCCGAAAAATACCTCAACGCCGAGGCCGGCTTTGCCGACAGCAAGGCGGTGCTCGACGGCGCCCGCCAGATCCTGATGGAAAAATTCGCCGAGGACGCCGACCTGCTGCGCGGCCTGCGCGAATACCTCAACGAACACGGCCTCGTCCGCTCGAAGGTGGTCGAAGGCAAGGAAACCGAAGGGGCCAAATTCCGCGACTGGTTCGACTTCGCCGAGGCCATCGCCGACATGCCCTCGCACCGCGCCCTCGCCCTGCTGCGCGGCCGCAACGAAGGCGTGCTGTCGGTGACGCTGGTCCTCGACTCGGAACTCGACGAAGAAGCCGTCAAGCCGGGCCCAAACCCCTGTGAAATGCGCATTGCCAGCAAGTTCGGCATCAAGGCACAGGGCCGCCCGGCCGACAAGTGGCTGGCCGACACCGTGCGCTGGACCTGGAAAATCAAGGTCTACACCCACCTCGAACTCGAACTGATGAACGAACTGCGCGAGCGGGCTGAGGAAGAAGCGATCCGCGTCTTCGGCCGCAACCTCAAGGACCTGCTGCTCGCCGCCCCGGCCGGCCAGCACGTCACGATGGGCATCGACCCCGGTATCCGCACCGGCTGCAAGATCGCCGTCGTCGACGCCACCGGCAAGCTGCTTGCCACCGAAACCATCTACCCGCACGAGCCGCGCTGCGACTGGGCCGGCTCGATCCATACCATCGCCCGCCTGGCCAGCCAGCACGGCGTCTCGCTGGTTGCCATCGGCAACGGCACGGCCAGCCGCGAAACGGACAAGCTGGTCCAGGACGTCATGAAGAAGTACCCGGAAGCGCGCCTGACCAAGATCGTCGTCTCCGAAGCCGGTGCCTCGGTCTATTCCGCCTCCGAACTCGCCGCCAGGGAATTCCCCGAGCTTGACGTCTCGCTGCGCGGCGCCGTCTCGATTGCCCGCCGCCTGCAGGACCCACTGGCCGAACTGGTCAAGATCGAGCCGAAATCGATCGGCGTCGGCCAGTACCAGCATGACGTGTCGCAGACCAAACTGGCCCGCTCGCTCGATGCCGTGGTCGAGGACTGCGTGAACGCCGTCGGCGTCGATGTGAATACGGCCTCGGTGCCGCTGCTCACCCGCATCTCCGGCCTCAATGCCGGGCTGGCGGCCAATATCGTCAATTACCGCGATGCCCACGGCGCTTTCCGGACGCGCGACGACCTCAAGAAAGTGCCGCGCCTCGGCGACAAGACTTTCGAGCAGGCCGCCGGCTTCCTGCGCGTGCCGAATGGCGACAACCCGCTCGACGCCTCGTCGGTGCACCCGGAAGCCTACCCGGTGGTCGAGAAGATCATTGTCGACCTCAAGAAACCGATCAAGGAACTGCTCGGCGACAGCCGCACCCTGAAGAGCGTCAACGCCAGCCAATATACCGACGAGCGCTTCGGCCTGCCGACCGTGCAGGACATCCTGAAGGAACTGGAAAAGCCCGGCCGCGACCCGCGCCCGGAGTTCAAGACGGCTACCTTCGCCGACGGCGTCACCGAGGTGAAGGATCTGCAGCCCGGCATGATCCTCGAAGGGGTCGTCACCAACGTCGCAGCGTTTGGCGCCTTCGTCGACATCGGTGTGCATCAGGACGGCCTGGTACACGTTTCCGCCCTCTCCAACACCTTCGTCAAGGACCCGCACGACGTGGTCAAGGCGGGCCAGGTGGTCAAGGTGAAAGTGCTGGAAGTCGACCTGCCGCGTCAGCGCATCGCACTGACCATGCGCATGAGCGACGAACCGGGCAAGGGGCGGAGCCACGAGGCCGGCACCCAGCGCGGTGCCCCGCTCTCGCGCCAACAGGCCCGCCACAATGCTCCGCCCCCCTCCGGCAACGCCATGGCGGCGGCGTTCGCCAAGCTGAAAAAGTGAGGCGGCAACCCGTTCAGGATCGGGGGGTACGACTCAGTCCGCCGCGAGATCGTCGTGCAGTCGGCCGAGTTGCCCTGCCAACACGGCGATCAACGGCTCCAGATCGGCCAGCGCATCGCCGCGTACCTCCTTCATCGCTGCTTCGAGCTGTTCGGCCGAATCGGCCAGCGACACCGCCCCCAGTGTCGCACTGACGCCTTTCAGCGAATGGACGACGTGCAGCGCTCCGCTCAGATCGCCGGCCTCCAGACACTGCCGAATCTTGCCGGGATCGTCGCCATGCTGCTCGTCCAGCAACCTCAGGAGCTGGACGAAACGCTGGCCTTTGCCTTTCAGGATGCTCAGGCCGTGGGCCACATCGACCGCCCCACACGAAGCCAGGCGGCGCAGTGTGGCATCGATGCCGTCCCCGGCGTTTGCCGCAACGGCAGCCACGACGGATGCCGGACGGCTCGCTGGTGCCTGTCGCGGCAGGAAGTCGAACAAGGTCGAAAACAGGGCCGGCGGATTCACCGGTTTGGCGACGAAGCCATTCATGCCCGCCGCTTCGCAGGCGGCGCGATCCTCGTCGAAGGCGTTGGCGGTCATCGCCAGAATCGGCAGCGCCTGTCGGCCGGGTAGCGCCCGGATGGCCCGCGTCGCTTCCAGGCCATCCATCTCGGGCATCTGCACATCCATCAGGACCAGGGCGTAGTCGTTGGCAACGACCCGGTCGACCGCCTCACGGCCATTGCTGGCGACATCGACCACCAGCCCCGCGCCCAGCAGCAATTCGAGCGCCACCTCGCCGTTGATCGGATTATCCTCGGCGAGCAGTATCCGCCGGCCGGCATGCTCGGCCAGTACCTGTTCCTCACTGCTCGCCTGCTGGCGCGGGCTGGGCCGGCTGTCGCCGGTCGGCTGGCCACGGGTCAACCAGGCGGTGAACCAGAAGGTGCTGCCAACCCCGACGGCACTCTCGGCACCTGCCTCGCCGCCCATCATGCGGGCCAGGTGGCGGGTGATCGAGAGGCCCAGGCCGGTACCGCCGAAACGCCGGGTAGTCGAGACATCGGCCTGCTCGAAGGTGTTGAACAGACGCGACAAGGCCTCCGCCGGAATGCCGATGCCGCTGTCCGAGACCGAGAAACGCACCTCGCAGCGGCCTTCCTGTTCCTGAAGCAGCGAACAGCGCAGCGTGATGCTGCCGCGTTCGGTAAACTTGACCGCATTGCCGGCAAAATTGAGCAAAGCCTGCCGCAGGCGGGTCACGTCGCCGCGCAACCAGCCGGCACCACCAGGATCGACCGCAACCTGCAGTCCCTTGGCGGAGGCGGCTTCACCGATCATCGTCGCGACCTCGTCGAGCAGTTCCGTCGTCGAGAAATCGCGCACTTCGAGCAGGAGCTTCCCGGCCTCGATCTTCGAGAGATCCAGGATGTCGTTGATGACGCCCAGCAGATGCTCGGCAGCACCGGCAATCTTGTCCAGCCTGGCGATATCCGATTGACTGCTTGCCTCTTTGTGGAGCAAGTGCGTCAGGCCGATGATGGCGTTCATCGGCGTCCGGATTTCATGGCTCATGTTGGCCAGGAAGGCGGATTTCGCCACATTGGCCGCCTCCGCCAGCTCACGCGCCCGCTCGAGTTCGACCGTGCGCTCGGCGACGAGGGTTTCGAGATGGAAGCGGTAGGCGGCCAATTCGGCGGCGACTTGCTTGCGCTCGGTAATGTCTTCCTTGATCGCCACGTAATGCGTCGGCTGCCCGTCCTCGCCGCGGATCGGTGTGACGATCGCGAATTCGGTGTATTCGCTGCCATCCTTGCGCCGATTGCAGAATTCGCCTTTCCAGGTCTCGCCACGCTGGAGCGAATCCCACAAAGAGGCATACGTTTCCGCCGGCGTCTTGCCGGAATGCAGAACACGCGGGTTACGGCCGATCAGCTCCTCGCGGGCGTAGCCTGTCTGCCGGACGACTGCCTCGTTGACGTACTCGATGTTGCCGGTCAGATCGGTAATGACGATGCTCTCCGGACTCTGTTCGACAGCCATCGACAATTTGCGCACCGCGCCATCCGCCAACCGGCGCTCCGTGATGTCTTCCGTGAAGATGACGATGCCGCCGATACTGCCGTCATCCTTGTGCCAGGGGCGGACTTCCCAGTGCAGCCACAACGCGCCGCCATCGGCCCGTTCGAAGCGGTCAGCCGCGGCGCTCAGCACTTCGCCCGCCATGGCACGACGATGCACCGCCCGCCAACGCACGGGAATGTCGGGAAAAATCACATAGTGCGACTGGCCGATCAAGTCGCGCTCACCCAGACGGTAATCGTCCCGCCAGCGGCGGCTGACCGCCATGTAGCGCATCTCCCGGTCGAACATCGCAAGCGACGCCGGCGCATGGTCGATCAGCAACTGCAGGCGTTCCTGGCTTTCGCGCAATGCGGCATCGGTCCGCTTGCGCTCGGTGACATCGTAGAAAGTGGCCAGAAAGCCTTCCGGCATGGCGATTCCGGAAACGACCATGTCACGCTGGCTACCATCCCGGCAGGTGATGCGATACTCCTTTGGCACAATGTCGGAACCATCGCGCAAGGCAGCCGCCACATCCGCTTCCCAGGCTGTCCGGGCACGCTGACGGTCATCCGGATCGGGATACGCCAACGTCCACCAGTCCTCCAGGCAGTGAAGATCTTCCTGCTGATGGCCGAAAACCTGCATGAAACGCTCGTTTCTGGCCAAAAATCGACCATCCGGCGCAACATAAACCAGTGGCAGGGGAATCAGCTCGAACAAGCGCTGGAAGCGTATCTCGCTGGCCCGACGCTCGTCCGTCGCCTGGCGCAGCAGATCCCTGGCGCTGGCGATTTCCGCAATATCAAGCCGCACGCGCGGCGCCCCGGCCGGGTCGGCCAGGCTGCGTATCTGCCTGGCAAGCCGCCGGCTGGCGAGCATCGCGCCAACGAAACCGAGGGCGGAGGCGAACAGGATGGACCAGGCCAGCGGCCAGAAGGCCCGACTCGTGATCTCCTGGTAGGCAGATACCGGCACTTCGATGACGACCTGCCAGGCAGCCTGTTCCAGGGGAACGGCAAACCGATGATCATCTGCCAGCGCAGGGGAAACCGCGGTGCCCGGTGGCGCCCGACGGGCGATAACGGCGCCTGATCCATCGAGCAGGCTCAACGCCCACCCTGCTGGCAACACAAACTGCTCGATGCGCTCCTGGAGCGATGATGTCTCCAGGATGCTCAACAGCACCAGGCGCGGCGACCTGCCATCGCGCAATACCGGCACGGCGACGGCCAGCAAGGACGCATCTTTGGCCAGATCACCAACCTGCGGCCGACCGGTATTCAGCGCACTGCGAGCAGCACTCTTGCCCTGCGGGACGGGGAGCCTGGGAATTGGGCTGCCGAATGGCTGCTGCGTGGTGAACAGCACCCGTCCCTCCGCATCGGCCAGCGCAACATGGGTGCCGAAACTTTTCTGGAATCGCCGAGCTTCCTCGAAGATTTCCGGCCAACCCGCCGCAGTGTCGATCCGGGGCGACAGCGCCAGCGCGTTCAGGCCATTGACATACCACTGCAGCCGCGTATCCAGCGTCGACGCGATATTGCGCGCCAGATCGGCTGCTTCGCGCAGATGGCGGGATTCCTGTTCGCGCAACTGGTCGTTGGCCAACCAGGCGGCAAGCAACAACAAGGGGGCCATGCAGAGCCAGATCAGGCTCACCAGGTAGGAAGAGAGGCGGCGCAAGCTCACGCAGCCTCGCCCGGCGCCCCTGCGCCAGGAGGTGTTGCCGGAGGACAGCCATGAGCGGCCATGAAACGCTGCATGACGGCGATCAGGGCATCCGGCGCGGAGATGTGCGGCAAATGCCCTTCGGCGTCGATCACGGCGAGTTCGCTGCCTGCAATCTGCCGTTGCAGGTACTCGGCCACCGCCAGCGGCACGAAGTAATCGACCCGCGACTGGACGATCAGCGTCGGCAGCTTCAACTGCGACAGCATGCTCCGATGATCGCCCTGCAGGACGGCGCACAATGTGGTCAGCATCATGTCCTCGGGAACGCTGACCAGGGCGTCGGCCATCCTGTCGGTCGGCTGGCCGTGAGCGGCCCCCATCGCGTGTGCGGCGAACGCCTCGGCCCAGGAGCGGTAGTTGAGCCGGAGCGCCTCGTACACCTTTTCGATATCGCGGCTCGTAAAACCGCCCGTATAGTCGTCGGCATCGAGATAGCGTGGCGAAGCCCCGATCAGGATCAACTGGCCGAACCGCCCCGGCTGCCTTGCCGCGGCCAGCATGGCGGTGACCGCCCCAAGGGAGTGACCGACCAGCAAGGTGTCGTCCGGCAGATTGAGCGCCGTGCAAATATCGAGGAGATCCAGCGCATAGCCCTTCGCGTTGAGGTAGCGCACCTGATTACCGCGGAAATCGGCGAAGTTGGACGGCACGCTGCCGACATGATCGAAGGTGACGATGCGGTACTCCGCCGCGAAAGCCGGTGTGACATGACGCCAGACCAACTGATCGGTGCCGATGCCATTGATGAACACGATCGTCCTTGCGGCATCGGGCTTGCCGGTCACCGTGACCTTGTGGCGAACAAGTGGATCCGGAGTCATAGGCAAGGGCAGTTAAATATTAAATTCAACATCAATATGAATTTAAAAGCACCATAAAACAAACTGGCAATATTGTTGACTTCCTGTCGAACACCCGGCCGAAACGGGTGCGCTTCCGTCACAACCCCGCTCGCCATGCATCCTCTTTGGCCAGCCCGTTGCGCCTGATTCGTGAATGCTAAAATTCTCCATCCCACCGAGAATATAACCATGATCAAACTATTTGGCATCAAGAACTGCGACACCATGAAGAAGGCGATGACCTGGCTTTCCGGGCAGGGTATCGCCTACGAATTCATCGATTACAAGAAAGCCGGCGTGGCCGAGGCCAACCTCCCCGAGTGGGCGGCGAAGGCCGGCTGGCAGAAGCTGCTCAACACGCGCGGCCTGATGTGGAAGAAGTTGAGCGAGGCGGAGCGTGCCGATGTCGACGAAGCCAAGGCGCTGGCGCTGATGGCGCAATATCCGGCACTGATCAAACGCCCGGTGCTCGATACCGGCAGCCGGCTGATCGTCGGCTTCACCCCGGAAACCTACGCGGAGCAACTCCAATGAGCGCCAGTTTCGTTCGCCGCTTCCTCTTCGAAGGCCTCGATATCCGGGGCGCCATCGTTCACCTCGGCGATGCCTGGCAGGGCATGCAGGCCGGCCGCAATTACCAACCGACCGTCGCCCAATTGCTCGGCGAAACAGCCGCCGTCACGGCACTGATCGCTGCCCAGCTCAAGCAACCCGGCCGCCTGACGCTGCAACTGCGCGGCAACGGTCCGGTCCAGATGCTGGTCATGGATTGCAACGAGCAATTGCAGATGCGCGGCATGGCACGCAGCAACCCGGTCGTCCTGCCGGCACCGGTGCCCGATCTGCTCGGCGCCCACCAGGGTGGCCAGTTGCTGATGAGCCTCGATCTGCCGACCGCCCGCCAGCCCTACCAGAGCTACGTGCCACTGGTCGGCGACAGCATCGCAGCCATTTTCGAGCATTACCTGGAGCAATCCGAACAGCAGCCATCGCGCCTGTTCGCCACGGCCAACCGCCAGGCGGCCTGCTGCCTCTTCCTGCAGAAAATGCCGGACGCCGACCAGCGCGACCCGGACGGCTGGCACCGTGTCACCCAGCTGGCGTCCACGGTCAAGACGGCGGAACTGCTCGAACTCGACGCCGAAAGCCTGCTCGGCCGCCTGTTCCACGAAGACATCGCCGAACATGGCATCCGCCTCTACGACCCGCTGCCGGTGACCTACCACTGCCCGGAAAACTGGGAGAAGGTGCGCGACATGATCCGCGGCATCGGCCGGGCCGACGCCGAGGCCATCCTGGCCGAGCATGGCGAGATCGTCATCAATGACGATATCTGCAACCGGACCTACCGCTTCTCAGCCCAGGACGTTGCCGACCTGTTCGCCGCCAGTCAGGGCAAGGCCCTGAACTGATCCGGCCAAACGACGCGTACAGCCTGGCCCGGCGGCGCGACCTTCTCTAGCGCAAACGGCTGCACGCCGCAGCCGTTTCGATCGTCATTGCCCGTCTTGCTCCCCCGATCGGCCGCCAGTAGATCGACAGGCCCACGCTCTGCGACGAGGTCGACAGCCAGGCCGGGGCCTGGCTGTACCTTCGGCCAGCGCCCTGCCCTGCGCGCAAGCGAACGTCGACTCAGGGGGCGCTAACTGCAAGCGTAGGTGAAGCGGGCCCGGCTGCGGCCGATCAGGTCGGCCATTTCAGGCATCGCCCAGTTCAGGCCGAGATAGTCGAGCGCCGCCGCATTCAACGACAGCACCCGGTTATGCGGCGAGGCGGGAATGTCGAGCGCCCGGCTCAGCGTTTCGGCCAGGTTGATCACGGCCTCCAGCTTGCTATGCCAGATGCCGTCCGTCTCGTGGTGTCGCCCGATGGCCTGCAGGATGCTCGTCGGTAATTGCCAGTGGCTGGTCAGCAGTCGCCCGACTTCGGCATGATCAAGGCCGAAGGCGGCAGCCTCGTGCGCCAGCAACAGGCCATCGCCAATGGCCTGATGACGCACACGACGATAGGCCTCGGTATCGACGACAAAATACGCCAGCTGGCCGATGTCGTGCAGGATGCCGGCGATGTAGGCTTCGTCCGGCGACACACCGGGGACCAGTTGTGCCAGCTCCTGCGAAACGATCGCGACTGCCAGCGAGTGCTCGAAGAAGAAGGCCTGACCGCTCCCCTCACTGAGTAGCTTGTTGAGTCCGATCCGGACGATGATCTGCTTCAGCTTGTTGGTCCCGATCAGGGAGGCGGCCGCGAACAGGTCGGCGGTATCGGGCTGGGCGCGCAGCCGGCGCAGGCCGTTGGCAGCCGACAGGATGGCGGCAGCAATGACTGAGTCCTGACGAGCGATGTGCACCAGGCTGTCCACCGAAATGGTATCGCTTTGCAGGCGGTCGAGCAGTTCCGGCACGACGCGGGGAAAGGCTGGCAGGCGCGTGGCAATATCCGGGATCAGGGCTGGCGTAATCCGGTTCGTCATCGCTGCGGCCCCTGGGTGAGCAACAGGTCATACAGCGGCCGGCAAGACGGATCGATACCGCCCTGGCCGTCGGAAAAAATGATATCGAGACGCTGGGCATAAGCGGCACATTGCGCCCGCCAGGCCTCCATCTCAACCTCGTCCGGCGGCGGGATGGCGACCGCGACGCATTCGATGCCACGCGCATACAACTGACCAATCATCGACGGCGTCAACTCGCTTCCTTCGCCGAGCTTGAACGACAACACGCGATTGGCTACTGCCACCACGGGCCTGGCCAGCACCATGCCGGGCTCGAGCAATTCGACAGTCAACCAGCGGTGATCTGCGGGTAGCAGTTGTGCAATGTGCTCCTGATTCGACGGCGCCATCGGCAAGACTCCTTCATGACGAGGAGCCTATTATACCAATGAACGCAATTTTGTTACTTCCGAGATTTGTGATACTTAACACCGAATCAAATCAGCTTACCCGGATTCATCAGGCCGGCCGGGTCGAGTGCCTGCTTGATGCTGCGCATCAGTGCCATTTCGACCGGGCTCTTGTAACGCAGGATTTCCTCGCGTTTCAGTTGCCCCAGGCCATGTTCGGCCGAGATCGAGCCATTCAGGGCATGCACCAGGTCATGAACCAGAAGATTGACCCTCGGCTGGGCAGCCATGAAGGCCGCGTTATCCTGAGCATCGGCCTTCGACAGGTTGTAATGCAGGTTACCGTCGCCAACGTGGCCGAAGGCGACGACGCGAATGCCCGGGTAGGCCTCGCTCAACGCAGTATCGGCTCGGTGCAGGAACTCGGGAATGCGCGATACCGGCACCGCGATGTCGTGCTTGATGCTGACGCCCTCGATCTTCTGGGCTTCGGAAATGGTCTCGCGTAACGCCCACAGTTGCCGGACCTGGGCTTCGGAACGGGCCAGCGTGCCATCCATCACCGCACCGTCTGCCAGGCGCGCCGCCAGCCACTGTTCGACCGTCTCCGGATCGGCGTCGGAAAACTCGGCCAGCACGTACCACGGGCTGACCCCGCTCGGCCGGCAGGCCCCCGGAATGTGGCGCAGCACCAGGCTGAGCGCGGTTTCCGAGATCAGTTCGAAGGCAGTCAATTGCGCATCGAAGGCGCCCTTGGCGGCAGTGAGCAGGTCGACGGCGGCAGCTGGTGAAGCGACATTGAGCCAGCCCGTGGTTTGCCGGGCCGGCAGCGGATAGAGTTTGAGCACCGCAGCGGTAATGACGCCGAGCGTGCCTTCGGCGCCGATGAACAGGTGCTTGAGGTCGTAGCCGGTATTGTCCTTGCGCAGGCCGCGCAGGCCATCCCAGATTTCGCCGCTGGGCAGCACGACCTGCAAGCCGAGCGTCAGTTCGCGCATGTTGCCGTAGCGCAGCACCTGCACGCCGCCGGCGTTGGTGGAGAGGTTGCCGCCAATCTGGCAGCTGCCTTCCGACGCCAGGGCGAGCGGGAAGAGGCGTCCCGCCGCGTACGCTGCCTCCTGTACTGCCGCCAGCGTGCAACCGGCTTCGACGGTGATGGTGTTGTTGCCGGTATCGACGGCCAGCACGCGGTTCAGGCGGCCGAGGCAGAGCACGACGGCCTGCCCGGCCGCATCGGGGGTCGCCGCCCCGCACAGGCTGGTGTTGCCGCCCTGCGGCACGATGGGCACGCCGGCCGCTACGCAGGCCCTGACCACTGCCGCCACGTCTTCGACGCTGCCCGGCCGCACGACGCAGCGCGCCGCACCCCGGTAACGCCCACGCCAGTCGTTGACGAAAGGCGCGATGTCGGCCGGCTCGGTCAGCACCTGCGCGGCGCCGACGATGCCGACAAGGGTTGGGATCAGGTCAGGCGAGCTGGGCGTAGAGGTCATGGTGGTCGGCGTCGATGACCTTGACCTGCAGGAAGTCGCCCGGCTGGGCATCGAAATGGCCATCGATGTAGACCAGGCCGTCGATTTCCGGTGCGTCGGCCTTGGAGCGGGCGATGGTACCCTCCTCGTCCACCTCGTCGACCAGCACTTCGATCACCGTGTCGATCTTGGCAGCGAGCTTTTCCGCGGAGATGTCTTCCTGCACCTGCATCAGCCAGCGGCGGCGATCCTCGCGGACATCTTCCGGCAGGATCAGCCCGAGGTCGTTGGCGGCCGCCCCCTCGACCGGCGAGTAGGCGAAGGCGCCGACGCGGTCGAGCTTGGCATCTTCGAGGAACTGGATCAGCTGGTCGAAATCCTCTTCCGTCTCGCCGGGGAAGCCGGTGATGAAGGTCGAGCGGATGACGATTTCCGGGCAGATCGAGCGCCACTTGGCAATGCGCTCCAGCGTGTTCTCGGCCGAGGCCGGGCGCTTCATGGCCTTGAGGATCTTCGGGCTGGCGTGCTGGAAGGGTACATCCAGGTAAGGCAGGATCTTGCCCTCGGCCATCAGCGGAATCACGTCATCGACCGACGGATAGGGATAGACGTAGTGCAGGCGGACCCAGATGCCGAATTGCGACAGCGCGTCGCACAATTCCTTCAGGCGGGTCTTCACCGGCTTGCCACCCCAGAATCCGGTGCGGTACTTCAGATCGACGCCATAGGCCGAGGTGTCCTGCGAGATGACCAGCAGTTCCTTGACGCCGGCGCGGGCCAGGTTCTCGGCCTCGGCCAGCACATCGCCGACCGGGCGCGAGACAAGCGGACCGCGCAGCGACGGGATGATGCAGAAGGTGCAGCTGTGGTTGCAGCCTTCGGAAATCTTCAGGTAAGCGAAGTGGTCCGGCGTCAGGCGCACACCCTGCGGCGGCACGAGGTCGGTGTAGGGATCGTGCGGCTTGGGCAGGTGCTGGTGTACGTAGCCCATCACCTCGTCAGCGGCGTGCGGGCCGGTGACGGCGAGCACGGCCGGGTGCGTCGTCTGCACGATATCGCCCTTGGCGCCCAGACAGCCGGTGACGATGACCTTGCCGTTCTCGTTGAGCGCCTCGCCGATGGCATCGAGCGATTCTTCGACGGCGGCATCGATGAAGCCGCAGGTGTTGACGATCACCAGGTCAGCATCGTCGTAATTGGGCGACAGGTTGTAGCCCTCGGCGCGCAGCTTGGTGAGGATGCGTTCGGTGTCGGAACCTGCCTTGGGACAGCCAAGGGAAACGATGCCGACGGTCGGCACTTTCTGTTCAATAGTCATGCGAAGAAACCTTGTCCGGCGCGGCCGGCGAGCAAAAGCCGTATTTTACCGGCAGAAGGCATCCGGCAGGCGGTCGATGGCTTGCTTCAGTGCCGCGAAACAGGCGGGATCGATGGCGGTACCGACGTTTTCGGCCATCATCTCAAGCGTTTTCGGGATCGGAATGGCGCCGCGATACGGACGCTCGGCGGTGATCGCATCGAAGATGTCGGCCGTCGTGATGATGCGGGTTTCCAACGTGATCTGCTCTGCCGTCAGGCCGCGCGGATAGCCCTGGCCATCGAGCCGCTCGTGGTGGGCGGCGGAAACGACCGCCAGTTCGGCAAAGGCACTGATGCGGATCAGGATGGCCTCGGTGTAGGCGGCGTGCGCCTGCACCGCCGCCCATTCGTCGGCGTCGAGCTTGCCCGGTTTGTCGAGCACACTGTTGCTGACGCCGAGCTTGCCAACGTCGTGCAACAACGCGCCACGCTTCAGCCAGCGGCGACGTTCCAACGAGAGGCCGAGGGTTTCGGCGATCAGGTCGGCATACAGCGCGACACGGGCGCTGTGACCACTGGTGTAGGGGCTTTTCGAGTCGACGACCTGGCCGAAGGCAGCGGCAATGTCGTCGAGATAATCGTCATCGAGTTCGACGACATGCGCCGCCGGCTCCAGAGCGAGCACCGCAGTCATCACCCCGGGATCGGCCAGCTTCGCCCAGAAATCCTCGGCGACGGCCACCGCTTCGAAAGCGGCGACCAACGCCGGGTCGAACCAGCTGCCGGAACGCCCGCGCACCTCAGCCAGCGCGGCCTGCCGGCCGCCCGCCGTATGGAAAACGTCGACCACCTGGGCGAGCAGTGCAATGCGCGAAAAGAGCGGGATCGCCTCGCCGGCCAAGCCATCGGGGCGTCCCTGCCCGTTGAAATGCTCGTCCAGGCTGAAGATGCCGGCGGCAACGCGTTCCGGAAAACGCAGCTGACGGGCAATATCGGCCCCCCGGTGGCAGCGCGTCGAAATCAGCTCATCGGCGATCTGCCGGCCGTCCTTGAAGATCGTCAGCACACTGCGGAAACGCTCGGCCAGCGGCGCCTTGAGTCCGGTGTGGCCGAGCACGAAGCCGAGCACTTGCGGCAGGCTGTCGCCCACCGTCTTGAAATCGCGCTTGAAGGCGAGATCGTCGGTCAGGTACAGCTCGCAGATGCGCGCCGCGTTGCTGCTGCAGCCGAGATCCTTGAGCAGCAGTGTGTAGTAGAGATGCCACAGGGCATCGTCATCGAGCCCGATCTGTCGGCCGATATGCATGCCGATCCAGCAACAGCGTACGCAATGCCCCTCCGGCTGGCCTTCCGTGATGTCCAGCGCGTGACTGAGCGCCGAGATGAGTTCGGAAAGCTGCAAGCGGTCGGTCGATACAGCGGCGGCGGGATGGAGGAGACGGGCAACCATGACAGGAGATGATTCATCAGAATCGATAGAAATTCAATGGTCGATTCCCTGCCCCGCCTTCGGCCAGACCTCCGAATAAAAAGTCGACGCCGGGCGGATATTGGTTATAATGCGCGCCCTTTCGCGTCCTTAGCTCAGTTGGTAGAGCGTCGCCCTTACAAGGCGAATGTCGGCGGTTCGACCCCGTCAGGACGCACCAAATACCACTCCGATGAAAGTCATCGAAGTCCTGAAAACCCCGCTCCGGCGGGGTTTTTTATTGCCCAGTCGTCCAACAAGGTCTAAAGTTGATCCATGAAATACCATCAGCGGTGATGGTATTTCTGATGGTACTTTGCAGGGGTGATGGTACACACCCTGAAAACAGCCAAATTGGAGGCAAGACATGGCATTGACCGACGTTGCAATCCGTACAGCCAAACCGTCTGAGAAGGCCCGCAAGCTGACTGACGAAAAAGGCCTGTACCTGTTGATCCGGCCCAATGGCGGGAAGCTATGGCGGATGAATTACCGATTCGACGGAAAACAACAAACGCTCGCCATTGGCACCTATCCTGACACCGGACTCGCCCTCGCCCGAGAAAAACGCGATGCCGCACGAAAGCTGTTAGCTCAAGAAATCGATCCCTGCGCTCAGCGCAAGCAAGAGAAGCTGGAAAGAAAGATTGACCAGCAGAACACCTTTGAAGCCACCGGGCGTGAATGGATGAAGATCAAGGGCAAAGAGTGGTCTGACACCTACGCCCGGAAAACGAAGGCATGCCTTGAACGCCACGCCTTTCCGGTAATAGGCAGCAAGCCAATGAAAGACATAACCGCCCCCGAGCTTCTTTCCATGCTGCGAGCCATCGAGAAGCGTGGCACTGTCGACATGGCGCACCGTATCCAACAGCACTGTGGCGCGATCTTTCGCTTTGCAATGAGCATTGGCACAGTAGGCGCCGACCCCACCCCTGCCCTTCATGGTGCGCTCTCAACAGTCAAGACTGAGCATTACGCTGCGCTTACCGACCCCAAAGACTATGCAGAGCTACTGCGTAGCATCGACAATTATCGGGGCGAGGTAACTACCAAAGTCGCAATGCAGTTGCTGGCATACACCTTTCAGCGCACGAAAGAGATACGGTTTGCCGAATGGTCGCAATTCGATCTGGATGGAGCGTTGTGGCGCATTCCCGCCGAAGTCATGAAGATGCGAGAGGCACACATCGTTCCACTCAGCAAGCAAGTTATTGCCATCCTGCAGGAACTTAAAACGCTCACAGGCAACGGATCATTATTGTTTCCGTCGACCACGAATCGTAGCCGTCCAATTTCAGAGAATACAGTTACCTATGCCCTCGCTCGCATGGGCTTCAAAGGCCGCATGACTGGACACGGCTTCCGTTCTGTGGCCTCCACGATCCTGAATGAGCAAGGTTACCGGCATGACGTTATCGAGCGTCAACTTGCACACTCGGAGCAAAACCAAGTTCGCGCAGCTTACAACCGCGCAGAGTACCTACCCGAGCGAAAGAAAATGATGCAGGACTGGGCGAGCTACCTGGACAAACTGAAAACCGGAGCAGAAGTCATACCGTTAGTTGGCACAGCCGCTTAGATTCTGTGAGTCATAAGCCTGAGCACAATTCCGAAAACAGCGTTTTCCATGCGTACTTCGCTGCGTACTAGCGATTTATCCGCCAATTGGTCCAAAGCCCCCCCCCTCGCCATATGTAGAACCCCATCCACGCACCGTTCAATAAAACTGATTATATATACAGTGTCGCATAGACAATGGGACTGTTTGTGGTCATAATGTCCGCCATTATTCCCAGCGACGGCGGAGAAAAAAATGGGCGACCCGATGGAGATCGAGAATATTCTTGCCGAAGCGCGCAAGGCTTGGACACAGAAAGACCTCGCGGACCTTCTCGGCGTGGATGCGAAGACAGTCTCCCGCTGGGAGAGCGGCAAGGTCCCACCTCCAGCAATGGTCGGACTTGCGATCCGCGAACTACTGCGCACGAAGAGCGCGACCCCGCCCCCAGTCCTCGACAAGCGCCAGGAAGCCGATTTCACCTTCATTGACCTTTTCGCGGGGATCGGGGGCATTCGCCTCGGCTTCCAGCAGAACGGCGGCCGCTGCGTCTTCACGAGCGAGTGGAACACCTACTCGCAAAAGACCTATGAGGCCAACTTCGGCAAAGACCACGAACTGAACGGCGACATAACAAAGGTCCATGCCGACGAGGTCCCCGAGCACGATGTCCTTCTGGCAGGTTTCCCCTGCCAGCCTTTCAGCATCGCCGGAGTCTCGAAAAAGAACTCGCTCGGCCGGGCCCACGGTTTCGCCTGTGAGACGCAGGGAACGCTCTTCTTCGACGTTGCCCGGATCATCGAAGCCAAAAAGCCGAAAGCCTTCCTGCTCGAGAACGTCAAGAACCTGCTCAGCCACGACAAAGGCCGCACGTTCGACGTCATCCTGCGGACGCTGCGGGACGAACTAGGCTACACCGTCCAAGCCAAGGTCATCGACGCAAAGCGCTTCGTCCCCCAGCATCGCGAGCGAATCGTGATCGTGGGTTTCCGCGAGGACACCGGCTTCTCTTTCGACGATCTCGAGCTTCCCGAGGAGGGGCCACGGCTCTCGTCCATCCTGCACCCCGAGGACGGTAGCGAGGAGGCCGAGGCCCCATTCACCGAGGGAAAAAAAGCCAAGGTCGCCGACAAATACACGCTTACAGACAACCTGTGGGCCTACCTCCAAGCTTATGCCGCCAAGCACAAGGCAGCCGGGAACGGTTTCGGGTTCGGCCTCGTCGGCCCCAATGACGTGGCCCGCACCCTTTCCGCGCGCTACCACAAGGACGGTTCGGAGATTCTTGTCTCAAGGGGAGAGGGAAAGAACCCTCGGCGCCTCACCCCCCGCGAGTGCGCTCGGCTCATGGGCTTCCCCTCCGACTGGAAAATCCCGGTCTCGGACACACAGGCCTACAGGCAGTTCGGGAACGCCGTGGCCGTCCCGGTCTTCTCGGCAGTCGCCGCCCACATGAGGCCCCACATCCTCTCCCTGATCGAGAAGGACGCGGGAACACCGCGATTGTTCGCTGCATAGCCCATGGTAGACATAGTCCCTCCGGAGATGCGCTCGCGCATGATGGCGGGGATCAAGGGGAGGGACACGAAGCCGGAGGTCGATCTGCGCTCCAGGCTTCACCGCCTCGGGCTGCGCTTCACGCTCGGCTCAAAGCTGCCCGGGAAGCCGGACATGGTTTTCCCCAGGCACAGGGTCGCGGTATTTTTCCACGGATGCTTCTGGCACGGGCACGAGGGGTGCGCGTTGTTCAGGCTTCCGGGGACGCGGACGGAGTTCTGGGAAAAGAAGATCGGCGGGAACCGAGAGCGGGATCGGCGCGTCCTCGCGGAGCTTGCAGCCTTGGGCTGGCGTGTCGGGGTCGTCCGAGAGTGCTCGATCCGGGGCCGGGGACGGCGCGGCATGGATGAGGTCTGCTCGGAGCTTGCGGCTTGGATTCGAGGCTCCGGGGGCCTACTGGAGCTTGAGGGGATGGACCGGGTGCCCGGCGTTTAGTAGCATCCCGGTCCATGACAAAGACAAAAAAGGCCGACATATTCACCACACCCGAGTTTTTTGTGGAGAGCGAGCCGGACGGTCTCCTTGCCTCCGTTCTCGAGGACTCCGAGGCGCTCTACGTCAAGAAGCTCTCACTCAACGACTGGGATTGGGCACGACTTCCCGGTAAGCATCAGGGTGGAATCTATGTCCCGGTGGAAGAGCGAGATAGCGGGTTCTTCCCTCCGTTGGCTATCAAGGACCGGAAAAAGCCTGCTGCGGAGATTCGCGAAGCCTACTTCGAAATCGAATGGCCGACCGTCGGGGAGAGCAAGCTTGCCCACTTAGTCAACTTTCGGAGTAAAGGCGAGGAGACTCATCTCACCGGACTTCCCAAGCCTCCGTTTCGAGAGGTTTCCCCAGCGTCCCTTCTGGTCATTGGACTGCGGGGTGGTGCCTATCGCGCGGTAACGGTCGATTCGGAGAGCACGGACTACGACCTGCTCCACGACATGCTTTCGCTTCCGCCGGACTTTCGCTCCGGGGTTTTCACCCTTTCAGTAGTCAAGGCTGAACGTGAGGAGAAGGTCCTCTTGTTCATCGAGGACGCCGTAAAGGCGTTTTTCGAGGGCAGGATCGCAGAGCTTGCCGCAGCCCATGCCGCCATGCCCTCCACGACCGAACTTGCCCTAGCTGCCCGCAAGCGCTTCATGGAAGTGCACGGTATAGGTAAGCTGGACCCGTTCGCCATGGACAAGCCGGGCGATGCTCTGCGCGAGATAAGTCGGGGCGTGGAATACGAGATTTTCAAGGAGTTGCAGAGCCGCGGGCGGGCCCTCGACCTCGTGCGGATCATCCTTGGGGACGACCCCAAGGCGGTCTCGCCCGAAAAGGCTCTCCGGGCGATCATCCTCGAGTATCCGCGAATCGACGCCATCCTACTCTCCGCCGCCCAGCAGCGAAAGTCCCGCGCGGGCTACTCGTTCGAGCACCACATCGAGGCCATGCTAGAGGCCGGCAAAGTCCCCTTCGAGAAGCAGGTCGTCATCGAGGCGAAGAAGCGCCCGGACTTCATCCTGCCTTCCCTAGCCCTCTATGCCGCCCCGGACCGAATCGACAGCTGCGAGGCCCTTGTTTTGAGCGCCAAGACGACCCTGCGGGAGCGCTGGAAGCAGGTCGGAACGGAAATGAAAAACTGCGAACTCTACCTCGCCACGGTGGACGAGAACATCGCCGCCAACGCCATTGAGGACATGGCGGCACAAGGTATCAAACTCGTCGTCCCCGAGAGCCTGAAAACGTCAGACACGACAGAGTATAAAAAGCACTCGTCCGTCCTCTCGTTCAAGACCTTTTTCGAGGCCGACATTGCCGTGGAGCGCTGGCCTCTGTGGATGGCAAAGGGGCTTGTCGCGGCCAAGGCGTAGCGTGCCATCCCGGAACCGAACCTGAACACGTTTTTCGCCGTGGCCGCAGTGCACATCACGGGGCAGGAGGAGGCTGGTCTAGAAAGGTGTGACCGAACCGCGCACCAGGCGCGGCGCTCAGCCTTCGGCCATGTCCGCGAACGAGCTTGTAAAGAAGTTTGTGTAAAGCAGTCATTTCCATTCAGATCGATAAAAGACTTAGGCACCCCCGGTTTGAGGCTGCACCGGTTTTTGTACCAGCCTTAACTGGAAATTTCCGGCTCCGATCGATGGTTCATAGCGCCACTCCGACGTCCCCCCGGAATTGAGTAGCGGCTGACTTTAGAGTCCAATCTTTCACGATAAGGAGATTGGACATGAAGAAGCGATTCACCGAAGAACAGATCATTGGTTTCCTGCGGGAAGCGGAGGCAGGGATGCCGGTTGCGGAACTGTGCCGCAAACACGCCTTCTCAGAAGCGAGTTACTACCTCTGGCGCAGCAAGTTCGGCGGCATGAGTGTGTCGGACGCCAAGCGGCTCAAGGAGCTCGAAACGGAAAACACGCGCTTGAAGAAGCTGCTGGCCGAAACGATGCTGGAAAATGAGATCGCCAAGGAAGCCCTGAGAAAAAAGTGGTGAGCGCACCATCACGGCGTGATCTGGTGCGCTATCTGATCGACAAGGGGCTCAGCGAGCGAAGGTCATTGCGGTTTATCGGGATGAGTCCGAGCTCATTCCGTTACCGGCCGGTGACGGATCGCAATGCGGCTTTGAAGGAGCGGATCGTCACACTCGCCCAACGCCATCGGCGCTACGGAGCCGGGATGATCTATTTGAAACTGCGGCAGGCCGGCATGGTGGTGAATCACAAGCGGGTGGATCGGCTCTACGCCGAGGCCGGTCTGCAAGTGAGAAGGCGAAAGCGTAAGAAGATCCCTGTATCGGATCGCCACCCGCTAGAGCGTCCTTCTGCAGCCAATCAGGTCTGGTCAATGGATTTCGTGTTTGACCGGACGGCGGAAGGACGAGTCATCAAAAGCCTGACCGTTGTAGATGATGCAACGCACGAGGCGGTTGCGATTGTCCCGGAGCGTGCGATCGGTGGCATGCAACTCACCAGAGTGCTCGATCAGTTAGCCAAAACACGGGGATTGCCCAAGGCGATCCGGACGGACAACGGCAAGGAGTTCTGTAGTCGTGCCATGCTGACCTGGGCGCATGCCCGTAGCGTTCAACTCTTCCTCATTGAACCCGGCAAGCCCAATCAGAACGCCTATATCGAATCGTTCAATGGGCGTTTCCGGGATGAATGCCTGAACGAACACTGGTTCACCAGCCTACGCCATGCTCAGATTGTTATTGAAGGCTGGCGCCGTGAATACAACGAGGAGCGACCGAAAAAATCCCTGGGCGGTTTGACGCCTGCGGCTTATGCCAAATCACTCACCCAAAAATCGGGTAAATTACCCACGGACTCTAAAGCACTCTGCTACTGAAAACGGGGGGACGTCGACTCTTGAAAGAGTCGGACAATAACTTCATGGCCAGTGGGTTCCCTGTTTCCATATCAGTGAACCCGGGACCAGCCCGAGGTAATTCGAATCCGAAATGCCTTTTCGTCCTGCGGAGTAACAGATTCTGCTATGGGGCGGACGATCCGAATTTTGTAACGAGACCCCTCTTCTCTGGATATTTCGAAGGTATCGCCTTCACGCGCCCTAACTTCACGAAAATACTTCGTCATATAGGTGATACGATATTCATTCCGTGTGCCGTTTGGGTCATGAAGTCGATTGTTGTAGTAGACGAACCTGAAACGACGTAAGCCCCCAACTTCATCCTCACATTCGATCCATGCATCAGGGTTCTTCACTGCAGGATCGAGATGCGGCAGGAAAGCCAGAAGCTCCGCTTCCGATTTTGGAACGAGAATTCCACCTTGGTGTCCGCCGGTCGAGCCCACATCGTTGGCGCTAAGCATCTTGCTGAAAGTCTTTTTCGTCATATTTTCCTCGGTGCAATTTCGAGTGCACGTCTCAGATCGGTTGCATCCCTAGATGAAATGGGGACACTTTCATTCGCCAGTTCGCTTTTCCAAAGGGATCGATCAATCATCACTTCCTCCACAGTGTCCTTATAGAAAAGACGATATACCGTAACGGGTTGCGTTTGACCTCGACGATGGGCTCTAGCGCTTGCTTGGGCTTCCAGCGCCGGGTTCCAAACTGGAGTGAAGTGGATTACTACCGTCGCAGCAGTAATGTTGAGGCCGGCTCCGGCAGCTTTGGGGTTCAATACCAAGCATGCTGGGCCATCATGCGCCGCGAAGGCATCGATTATCGGCTGCCGCCTATCTTGCGGAGTCGAGCCATTGATTGCGCCCCAATGGACGTCACGAAACCCGGAGAAAGCATCTATCAACAAATCGCCGATCCGGTTAAACAATGAAAAAACAATTACCTTTCGCCCATTGAAAAATGCCTCTCGAATTAGATCTGTTGCACGTTCCATTTTTTGGGTCATTAGAGGATATGCGCGCGCACGCACGATTTCCGCATCCTCACCGTGGGTGTCGTTTTCATCAGCGCGTCGGAGCCATGGATGGGCGCAAACCAATTGCAGCTGAAGTGTTGCCACCAACGCACCTGCAACAGGATACTTGGCTAGAGTTTGTTTCCTGACCTGCAGGTAGTGCTCCGCCAGCAGATCGTCCAGTTCGAGGGGCACATCGATGTTGATGCGTTCGGGTAAATCACTAGCAACGTCAGCAACTCGGCGCCTAAGGATCAATGGGTCTGTGAAACGCCCAATAGCCTGTGCCGAATCAATATTGTCGGGATACGCCACTTCGAAGTCATGGCGTGAGCCAAGCAGGCCTGGAATGGCAAAATCAGCCAGAGACCAAAGGTCCAAAAGCCCGTTCTCTACCGGTGTCCCTGTCATGGGAATAGCTCGCCGGCGGGGGATGGTCACGATGGCCTGCCGCCGGTTCGAGTCCGGATTCTTGATTGCCTGTGCCTCGTCGCAGATCACCCATGACCATTCGAAAGAAGAAAAGATTGAGATGTCATTGACCATCGTGTCATAGGTAGTGATCACGACACTGGTCTTTTGAAGTCCCCGATAGACACCGGCCCTGTCCGGACCTCGATGCACCTTGACAGATATGCCTGCAGCGAAGCGCGCGAACTCCCGTACCCAGTTGGCTATAAGGCTTGTAGGGCAAACGATCAAGGCCGGAGCTTCGGTCTGCGGCGGTTCAATCAGCAGCAGTGCAATGATCTGGAGAGTTTTACCCAATCCCATCTCGTCGGCAAGGATCAGCCCCCCGGTATGGCAGATGGTTTCCCACATCCAACGGACACCGCGCGCCTGATACGGAAAAAGGACCGCAGTCAGACCGGGAACTGCAAAATTGTCATCGAGATTCTCAGCTGCAACCCGTCCCGCCTTGAGGAACGACTCACTAGGTTCTACGCCTATCGCGGTGTCCGTATTGCGCATCAGGCGGATCGCCTCGCTGTAGGGCATATTGTCCGGGTCTAAACCATTCAGCATCTCAGCGAATAGGCGGGCCGCATCGCGTGGTAGAGGACGGATCGTAGTGCCATCCAAGACCCAAGCGTGGCCATTGCCAGGGGCCAAGTGGATGATTCTGTTTCCGCCCTGCACACGGACACCTGCAAGACGCGCCACGATGTTCCGTCCGATCTTATCGATGAGAATGACTGGTGAGATCACGCGTTCCGAAAGCGTGAAGCCCTCGGGTGGCCTTACACGCAGCTCCTCGACAGTCTCCGGCAGGCCGGAAATATCAGTCACGGCAAGCCTCAATCAAGTTTCTGAGTTCTTCGATACTGATCGGGATCGGACGCTTCGTGTGGACCGCTCGGTGACAATTCGGGCACAGCGGTACCAGATCCGTTCGCGGATCGTACGGACGGGGTTTCACAAGCAACCCTACGGGTTCAAGGTGATGAACCTCAATTATCGAACCGGCATCTCCATACGTCAGCCTTGGCTCCGCACCGCAAGCCGCACATTTCTCGCCATGGAGGCGGATGCAAAGAAGGCGGTTCCGTGGGTTGCGTTCCCGCCGTTTCACGACAGACCGCAGTATGGCTCCTTCAAAAGCCGGTACTTCGTCGTCCGCAGGCTCTTCGATAACATCATAGCCAATGAGTTCTGCCATAGCAGCCATCATCGGCACGATTACATCTCTACATGTGGCGATGATCGCTGCGTCCTCCTGTGGATGCTCCTGAGCACGTATTGTCGCGGTCATCCTAAAGGTACCACCAGTAACGTTCCACTCGGCAAGACTTTGCCCGGGAGTTTCGACCTCGACGTCTGCCCGGATCGACCCCACCAATGCTCGCGCCAGATCAATATCCTCCGGTACGGCATTCCTGATCTGCGCAAGAACCTCTCCAGAGAAGTTGCCAAATGACAGTTCCACACGGTGCCCCTTCAGTCCAAAAGGGCGAAGATCGGCGACCGGACCATGCTTTTCATCCAGATCGTCAAACCAGATCCGTAGGCCGGAGCGAAGACCACTTCGGTCGACAGCTGCTGCCATAGCGGCGCCGGTCCCCTCTTCCAACTCCCTAAGAATCAGCTCCTTTTTGCCTGAAATCATCTCAGTCCGCTTCGTCACCGTTCAGCTCGTCCGGCTCGGGATCAGGCACTTTGCGCAACAACTTTCTTAGGTTGTTTGAGATTTCGGTTCGGATGTCCTCGAAGATGGGTTCCAACTCTTCATTGGTATTGTTCTGTTCAGCAACTGCGAAAGCCCAAAGAAGCAGGTCCATCCCTTCCACCGCGTAGCCGTTGGCCGCCGCCCGCTGGTAGATCTTCTGGTAGAAGTCATGATGCTTGTTGAGCAGAACCGCTGGCATATGACCGCTGTCGCCGGCACTTCGTAAAGCGGGCTGCCAAAGCTCACCTGTAGTGATGTCCTCAACTGCGTCGACAAATACTGTGTCAATACTAACGTGGCTTTGAATTGCCAATTTGATCGTGATCTTGGGACCTTGATTGTTAGCAATAACAGCCGATTGCGTCGCTGGATCAACCGAGGTTACTTGTGGTTTCTGCGCATTGTTTGTATCAGCAATGTTCTTATTTGCACTGGTGTGGTCGATCCCATGAGAGTTTGCGTGCTCACGATTCTTCCTGCGATAGCGCTGCCCCGCTTCACGGTAGATAGGTTGAAGCAGAGTGTGTAGGCCCTCTGCCAGTTCAGGGTGGAAGAGAATGCGGGACTTCTTCACGTCAATCCGGAATGCATCGTCCAGCTCATGACCGAAGTCAAATTCGATACGCAGCAACGAATAGTGCGGTTCGGGCACACCGAAAACTTCCATCCATCCGCCATCTTGGATCAGGCGACCCTCGCGATATACGTAAAAGCCCTGCGCGCGGTTCGCAATACGCGCATGGGTCTTTTCTTCTTCCTTGGTCATATCATTGCGATGCGGAAGAATCCATGCCCTTATTCTTGCGGTCTCCACCGAACCATCCAGCAATTCCACCTCGATGATTTGCTTCTTCTCCGGCAGGACTTGTTCTGAACGTGCCGGATAGAACGGGTTCCATGGTTCGATGGGATTCCCATTGATAACGATATTAATGTCACGCTCCCGTTCGTCCGCCTTATCGAGGAAGCGATGAAAAACGAGAGAAAGATGCTTCGCAAGACTGTCCGCGAGCCTACCGATGGCGGCCATCTCCTTGGCTCCGCCGGGTTCATATTCCTTAGTCAGAATTCGGTCGCATTTTTCCCAGATGACAAGGGTTCCCTTGGCGCCACACAATTCATCAAACATTTCACGTTCATCGGCGGTAATCGGCTCCCGAAGCATTGCCCATACCCCTTCATCGGCAACATGTTCGAGGTCCCAAGCAAGCTTTTCTAATTCTTGATTGGATGCCTTGCGTGAAATAAGGGTGTACTTAAGGCAGACAGAACTGGATGCAGTTTTCAACCCTAGGCCGAATTTTCCGAGACTTTCCGGATTTTCGCGAGCTGGAGCACCATAGCGCATTGCTGCATGAATACCTTTCGCGTCCATACCATGGCCATTGTCTCCAAAGTAGACTAATTTGCGTCCGTCATCGCGCAGAACGATTTCGACATTGATCGTGTGGTAATCCCCCCGGCCAATAAAGGCGGTCAGAGGTAGAATTTTCTCGTAAAGGGAGAGTTCTGCATGAAGAAGTCGAAGTTTTCGGACAGCCAGATCATCGAGGCGTTGAAGCGGGTCGAGGGTGGGCTATCGGTGCCGGAGTTGTGCCGGGAGTTGGGAATCAGCTCGGCGACGTTCTACAAATGGCGGGCGAAATACGGCGGCCTGGACGTGTCCATGATGGCCCGGATGAAGGAGTTGGAAGCCGAGAATGCGCGGCTCAAAAAGATGTACGCCGAGGAGCGCCTGAAGGCGGATATTCTGAAGGAGTACCTGGGAAAAAAGTAGGTCGGCCATCTCGCCGGCGTGAGATGGCCAAGGAAGTGGTGGCCGGAAAGCGAATTTCGATCCGCTTGGCCTGCGACATTTTCCAGGTGAGCGAGACCTGCTATCGGTATTCGGCCAAGAAGAATGCCGAGAATGAGGAAATCGCCGACTGGCTGATGCGGCTAACCGACAACCACCGCAACTGGGGATTTGGGCTGTGCTTCCTGTACCTGCGCAACGTGAAGGGCTTTGGTTGGAATCACAAGCGGGTGTATCGGATTTACCGGGAGTTGGAATTGAATCTGCGGATCAAGCCCAGGAAACGGCTGGGGCGGGAGAAACCGGAACCGCTGGCCGTGCCGACTGCCATCAACCAGGTGTGGTCTATGGATTTCATGCATGACCAGCTCGAAGACGGGCGCTGTTTCCGGTTGTTCAATGTGATCGATGACTTCAACCGGGAAGCCCTGGGCATCGAGATCGATTTCTCGCTGCCGGCCGAGAGGGTGATCCGTGCCCTGGAGCAGATCATCGAATGGCGGGGGAAACCAGCCGCCATTCGATGTGACAATGGCCCGGAGAACATCAGCGGCCTGGTGCAAAACTGGGCAGAAAAGCGGCAGATCAAGATGGATTACATCCAGCCGGGCAAGCCCCAGCAGAACGCCTACGTCGAGCGCTTCAACCGGACAGTGCGCTACGAGTGGCTATCGCAATATTGCTGGGCAGACCTCGATGAAGTCCAGCTCTTCGCCACCCAGTGGATGTACGACTACAATCACGACCGCCCAAACATGGCCTTGGGCGGCATCACGCCAAAACAGCGGCTGGCCATGGCCGCGTAGCTCTACTTCTGATCGCCCCTAATTCTGGGGGGATTACCGTGTCCGCCTTAGCAGCGATCGAGTTGTCAATGATGTCCGCGGCGGCTGTCTTGACGTTATAACCTGTGTCGCGAAGACCAAAAATCAGTCGTGGAGCGTCTGGTTCATTGATAAGGTCGTTCATTCCCAATCCTCTAGCTCTTAGTAATATCTTGCAGCTCTCAACGTTCCAACGACTACTCTGCACATTGGTGGCAAACAAGCATCTGGGCCTTTTTGAGCGTCCGTCCAATCCATCACATGTCGCCCAATTATACGCGCGGCATCTTAGCCGATTTCCTAAGCCGACAACATCGCTATCAGATTCAGACACTAGTGCTCACGAGAGCTTTGGCAGACGGACAGACTGCCAGTTTTGATGAGGCGAACTTCAGCTCTGGCTCGGGAACTCGCTTTCACTGCCAAGAATAGCTGGCGGTGGCGCCCATTCTTGGCTGAACAGCTGGAAAACGGGGGATTGCGGCCGGACCTATTGTTTTAGCCAACGACAGGAAAGGCCGAACAACGACCTGATGCCCATTGCAACAGGTCGGCCTTTGCGGTCATTGCCCCATAAGTATTGTTGGGCAGCAATGCGCCACCTCTCTACCATTCCGTCGTAGTCGTGGGCAATTACCGCTTTCCAATTCAGGCTACAGCAGATCCGAGCCCTCGGCTGACCTTCAACGCTCAGGCGGTGCAACGGCAGCTTACAAAGCGGAGCAGGCGTTCAGAACGCTGACTGAACGCGAACTCCTCGGCCAAAGCTGACATTCGACTCTGCTCCAGACTCCGACCGCTTTCAGACTCAAAGCAATCCTCTCGATGTGTGGATGAAGCCTGTTCAATTTACAACGAAAATTTATTAATCGCTCTGGCGGCGAGCACTATGGAACGATCATCCAGGCTTGTTCGTTCCCACATGGCGGGTTCATGAAAGGCAAGGGCAATTCTATCGATAGTGAATCTCTGTTCCGCCACGTCATCGAACCATTCGCCAAGGCGACTTGCCACTTTGCTACCGTCGTGGGAAACCAGTCGTTCCGCTCCACCGTCACTCATCAGGGCGATACCGAAAACTTCGCTGGCGGACAACACACCGAATTGGACGTCGCTTGTGCTTGCCGTATCAACAAAACAGGTCTGATTGGCAAACTCGCCCTTTGCGCTTGCCTGGTTACCTAGCGACCACAATCCTTCGGAATTCCTGGCCACAATGGCACCATCACCGACTTTCCACCAGAAGACATGGCGCTCGCCGATGACGACAACCTGCAGGGTTGCGCGAACGTCACGCACATCGCGTCGCTCCGTGCTCGCCAGGTCAGCAAGAAGCCCCTTCGCGTGCATCCGCAGCCTTTCTGCCCAGCGCGTCGACTGTGCCTGCGATGCGTCGTCATCGCCATCCAGCCAGGACGCGAGGTCATCTTCCAAGGTTCGCAAAAAACGGGTGATCCCGATGACCAGCGCCTGGGCACCACGCTCGCTGATGGCCGCAGAGCCCGCGCCGTCGCTTAAACCGAGAATCGGACGCGGCAAGTTGCGAAAGGCCACGGCGTCTTGGCAGGGTATGCCCTTGCGCCGGTGAGCCAATCCGATGACGGTGTCGCCACAAAGCTGCCAGTCCGTCATGGGTATCTTCACTGCTGCTGGCGCGCTGGTGGATGCCGGTGTATCGACTTCAGGTATGAGCAGTGGTGTGTCAGCTTCAATATCTGACATGGGGCAGGCATATGACGCTGGCGACGTGGTTGCGTTCGTGGCGACGACTTCGGCTTTACGCCGAAATAGGGGCTTGTGCGTGCGTGCCATGTTAGACACTCCCCCAGCTGTCCACGCTCGGAAGATGCACCGAGGCGTCGGACGAAGTGCTGGCCGAAACCCGCGCCATAGATGCCGACAGCCACTGGAACAACTCGCGGAATTTGAGTCCGTCAAGCGCCACTGCGGGCTTGCTGGAGAACTGCGATAGCACACTCAGATCGGCACCCTGCACCCCGATGGGCAGGCTGACCAGCTTGCGCTGGGCGGACAGCGCGCTGGCACGCTGTGCGGCATCTTGCCAGCCATAGTCCGGCGCCCCGTCGCTGATCAGCACCAACCACGGCTGGTAGTAGGGCACGCCAGCATCGCGGTAGGATTTCTTGCGCGCTTCCAGGTCGTCAAGGGCCATGCGTGTTGCTTGCCCGAGCGGAGTGCCTCCACTTGCATCGAGCGGGGAAAATCCCACAATCTGCTCGACACCGATGAACGACTGAATGCAGTCAGCCAAACCGCCAGCGGTATAGACCGCCAAATCCACCGACCAGCGCGCCAAGTCATCGCGTTTCACTTCGTCGATGAATAACTCGATGCCGGCGTTCAATTGCTCGATGGGCTGGCCGGACATGGAGCCGGAGGTATCCAGCACCAGCGCCACCGGGCAGCGCGGCGTAGGATTGTCGATGAGGTCATCGTGCGATTCGTTCATGGTCGTCTCCTTGGGCGTGTTCATGAAATTGGCAAAAGCAAACATGGTGTTCTCCTTGTTCAAGCCGCAATCGGCTGAGAAATGGACTGGGTGCCCCGGTATTCCTTGGTCTTGGGGTTGGCGGGCTTGATCTGGGTGTCGTGCCACCCCTTGCCAAGTTCGCGCTGGTAGAGCTTGAGGAAGTCGATCCACTCCGGGATGGACGTGCGCGCAGACGCATTCGGAGCGCCTTCCTTGAAGGTGCCGATGAGTTGCTCCTTCAACTTGAAGGGTAGATGACTCCAGATGTTGAACCACGGCCCCTTTGGGATACCGCCACCACCCTGGCCGTAGGGAAAGTAGCCCTTGCGGATGTTCTCCACGGGGCCGGCACCGCCGACCACGTCGTAGGGATGACGGCCGAGCATCAGTGCCTTGAAGAGTAGGATGGCCAATGAAAAGTACTCGCTTTCCAGTGTCCGGTTGACCTTGCCAAGCTCTTTGCCCTGTAACTCGGGAGCAAGCATGTCGGGGGCAGCCACCGGGCAGCGGAATGTCTTGCCCGCCGCGTTGACCTGCCAGCTGTCGCAATCGATCAGCGTGACCGTATCGCTATTCGGATCACACAGAAAGTTGGCCAGGTTGTAATCGCCGACCATCACGCCCGCCGTGTGCAGCTCCTGCAGTGTGCCGAGCAGACTCAGCAGATAGGCCACCACAGCCGGGCGATCAAGGTTAGGGAACTGCTCACGATAGGCCATGGCATGGGCGAGCACATTCATGCGCACTCCGGCAGCCTTACGCATGGCATAGCCACGCCACTGACCACGCTCATCGAACACAGAAAATCGCGGCCAAGCCAGACCCGGATGCTGCTTGAGGCTGACGAGCTTGGGATCGCTGCTCATGGCATCGATCTTGGCGCGCAGGGTGTCGGCCCGCTTTTGCAGCACTTGCGGGTGGTACAGTTTGACTACCACGCCCGGAAACCGGGGGACTGCATGGACAGCCGCTTCGCCGCCCTGGGCGAACGGAGTGTCGGACAACTGGACGGATTCTCCTGTGGCGCTGCGAACGGTGAGGCTCATAGTGGTTTCTCCTGTGTTGTGGCGATCGCTCGTTCAGTCGAAAATCCAGTCGAAGATTTCCGAGGCGACGTAGCCCACCCCGACGGCGACGGCAAGTGGTGCTCCGACTGTGACGGCAGTGGCTGCTATTCCGGTCATGCCAAGCGCAGAGACTGCGGCTACGGCACCAGCCCCTGTCGCTGTCGCAGCAGCCCCGGCAGCAGCGCCGCTGACACCACCCTTGGCGCCGGCCTTGACCACGGTGCCGGCTACTTCCACGGCATCCGCCCGACCGTCGATCAGGTCGATGCAGCCCTTCACGGCCGCGACGCCCCCGCCGATGATTGCTCCGGCGGCACCGCCCGCCTTGGCGGCCTGGCCCATGGCACTGCCGAGACTGCCGCTACCGGTGGCACCGGCGCGCTGGGCCAGCGACTGAGTGCTTTTCGACGACACGCCGGTACTGGTCATGCGTTTGGAGATGCCCGCCTTTTCGGCGGCTTTGTTGAATGCCTGTGCGCTTTCCTCGGAACCGACCAGTTGCGCGCTGCGATACTTGCCGTCGGCGCACTGCTTGACCAGCTTGTCGATACCCGCCTGACTGGTGACATCCTTGACCTGAAGGCGCTCAATTACCTTGCCGCCCTTGGTGGTCACCAGATCGACGGTACCGGCCGTGGTACTTTTGGTCAGTTCGGTGCTGGCGCCGTTCAGGGTGAGCAGGTTGCAGGCATTGCGCACATCCTTCACCAGAACCTCGTGGATGTGTCCCTTGAGGTGGGGGTTGCGGCCGGCGCGTTCCATTGCTCGTGCGATGACCGTGCCTTCGTAGGCTGTTTTGGAAACCACCGCGCTGTGGCCGGCATTGCTCTTGCCGATGATGATGCCGTTCGAATTGTTTTGTGCCATGATTCACTCCTTGCTTGGTTGGCAACACGGGATGTGCTGCTCGCTGGAACGAACTATGGGCGCAGAAAACAAAACGTTAGAGGAGACTTAGGGGAGATGAATGGGGATGCCAGCAGTCAGCGGATAACATTCCCGTGAAAAAAAACGAAATCAAGGCTGATCCAGCGACACTGCTTAGTGTCGTGCTTGCGATGCTCCCGCTACATGCGGAAGAGGGGCGGCAACGAGATAGCCTCCCCGAAGCTGAACTCGTTACAGCGCTTATTGCCCATGACAGCGCCACAGAGGAAACTGCCCTGTCGCTGGTCTTCACGTTACGACGCCAATTTGAAGCGTTGTCGCTGCTTGATCCGCTTGAGCTTCGGAGTGGCAAGTGGGCGTTTGTTTCATTTCCAGCATCCTTGCTGGGGCGTTCCTGGCTAATGACCCTAGCCACTCCCGGTCAAGTACTGCTGCCCACTGACTATTGGGAACAAGGGGATGGCCGTCCTCCCGAGATAAAAGAGGAGCAGCGTTCTCTGTTGCATCGGGTAGAACTCGGCCGATTAAAGTTCAACCCACAGGCCAAGACAATCAGAACGGTACATGTTGCATGGGCGTTTATTCGGTTGGGTAACAATTTTCTCCTGCACCATCGTGAGGACAAAAATCGTCCAGGCGAGAAATCATATGTATTGCCTGAGGTGCCCCCCGTAATCAGTGCCACCGGCAATTTAGTAAAGTCCGTTTTCGAGAAGGAGAATGGACTTGAAGAAGCGGTTTTCAGAAGAGCAGATCATCGGTTTTTTGCAGCAGGCGGAAGCCGGCGTGGCGATCAAGGAACTGTGCCGGCAACACGGCTTCAGTGACGCCTCGTTCTACAACTGGCGGGCGAAATTCGGCGGCATGTCAGTTCCGGATGCGAAGCGCCTGAAGGAACTGGAAGCCGAGAACGCCAAGCTCAAACGCCTACTGGCCGAATCGATCCTTGATGCCGAAGCTCTCAAAGCGGCCTTGGGCCGAAAGCGCTGAGCCCCCAGCAAAAGCGTGAGTCAGTCATGGTGATGCGGAAAGCGACAGCAATTTCCCAACGCCGTGCCTGCCAGCTGGTGGGTTTGTCACGCACGGTCCTGCATTACGTATCGAAGGCGCAGCCGGAGAACGAGCAGTTGCAAGCCAGGCTGGTCGAACTGGCCGGCGAGCGCCGCCGGCTCGGCTATCGCCGCTTGCATGCGCTGGTTCGGCGAGAGGGCGTTCGAGCCAATCACAAACGGATTTATCGGCTCTACAGTGATGCCGGTCTGTCAGTTCGGCGCCGCAAAAAGCGACATGGTGTGGCTGTTGAGCGGCAGGCACTGGAACGCCCTACCGAGCCCAACCAAGTTTGGTCGATGGATTTTGTCAGTGACGCGCTGGCCAATGGCCGCCGGATCAAGGTGCTGACCATCGTCGATGATTTCAGCAAGGAGGCCATCGATCTCGCGGTCGACTTCGGCATTTCAGGCCATTACGTTACGCGTGTTCTTGATCAGGCGGCTCGCTTCCGGGGCTACCCCAAGGCCATTCGAACTGACCAGGGACCAGAATTTACCGGCAAAGCGCTCGACCAGTGGGCCTGCCAGCATGGCGTTCAGCTCAAACTGATCCAGGCCGGGAAACCCACGCAGAACGCGTTCATCGAGAGCTTCAACGGACGCTTCCGAGATGAGTGCCTGAATGACTATTGGTTTACGAGCTTGCCACAGGCTCGTATCCTGATCGCCGCCTGGCGCCGGGACTACAACCAGCATCGGCCGCACAGCGCATTGAATTATCAAACCCCGGCAGAGTTCGCGGCCGAGCATCGGGCAACCACCTCTGCCCAGCCAGCCGCCGAAGAATGTCTTTAACGGTACAACCCAAGGACTTTTACTAAAACGCCCTTGGCACTAAAACCGGGGGCACCTCACTGGCGATTGGAAGCCAACTAATGCTGACACCTATACAACCCGTCCAATCTTGGAAATTAACCCGCAGTCATTCGGCTGTTCAAACCCCGAGGCCCCCTCAACATAAGACTTCAAAATCCGGCTGATGGAAGAAACCACGCCCTTCTCTGCACTGATGAACCCAACGGGGAAGCTGACGGGGTATGAGTCGCGAAGCGAGACGTGATACACGACCACTACGAATTCCCCTTCGAAATGCAGCACCTCAACACTGCCACCAAGGAACCCCTCAATGAGTCCGTGAACCTTGCTGGCGTTGGGTTCAAACTCCCTTTTCCACTGTTGTGCTGCCCTATGGTCATCGGGACCGCCGACGGGCAAATAGATGGTCGGCGAATAGAGCTTCTTATCCTTCGTACTCGCCTGCTCAAGAAGCTGACTGACTCTGACTTGCAGATTGCTGCTCATTCCCCAATACGGGTCGCTGGGCGCGACCCAAAGAAATGGGGTCTGTCCCATGTCGGTCTTGCTCTCCTGTCTTGACTTGATAACCGGAGCCAAGTAATTCTGGAGCAGTTTCCAATTTGCTGACGAGTAGATTGGTCCGATAAAGGTGGTTCTTTTCTTCTGGCTATTGGATTCAAGCTTTGCCAAGTCCTCGAAGAATTGAAGGCTCACGGAACTGCCCTTCGAGTCGAAGAGTTTCAGCGTGTCACCGTCCCCGATTTCGATCATGATTTTTGCAATCTCACCGAAATTGCTGGGTCGTGCCAGATGATCCAGTTCGAGAGAAATCTGCTCATGGACGTAATCTGAGCTTTTCAGTTTCTCAAAATCCTCTCGCTCGACATTTCGCCCTTCCTCGTCCACCTGGAAATGAACCGGCAGTCTGACGGGCATATGCTTAATCTTGTTCACCGAGTTCACGGTGTAGACGTTCGGCGAGTCCTTGTCGTCTTGGGTCAGTGCCTTGGAAAGGAACCCCTTCTGCAAGATTTCATGGAATTGACGCTGGAAATGCTTTCTTACGTGAGTCTGGCTGCAAGATGCATTCTCGTCGTCGACCTTGATTGGAATGCCCGCCTTCCACTTGTCCGAATATTTGTCTTTGCCAAGACAAGAGAAGGTTGCGAGGTCGAAAGACAAGCAAGCCGTACTGTCTCGAAGCAGCGACAAACGCGGAACCTCACCGAGTTCAGTGAAGTAGCTGCTCGATTTTTCCGTAAGAGTCAGGCGACCGTTTTCAGACAGAGTCAATTCATCCCGCTCCACGAGGTCATCAATCGCCTCTTGAACTTCCTTGCGCGAGAAGCCGAAGAAGGTTGCGACCTGCGACATGGACATTGGAGCAAGGTGGATAAGTCGGAGAACGAATTCCCGAACGAACGGCAGCCCTTTTTCAGTGATGTACGAGAAATGGATATTGAAGCGTTGCGCTGGCAACAGGAAGTCAATCTCGTGATAAATCGTCGTGTTTTCCATTGTCGTCACCTTAGCGTGTCTTCTTCGCGGACATGAACTTGTAGCCGGCACCCTCGCCCATATCGTTCATGTAGGAAACAACCTGTCCGAGAGGCTTGTCCTTGTTATGTGTCTTCCACATTTCCGCATTGCCAATGACCAACAGCCTGTCCATTGCTCGGGACATCGCCACGTTGATTCGATTGGGGGTACGCAGGAAGCCAGGACTCTTTTGTTTATCGGAACGCGTCAGGCTCAGGATGATGATTCGGTTCTCCTTGCCCTGATAGCTATCGACAGTGTCGATTTTCACCAATGCCTTGAACCCGTCGCTCCAGATACCCTGATTGAACTTCTGGCGAATCAGCCGCTTTTGTTCGGCATACATGCAGATGACACCGATCAGCGCATCATCCTTGTCGTTGAGATCTGAAAGGTCATTCAGGAATTGTCCGCTCTCAGAAATCTGCTTGAGCAGGTCAATGACCTGTTCTGCCTCACAACGGTTGTAAATACTGACGCCACGGTCGCTCTGGTGATTGGCATGTTCACCAAGCGATGATGTGTCTAGCCATGTCACGGTAGAGCGAAGCGGACTCGGAGCACCCGCATAGATATCGGGAATTGCCCGATTCCCATTATTTAATTTGCCGTCGTAGAAGGTATGGGAAACGAGATTGCCGATGGGAGGAGCCATCCGATACTGAGTTAACAGCGTGGCGCTCGCTTGCTTTCCATATCCCGAGTTGAAGGCACGCGCAAAGTCGCTTCGCAGCACCTCATCAAGCTCGGTGTGTTTGTCATTGATCCCAAGCCGGCGAGCCAAGGCAGATTTGTGAGCGTCGGAGTACAAAGGGGGCAGTTGCAAATGGTCGCCGACCAGAAGAACGCGTTTTGCAGACTGCATTGCAATTGCCAGTTCGCTCGCGATTGAACGAGCCGCCTCATCAATAATCACGAAATCGTAGATGTTGTCATGAATGCCAATGTGTCCTTGCCCAATGCCGACACAGGTACCTGTTACCAGTTGTCTTGAACGAGCATAAAACTCGTCGATATTGACCCTCTCAGCCGACAGTGCATCTTGGATGTCACGGGATATACGAGCCAACGCCCGAACCCTTTTGGCCTCATTTGGACGGACTCCATACTCGGAACAAATATTTGAGAGCAGGATGGATTTCGCTTCTGAAACGGAGCTTTCCTTCGAGAGCGTGATTCCATAGTCCGTGTGAAGTTTGGTTCGGATGCCTTCATCCAGTTCAACGGCGATCGGTTTCAGGGCTTTGATATCTCCCTCGTCGTCAACGTTTTCAAAGCTCTTGAGGAGAAATTCGAGATGGTCAATTTGCTTGAACAGCTTCAACTCTGCGTCAACGACCTTGGAGATGAATTCGGCGTCGAGACCTAGAGCATCCGACAGTGCCTCAACTCGATAGCGATATTCGGCATTGAACAACTCGCGCTTTTCTGCGGTGATGGCGTGGGAATAGACGTCTTTCAGGCCATGCGAAACCGCGCCTTCTCGGTTGCTGAATCTGACGACCTCAAGCGGAGTCCCCAACCTTCCACAGTGCTTTCTTATCCGTTCGGCAGCCGTATTGACCGCTTCGTGAGACTGGCTGACCAGCAGGATTCTTCGCACATTCAGTTTTTCAACGAGAAAGTGGACGAATGCTGCGATGAATTCCGTCTTTCCTGTACCTGGCTGTCGGCGCGCGTTTAAATTTGACCACCTGTGCGCGTTGAATTTTGACCAGGTGTGATAGCCGCCTGACATAGGTTGGCTTGTGGATAAGTGTAGCTCAGAACAACTGATTTCCGAGCCACGACGAATGCGTTGGGGAAGCCGTGGAGGACGAAGTCCGGAACGGATTTCCCAACGCGGCCCCGATCAGAACGGATCTGCTTCGGGTGGATTTCCCCGCTTGCTCTGCTCCCGTGCCTTGATCCTCGACTTGGCAGTGGCCGTGCTGTGCCGGAAGCGAAACGACTCGTTGCCCGTTTCCACGATATGGCAGTGATGCGTCAGCCGGTCGAGCAAGGCGGTGGTCATCTTGGCATCACCGAAGACGCTCGGCCATTCAGCGAAGGTCAGATTGGTCGTGATCATCACACTGGTGTGCTCGTAGAGCTTTGAGAGCAAGTGGAACAGCAAGGCGCCACCGGCCTGGCTGAACGGCAGGTAGCCCAACTCATCGAGAATGACCAGGTCCATACGCAGCAGCCCCAAGGCAATCCGCCCGGCTTTGCCGGCAGCCTTCTCCTGTTCCAGCGCATTGACCAGATCGACTGTCGAGAAGAAACGCACCCGTTTGCTGTGATGGGTGATGCCCGAGACACCCAGCGCCGTGGCCAGGTGCGTCTTGCCGGTGCCCGTACCGCCAATGAACACGACGTTCTGGGCTTCCTCGGCAAAGGAGAGGTCGGCCAGTTGCCGGATCAGCTTCTGATCCACTTTCGATTGCTCGAAGTCGAATCCGGCCAGATCACGATGTACCGGGAAGCGGGCCGCATGCATCTGATAGCCAATCGAACGCATCACGCGATCCGTATGCTCGGCTTGCAGTAGATGCTCGATCAGCCAGCGGGAGGCTTCGACACGGCTGCCACCGTTGGCTGTCAGTTCCTCCCACGCACCGGCCATGCCGTGCAGACGCAGTTCCTTGAACTCGCTCATCAGCTCACGCATGATCAGTCACCTCGGTACGCAAGCGGTCATAGCGGCCAGTATCGGCAATCGGCACTTCGCTGAGGGTGAGTGGCGTTTCCACCGGTGGCGGCATGGGACCCGACTTCAGGCGGTTGAGCATGTTCTCGATGTGCTCGGCACTGGGTAGGCCGGACTCCAGCACCAGATCGACGGCGACCAGCACCGCTTCCAGGTCAAACTGCGCAATCGCTGACAGCACTTTGGCCATCACCCGATCCCCACCTTCCCGGCGCAGGAGCAAGTTGCGTAATCGTTGCAACGGTTCCGGCATGTCGGCAAACGGCGCACCGTTTCTCAAGGCACCGGGCTTTCGTTCAATCAGCGGAATGTAGTGCTGCCAGTCGTAGAGGGTTTGCTGGCGACTGAAGTTGCGGGGATGACTGGCCACCCGAGTATCGTGCGCCACAATGTCGATCCGCTCTGGATAAAGACGCAGGCTGACGGCCTGGCCCACGAGTTCGCAAGGGACCGAGTAGCGGTTGCGATCCAGTGTCACCAGACAAGTGCTCGATACCTTGCCCAATGTTTCGACATAGCCATCGAACGGCGCCACCATCGGCATCAGGCTGGGTTGCTCGTGTTCGAGCATCTCGGCCACCGTCAGATCGGCGTACTCGGGATGACGCAATTCCTGCCACAGCCCCCGGCAGCGCTCGAGCAGCCAAACGTTCAGTTCGGTGAACGAACTGAACCGTTCCTTACCGGCATCCTGCCAGAGCCGCAGCCGACTATCCTGGACGTTCTTCTCGACAACGCCTTTCTCCCAGCCGCTGGCGACATTGCAGAAATCCGGATCAAACAGGTAGTGGGAGGCCATCGCCGAGAAGCGCGAATTGACGATGCGGGATTTGCCTTTCTGCACCTTATCGACGGCCGTCTTCATGTTGTCGTAGATGCCGCGTCGGGGAATGCCGCCCAAGGCAGCAAACGAGCGGGTGTGGGCATCAAACAGCATTTCGTGACCTTGCGTCGGGTAGGCTTGAACGACAAAGGCCCGACTGGCGCAGAGTTTCAGATGTGAGGCAAGTATCTTCCGCCAGACGCCGCCAATGACCAGATGCTCTTCGCTCCAGTCGAACTGGAAGGCTTCGCCCAACTCGAAGTGGAGCGGAACGAAGGCTTTACTGACGGCTGCACCGCCATCGGCCCGCCAGCGCCGGATGAACTCGGTGACCCGGCAGTAGGTGCCGGTGAATCCGGCAGCCTGCAATTCGCCAAAGAGTTTCAGCGCGGTACGCCGATCCCGTTTCGGGCGCCGGGCATCCGCCTCCAGTGCCTTGATCAGGCGCGCCGCATACGGGGCAATCTTGACGTTCGGGTTCTGCCGTTCGTACCTCGGCTCCGTCCCTTCCGGTGTCCGTAACCAACGTTTGACGGTGTTCCGGCTATACCCCGTCTTCCGCGAAATCTCGGACAGCGACAGGCCATCCCGATAAAACAACCGCCGAATCCTTCCCAGATCCTTCATGGTGATCATCTCCTAAAATCCTGCTCAAAAAATGAGCGGACGAGTTAATCACCCTGGTCAATTTTCAGCGCGCACAACCTCGCTTTTCTGGTCAGTTTTCAACGAGCGTCAACATTTGAAGCTGATCTCGAAGTGAACCGCCTCTTGCTTGGGACTTGTCATCAGCCTGGGTATCGGAGAACGCCGCCCCAATTATTTTGATCGCCTCAATCTCTTGTTCTTGAAGACCTCCGTCCCAAATTTCGATTTCCAAGTTGCTTCCTTTGTCTTTGTTTTCTGTGAATCTGCTTGATAGGCTGGCTGCTAATGCCGAACGAGTAAGTCTATCTCACATCAGTCACGGCATAACACGGAGTCCGCCTACCTAAGCTGGTTTACGTCCAATTTATGACGTATTTTGAATGTTTTGTGTAAAGCAGGCCGCGAGGAGTAAGTACGAGACATCGGCAGACTAAAATAGCCAAGATGAATTTTTGAGTCAGCCCTCCCTCCTACGCCAGAGACGATAAAGGACTTTGAACGCCTTTACCCGCTGACAGACCGGTAAGCAGTAAATTGCCGCCTGACTCTGGCCAGCACTCCACGGTCCGCTTCGGCCCAAATCCAGCCTTATATCAACGGCGATATCGTACTCATCCACCCAAGTGCTGGAGATTTCTATTCACCGCTGCCGGTGTTCGAATTCCCGAAATACCCGAATCGCGAATTCGCGTACCCCCGTACAACCTGAAGACGCGACGGCTTGAGTTTCCGCCGTAAAAGCCAATTAGCAACGCATCTCAGTAGGTGAAGCTGCATCTGTAACTTCCGAAAGTGTGATTATTGCATCCAATTCTCTGGTAACCCGCTTGGTAACCTATTCCATTACATGGCTCTGCTTATATAACCAGGCATATGCAACTAAAGCATTTTGCTTAGCCGTATGTGAAGCCGATTGCTACACAGATCCACGAACAGATTGTTCCTTAATCAGGCTGCCCCAAGGCCAGGATTCGGCACTAACCAAGTCACTAACTGACTTCCGCTAGCGGCTGGGTAATCCCCCCGGCCAATAAAGGCGGTCAGAGGTAGAATTTTCTCGTAAAGGGAGAGTTCTGCATGAAGAAGTCGAAGTTTTCGGACAGCCAGATCATCGAGGCGTTGAAGCGGGTCGAGGGTGGGCTATCGGTGCCGGAGTTGTGCCGGGAGTTGGGAATCAGCTCGGCGACGTTCTACAAATGGCGGGCGAAATACGGCGGCCTGGACGTGTCCATGATGGCCCGGATGAAGGAGTTGGAAGCCGAGAATGCGCGGCTCAAAAAGATGTACGCCGAGGAGCGCCTGAAGGCGGATATTCTGAAGGAGTACCTGGGAAAAAAGTAGGTCGGCCATCTCGCCGGCGTGAGATGGCCAAGGAAGTGGTGGCCGGAAAGCGAATTTCGATCCGCTTGGCCTGCGACATTTTCCAGGTGAGCGAGACCTGCTATCGGTATTCGGCCAAGAAGAATGCCGAGAATGAGGAAATCGCCGACTGGCTGATGCGGCTAACCGACAACCACCGCAACTGGGGATTTGGGCTGTGCTTCCTGTACCTGCGCAACGTGAAGGGCTTTGGTTGGAATCACAAGCGGGTGTATCGGATTTACCGGGAGTTGGAATTGAATCTGCGGATCAAGCCCAGGAAACGGCTGGTGCGGGAGAAACCGGAACCGCTGGCCGTGCCGACTGCCATCAACCAGGTGTGGTCTATGGATTTCATGCATGACCAGCTCGAAGACGGGCGCTGTTTCCGGTTGTTCAATGTGATCGATGACTTCAACCGGGAAGCCCTGGGCATCGAGATCGATTTCTCGCTGCCGGCCGAGAGGGTGATCCGTGCCCTGGAGCAGATCATCGAATGGCGGGGGAAACCAGCCGCCATTCGATGTGACAATGGCCCGGAGAACATCAGCGGCCTGGTGCAAAACTGGGCAGAAAAGCGGCAGATCAAGATGGATTACATCCAGCCGGGCAAGCCCCAGCAGAACGCCTACGTCGAGCGCTTCAACCGGACAGTGCGCTACGAGTGGCTATCGCAATATTGCTGGGCAGACCTCGATGAAGTCCAGCTCTTCGCCACCCAGTGGATGTACGACTACAATCACGACCGCCCAAACATGGCCTTGGGCGGCATCACGCCAAAACAGCGGCTGGCCATGGCCGCGTAGCTCTACTTCTGATCGCCCCTAATTCTGGGGGGATTACCCCACCAACCAAACTACCCCATCCGTTTAATCAATTCGCGGATATCCTCCACGCGCCATGCAGTCGTTCGGGGGCCCAATTTGACCGGAGCGGGGAACTTGCCCAATCTGATCCCCGCCCACCATGCGGATTTGCTAACCGGGATAACCGCTAGGACTTGGGGCAATCGTGCGTACCCCTCCAACGGAATTAGTGCTGTATTCAGAACGGTATTTTCCATGATTGTGCCTTCTTGGACGTTGTTAAACATGGCACAAGCTTAATGAAACAGAAAGTCAATAAAGTTTTAAATCCGTCAATTTCCGGCATCAAAACAATCACAAACCATTGACTTTTAAGAATAAATCATTAATCGAAATACTGCGTATCGGTGTCATCATTTGCCCTCTAAGGATCCCGAGATGGCAAAAGGTGCTAACTCCATCCCCTTCATCGGAAACAGCCGAGATCGCTGGACAGAGGCATACTGAACAACGGACATTGGCGATTGCTAGGTTTTTTAAGCAAGACGCCTGATAGTCATACACCTTTGTCCAGGACCAACTCAACTCAGCAGCCGCTATGTTGATGTTATAGCCGCAGTATTCCCACTTGAGCTGGACCCGTACACCTCTATATCGATTGAAGCCATAACGTCACTACAAAGGTGGCAAAACTCATCGCCTCGACCTAAGGAAAGACTCGATGCTCGCGTTGCGGCAACATGCTAAGTGCCTTATTGAGTTGCCGATAACGATGCCGAAGTAGTATCCAGAGAGTTAGCGATTGATAGCTTGAGTCAAACAAATTCTTGTAGCCAAGAATCCTCATCTCAGGCTTGGCTGGGCTAAATACTCTGCTTTTTCTTGTCTAGACGAATTTAACTGATACAATCCGCCCCGCTTTGAGTCGTGACCACCGATCACGATCTGAGGAAGAAAGCAGCATCAAGCCTCAAGCGCATTGCACCTGATGGTATATCTGATGGTATCGAAAAGATCGAACCGGATGAAACAACGTAACCACGGCCAACACAGCGGTTACTTTGACCCCGTCAGGAGCACCAGGTTGCCCATGTGGCTCAGTGGTAGAGCACTCCCTTGGTAAGGGAGAGGTCGGCAGTTCGATCCTGCCCATGGGCACCACCCGCTTACGGCCTTGCGGCCGAATCTCCGGTTTCCAGCTTGTCCCCGCCGGCAAGCCCTGTCAGGGCTTGGCGCCCTGCGGCATGCGCTGCTTCAGGGCAGCCAGGAATTCGCTGAAGCTGGTTTCCCGCACCGAAATGCAACTCAGCGTGTCGCGCAGGTTGAATGGGCCGTTGTCGCCCTGCCCGGCCATTGCCACACCCCGGCCAGTGCTGGCGTTAGCGGGTTGCGGGCGTAACGTCTGGGGATGGTTGGCTGACATGATCGTGCTCCTTGGTGACTCGACTGCAGTTTTACCCAGCCAGCGCAATTCTGCCGTGATGAAATTCACATGGAATCACACGCCGTGGCACCCGGCGTTTCGGAAAGTGGCCGCCCCTGTGTAAACTGCGCCCACCGCTCACCCGATCCCGGTCCATGGACAGTCCCGATCTCGCCGCCGTCTGGCTGACGCTGAAGCTTGCCACGGTGGTCACCCTGTTGCTGCTCATCGTCGGCACGCCCCTCGCCTGGTGGCTGGCCCGCACGCGTTCGGCTTTCAAGGGGGCCGTGGGTGCGGTCGTCGCCTTGCCGCTGGTCTTGCCGCCGACCGTCCTCGGCTTCTACCTGCTCATCACCATGGGGCCGAACGGGCCGATCGGGCAACTGACCCAGGCGCTCGGCCTCGGCCTGCTGCCTTTCACCTTTCCCGGCCTGGTCATCGCGTCGGTCATCTATTCGCTGCCTTTTGTCGTGCAGCCCATCCAGAACGCCTTCGAGGCGATTGGCGACGGACCACTGGAGGTCGCCGCCACGCTGCGCGCCAGCCCGTGGGACAGCTTCTGGTCGGTTGCCGTGCCGCTGGCCAGGCCCGGTTTCCTGTCCGGCGCCATCCTCGGCTTCGCCCATACGGTGGGCGAATTCGGCATCGTGCTGATGATCGGCGGCAACATTCCGGAGAAGACGCGCGTCGTCTCGGTACAGATCTACGACCATGTCGAGGCGCTGGAATATACCCAGGCCCACTGGCTGGCCGGCGGCATGGTGCTGTTCAGCTTCGTCGTGCTGATGGCGCTGTACACCTTCAACCCGGCACGGAAGAAAACGCCATGAGCGGCCAAATCGAAGCCCGCTTCCGTCTCGACCGCGGTGACTTCCGGCTCGATGTCGACCTGGCGCTGCCCGGTCACGGTGTCAGTGCGCTGTTTGGCCACTCCGGCTCGGGCAAGACGACCTGCCTGCGCGCCATGGCCGGCTTGCTGCGCACGCCGGGCGGCTATGTCGCGCTGAACGGCGAGATCTGGCAGGACGAAGCGCGCGGGCTATTTCTGCCGACCCACCGGCGCGCCCTCGGCATGGTGTTCCAGGATGCCGGGTTGTTCCCCCATCTGTCGGTACGCGGCAACATGGAGTTCGGGCAGCGGCGGGCCGCCGCCGGATCGGTCGCCCTGGGCGACATCGCCGAGCTGCTCGGCATCGCTCATCTGCTCGACCGACGACCGGCGCAACTGTCGGGTGGGGAGCGGCAGCGCGTCGCCATCGCCCGCGCCCTGCTCACCGCGCCGCGCGTGCTGCTGATGGACGAACCGCTGGCAGCGCTCGATCTCAAGCGCAAGCTGGAAATCCTGCCCTATCTCGAAAACCTGCATCGGGAACTGGACATTCCGGTCATCTACGTCAGTCACGCGCCGGACGAAGTGGCCCGCCTGGCCGATCATCTCGTCCTGCTCGATGCCGGCCGGGTCGTCGCCAGCGGCCCGCTCAACAGCGTGCTCAGCCGCACCGACCTGTCGGCCGTCTTCGCCGACGATGCCGGGGTTGTGCTCGAAACCCGCGTCGCCGAGCATGAAGCAGACGACCTGACGCGGCTCGAGTTTCCTGGCGGGACGATCTATGTGTCGCGGCGCCCGGAGGCGGTCGGTACCCGCCTGCGTTGCCGCATCCACGCCCGGGACGTCAGCCTGGCATTGGTTCCGGCCAGTCAGTCGAGCATCCTGAACTGCGTGGCGGCCACGGTGGTCGATCTTGCCCCGACCGAGACGCCCGGCCACATGCTCGTCCGCCTCGCCGTCGGCAGCGACCCGATGCTCGCCCGCATCACCCGGCGCTCAGCCGAAAAACTCGGCATCCGCCCTGGCCTTGCGCTGCGTGCCCAGATCAAGTCGGTCGCCTTGCTCGCCTGAGCAAGCAGCCACCTCGCGCCAGCCGCCACGGCCGGGGAGTGCGCACATCCTCACGAATTTTCCAGTGAATTTGTCACTTTAGTCATAGTTTTGCTTGCATTGCCGCCGGCTGATGACGACAATAGCTGACACGTCCAGAAAATATGAAAAAAGCGATCTTTGGCAGCGCAATCCTGAAACGAAGCATGAAGTCCGCGATATTTCTCTCCGCCCTCGCTGCTTTCTGGACAGCCAACAGCCAGGCAGCCCCCCCGTCCATCGAGGACCTCGGCCTCGAGGATCTGGTCAAGACCGACATCACCTCGGTCTCGCGCAAGAGCCAGAGCCTGGCCGACGTGGCGGCGGCGGCCTTCGTCATTTCGTCGGAGGATATCCGGCGTTCCGGAGCCCAGGCGCTGCCCGACGTGCTGCGGATGGCGCCCGGCATCGAGGTGGCGCAGATCGACAGCGGCCGCTATGCCGTTTCGGCACGTGGCTTCAACGGCCGTTTCGCCAACAAGCTGCTGGTGCTGGTCGATGGCCGCAGCATCTATCACCCGCTGTTCTCCGGCGTCATGTGGGAGCTCGATCCGGCGCCGCTCGACGACATCGAGCGCATCGAGATCATCCGCGGAGCCGGCGCCGTGATGTGGGGTGCCAATGCGGTCAATGGCGTGATCAACATCATTACCCGCCACAGCCGCAGCCAGGCTGGCGGGGCGATCAACGTCGGGGCGGGAACGCAGGGAGCCGGCAATGTCTACGCCCGCCTCGGCCGGGCCGACCAATCCGGCTCGAGCTGGAAGCTGTCTGCCCAGGGGCGGCACAAGGAACCCTCGAAGCAATATGCCAACCGCCAGGATTCAGACGACCGGCTGAGCAATGCCGTCGTCGATTTTCGCTTCGACCGTGACCTGAACGCCGGCCGCGACCTGAGCGTCTGGGCCAACGCCTCGCTTTCGACGCTCGACGACCTGTGGATGATCAACCCGCAATTCCGGACCGTGACCATTCCGGGTCTCGGCCCGACTGCGGTCTTCGCCGGCATCACCCCGATCAGGCTGCGCCAGACGACGGAAAGCCAGAGCCTGGTCGGCCGCTATCGCTGGCTGAGCGATAGCGGCGTCGAGTCCTCGGTGCAGCTATCGGCCAACCGCTCTAGCATCGATATCGACCACGTCATCAAGGAAGAGCGCACCACCTTCGATGTGGACTACCAGTCCCGCTACTCCTTCGCCGCTCACGACCTGTTGTGGGGCTTCTCCCACCGCAGTTCATCGGACGACATCACCGTGCCGGGCACGGCAACCGATTATCTCGGCATCGATCGAACCGCCTACACCCAGCGCAACTCCGGCATCTTCCTGCACGACGACTGGACACTCCTGCCGGAGACCCTCAAGCTCGGACTCGGCATCCGCTGGGATCATGCCAGCCGCAACGGCAGCTACATATCACCCAATGCCACGCTATTGTGGACGCCGTCGCGCAGCGACTCGATCTGGTTCAAGTACGCCGAGGCTCCACGCACGATGGCCCGCGCCGAGCAGGACATCTCGGTCTTTTCGAGCGTCAACGTGACCAACTCCGGTGGTCTCAGCATCCCGACCTTCATTTTTGCCTTGCCGGGCAGCCGGGCCGGTTTGCGGGCAGAACGGACGCAAGGCGTCGAGATTGGCTACCGCAAACAGTTCTCGCCCGCGTTGAGCGGGGACATCAGTCTCTACCGCTACCGCTACACCGACCTGCGCGGCGGCTCCCTGGGCAGCCTCTACAGCTGCTCGCCAGCCTTTCCCGGCTATGTGGCGGGCGCCTGTCCGGCAGCACTCCAGGGCAAGGCTGCCTATTACGCGACAAGCCAGGTGGCCAATGAACTGGCCGGCTGGAGCAATGGCGCCGAGCTTTCCATCGACTGGCTGGCCACCCCCGACTGGCGCCTGCAGTTGTCGTACAGCTGGAGCCAGCTGGACATGAACGAGTACAGCAACACGGCCCAGCAAAACATGGCCCGCTTCCAAGAAAAGTCCACGCCCCGCCACTATGGCTCGCTGCGCTCGCAATGGAATATCGATACCCGGCAACAACTCGATCTCTGGCTGCGCACATCGGGCGGTTTCGAGCGCTACAACGCGCCCTACACCACGTCCATCCGCGTCCCCGGCTATGTGACGATCGACCTGCGCTACGCCTACCGTTTCGACCGCAATCTCGAAGTCGCCCTGATCGGGCGCAACCTGATCGGTGCCCGCCGCTTCGAGTACATTTCCGACTACATCTCCAGCGTCGCCACCGAACTGGCGCCGTCGCTGATGCTGACCACCCGCTGGGCGTTCTGAGCAAAGCATGGCCCGCCCACTGCTTCGACGCCTCGTCCATCGCCTGGCACTGGCCATCTGCCTGGCACTGGCGATACCGTCGACCTTCGGCGAAGTGACCTCGGAGTCGCAACTGAAGGCGGCCTACCTGGTCAATTTCCTGAAATATGTCGAATGGCCGGCCAGCCGCAGCACCATCAATATCTGCCTGTTCGGCCGCGACAGCCTCGGCCCCTACCTCGCCGGCTACGAGGGTCGCCAGATCGCCGGCCGCGAACTGCGTATCCGCAAGGTTAGCAGCCCGGAACAACTGACCGACTGCCAGGAACTGTTCATCCCGGAAACCGAGGAAGCCCGCGTCGGCGCGGTGCTGCGCTGGGTGGACCGGCAGCCGATCCTGACGGTCAGCGATGTCGAAACCTTCACCCGTGACGGCGGTGCCATCGCGCTGATCCGCACCGACAGCCGCCTGCAGTTCGACGTCAATCACGAGGCGATCGGCCGGGCCGGCCTGAAAGCCAGTTCACAAATGCTGCGCCTGGCGCGGCAGATCGTCGGAGGCAGCCGATGAAACGCGACCTGCCCATCCGCCGCCGCCTGGCCCTGATCATTGCCGTCTCGCTCGGCATCAGCCTGCTGCTCACCTCGCTGTTCTTCGCCGCCCGCCAGATCGACCACCGACGCAGCGCCAAGCTGACCGAACTGCGCTCGATGGCCGAGGTCATCGCCTTCAACGCAACGGCCGTCGTCGAGTTCCAGGACCGGCCGGCCGCCGAACACCTGTTCGCACCGCTCGGCTTGTATCCGGACATCGTCGCTGCCGACATGAGCAACAGCGATGGCAGCTTCTCTTATCCCTACCAGCAGCCGGGTGCCCAGCCGCCCGCGGCCGAACATCGCCAGCCGAGGCTGGCCAATGGCCACCGGCAGATCGCCGACTGGCGGCACGTCACGACCATTGTCCCGATCGTGATGAACGGGAGGCGGGTCGGCTCCGTGGCCTTGACCGCCAGCCTGCAGCGCGTCTGGGGCGACGTTGCCGTCGAGTTCGCAACGATGACGGTGGCCGCCATCGCCGCCTTCCTCATTGCGCTACTCATCGCCCACCGCATGCAGCGCTCGCTGCTCGCCGCCCTCGGCTCGCTGACCGATACGGCCAACCGCGTCGCCAGCACCAAGAATTACAGCGAACGGGCGCACAAGCACTCGAATGACGAGATCGGCCAACTTGCCGACGCCTTCAATACGATGCTGATCGAGATCGCCGACCGGGACGTGGAACTGGCCCGGCATCGGGAGCACCTCGAGGAGGAAGTCGCCCGCCGCACCGCGGAACTGTTGCTCGCCAAGGAAGCCGCCGAAGGCGCCAACCGGGCGAAGAGCGCCTTCCTGGCCAACATGAGCCACGAAATCCGCACGCCGATGAACGGCATCATCGGCGTCGCCGACCTGCTGGCTGCCAGCCGCCTGACGCCCCAGCAGCAAAGCCAGCTGGCCACCCTGCGCGGCTCGGCCGACTCGTTACTCTTCCTGCTCAACGACATTCTCGACTTCTCGCGCATCGAGGCCGGCGGCCTGCAACTGGAAAAGCTGCCCTTCAATTTCCGTGATGTGATCGGCCAGGTCGCCCAGTCCTTCGCCCCGGCGGCTCGCAAGAAGGGGCTGGCCCTGTGGTTCGACATCGATCCATCGCTACCCGAGCACATCCTCGGCGACAAGTACCGGCTGGGCCAGATCATCAACAACCTGGTCAACAACGCCGTCAAATTCACGAACAGCGGCAGCATCCGCATTTCCTGCCACCCCGCAACGGCAGCCGATGGACGGGAGTATCTGCAGATACTGGTCCGCGATACGGGCATCGGCATCAGCGACGAGGCCCTGCACGACATCTTTTCCCCCTTCCGCCAGGCCGACAACAGCATGAGCCGGCGCTTCGGCGGCAGCGGCCTCGGCCTGGCCATCGTCCATGACCTGGTGCACCTGATGGGCGGCGAGATCAAGGTGGACAGCACGCTCGGCAAGGGGTCGCGCTTTACCATCGCCTTGCCGATGACCCATGGCACCGGACTCAATCGCCGCCTGCCGGAATGGATGCCGCAACTGCGTGGCCGGCGCGTCGTGGTTGCCTGCAACGATGCAGCACGCCGCCAGCACTGGTTGAACCTGCTGCGCTGGGCGGGCATCGAAGCCACTTCCGGCATCGGCAACGCCAAACCTGCCGGCTTCATGGCCGATGCCCTCCTGGTCGAGGATGACACCGATTTCCGCAACATCCTGGAACTGCGCGACACCTGGCCGGATGCGCCGGTGTTGATGGTGCTCGGCGTAGGCAGCCCGGAAGGCCAGGCCCAGCCCATGCCTGAATGGGTCGAGGGCGAATTGCATGAACCCTTCGGCGACCTTGCGCTGTGGACAGAACTGGCCCAGGTCTGGGACCTGGCCGAGGAGGACGAAGCAAGGGCCGAGGAAGGCGGCACCCTGCATTTCGGCGCCCGCGTGCTGATGGTCGAGGACAACGAAACCAATCGCCTGATCCTCGAACAGATCCTGACTGCCCTGGGCTGCAGCGTCAGCCAGGCCACCAACGGCCAGGAAGCGCTGGACATCCTGAACCGGCAGGCCTTCGACCTGGTGCTGATGGACGTCCAGATGCCGGTGATGGACGGCCTCACCGCAGCCAGTCTGATTCGCCAACGCGAGATGGCGCAGGGCCTGCCGCGCCGGCCGATCATCGCCCTGACGGCCAATGCGCTGACCGGCGACCGCGAAATGTGCCTGCAAGCCGGCATGGACGACTATGTTCCCAAGCCGGTCACCATCGGCAGCCTGAGCACGGCCATGCTGCGCTGGCTGCCGGCCAGCCGCATCGTCGCCGGAGAGGGCGAGAGCGAACAGCCCCCCGGCCACACTCCGCAGCCGGCCCCCGCCCTGCCCGCCGTGCCCACCTTCGATTTCCGCGACCTGCGCACCAGCCTGGGCAAAGCGGCGGACAGCGTGATTCCGAACATCGTCAACTCCTACCTGCGCGAGGGCAAGGCGCATGTCACTGTGCTGGCCACCATTGGCGAGGATTTCGACCTCGAACGCATCACCCGCATCGTGCATAACCTGAAGAGCTCGAGCGCCGCACTCGGCCTCAAGGACTTCGCAGAACGCTGCAAGGCCGCCGAAACAGCGGCCCGGGCGGCACAGAAGGACAAGGTCAGGGAACTGGCGCCGGGCATCGTCGCCGGCTTCGAAGTCGTCCGCCAGGCGGCGGAAGACATGCTGGCCGAACTGACACAAGGCGGAGGTCGGTGAGCATGGATAACCACAAGCCACGCATCCTGGTCGTCGATGACGAGCCCGTCATGCGGACGATTACCGAATCGGTGCTCGCACAGCACGAATTCGAGGTCAGCACGACGGAGTCGGCCGAGCAGGCCATCCTGATGATCAGCGAGGGCTTCGTGCCCGATCTGCTGCTGCTCGACGTGCTGATGCCCGGCATGAACGGTTTCGAGGCCTGTCGCATCCTCCGCCGGCGACACCGGCTGGAGCATCTGCCGATCATCATGCTCACCGCGCTTGATGACCAGGACTCGATCGACGAGGCCTACCGCTGCGGCGCCACCGACTTCATCACCAAGCCGCTCAACATCCCGCTGCTGCCGCATCGCATCCGCTACCTGCTGCGCTCGTCGCTCGCCGTGCGCGAGCTGTACGACAGCCAGATCACGCTGATCAACACACAGCAGATCGCCCGCCTCGGCAACTGGCGGATGGATACGAAGGGCAACATCGTCCGCGCCTCGCGGGAATACCTCGACATCATCGGCGCCAGCCAGTTGCCGGTGCCGGAACAGCGCCTGATGCTGCGCGTACATCGCGAAGACCGCACGGTGCTGCTTCGCCAGCGTGCCGAAATGCGCATGGGGCGCTCTTACCAGATCGACTACCGGCTACGTAGCGCGACCGACGACCGTGTCTGGCTCCACGTCCATGAGCGCGGCTTCCCGCGTTTCGACGAGCGGCAGCAGTATGTCGGGGCCGAGGGGTTCACGCAGGACATCACCGAGCGCGTTGCCCAGGAGGAGCGGATACGCCACCTCGCCTGGCATGACCCGGTCAGCGGCCTGAGCAACCGTACCCGCCTGATCGAGCTGCTCGAGCGTGAAATCGGTGAGGATACCGACGGCCACCGCCTGTCGATCGCTTTCATTCACCTGGCCAACCTGCGCGAAGTGCAGACCGTGCTCGGCCAGGAAATCGCCGATGCGGCCATCCGGGCGCTCTCCCGCCGGCTCAAGGGCATGCTCGAAGAGCACGACGGCAGTTGCGTGACGGAAGCGGAGTGCCTGCAGGATGTGAAACTCGGGCGTTACGACGAACATGCCTTCGTCGCCACCCTGCCCGGCCGGATGAGCCGGGAGCAGGTGGATTGCTTCGCCCGGCGACTGGTCGAGAACCTCTGCCGGCCATTGATGCTGCAGGGTGAGGAAGTGCTGATCCGGCCGTTCGTCGGTATCGCCACTTACCCGGAACATGCCGACGACATCCCGGACCTGATGCGCCGGGCCATGCTGGTGGCGCTGCAGGCATCGGCCAGTGGCGGGTCGAGCGTGGCCTATTTCGACCCGCAGCACGACCGCGCGGCAAGCCAGCGCATGATGCTGGAGCGCAGCCTGCGTACGGCCCTTGAGCAGGGCGGCCAGTTGCAACCCTATTTCCAGCCCAAGCTGTGTGCCCGCACCGGCCGGCTGGCCGGGGCGGAAGTCCTGCTTCGCTGGCTGCACCCGGAGATGGGCATGGTATCGCCCGCCCAGTTCATCCCGCTGGCCGAGGAAGTCGGGCTGATCCACCCGATCAGCGAATGGCTGATTGCCCACGTTTTCGACCTGCTCGCCGACTGGCGGGCCTGGGGGCTGAATCCTGGGCGGGTCAGCATCAACCTGTCGGCCGACAGCCTGTTCGAACACGCGCTGATCCCGTTCTTCGACGAGCAACTGGCGCGCACCGGCCTGCCGACCGAGATGCTCGCCGTCGAGCTGACCGAAAGCGTGCTGATGCAGAACGCCGATGTGGCACAAAACGTCATCGCCCAACTGCGCCAGCGCGGCATCCATGTCTCGCTCGACGATTTTGGCACCGGCTTCTCGTCGCTCGGCTACCTGAACCGCTTCAACATCGACGAGATCAAGATCGACCGCTCCTTCGTCATCGACCTCGAAGGCGACACGCGTGAACGGGCCCTGGTCGAGGCGATCATCACCCTCGGCCATGCGCTGGGCCTGAGCGTGGTGGCCGAGGGGGTCGAAACCGAAACCCAGGCTGCCCTGCTGCGCGACATCGGCTGCGATGTCTTCCAGGGCTACCTGTTCGCCCGCCCGATGCCGGCAGCGGACTTCATCGAATTCGTAACCGGCCGGGAGGCCGCGTCAACATGAGCCGAAATACCCGCCCCCGCCTGCACTGGCTGATCGCCGCCGGGCTCTGGCTGGCCGCCGCACCGGCCCAGGCGCTGGACGCCATCGACATGTCGCTGGAAGACCTGCTGCAGGTCAGCATTGTTTCGGCACCGAAATTCACCGAGAACCCAGATCAGATCCCGTCCGTCGTGTCGATCATCAGCGCTGCCGACATCCGGCTCTACGGCTGGCGCACACTGGGCGCCGCACTGCGCAGCCTGCAGGGTTTCAACGTCACCGACGACCACACCTATGCCTATGGCGGTGTGCGCGGCATCTCGCAGCCCGGCGACTACCGGCCGCGCCAGCAGATCCTGATCGACGGGCAATCGATGAACGACAACATCTACGCCAGCGCCCCGGTCGACTCGGCCTTCCCGCTCGATCTCGGGCTGATCGAGCGCATCGAGGTCATCCGCGGCCCGAGTGCGGCGATCTACGGCGGCGATGCAATGTTCGGCGTGATCAACGTCGTCACCCGCAGCGGCACCAGCGTCGGCCGCGTAGCCAGCCTCAAACTGGGCAGCGGCGCCGACCGCCGCCTGCGTTTGAGCTGGGGCGGCCAGGTCGGCGGAGCCGATGTGCTGGTTTCGGCCACCGGCTTCGGTGTGCATGGCCGCACGCTGTCGGTCGACGACGTCAATGGGGATGGCAGTCGGCGCGACCTGCATCGCGTCGGTGGCGAGGACGGCGGGCAGTTGTTCGCCAAGGTGCGCGGCAGCGACTGGAGCTTTTCGCTGATCCACAGCAAGCGTGAGCGCATCGTGCCGACCGCCAGCTATGACACCATCGCCGATGACCACGGCCATGCCGAAACCGATACCTACACCCTGCTCAACCTGGGCAAAGAATGGAAGCTGAATGCTGCCAACACGCTGCACCAGCGCCTCTACCTGGGTGATTACCGCTACGACGGGGTCTTTCCCTACGACTACTCCGCTGATCCGGCCATCGCCGACCCGCGCCTGATGAACGTCGACCTGGCGAAGGGCAGTTGGTGGGGTATCGAGAACCGGCTGGTCAATACCCGATGGAACGGCCAGCGCATCACCTTGGGAATCGAATACAAGTCGAACTGGCGGCAGAACCAGCGCAATAGCGACCGGGGCTATGGCTGCGTCTCGACCAGCGGCGTGAGCAGCGACCCCTGCCTGAACGATCAGCGCAGCAGCCAGCAGGTATCCGTGATGGCGCAGGATGAAATCCAGATCGGCTCCGCCACCCTGCTCACCATCGGCGCCAGCTACGACCATGTCAGCCAGTTTGGTTCGTTCTGGAGCCCGCGCCTCGGGGTGACGCACGATGCCGGCCAGGCCGGGATTTTCAAACTGCTGTACGGTACCGCCTTCCGGGTCCCCTCGGTTTACGAGCGTTACTACACCTCACCGTCCTTCAGCTACGGCAATCCCGCGCTGGTACCTGAAAAGATGCGCTCGCTGGAAATGGCCTGGGAAAAACGCTTCACCCAGCAATCGCGCCTGACGGCCAGCGTTTACCACTTCCACATCGCACGGATGGTGACCACCGACGAGAATGGCACGACCGTCAATGACGGCTCAAAGGTCGAGGCCACCGGCCTCGAACTCGAATACGAGCAGCGCTGGAACAACGGCAGCCGCCTGCGTACCGGCTACAGCATCCAGCATGCAGCCGACGCAACGCGCCGCTTCGACAATTCGCCGCGCCACATGGTCAAGGCCAACCTCGGCCTGCCGACCGGCATTCCCCACCTGATGGCCGGCCTGGAAAGCCAGTGGATCAGCGCCCGCACGGCCGACTACGGTACGCAGAAAGTACCGTCCTACCTGCTGGCCAACCTCAACCTGCTCTACACCCCGGCCGGCCAGCCGTGGGAAATCGCGCTCGGCATCTACAACCTGTTCGACCGCCACTACACCGACCCGGTCGCCACCGACGAAATCCTCGGCGCCCGCCGCTGGCAAATGCCGCAATTCGGGCGCAGCGCCATGCTGCGCACCACGCTGCACTTCTGATCGATCAAGGGCTTTTCACCGCGAAGACGCCTGGGGGCGCAGAGGAATGACATAGAACCTGATCGGGTTTTGTCTTTCTCTGCGAATCTCTGCGCCTTCGCGCCTTTGCGGTAAGGCCTTTCAGTCGTCCAGTTCGATCTGCCCGGTGACGTTAGTGGTGATCGTGCTTTCGCCGGCCTCGATCGGGGCCGGGGCGGCTTCGGCGGCGAGCATGGTGGCGCGGGTGCCGCGCATGATCGGCACCGGACCACCGCCGCCCTGGTTGATATTCATCTGCTTGATCTTCCAGCCCTTGCCCAGTTGCTCGGCCACCACCGCTGCCCGGTTACGGAAGGCGTGGATGGCGTCGCGCATGGCTTCGTCCTCGGCCTGGCGGCGCGTTTCAGGCGACGGCATCTGGACGATGTCGCCCACCGCCAGGCGCATCTGCTGCAGGCGGCCGAGCAGTTCGGACACGGCGCCGAAATCCTTCGACTCGATCAGCAGCTCGCTACGCATGCGCCAACCGTCGATCTTGCGGGACTGGGTATAGATCGGATAGGTCGACTGGTTGCCGGTCTTCACCGTGACCTCCTTCTTCTCGCGGATGGCCTTGAGCGCCTCGGCAACCGTGCCATTGACCTGGCGTGCCAGGTCGGCCGGGTTGCTGCCGCTGGCTTCGCTGAAGACGCGGGCCCGCACCATGTCGTTGGTGGCCGGGCGGCTGGCTTCGGCCGACAGATCGACCAGTGCGCCGGCCTGAGCGGTGCAGGCCAGAGCAGCCAGCAGCGGAGCGAGCAAGTTCTTGTTCATACGCCCCCCTTGTCGCGCAGGCGGCCATAGACGACGAGCAGCACGATGGCGACGACGACCGAGGCGATGAAGCCGGCACCTTCGCCCGCCTGATACCAGCCCATGGCCTGGCCGATGATGCCGGCAAGGAAGGAGCCGAGCATGCCGAGCACGACGGTGGCGATGAAACCCATGTTGTCCTTGCCGGGATGCAGGAACTTGGCGACGACGCCGATCACGAAGCCGACCACGATGGTCCAGACGATACCCATGAAGTACCTCCCTCTTGAGTGGCGCGAGCGCGCCGGTTGAGACAACTCAGGTTAACGCTACGCTGTTTCAGCGGTTGTCGGCAAACGGTAAAGAATTGTTATCCCAGATTGTTCATTAGGGCACGGGATGCTGGCGAGGCGGCTTGCGAGCAGATTGTCGCTGGCGCGCCAAGCCCATGGCGGTTCCATGGGCGCGAAACGACGGTGGCAAGATGCCGCAAAACGGCCGCCAGCGCGCGTGCAGGCCCGTACGGCCGCCGAATGGACAATCTGGGGTTATGCCAGGCCGGCCGCCAGATGATCGATCAAGGCCCGCACCCGGTGGGGCACGTGGCGGTTGCCGGGGAGCAGCGCGTGCACGCCGAGTTCCGGCCCGGGGAAATCGGCAAGGATCTCGACCACCCGGCCCGAGGCGAGAAATGGTTCAGCGATGAAATCCGGCTGGCAAGTGATGCCGAGGCCGAGCGCCGCCGCCTCGGTCAGTACCTCGCCATTGTTGGCGTTCAAGCCGCTGCGCACCGGGACGCTGACGAGTTGGCCGTCGACGACGAATTGCCAGCTCAGCGTATTGCCGGCATTGGTGTAGCCCAGGCAGAGATGATGAGCCAGTTCGGAAGGATGGGCCGGCCGGCCGTGCCGCGCCAGGTAATCCGGTGCGGCCAGGGTCAGCATGCGGCAAGCCCCGAGGCGACGGGCGATATCGCCCGCCTCGAGCCGCCGGGTGACGCGGATGGCGAGATCGAGGCCTTCCTCGATCAGGTTGATCCGGCGATCCGAATAATCCATGTCGAGCATCACTTCCGGGTAACGCCGCGAGAAATCGAGCAGCAGCGGCGCCAGGCGCTTGAGGCCGAAACTGAGCGGCAGGCTGAGCCGGATGTTGCCGCGCGGCGCCTGGCCTTCCTCCGCGATGCCGGTTTCCGCCGCCTCGACTAGGTTGAGGATGACGCGGCATTTCTCCAGGTAGGCGGCACCGGCCGAGGTCAGGGTCAGGCGCCGGGTGCTGCGGGCCATCAGCTTGGCGCCGAGATGCGCCTCCAGCCCGGCGATCTGCCGGGTAACGACGGAACGGGCCACGCCCAGTTGCTGGGCGGCCGCGGCGAAGCTGCCCAGTTCGGCCACCCGGACGAAGAGTTGCATGGCATCGAGTCGGTCCATTGTTGCCCTATTAGCAATAGTGATTTGCCTATTGTCCTCTATTTCGATGCAAAAAAGGCGAATACAGTACGCCCATCGCCAACGGACTCCTCACCATGAACCCGTCCCAACCTGCCCTCTTCGTCCCGCACGGTGCACCGACCTTCGCGCTGAACCCCGGTGCGGCCGGCGCCGCGCTGGCTACCAAGGCTGCCATGCTGGCCTCGCCGCGCGCCATCGTCATCGTCAGCGCCCACTGGGACACGGCGGTGCCGACCGTCGGCTTTGCCGAGAAGCTGGAGACGATCCACGATTTCTGGGGTTTTCCGGAAGCACTGTATGCCATCCGCTACCCGGCCACCGGCTGCCCGGAGGCCGCGCGCGAAGTGGCTGCCGCCATCGCCGCGGCCGGCCTGCCGGTAGCCAGCGACGCCCGCCGTGGCCTGGACCACGGCGCCTGGGTGCCGCTACGCCTGATGTTCCCGCATGCCGAAGTGCCGGTTGTTCCCGTTTCGGTACAGAGCCGGGGCGGCCCGGAGCAGGCCTACCGCCTGGGCCAGGCACTCGCCCCGTTGCGCGACAAGGGCTTCCTGATCATCGGCTCGGGCAGCCTCACACACAACCTGCGCGACTACCAGGCCGCCTGGCAGAATGGGGGCCAGACGCCAGCCTACGTGCGCCAGTTCGCCGACTGGCTGGCCGGACGGGTTGCCTCTGGCGACGTGCCGGCCCTGCTCGATTACCGCCGCCAGGCGCCGGGCGGCGCGCAGGCCCACCCGAGCGAGGAACATCTGTTGCCCTTCCATGTCGCACTCGGTGCCGGCGGCGACAACGCCCGTGCCACGCGCTTTCATGCCGGCATCGATGATTACGTGATCGCCATGGATGCCTACGCTTTCGAACAAGGAGAACCCCAATGAGCTACACCAAGACCGCCAAGGCCCTGCACTGGCTGATGGCCGCCCTGCTCTTCGGCCTGCTCGCCCTCGGCTTCTATATGCAAGACCTGCCGCTGTCGCCGGAAAAACTGCAGCTCTATTCGTGGCACAAATGGGCCGGCGTCACTGCCTTCCTGCTCGTTGCCTTCCGCCTCTTCTGGCGCCTGGCCCATCGCCCGCCGGCCCTGCCGGCCAGCATGCCGAAGCGGATGCAGTTCGCTGCCCATGCCGGCCACCTGTTGCTCTACGGGCTGATGATCGCCATCCCGCTGTCCGGCTGGCTGATGAGTTCGGCCAAGGGTTTCCAGACCGTCTATTTCGGCGTGCTGCCCATTCCCGACCTGCTCGACAAGAACAAGGAGATCGGCGACCTGCTGGCCCTGGTGCACAAGAGCCTGAACCTCCTCTTCATCGCCGTGCTGGCCGGCCACATTGGCGCCGCGCTGAAGCACCACTTCATCGACAAGGACGACATCCTGACCCGGATGCTGCCCAAGCACTGACACCCCACCCCAAACGGAGAAACGACATGAAAAAAATCATTCTCGCCCTTGCCCTGGCCACTGCCTTCTCGGCCCAGGCCGTCGAATACACCCAGGTCCAGCCAGACAAGAGCGCCATCAATTTCACCTACAAGCAGATGGGCGTCGCGGTCGATGGCAAGTTCAGGAAATTCACCAGCCAGCTGAATTTCGACCCGACGAAGCCGACGACCGCCAAGGCCACCTTCGAGGTCGAACTGGCCAGCGTCGACACCGGCGCCCCGGAAGGCGACCAGGAAGTTGCCGGCAAGCCGTGGTTCAACACCAAGGCCTTCCCGACTGCCAAGTTTGTCTCCGGCGCCGTCAAGCCGCTCGGCGGCAACAAGTATGAAGTCGGTGGCCAGCTGACCATCAAGGGCAAGACGCAGGATGTCGTCGTGCCGGCCACCTTCACCCCCCAGGTCAACACCGGCGTGTTCGACGGCAGCTTCACCATCCGTCGCGCCGACTTTTCCATCGGCGAAGGCTCCTGGGCCAAGTTCGATATCGTCGCCAACGATGTCGTGATCAAGTTCCGCATCACCGCCAACAGCAAGTAACCCCAACCCCTACGGAGAAACCACCATGAAAAAGCAACTCACCACCCTTGCCCTCGCCCTCGCCGCTGCGAGTCTTAACACCGCGGCCTTTGCTGCACCGGAGACCTATGTCGCCGACAGCAGCCACACCTTCTCGCGCTTTTCGTACAGCCACTTCGGCTACTCGACCCAGCAGTCGCGCTTCAACAAGAACAGCGGCAAGGTCGTTTTCGACAAGGTCGCCAAGACCGGCTCGGTCGACATCGTGATCGACACCAAGTCGGTCGACACCGGTAGCGACACCTTCAACGAGCACATCCAGGGCGAGGATTTCCTCGACACGGCCAAGTACCCGACCGCCACCTTCAAGTCCACCCGCGTGATTTTCGAAGGCGACAAACCGGCCAAGATCGAAGGCAACCTGACCCTGAAGGGCGTGACCAAGCCGGTGACCCTGACCGTTACCAGCTTCCAGGCCATGCCGCACCCGATGGTCAAGAAGGACGCCATCGGCGCCAATGCCTACACCGTCGTCAAGCGCTCCGAATTCAACGCCGGCAAGTACGCGCCGTACGTCGGCGACGACGTGCGCATCGAGGTGGCGATCGAGGCGATCAAGGAGTAACCACTCAACCTCGGTAAACGCAAAAACGCCGGCCCCGAGGAGCCGGCGTTTCATTTTTCCTCCAGCCGCTACCGGTCGCTTGCCCTCCGGCCTAGGCGACGCGAAAACCGGAAACAGCCATGGCCAGGCTCTGGGACAGTGCCCGCAGGTCGCCGGTCGAGGTGCTGACGCTCTGGGCTGCTGCGTTGGTTTCTTCGACCATGTTGGCGATGCGCTCCATGCTCTGGGCGATTTCGGTCGATGCAACCTTCTGTTCCGAGACCGATTCGGTAATGTCGTTCACGCCATGCCGCGACTGCAGCACGGCCTCCCGGGAATGGGAAAGCACACCTTCCACCTCGCCAGCCAGTTGCGTGCTGGCAGCGATGGACTGTTCGCCTGCATCGATGGCCGCCTGCACGGCATCCGACTGCGCCATGATCGACTGGGTGACGGCATCGATTTCGTTGGCCGACTTGCCCGACTTCTCGGCCAGTTTGCGCACCTCGTCGGCCACCACGGCAAAACCTCGCCCGGCCTCACCGGCGCGGGCTGCCTCGATGGCCGCGTTGAGGGCAAGCAAGTTCGTCTGGTCGGCGATGTCGCGCACTTCCTTGGTCATGCTGGTAATCGCCTGCGTGCTCCTGACAAATTCATCCACCGTGCGGGCGATTTCGCCCATGTTCTGGTGAATCCGGGCGACCTCGCCGACCAGTTGCGAGACCTTCTGCGATCCCTCGTCCGCCCGCTCGACACTTTCCGAGGCCTGGCGCTGGACGTCCTGCGCCGTATCGGAGACCGATGAAATGGCCACCGTCAGTTGTTCGATGGCCGCCGCACTACTCGCCACGGCATTGGATTGCTGTTCGGACACGTCAGCCAGCGAGGACGACGAGCCAGCCAATTGTTCGGAGGCGGCATCGACCTGCTTGCTCGCCTGATGCACCTCGCCAATGATTTTTTGCAACTGGCCCATCATGGTGTTGAAAGCGGTCGCCATCCGGCCGATTTCATCCCGGTTGCGTACCTGGGCACGCTGGGTCAGGTTGCCACTCGTGGCGATGTCGGTCATCGTGCCTTCCAGTTCGGCCAGCGGGCCGGTGATCGAGCGGACGAAGACCAGCGACAGCGTGACCAGCACGCACAGGGCGAGCAACAGGGAAACGATCAAGCCGGTCTTGACCGCCGAGAAGGTTGCCGCCGCGATTGCAGCCTCTTCCGCATTCATTTCCTGCGAGATTTTCTGGATTTCAATGACCAGATCGTCAATCGCCTTGGTCGGGGCACGGTCCATGCCACGCACCAGTTTATCCACGGTGGCAGCCGGGTCGGCCGCGCTACGATCGTATTGCTTCAAGGCCTCGCGATAGGATGGACCCAGTGCCTCGAAGCTGGCCATCACCGCCGAAACTTTCAGCCGCTCGGCGATCTCCAGGCGGGTGGCCGAAGCCATGACTTGCCTCAGGCGATCCTTGACGACGCCTTCTTCCTCGTCGAATTGCTTGAGATGCTTGGCAAAGGCTTCCGGATCCTTGCCGCGGAGCAGGATGTTCTTCCACTCCTGGACCTGCGTCTTGAAGCGGACTTGCGCACCGCGCGCCTTGTCGATGGTTTCGACGAGCAGTTGATGACGCTCCATGCTGCGGATCGATGCATCGTTCAGCTTGCTCGCCTGCAGGAAAGCGAAAAGCCCGACGCTGAGCAATGCCAGGAGGGCCAGAAACACGAGTACGAACAACTTCTGCCTGATCGTCAGTTGCATAACTCCCCCGTCTATCGGATTCACCGTGAAATTGCCACCGCTGCCTGCCGGTTCGCAATCCGGCAGGCGGCGGTGGCGGGACGACGGCTAGTATGCAATACCCTGTCGTGGCGTGGTTAACAGAACGCAGGGCGCCACGCCGGACGCCCTATCCGCTCAGAACTTGTCAGAACGCAGCACCGATACGTCGCTCAGGTAACAGACCATGGCATAACTGGCGAAGTAGTTGGCCTGCAGGTGGCCCGCAATGGCGTCGGCGATGGCGGCTTCACACAGGATGTCGATCCGCACGTTACCGCTCAGCGGCCAGCCGCCATCGCGCGTTCCGTGCTGCCCCCAGCCGCGGGCATCGCTCGCGGTGTAACCATGGGCCCCCAAACGACGGGCGTCGGCCGCGACGCGCCCTTCGATCGAGGCTTCGCAGATCACGGTGAGCAGGGTCCGCCGGGTGTAGCTGGCCAGCGGGGGCGTAGCCGAGGTTGTTGTCGGTTGCATCGTCATCACACCACTCCTTCGAGCTGGCGAGCCAGCCAGTAATAAGTCGGAATCCCGATCACCAGATTGAACGGGAACGTTATGCCGAGCGCCGCACCGATCGACAGCGCCGGGTTGGCCTCTGGTACGGCGATGCGCATGGCAGCCGGTGCCGCGATGTAGGAAGCGCTGGCGTACAGCGTGGCAAGCAGCGCCGCGCCGCCGACGCTGAGACCGAGCAGGCTGGCCGTCAGCGCACCGAGCGTGCCGGCGAAGAGCGGCATGGTCACCGCGAAACCGAGCAGGAAGGTACCGGCCCGCCGCAGGTCACCGAACCGGCTGGCCGCAACCAGTCCCATTTCGAGCAAAAAGATGGCGAGCAGGCCCTTGAAGAGATCGAAGAACAGACGATCGAGCGGCTTGATACCATCGGCACCAGCCAGCCAGCCGATGAGCAGGCCGCCCACCAGCAGCACGATGCTCTTGCCGGCAAACACCTCATGCAGCACCTTGCCGAGCGGCGACTCGCCCTGGCCGCGCCGCGCCAGCCAGACGCCGATCATCAGGGCCGGGAATTCGAGCAGGACGAGGAAGACGACCATGTAGCCCTCGTAGTCCTGCCCGACGCTGGCCAGGTAGGCCGCGCCGACGGCGAAGGTGACGACGCTGACCGACCCGTAATGGGCTGCCAGCGAGGCGGCATCGGCCCGCGACAGCTTGCCGAGGCGCTGCAGCACCGGGAAGGCGATCAGCGGCAGAGCGGCGCCGATGCCGACGATGACCAGCGCCGGCAGGATCAGCTCGGCCAGCGACTGGCGGGCCAGTTCGACACCGCCTTTCAGGCCGATGGCGAGGAGCAGGAAGATGCTCAGCGATTCGTAGAGCACGGCCGGGATCTTCAGGTCCGAGCGCGCCAGACCGGCCAGCAGGCCAAGCAGGAAGAACAGGATGACGGGTTCAAAAGGCATGGCATGCACCATTCAATGTCGATGGCCCGCACTATTCCATCCTCAATCCATTAAATCCAATTAAACTTTTTCGAACAAATCATTTATAAATACTTATATGCCGCGCCGTCACCTGACTTTTCGCCAACTCGAAACCTTCGTCACCGTCGCCCGGCTCGGCAGTTTTTCGCGCGCCGCCGAAGCCCTACACCTGACGCAGCCGGCGGTGTCGATCCAGGTCCGGCAGATCACGGAAAGCGTTGGCCTGCCGCTGTTCGAGCAAACCGGGCGCGAAATCCGCCTGACCGCCGCCGGCCAGGAACTGCTGCGCACGGCGCGCGAACTGGACGACAGCTGGAATCGTTTCGAGTCGGCGGTCGACGCGCTGCAGGGACTGAAGCGGGGCCGCCTGCGCGTCGCCCTCGTCACCACCGCCAAGTATTTCCTGCCGCGCATGCTGGGCGCCTTCTGCCAGCGCTACCCCGACATCGACATCGAGCTGGAGGTGGCCAACCGGGCGCGTATCGTCGAACGCCTGCGCGCCAACGAGGACGATCTCTACATCATGTCCTTCCCGCCCGAGGAACTCGATGTCGTCGCCACACCCTTTCTCGACAACCCGCTGGTCGTTGTCGCGCCGGCCAGCCTGCCGCTGCCCGCTGGGCCGCTCAGCCTGGCCGATCTCGCCGTCCATCCCTTCCTGCTGCGCGAAGCCGGCTCCGGCACGCGCAAGGCAATCGACCGCCACCTGGCCGCCAGTGGTCTCTCGCTCAAGGTCAAGCTGGCGCTGGGCAGCAACGAGGCGATCCGCGACCTGGTGGCGAGTGGCATGGGCCTCTCCATCCTGTCCCGCCACGTGCTGGACGATCATCCGGAACAGGAAGGCCTGCGCATCCTCGATGTCGTCGGCTTTCCGCTGCAGCAGCCGTGGTCGGTCGTGCATCTGCGGCAGAAAATCCTCCCCCTGCCGGCCCATGCCTTCATGAACGAATTGCTGTCCGCGGTCAGCCCGGCCAACCCGGGCGAATAGGCCGGCTCAGCGCTCCGACAACCACTTGAGGACGGTCTCGAACAGCCGTCTCGGCTCGACCGGCTTGCTGATATGGTCATTCATGCCGACCTCGAGACAACGCTGGCGATCCTCGCTGAAGGCATTGGCGGTCATCGCCAGGATCGGCACATCCGCGCCACCGGGCAGCGAGCGAATGGTCTGCGTGGCATCGATACCGTTCATGTTGGGCATCAGCATGTCCATCAGGATCAGGTCGTAGGCGTTCTGCATGACCAGGGCGACTGCCTGGCGGCCATCTTCGGCCAGGTCGACAAGCAGGCCGGCCATCACCAGCAGTTCGCGGGCAACCTCGCGATTGACCGGCTCATCCTCGACCAGCAGGATGCGGCGGCCGGCGTAGTGTGCGCGCAACATCGCCTCGGCGGCCCGCCAGCGTGGCTCGGCTGCGGTATCGCTGGCCGGCATGGCCGCCTTGTCGAGCGTCACCGTGAAGGCGAACACGCTACCGACACCCGGACGGCTGTCGACCGTGATGTCGCCGCCCATCATGCGCGCCAGGCTGCGGCTGATCGCCAGCCCGAGACCGGTGCCGCCGTACTGGCGCGTCGTCGAGCCATCGGCCTGCTGGAAGGCATTGAACAGGCGCACCTGATCGGCCGGCGCGATGCCGATGCCGGTATCGCGTATGGTGAAACGCAGGCTGACTCGGTCCGCCTCATCGACCAGCCGTCCCACGGCAACGTCGACGCGGCCCTCCGCGGTGAACTTGATGGCGTTGGCTGTCAGGTTGAGCAGGATCTGTCCAAGACGGAGCGGATCACCGGCCAGGGCCAAGTCCGCCAGGTCCGGCGGCAGGTCAATGGCGAAATGCAGGCCCTTCTCGGCAGCCGGCCCTTCGACCAGGGGACGCAGGTTGTCGACCACGGCGCCGAGCCGGAACACGGTGTTTTCCAGGACCAGTCGGTCGGCCTCGATTTTCGAGATGTCGAGGATGTCGTTGATTACGCCAAGCAGGTGACTGGACGCCTGGACCACCTTAGTCAACTGGTCGCGCTGGCGCTCGTCAGTCGCCCGGCGCAGGGCAAGATCGGTCATGCCCATGATGGCGTTCATCGGTGTCCGCAACTCATGGCTCATGTTGGCCAGGAAGGTGCTCTTTGCCCGGCTGGCGGTTTCGGCGGCTTCCTTGGCGACGGACAGTGCGGCTGTGCGCTCATCGACCTTGCGTTCGAGCTGCGCTCGGTAGTTTTCCAGCGCCGCCTCGGCCTGCTTGCGCTCGGAAATATCCCGGGTAACGCCCAGGATGCGCCACGGCCGGCCCTGCTCGTCGAGCATGATGGTGGCGGCCACCTCGCTGGAGATGAGGCTGCCGTCCTTGCACGGCTGCTCGATTTCCAGCGTGGCGAAGCGGGCCGACAGGTCGCCGGCTGCCAGGCGCTGGAGGCGCTCGGCCAGCATCCGGTCGACGCGCTGCAACGACGCCGGCGTCATGGTGGCCGAGAATGGCTGGCTGACGACCTCATCGGGCGTCCAGCCGCGCATGCGTGCGACGGAGGGGCTGATGTAGATGAACTTCCGGCTCGGTAATTCGAGCAGCCAGATCGTATCGCGGCAGTTGTCGGCAATCAGCTTGTAGAGCGCCTGGCTGCGTTGCAGCGCCGCTTCGGTCAGCTCGCGTTCGACCGCGACGCAGGCCAGGCTGGCGTAATCCTCGATCAGGCCGATCTCGGCCGTACCCGGTACGGTCGGCTGGCGGTGGTAAATGGCGAAGGTGCCGAGCACCCGCCCGGTACGGTCCTTGAAGGGCTGCGACCAGCAGGCGCCAAGGCCGGCCTGTCGCGCCAGATCGCGGTAACTGGCCCAGTAGGGATGGTTCTGAATATCCTCGACGACCACCCGTTCACCGCGAAAGGCTGCCGTACCGCAGGATCCGACGCCGTCGCCAATCGCCACGCCGTCGATCGCCCGGTTGTAGAACTCCGGCAGGCTGGGTGCCGCGCCATGGCGGATATGCCGCCCCTCCTCGTCGAGCAGCACGATCGAGCATAGACAGCCCGGGTGGAGCTCCTCGACGCGCCGGACCAGGGCGTTCAGCACCTCTCCCAGCGGCGCCCCCTCGCTGACCAGCTTGAGGATGCTGTTGTGCAGTTCCACCTCCCGGGTGCGCTCGGCCAGCTGAGCCTTGCTGCGCGCTTCCCGCCGATTCACGGTGATCACGTAGAACAGCAGGCCGCTGGCCAGCACGCTGACCACCAGCGCCCCGACCAGATAACGGTAGAGGTGGCTGAAGTCGGCAGCCGGTTCGCTGTCGAAAAGGAAGCCGGCCAGCGAATAATCCCGGGGCAGCATGCCGATTTCGGCGTAGCTGTCGGCAATGTGCCGCCAGCGTCCCGGATTCATGTAACCCGGCGGCACCAGCTCGGCACTGATCAGGGGCGCTGTCTGGGAGGCCTCGAAGTGCAGGAAATCCCGCCCGGCCTGTGGCGCATACTTGTCGAGAATGAGGTCAATGGCCTCGGACGGGTGCGCCATTGCATATTCCCAGCCGCGCAGGCTGGCCCGGCGGAAGGCTTCGGTCCGCGCCCGGTGCCGGGTGATTTCGGTCTCCGAGGTGAACAGATTGTCGCCGTAGAAATCGATGCCGGCCGCCCGCGGCGTGAAGATCTGGTAATCGACTCCGGCCTGCCGCATGAAAAACGGCTCGTTCGTGACATAGGCCGATATCAGGTCGGTCTTGCCGTCGATCAGATCCTGTACCGAAAAGCTGTGCGGCAGGCGGCGCAGGCTATCGAGCGGAACCCCCTCACGCGCCAGATAGTAGATCAGCTCCTCGGCATGCGGCTCGAACATGACGCGCTGGCCGGCCACGCCATGGATATTCGCCAGCGCGTCGTGGCGCCGGGCAAGCAACACCAGCGGCGAATGCTGGAAGATCACGCCGAGTACGACCACCGGCTGGCCGGCATTGCGTTCGAGAACCAGGCTGCTGGTCCCGACGCCAAACTGGGCACGCCCGGCTACCACCTCGGCCACCACATCCTGCCCGGGAGCGGCCTCCCGGATATCGACGGTCAGCCCGGCCTCATCGTAATAGCCCAACTCCTTCGCCATGTAGTAACCGGCGAACTGGAAGCCATGCTTCCATTTGAGTTGCAGGGTCACCGTTTCGGCGGCAACTGCCGGTTGCCAAAGGACGGCCCCAAGGATGAAGAAAAGGCGCAGGGCCGGCCAAAAGCGCATGTTGGTCAGGCGTTATAAAAAGACATATTTTTAATATAAATCAAATCCAACTGACGCTGGTCTGAAAATAAGCGACCCCATCCGGTTGGGGGGCGAATTTCACGCGCCAGCCTATGACTAAAGACATAGATTCAGCGTTACAATGCGCCGCGTATTGCACCGCACCATTGCAGGCGCATTACAATCAGCGACCGGTCGTTTCATGCCGGCCCATGAAAAAGGCAAATCCGTAACCGACTTATGAACACCGCCCAGATTCTGACTCCGCCCCCGAAAACCACGGAAGACGTGCCGGAGGGCACCCGTCGCATGATCGATGGCATGGAACGTGTCATGTACGATGGCTACTGGATCAAGACCTACCCGGTGCCGGCTGACACGCTGGAAGCCAAGAAGAAACTGATTGACGCGCTGACGCGCCGCCTGTTCAACCACACCGAGCACGGCCTGAACATCCCCGGCACCCGCCTCAACGAAGCCCGTGCCAGCTACGAAAATGAAGCCGACCCGGCCCGCAAACGCGTCAAGGGCGCCATGCTGGCCGGTGCGCTGTTCAACCGGGCGGCCGACATTTTCCGCAAGCTGGTCGAACTGCAGGCCTGCGGTATCGAAATCCTCAGCGACAGCCCGCTGATGCGCGAATGCGGCCGGTGCCTGCTCGAAGCCATGGAACTCGGCCGCAACGTCCTGCACCGCAGTGGCGAGGAAGGCATCGACGAACTGTGGGGAGAACCCTTCCGCGCCTTCTCGATTCCCCTCGAAGACTTTTACGAAAGCCGCTACATCAAGATCGGTCGCGTCCTGCGCGACATCGACCGCATCTCGCAAGTGATGATCGACACCTTCAGCGGCATCCCGGCCTTTTCCGACATCGAGGCCCCGGTCAGCGAACTGGCCTCCGCTGCCAAGATCAAGACTGAAACCTTGCGCACCGACGGCGACATCTTCGACGTCTGGGCCCGCATGGTCACCGCCGCCGAACGCCTGTGCACCCTGCCCCTGCAATGCGATGCCAGCGCCCTTTCGTCGCCGATGACCTACAACCTGTCGGACGGCCTGCAACTGATCCGCCAGGGCCGCGACCTGATCTTCTACATCGCCCGCGCCCGCACCGCCATGCCCAAGAGCACCCAGGAATACGCCGACCGCTGTGCCAACTACCTCGCCACCGGCCGGGCCCCGCTGATTCCTGTGACGCTGCCGGTGTAATGGCGCCGAGCGTTGCCGAAACGCTCGCTTGAAACCCTTCCCAGCGCATCAACAATGCCTGTCGGATTTTCTTGCACCGACTTCCTGAGCAACAAAAAAGCTGCTGAATAATATAGAGAATTTTTTTGGCACGCCATTTGCTTTGCACGCGGGCACCAAAAAAATACAACTCTCAGGAATCAAACATGCAAATCAAATCTGCACTGCTCGGCGCACTGCTGTCATTGGCGTTTTCCGGCGCTGCCCAGGCTTCATTGATCAACTTCGAAGATGCCGGCCTGCCTGGCGAAGCTACCGCTACGGCAACCTGGGATGGCGTTGCCCAAGGGTTTAACTCCAGTGGCTTCCACTTCTCCAATGCGGACGTACTCGACCTGTCTGGTACCGTGCCTTGGTGGACAACCGGGGTGGGCAGCGCCCACAGTGGCAACTACGCCGGCTTTAACGACTGGAACGGCGCCATCACCCTGAGCAAAGTCGGGGGCGGCACCTTCTCGATCCAGGATTTCTGGACGGCAGGGTGGCAGGGGGCATCCGGCACGCTGACGATTACGGGCCTTCTCAATGACCAAACGGTCGACTCGGAAGTGGTTGCATACAATGGCACATGGCAAGATGTCGTACTGAATTTCAGCCAGGTTGATCGTGTCGTTTTCAGCGGTGGCCTTTTCTTTGTTGATGACATCACGGTCAACGGCAGCACCCAGATTCCCGAACCCACTTCAGTGCTACTGCTTGGCCTCGGGTTGGCCGGCCTCGCCGCCAGCCGTCGCAAAAACGCTTAACTTTCAAACTCTCGATGTTCACAAAAAAGCCGGAGAAACCCGGCTTTTTGCATGACATTCCGGAAACCTGGTTATCCCCGGGGTCGGCCCCCTCTTCACATCGCCGCTACGGAATGAACGGCAACACCAGTTCCGAGGTCCGCGCTGCCGCACCGCACACCGCGTCGCACATCTGCCGGAAGGCCTGCACCGCACTGCTTGCGTGGCGCCGGGCGTGGCGGACGATGTGAAAGCGGCGGCGCAGGTCGAAGGCGGGGGTTGTGACTTCGACCAGGCTACCGCGCCGGAAGGCTTCGCGTAGCGCCAGGCGCGACAGGCAGCCGATACCGAGGCCGGATTCGACGGCGCGCTTGATCGCCTCGGTGTGTTCCAGTTCCAGCCGCACGGTAAAGCGGCCGAGGGCGGGGGCGAGGCTGCGGTCGAACTGGCGCCGTGTGCCGGAGCCCGGTTCGCGCAGGATCCAGGCCTGGTCGGCCAGGGTTGCGGCATCGGCCGGGCCGGCCTGGGCCAGTGGATGGCCCGGTGCGCAGAAGACGACCAGTTCGTCCTCCAGCCAGGGCTCGACGAGCAGGTCGGGATGATTCACTTCGCCCTCGATCAGGCCGACATCGCAATCGCAGCGCAACAGGCGCTCGGCGATCGCCTCGGTGTTGGCCACCTGCAGACTGACCGGCGCAGCCGGGTGCTGCCGCATGTATTCGGCGATGATCAGCGTGCCGAGATAGTTGCCGATGGTCAGCGTCGCGCCAACGGTGAGCGGCGCCAGCTGGCCACCGCCGAGGTAGGACTCGATCTGCCGCGCCTGGTCGAGCAGTTGCTCGGCCAGCGGCAACAGGCCGCGCCCAGTGGCATTGAGGTGCAGGGATTTGCCGAGGCGGTCAAAGAGCGGGCAATCGAACTGCCGCTCCAGTTCGACCAGCGCGTTGCTCGCCGCCGATTGCGACATGCACAGGCGTTCGGCAGCGCGCGACACGTTCTGTTCGCGGGCGATGGCGGTGAAGATCTCGACTTGGCGCAGGCTGAGTTTCATATCGACAATATCGATAACGATAAGCCAAATTATCCTATAACACAGCTTTAATCAAGCCCTACACTAGGGCCATCAAAAACGACTAGCCCTGATCGCCATGAGCTCCCTCAACGCCGAAACCGTCCTTTCCGTCCATCACTGGAACGACTCGCTGTTCAGCTTCCGCACCACGCGCGACCCCGGCCTGCGCTTCATCAACGGCCAGTTCGTCACCATCGGTCTGGAAGTCGAGGGCCGGCCGCGCATGCGCGCCTACAGCATCGCCAGCGCCAATTATGAAGAGCACCTCGAATTCTTCAGCATCAAGGTGCCGGATGGTCCGCTGACCTCGCTGCTGCAACACGTCAAACCGGGCGACAAGCTGCTGGTCAGCAAGAAGCCGACCGGCACGCTCGTCCTGCGCGACCTCAAACCGGGCAAGCGCCTCTTCCTGTTCGCCACCGGCACCGGCCTCGCTCCCTTCATGAGCCTGATCCACGATCCGGAAATGTACGAGCGCTTCGAGCAGATCGTGCTCATCCACGGTGTGCGCTGGACGAGCGAACTGGCCTACCACGACTACATCGCGCAGGACCTGCTGGATCACGAATATCTGGGCGACGAAATCCGCCAGAAATTGATCTACTACCCGACCGTGACCCGCGAATCCTTCCGCAATGAAGGCCGGCAGACCGACCTGATTCGCAGCGGCAAGCTCTACGCCGACCTCGGCATCACGCCGCTCGACCCGGCCACCGACCGGGCGATGATCTGCGGCAGCACGGCCATGCTCAAGGAAATCTCGGCCATGCTCGACGGCTATGGCTTCCAGGTCTCGCCGCACATCGGCGAAATGGGCGACTACGTCATCGAGCGCGCCTTCGTCGACCAGTAGGCGCCGGGCGCCCGCCGCCGGCCGGGCGATTTTTGATCTGGCTCACCGGCCGGGGCGCGCCGGCTCCGTATAATGGCCAGCTTATGAAGCCGGCCTCCTCTCTCCACGCGCATCTTGCCCGCGGCGCAGCCGAAGGGCCCGCCCGGCCGGCGTTGCTGGCCGAAGGCCGCAGCTGGACCTTCGCCGAACTGGCCGCCCAAGCCAGCGCCGCCGCAGCTGTCGACGACACCCGTCCCTGGGCCGGCAGCGGCACCCCGCTCGAACTCGCCCTCGCCGCCTATCGCTGCAGCGCCGCCGGCCGCGCCTGCTTCCCGCTACCGCCGGAACGCCAGGCGCCGGCGCTCGACAAGGTGCCGCCTGGCACCGCGCTGATCATCTCGACCAGCGGCAGCGAAGGCCAGCCGCGCGCCGTGCTGCTTGGCACCGCACAGCTTGATGCCGCTGCTGCCGCGGCCAATGCGGCGCTCGACCTGCGGGCCGGCGACCTCTGGCTCGCCTGCCTGCCGCTTTACCACATTGGCGGCCAGAGCATCCTCTGGCGTTGCGCCCGCGCCGGGGCCGGCGTCTTGCTGCATGAAGGCTTTGCCATCGACGAACTGGCCAACGACCTGGTCACCCGGCCGGTGACGCATGTGTCGCTGGTCCCCGCCATGCTGGCCCGGCTCCTCGACCACGGCATCGCCCCGCCGTCTACGCTGCGCGCCGTCCTGATCGGCGGCGCCGCGCTCTCCCGGCCGCTTTACGAACGGGCCAGTGCTGCCGGCTGGCCGCTGTTCGTCAGCTACGGCATGAGCGAAACCGCCGCCATGGCCGCCGTCTTCCAACCCGCCGATGGCGTGTGGCACGAAGGACTGGTCGGCCGCGCCCTGCCCGGCCACGAATTCCGTATTGGCGACGACGGCCGCATCCGCCTGCGCGGCCCCCAGGTCATGATCGGCTATCTCGGCGGCGGCGGCCCCGACGCCGACGGCTGGCTTATCACCGGCGACCTCGGTGAAATCGACGCCGGCGGCCGCCTGACCGTGCTCGGTCGGGCCGACGACATGCTGATCAGCGGCGGCCGCAACGTGCATCCGCAGGAAATCGAATCCTGCCTGGCCGGCTGCCCGGGTGTCGTCGATATCGCCGTCACCGGCCTGCCCGATCCGGTGTGGGGCGACCTCATCGTCGCCCTGGTCGTCGGCCCGGCCGATGACGCCGCCCTGCTCGCCCACGCTCGTCAGCACCTGCCGTCGGCCGCCCTGCCCCGCCGCATCCGCCGCCTCGACCGCCTGCCGCGCAACGCCGCCGGCAAGCTCGAACGCGGCGCGCTGCGCCGCCTGGCGGCGGGAGCCCCGGCATGATCGCCGCCCTGCTCCGCCAGATCACCGCCCCAGAAACGGCCCAGCACCTCGCCGCACTGGCCGCCGGTGCCCCGGCATCAGCCCCCGTCAGCCTGTGCCTCGACCTGCCGGGGCAGGAGACCGACTGGCTGTCCCTGCTGCCGGCCGGCCAGCCCTGGTGGTACCGCGCTCGCCCGGCACACGGCGAATATCGCCTGGCCATCGGCCATGCGCTGCAGGTGGCGAGCGCCGGCGACAACCGCTTCGCCGCGCTGGACGGCGCTTTCGCCGGCTTCTGCAAGGACTGGCGGCGCAATGGCCCGGCCCTCGCCTTCTCCGGTTTCGCCTTCGCGGCCGACAATGCGGCGCCCCTGCCCAATGCCCTGGTCGCCATCCCCACCCTGCTGCTCGAATGCCGCGCCGGCCGCTGCACGCTGACGCTGAGCACACCAGCCGGCCGCCTGTCGCAGGCCCAGGCCGAATGGCCGACGCTGCTTGCCGCCCGACCGGCGACGAAGGCCGCCAAGACCTTGCCGGCCCGCCCCGAACCGCTCGCCGAGCAGGCCTGGATGGCGCGCGTCGTCGCCGCACTGCGCGACATCGGCAAGGGGAGCCTGGCCAAGGTCGTTCTCACCCGTTGCCGGCCAATCGAAGGGAGCGCCCCCTTCGCGGCCGGCGACATCCTCGCCCGCCTCAACGCGCAGCAACCAGCCAGTGTTGTTTACGCCCATGGCAACGGGGCCCAGGTCTTCCTCGGCGCCACGCCGGAACGGCTGGTCGCCAAGAACGGCCGACAGGTACGCGTCGATGCGCTGGCCGGCACCGCCTGGCCGGGTTCGCTGGCCTTGGCCGACGACAAAAACCGCCACGAACAATCGCTCGTCGTACGGGCCGTGGTTGAGGCGCTCAGCCCGCTGTGCGATGGCGCACCGCAGGTCGGCGCCGTTGAGGAACACGCCGCCGGCCAGCTCCGCCACTGGCGCAGCCGCATCGTCGGCACGGCCCGGCCGGACAGCAGCCTGTTCGACGTCGTGCGGGCACTGCACCCGACGCCGGCCGTCGGCGGTTTTCCCTCCGCCGCCGCCCGCGCCTGGCTGGCGGCCCACGGCGAACAGCGCCATGCCTGGTACAGCGGTGGCTTCGGTATCCTGACCCCGGACGGCGACGGCGAATTCTCGGTTGCCCTGCGCTCCGCCCTGCTTGACGGCAACAAGGCCCTGCTGCAGGCCGGAGCCGGCATCGTCGCCGGCTCCGATCCGGTTCAGGAACTGGCCGAGATCGAAGCCAAGTTCGGCACCCTGCGCGCCGCCCTGAGCGACGACACCCTCCAGGCCGACCGCGGCAACCGCCGGGCCTGACCCCCCTGTCACATCCTTGTCACGCCTGGCCGTCACACTGGTCGGGTAATACAACTCTCTCCATCTCGCCCCCACCCCGGTGGGGGTTCTTTTTGTTGCCCCCCAGGCGGCTTACAACGCCCGCCGCAAAATGTCGGTCACGACATCCGGTGGGTACTGTTCGGCGATGCCAAAGCGCTCGACACTGAGCCGGACGTTGTCGGCAATCGTCGGCAAATCGCTTTCCCGGATACCAAGTTGCGCCAGGCGTGTCGGGGTACCAATCTTGTCGAACCACGCTTCCAGCGCGGCAATCCCCTCGCCGGCGCTGGCCAGGCCGAACACCTGCCGGGCGAAACGCTCGAACTGGGGCGGGTTGCGACCCTGATACCACTTCATCCAGGCCGGCATGACCACCGATAGCCCGGCGCCATGCGGTACGTTGAACAGCGCGGAGAGCGAATGCTCAATGGCGTGGTTGGGGTAGCCGAAGCCGGCGCACCCGGAAAAAGTCAGCCCGTTCAGGGCCAGCGTCGCTGCCCAGGCGAACTCGCCGCGTGCGTCGTCGTCAGCCGGGTTGGCCAGTAGGGTTTCGGTCGTCTCGATGATGGTGTTGATCACCGCCTCGACCAGCCGCGACTGCAAGCGGGGATGCACCGTCGCGGTGAAATAGGCCTCAATGGAATGGGCGATCACATCGGCTGCGGAATACACCAGATACTCCCGCGACACGCTCCGCATCAGCCGGGGATTGACGATGGACAGCCTGGGAAAGATGGCCGGTGCGGTGATGAAAAATTTTTCCTGGGTCTCGTCGTTGGTCACCACCGCCGAACAGTTCATTTCGCTACCGGTCGCCGCCAGGGTCAGGATGGCGAACACGGGCAAGGCCGACTCGATGCGCGCCTGGCCGGTGAACAGCTCCCAGACATCGCCGGCATGGGCGACACCGGCGGCAATTGCCTTGGCGCTGTCGAGCACGGAACCGCCGCCGACGCTGAGTATGGCATCCACCTGCTCTGCGCGGGCCAGGGCAACGCCTTGCCGCACCGTGGACAGCAGCGGATTGCTGACGATGCCCCCCAGCTCGACGAAGCCAACGCCCTGCTCGGCCAGGCGCTGCGTCACCACGGCAAACAGGCCGTCGCGCTTGATCCGCTCGCTGCCGTAGCAGAGCAGCACCTTCCGGACGCCGTGCCTGGCCAGGTGCTGGCCGATCAACTGCTCCTTGTCGGCACCGAATTCGATGCGGGTCGGGTTGAAAAAAGTAAAGTTTTCCATGATTCCTTCCTTGCTCACTCACCTCCGGTTGCACCGGGGCCTGGGCGTCCCCGACGGGGCCAATCCAACGCGGCATCGAGCTTAAGCGAAATCGCATTCTCCCGACCACCGAATCACGTCGACCTGACGTGCTCCAATTCAGCTAAAGCGGTAGTTGGCTACTTGGGAAAGCGGACCTTCAATGCGTGAATTAAGCAACTGCACCAATCGCGAAGCGATTGATCGTTCTGCTTGGATAAACCCTTATCCGCATGACTACTGCTTGGAGTGTGCAGCCTTCCAATCGTCAGTGAGCATCCCAGCGAAACCCCAATCCTCATCGGCGATCTCTTGGATCACGACGTGCGTGTGCTCGGGCTTCTTGCCCAGCACACGCACGAGGGAATCCGTGATGTCCTTAACGATCTCGGCCTTCTGCTGCCGAGAGGCGCCCTTTGTTATTTGAACGTTTACGTATGGCATATGTATTCCTTCTGGTACCGCGAAAACTTGAATGCTAGGCGCCTACTGTGAGTTGCCATTGGTATTGTACGGCTGCTTTCAATCGGTGATGTTATCGACCGTTTTTGCCGAATGCAGCCAGATGGCGTGCTGGTCTGGGTATCAATCATCAGTGCTCAGGCACGATGACCTCAGGTGGTCAGCCCAGCTGAAATTTCGTACTTACGCCCATCTCACGGGGACGGCCATCGAGGCCTGATTTCAACCCGGGTGGTTCCTTAGGCGCGCGCTGCTGGCGAAGTGCCGGCGGGCGGTGCGCAGCAGGGCCGCTTAATGGACGCTCTGGACCTAGCCCAGCCGTACGCCTCAATCGGGCGTCAGCCGAATCAGCCGCCCGTCGTCGCTATCGGTCACGACATAGATGAAGCCATCCGGCCCCTGCCGGACATCCCGGATACGCTCGCCGAGCGATTCCAGCAGCCGGGTTTCCTTCACGACCTTGCCGGCATACGGGCGTTCCAGCACCAGACGTGCCAGATACTTGAATTTGAGCGAGCCAACCAGCAGGTTGCCGACCCAATCCTTGCCGTATCGCTCACTGGTCACGAAAGCCATGCCGGAAGGCGCAATCGACGGCGTCCACTGGTGCAAGGGTGGCAGGGTGCCGGCCATGGCTGATTGGCCGGTGCCGACCGCTGTGAAGTCGTAGTTCCGGCCGAAGCTCACCAGAGGCCAGCCGTAATTGCCCCCCGCTTGCGGCAGGTTGATTTCGTCGCCACCGCGCGGCCCGTGCTCATGCATCCAGAGCACGCCAAGCGGGCTGAGCGCCGCGCCCTGCGGGTTGCGGTGGCCATAGCTCCAGATTTCCGGCAGGGCGCCCGGTCGGCCGAGGAAGGGGTTGTCGGCCGGTACACTGCCATCCTTGTTGAGGCGGATGATTTTGCCGTGGTGATTGTCGAGGCGCTGGGCATCGTCGCGCCGGCTGTAGCGTTCGCCCAGCGTCAGAAAGAGCTTGCCGTCCGGCTGCCCGTCGGCGTTCCGGCTCTCGACGATACGGCAACCGAAGTGCAGTTCGCTCGACACCTTGGGGCGTTGGGAAAACAGGACGCGCACCGCCTCAAGCTGCGCCTGGTCCCGCGACAGCCGGGCGCTGGCCAGGGCGGTGCTGTTGCCACTGCCCGGCCGGGCAGGCTCGGAGAAGCAGAAGTAGAGCACCCGGTTATTGGCAAAATCGCTATCGAGCACGACATCGAGCAGCCCGCCCTGGCCACCGACCGCGATGGCCGGCAAGCCGCTCAGCGGGACGCCGACTTTTCCGTTACCGGCGACGATGCGCAACGCCCCGGCCCGCTCGGCGACGAGGAAATTGCCGTCCGGCAGAAAGGCCACCGCCCACGGGTGGTCGAGGCCCTTGGCGATGACCGTTGGCGTGACGGCCTGGGCCTGGCCGCCAAGGACAAGCGCCAACCCGGCCCACAAGGAAAACAGGCGTTTCGGCATCGTGCTGCGAAATCTCACGTGAGTTGACCACATCAAGTCATCGTACCTGACCAGGGCACCATCTGGCAGCACTCGGCCAATAGCAGAAATACAGCCAATCATCCTTGGATGGCTCGAATACGTGGCAAAGCGGCCGGATAGTGACGTAACCCACTCCCGCTATTTACTATATATAGTAGCTTCAGTGCCGGAAGCCACTACCTCTAGTTTATTTGGCTTGACGCCGGCCTCCCGGTGCATTTAGAGTAGAACCCGTTGAAGGTTCCCCATCCGGGGATTAAAAGGGAATTCGGTGCCAGGCTAACGCCTGAAATCCGGAGCTGCCCCCGCAACTGTTATCGGCGAGTGCTTCGCCACCCTCTGCCACTGGATGCGTCCGGGAAGGCGGGTGAAGCGCACCGACCCGAGAGCCAGGAGACCTGCCGCAACGTCCTTCCAATCAACGATGGGGCGGGGTGTCCCTGACGAAAGGTCTGTACGTGTTGCGGTTCGTTTGCATTCGAGAAGCTGCTGCCTCAGCGGGATTTTCCCTGGGTGACGCTCGCCTTACATCTGCCACGTTCTTTCGATTCTCCGCCCCTCATCCCGGAGAATCGTCGTGTCCGCGAACATCCTAGCCCTTTCTGCCAACAGCGAATCCACACTGGCGGCACTCCAGGTCATCCGCCGCAATGGTGCCGTGGTTGCCTTCGACCCGGAGAAAATTTCAGTTGCCGTGACCAAGGCCTTCCTGGCTGTCGAGGGTACTCAGAGTGCGACCTCCTCACGGGTGCGCGAAGTGGTGGCCCTGCTGACAGGCACCGTGGTTCGCTCGTTGACCCGTCGCCTGCCGGACGGTGGCACGGTGCACATTGAGGATATTCAGGACCAGGTTGAACTGGCCTTGATGCGCTCTGGCGAACACGATGTAGCACGAGCCTACGTGCTGTATCGCGAACGCCGCGCCAACGAGCGCGCCACCCTGACCGAAGTCCAGGCGCCGGTGTTGCATGTCACCATCCATGGCGAGCGCTGCCCGCTCGATGTCGCTGCCTTGCTCGCCAGTTGCGAAGCCGCCTGCGCCGGACTGAAAGGCGAGGTTTCGGCAAAGCTCATCCTCGACCATGCCCTGAAGAATCTCTACGACGGCGTCAGCATGACGGACGTGCAGCAGGCACTCATCCTGTCGGCGCGGACCCTCATCGAACGCGAGCCGGGCTACGACTTCGCCACCGCCCGCTTGCTGCTGGCCAGCCTGAGTCTGGAGGTCCTGGGTCACACGGATTCGAGCCGGTCCACCGCGCAACAATACGCCGATTACCTGCCTACCTTCATCCAGCGCGGTATCGCTGCCGAACTGCTTGACCCGCGCCTGAAGGACTATGACCTTGGCCGCCTGGCTGCTGCCCTCAAGCCCGAACGCGACCACCTGTTCGGCTACCTCGGCCTGCAAACCCTGTACGACCGCTATTTCCTGCACATCGAAGGCCGTCGTATCGAACTGCCGCAGATTTTCTTCATGCGCGTCGCCATGGGCCTAGCGCTCAACGAAATCGACCGTGAAGCCCGCGCCATCGAGTTCTACGACCTGATTTCCAGCTTTGACTTCATGTGCTCGACACCGACCCTGTTCAACAGTGGCACCCTGCATTCCCAGCTCTCCTCCTGCTACCTGACCACGGTGGCCGACGACTTGGAAGGCATCTACCAGTCCATCAAGGAAAACGCTCTGTTGCAGAAGTACGCAGGCGGCCTCGGCAACGACTGGACACCGGTGCGGGCGCTGGGCAGCCGCATCAAGGGTACCAACGGCCAAAGCCAGGGTGTGATTCCCTTTCTCAAGGTGGTCAATGACACGGCCGTCGCCGTGAACCAGGGCGGCAAGCGCAAGGGCGCCGTCTGCGCCTACCTGGAAACCTGGCATCTCGATATCGAGGAATTCCTGGAACTGCGCAAAAACACGGGCGACGAGCGCCGTCGCACCCATGACATGAACACCGCCAACTGGATTCCTGACTTGTTCATGAAGCGAGTCCATGAGAACGGCGAATGGACGCTCTTCTCCCCGGTCGATGTTCCGGACCTGCATGAGAAATTTGGCAAGGCTTTTGAGGCCGCCTATCTCGCTTATGAAGCCAAGGCCGCAGCCGGCGAACTCAAGCTGCACAAGAAGCTTCCCGCTGTGCAACTGTGGCGGAAGATGCTAACCATGCTGTTCGAGACTGGGCACCCGTGGATTACCTTCAAAGATGTCTGCAATCTGCGCTCGCCGCAGCAGCATGTCGGCGTGGTGCACAGCTCCAACCTTTGTACCGAAATCACACTGAACACCTCGGATTCGGAAACCGCTGTTTGCAACCTCGGTTCGGTCAATCTGCTCGCTCACCTGAAGGATGGAGAACTCGACCACGCCAAGTTGGCGAGGACGGTGCAAATCGCCATGCGCATGCTCGACAACGTCGTGGACATCAACTTCTACGCCACGCCCAAGGCACGCAACGCCAATCTACGCCACCGTCCGGTCGGCATGGGCATCATGGGCTTCGCCGATTGCCTCTATGCACTGGGCCTGCCCTATGCCTCCCAGGAAGCCGTCGAGTTTGCCGACCGCAGTATGGAGACGGTGTGCTACCAGGCTTACTGGGCCTCGACCGAACTGGCCCGGGAGCGTGGGCGTTACTCCAGCTTCACAGGCAGCCTATGGGACCAGGGCATCCTGCCGCATGAATCCATCGAACTGGTGGCCGCCACCCGTGGCGACTATCTGGAAGTGAACCGCGACTCCCGCCTCGACTGGGCGGCGCTGAAGGCTCGCATTGCCCAGTTCGGCATGCGCAACTCGAATTGCGTGGCCATCGCCCCGACCGCGACCATCTCGAACATCGTCGGCGTCTCGGCCAGCATCGAGCCGACCTACCAGAATATCTACGTCAAATCGAATCTCTCCGGCGAATTCACCGTGGTCAACGAAGCCCTGGTCCGTGACCTCAAGGTGCTCGACCTGTGGGACGAAGTGATGGTCGCCGACCTCAAGTATTTTGACGGCTCGCTGTCCCGCATCGACCGCGTGCCCGAGGCGCTGAAAGCGCGCTACGCCACAGCATTCGAAATCGACCCCAAGTGGCTCATTGAGGCGGCTGCCCGGCGTCAGAAGTGGATAGACCAAGCGCAGTCGCTCAACCTCTATCTCGCCCTGCCGTCCGGCAAGAAGCTCGATGAATTGTACAAACTCGCCTGGGTCCGTGGCCTGAAAACCACCTATTACCTGCGCACCCTGGGGGCCAGCCAGGCAGAAAAGGCCGGCGGGCGGGACGATGCCATGCCGCAGGAGGAACCCAAATTCTGCTCCATCGACAACCCCGAGTGCGAGGCTTGCCAATGAAAGCCTTGCGACACATTCTGGCGGTGCTGACCCTGATAGCCCTTACCGGCGTCGCTCAAGCGGCCGATTGCCCCCGCATCATCAGCCAGTCGCCGTACATCACCCGCGCCCTGGAATGGTTGGGGAGAGTTGATTGCATCGTCGGAGTCAGTCGCTACGACTTGCTGCCGCTCCCCCATACCGGCGGGGTCATGGACCCCGACCGTGCGGCGATGGAAGACCTGGAGCCCGATGTCGTCATTTATTCCGAATGGACCAAAGCAGAAGCCGCGCAGTCGGCGACACCTCCTACTGCCCAGGCCCTGCGGGTCGGGGGCTTCAGGGGAATGAACGGGGTCGAGGCCATGCTGCTTGAGGTTGGCCGCGCTGCCAGGGTGGCCGACATTGACCAGCGTATCGCCCGGTTTGCCGCCGATTGGCGGGCCGCCGCCCGAAACGTCCCCAGCCGCCAGCGCCGCGTTCTGATTCTCTCGGCGTGTGGCAAGGCACCGTACTCGTTCGGCAAAGGAACGACACTCCACGAAGTCTTCACGGCGGCCGGTTTCGAGGTCGTAGCTGACCACGACAATGTACGCAACTTCCAGCCTGATACCCCGAACGGCGATGTGGCCGGCTGGATTGCTGGGCGCCAGCCGGACATCCTCTTCGCCTTGCAAGACCGCAAGGCGGAAAGCTGCAATCCGGCCATCGCCAAGCCTGGCATCCCTATCCTGCCGTTGACCGGCGAATACTTCACGCATCCCGGCCCAGGTCTCCTCAAGGGATTGGACGAGTTGCGCCAAACCATGGCCGATTACGGCAACTGATTCCCGAGGACATACCATGAACGCAGCCTACCGTTTTGATGACTGGGATACGCCCAATCCGGCAACGACCCCGACCATTTCAGCCATCACTTCGCCGTCGACCGCAACCGCTAGTCCTGCCGCTCTGGCACCGGCGACGAATCGGGAAGAACTGGCGCCCGCCACCGCCCTGACGGCGGTCAATGCCGCCGACAAGCGCATCGTCAATGGCAAGGCTGACATCAACCAGCTGGCGCCGTTCAAATATCCGTGGGCCTGGGAATTCTTCCTCAAGGCCAACCGCAACCACTGGACGCCGCTGGAAATCAGCATGGCGCAGGACGTGCATGATTATCACCACAAGCTGACATCGGCCGAACGGCACGTCTTCTCGAACGTGCTCGCCTATCTGACGACTTCCGACATCCTGGCCATGCGCAACATCGGCCTAGCGGTGATGGAAAAAATGAGTGCGCCGGAGTTGCAGATTTACCAGGCTCGCCAGGTCTACGAGGAGGCCCTGCACACCTGGACCTACCAGCACTGCATCGAGAGCCTGGGCCTCGACCAGCAGGAAATCTACAACCGCTATCGCGTCGTGCCGGAGATTCACGGCAAGATTAAGCTGGCCAATCGACGTCTGGAACGTGTGCTGCGTTCGGACTTCGACTTGACCAATCGCGATAATCTCCACGAGTTCGCCCTGTCGTACTTCTTCTTTGCCGTCATCTTCGAGGGCTGCTGGTTCTACAACGGCTTCACGCCGGTCTTCGCTCTGCAACGACGGGGATTGATGAAAGGGGCTGCCGAGCAGTTGCAGTACATCATGCGCGACGAAGTCTTGCATTGCGCCTTCGGCATCCGGGTTGTACGCGAATTGCTCAAGGAAGAAAACCTGAGCCTCGACCCGCAAGCCCTGCGCCAACTCTGGGATGAAGCGGAAGCGGCGGAAACCGCCTATGCCGGCTACATCCTGCGCGAGCCCATCCTGGGTTACAACGTCGAGCTCCATGTCCAGCAATTCCGCTTCATCGCCAACCGTCGCGCCCGCCAGGTCGGTGTGGCCGAGCCTTTCCCTGGTGCCGAAAATGTCCTGCCCTGGCTGGACGAGCAGGCCAACCTGCGCAAGGAGAAAAACTTCTTCGAGACCCGGGTGACCGAGTATCAGACGGGTGGGGCGCTGGCTTGGGAGTGATGCACCTGCCGATAGTCGGTGAGCCGTATCGGGTCATTGCATATCACCGTCCAACACTGCTGACGCATCTACTGGACCTGAACGACGATGACCGATACGGCCGCTTTGCCACTTCACTATCCAATGCCGGAATTACGTCTTACGTTAACCGTATTGACCTCGAAAGGGACATCGGTTTGGCCGTGGCGAGTGCGGATGAACGCATTATTGGCTTCATCCATTTGGCTGTTCACGGAGACGCCGCAGAGCTTGGTGCCAGTGTGTCTGCCCCTTGGCGTAGGCAGGGCGTTGCTCAGCAGTTGTTCAAAGCGGCGGTGAAAAGCGCCAGGAGTGCAGGCATTCGTGAAATTCATCTGGCTACGGCACATCCGGTGGCCAGACATATTTTGACGAGATTGGGCTACCCATGTCGAATGCAAATGACCTATCCGCGTGGCGTGGTTCCTCTGCAAGATACGGCAGCTTTCCACCTTGCAGACATCTCTGAGCTTGCACGAGAACTACCGCTTTGGGTCGATTTGAGCCGGTCAGGTCAACGCGATTCGGCGGTCCGGTGACTGCGATTTCAGCATCGCGTTTCCTTATCCTGATCTTGCCGCGGAAAAACGCAGTCTACTTCGCCTTTTTCACCGGCACCACACCGCGCTCGATGCTCTTCCAGGCCTGTTCGAGTACGGCCAGCGTCGCCGGGGCATAGGCCTGGGGGTGGCTGGCGAAGGTGGCGATGACCAGGCGCTTGTCGAAGTCGATGTAGAGGCTGGTGCCGTGCGTGCCGATCAGGGCGACGCGGTTGGCGGCCCCCCCGAGATGCACGAAACCGTAGCGCCGCGCACTGCCCTTGCTGAGCCCCTTGATCTCGGCGCTGCGCAGGCCGGACGAGGCGACCAGGGTTTCGATGAACCAGCCGGGAATCCTCGCCCGGCTGCGGCTGCCGCGCGCCTCGACGAAGAGTTGGCCAAGCCTGGCGAAGTCGCGCAGCGAGAGGCCGAGGCCGTTGGCCAGCTCGACACCCTGGGCGTCGCTCAGCCACAGCACCTCATGTTCCGGCTGCGCGCGGCGCAGCAGTTGCTCACAAAAAAGCCTGGCCAGCGGCTGGGCATTGCTTTCGACCAGGACCCAGGCGAGCAGGTCATCGTCGGGGGTGGCCGTAGCACGGGCATCCGGCACTTCGCTGAGCGGCCTGTCCCAGTGACTCGGCTGGGCGAGCCAGGCCCGGAGACCGTTGCCGTTGGCACCTTCGCCCCAGCCGGCAGCCTGCTGCCAGGCGGCGAGTTCCTCCGGGCTCCAGGTATGGCGTTCGTCGCCATCGAGCAGGCGCTGGATGGCTATCTTGCGCAGGCCGCCCGAGGCGGCGAGTGCGGGGATGTAGCGGGAGACCGATTTGTCGGCAGCGAGCTTGCCCTGGCTGACACTCATCGCCCCCAGCAGGTTGAGCAAGGGGCGCGTTGCGTCGAGCAGCAGGCGCGGCCGGTCGGGCAGCAGGCCGTTGCGGTAGCGCTCGGCGACGATCTGGCCGTTGCGCAGCACGACGACGCCGTCGGCGGCCAGCCGGCTGTCGAGCAGGAAGCCCAGGCTGCGCGCCTTGCCGTCATAGGGATCGACGGCCGGCCAATCGTCCAGCGAACGTTCGACCAGCGGCACGGCGGGCCGGTCGGCGGCCGGGGCGAGACGCCAGGCCGGCATGAAGGTGGTCGCCGCCTGCAGCGTCAGGCGCTGGTGCTCGATGGCCAGCCAGTTGCCCTGGTCGATCCACGGCCCGAGTTTCTGCTCGCCGGCCGGCAGCCTGTCGAACTGGCAGGTGGGCGTCGCGGCCAGGGCGGCCGACGACAGCGAGAACAGGAGCAGGACAACTGGCCAGCGGCGATTCATTTTTATTCTCCGTTTCAGGTTGTTCAGCGCATCAGCCGTTCGCTGGCTTCGCGCACCACATCGTTCAGGTTGCCCTGTTCCTGGAAGCGCTCGCGCAGCCAGGCCGCATCGCCCGCCCCCTCGGCGAGCTGGTTCTTCAACGGGTTCAACCAGTGCAGGCAACCCAGCGCGCTGGCGTCTTCGGAAATCGCTTCGAGCAGCGGGGCCAGCGTCTGCCGCAAGGGCTGCTGGCAGAGCCCGACCGGGTCGGAAATTTCGGCATCGAGGCCGAAGCGGCAGGCCTGGAACTTGTTGTAACGGGCAACATGGGCCTGCCTGTCGGTATGCAGCGGCGGCCGGGTGCGCAGCAGCCAGCGCGCCAGCGACTGGGCAAAGGCGGCCAGGGCGATGGCCTGCTCGATGCTCAGCGGGGTATCGCAGACGCGAATCTCGACCGTGCCGAACTCAGGTTTCGGCCGCACATCCCAGTACAAATCCTTGATACCCTGCGCGATGCCGCAGGCCTGCAGGAATTCGAAATGCCGGCAGAAATCCGGCCAGTCGTTCAGCGGCGGGCACTGCCCGCTGAGCGGGAAGGCCGATACCGCGTTGAGACGGGCCGACTGGTAGAAACTGTCCACGCCATCGACGAAGGGCGACGAAGCCGACAGCGCGATGAAAGCCGGGACATGGACGCCGAGCGCCTGGGTCAGCCAGATCGCCTCATCCGCCGAGGTGCAGCCGACATGGATGTGCTGGCCGAACACCGTGAACTGCTTGGCCAGGTAGCCGTAGCGCTGGTACAGGCCGCTGAAGCGGTCGCCCGGGCAGATCCGGCGGTCCGGCCAATGGTGGAAGGGATGGGTGCCGCCGCCGCAGATGCCGATGTTGTTGCGCTCGCCATGCTGGCGCAGCGTGTCGCGCAGGCCGGCCAGGTCGGCCGCGATGCCATCGACCGTCCGCTGCGCCTGGGTGCTGATCTCGATCATGCTTTCGGTGATTTCCAGCTTGATTTCACCGAAGCGGCCGTCGTAATCGAGGCTGCCAAGCAGGTCGGTAGCGCCCCGCGTCAGATCGAAATCGCGCCGGGAGACCAGCTGGAGTTCGAGTTCGACACCGAGCGACAGCGGCGCGCTGTCCTTGAAGCTTTCCAGTCCCTTGCCGCTCATGCAATGCCTCCCTTCTCGCCGGCGCCGCATTCGCCGGATCGGCCGAGGGCCAGCCGGCAGAGGGCCGGCCCGAGCAATTCCATCATCGCCGCCGCGAACAGCGGCAGGGCCAGCGCCGAACGGCCAACCTCCGGATACAGACCGGCGATTTCATACGCCATGAACACCGCCGTCGCCGACAGGGGCTGGATGCCGACGCCCACCAGCAGGCGCTTGGGCAACGGCAGGCTGCCGCCCGACCAGGCCAGCGCGGCGGCCTTGGCAGCAGCCCTGACGAGCAGCAGGCCGAGCGCCTGCAGGCCGGCCAGCCAGGTGAACTCCTGCCAGGGCAAGGAGGCACCGACGATGACAAAGAGCACGATGGCGAGCAGCCAGTGACCTTCCGGCAGATCGGTATAGCGCAGCGTCTGCCGCCGGTCGCGTGCAGCAAGCAGCACGCCCATCAGGAAGAGGGTCAGGAAGACCGGCACGGCCAGCATGCGGGCGATGCCGACGGCGAGCAAGGCGCTGGCGACGAGGACGAAAACCTGGGCCAGCGACCGTTTGGGCAGCGCCCGGGCGATGAGCAGTGCCAGCCAGGCGCCCAGGCCGCCGATCAGCACTGCGCCGGCCACCACCCAGAGCGGATGGACGACGGCATTCAGCCAGTCCTCGCTCAATTCGGCATGGACGACACCCAGCACGAAGGCGAAGGCAATGAAGGAGGCGGCCGAGCTGATCGCGGTATGCAGGATGATGCGCTCGGTCACCTGCCCCTGGGCGCGTGATTCCTCGATGGTCAGCAACACCACGGCCGGCGCCGAGGCCATCGTGACCGCCGCGGTGGCCGCTGCCCAGGCCGGCGACAGGCCGACCAGCCAGAGCGCGAAGGCGAAGATCAGCGCAAAGGACAGCGAGATGTCGGCCAGCGTGCTGCGCAGCAACTCCGGGTTGCGGTGCAGCCAGCTCAGGTCGAGGCGCCGCCCGACCTCCATCATCAGCAGGCCGAGCGCCGCGTCGGCAATCGGCCTGGCCTGGGCCAGCGCCTCGATGCTGATCCAGCCGAGCGCCGACGGCCCAAAAACGATGCCGGCCAGCACGTAGCCGATGACCTTCGGCCAGCGGAGATGGGCATGCAGCCACTCGCCGATCAGCAGGCCGACGACCAGCAGCAGACTGAACAGGGCCAGCGAATCGATGGTTTCCGGAAAGGGCGGTAGGAAGAGCAGGCGCTCGATCAGGCTTTCCCAGACGCTGCGCAGCGGGGCGAGGAGGCGTTCGATCATGCTCGCCCCCCGGCCGTGCATCGCAAGATGGGCAAGGGCGCCCTCACCATCGCCGGCCCCGCGCCGCGTTGAGGAATTCGTCCAGGATGGGCGTGCAGTTCAGCAAATCCGGACTGCCCGGCGGGTGGAATTCCGGATGCCACTGCAGGCCGAGGACATAGGGCTTGCCTTCGAGACGAACGGCCTCGATCAGGCCGTCCTCGACGCTGCGTGCCTCGACCCGCAAGCCCTTGCCGACCGCCTTGATCGCCTGATGGTGGATGGAAACCACCCGCCCGCCGGCTTGCTCGGGGTAGAGCTTGCCCAGGCTGCCGCCGGCTTCCCAGGCGATGGCATGGGCGTACTTGTCGTAATCGTCGTGAACGTGGATGTCCGGCTGGTCGTATTGGGTCGCGATATCCTGGTACAGCGTGCCGCCCAGCGCCACGTTGATCAACTGGGCGCCGCGGCAGATGCCGAGCACCGGCTTGCCGGCCTCCATGAATTCGTGCAGCAGCTCCATCTCGTAGGCGTCGCGCAGGCGGTCGCCCGCCCACTCCGGCTGCACGGGTTCCTCGCCGTAGGACTGCGGGCTGATGTCGGCACCGCCTTGCAGGACCAGGCCGTCGAGATACTGCGGGTAGTCGGACAGGCGGATGCTGCTCCGGTGCAGCAGGCCATCGCCGCTCACCGACGGGATCATGAAGACCATCACCTCGCGCGACATCACCCAGTGGGCGACCGACTGTTCGAGGTAATGCAGCGACTTGGACTGCAAGCCGGTCGCCCCGGGCTGGGGATGGTAGATCCGGGCCGAGAGGCCGATGCGTAACGGACGTCGTGCCATCGTGAAACTCCTTGTCGATTGGTTGCGGCCGGATTGGCGGCAGGCTGTGCCTGCCACCGCTTCGCCTCGCCGAAAACGGGGAGGGCCGGAGAGTGCGCTTGGACACTACATTGCTTATCAATATAATTCCCGCACCTGATTCGCGCAATTCTTATGAAATCTCACACCCCCAGCCTGCCACTTGAAGTGCTGCAGCAATTTCGCGTCATCTACGGCACCATGCGGCAATATTTCCGCGCCCTCGAACAATGCTGCGGCCTGCCCGGCAGCCAGATGTGGATCCTCCAGGAAGTCGAGCGCACCCCCACCATCGGCGTCACCGAACTCGCCCAGCGCCTGGGCATCCACCAGTCCACCTGCAGCCAGCTGGTGGACCGGCTGGTCGGCCAGGGCTATCTGGAAAAACAGAAGGCGGCCAGCGACCGGCGCCGGGTCGGCCTGATCCTCGCCGCCAGCGGCCGGGCACTTATCGCACGCCTGCCCGGCCCGGCCGAAGGCGTGCTGCCGGCGGCGCTGACCAGCCTGCCCGAGGTCGCCCTGAAAACATTGCATATCAATCTAGCTGAACTGATCGGCCACCTGCAGGAAACGGATGAACAGTTCGCCCGGATTCCGCTGGCGGAGATGGTGCGCAATGCGGAATAGACTAGCCCTGCCCCGCTTCGCCGCCCTGCTCATCGTTGCCCTGCTGGCCGGTTGTGCCGGCAACCGGCTGCCGGAGAAAGCGGCCGACACAGCCAGGGTATCCGGCCCGGCCATACTCCCGCCAGACGCCGCCAGCCAGGCCATGCCGCAGGCCGCGCCGCCCGCAGCGAGCAGTGCTGCGGCCATGCCGGCCAATCCGGAAGAAAGCATCTTCTTTTCGCCGGGAGCCAGCGCCATCGCTTCGGCCGAACGACGCAAGCTCAAGCCGCTGGCCAGCCGCCTGCAGGCCGACCGGCGACAGACCGTCACCCTGGTCGGGCACGCCAACGACAACGGCAGCCGCTCATTCAACCTGGCCGTGGCCGATGCCCGGATCGGCGCTGTCGCCAGCGCGCTGAAGAAACTGGGGGTCGCCGCCTACCAGATCCGCAAGCGGGTATTGGGCGACGAGCAGGTCCCGGCCGATTGCCGCGCCTCCGCCTGCCGGAAAGCCATGCGCCGCGTGGACTTCCTGTTCTCCGGCCCGGCGACCGCCAACTGAGGCGCGGCGCGCCGTTCAGGCGCGCAGTTCGAGGTTCAACCGGACCAGGTCGGCGACATTGCCGACCCCGAGCTTGTCCATCATGCGCGCCTTGTGCACCTCGACGGTGCGCGGACTGATGCCGAGCTCGGCGGCAATGTCCCGGTTATGCTGCCCGGCCACCACCCGGGCCATCACCTCCCGTTCGCGCGGCGTCAACCCGGCGAGGAGGCGCTCGACGGCCGAGCGGTTGAGATCGGCGGCCAGCTGGCTTTGCTGGCGGGCAAAGGCGTCGGCGATGGCAGCCAGCAGCTTGCGGTGGTCGAGCGGCTTTTCCAGGAAATCCACGGCCAGCGCCCGGAAGGCCTCGCGGGCCGAGGCCACGTCGCCATGGCCGGTCATCACGATGACCGGCAGGTCGCTGCCCAACTGGTTCAGGTGCTTCTGCAGGGTCAGGCCATCCATGCCGGGCATGCGGATATCGAGCAGCAGGCAGCCGCGCCAGGTCTTCTTGTAGGCTTTCAGGAAGCTTTCCGCATCGCCGAACACGGCAACCCGGTAATCCTCGACGCCGAGCAGCAGGCTCAGGGCATCGCGTACGGAGGGATCGTCATCGACGATGAAGACAGTCAGATTGTCAGACATGGTTCATGGATTCCTGAATCGGCAGAACGATCTTGAAGATGCCATGCTCGGCCACCTCGCCCCACAGTGTGCCGCCATGGGTTTCGACGATGGCGCGGCTGATCACCAGCCCGAGGCCCAGGCCGCTCGACTTGGATGAATTGAAGGGCTCGAACAGCGTGCCGGCGACCTTTTCGGATAGCCCTCGGCCGGAGTCGGTCACGACGAGGCAGACACGCGCCCCGGGCAGGATTTCACCCCGCAGGCTGACCGCGCGCTGCGCACAGTCAGGGTGATCGACGGCATCGAAGGCGTTGGCGAGCAGATTGCGCAGCACCACTTCGAGTTGCAGACGGTCGGCCAGCAGGCTGACGTCGGGAATCGTGCCGACCGTGAAAGCGATGCCGCGTTGCGCGGCCCGCGCCTGGTAATGGCGGGCGGCCTGGTCGACGATTTCCGGCAGCCGGGCGGCTTCCAGCTTGGTCGCCCCGGTCCGGAAAAAGTCGCGTAGCCGGCGGACCACCTCGCCGGCCCGAGCCGACTCGACCAGCATGCCGTGGATGGCGGCATTCAGGCGCTCGCCCTGCTCGCCGCGCTCGAGCAGTCGTTCGCAGGCCGAACCGTAGGCCGCCAGCGCGGTCAGCGGCTGGTTGAGCTCGTGGGCCAGCGCTCCGGCCATTTCTCCCGCCGCCGCGAGACGCAGCGTCTGCTTCAGTTCGTCACTGGTCCGCCGCTGCTCGTCCACCACGCTACCCACGAAAAAGCCGATCAGGGCCATGGCCAGCGACAGCATTTGCAGCTCGGCAATGGTCACTGCGTTGTAGCTCAGCACCTGGACGGCGACGATGACCTCGATCTGCAGCAGCGAAGCGGCAAGGATGGCACCGGCCATGCCCTGCCGGGCCGAGGCCCAGATCAGCGGCAGGAAGAGCAGGTAGAAGAACTTGAAGCCGCTGCCGCCGCCGAAATCGAAAGCGATCCACAGTGCCAGCAGGCTGGCGGCGACGTAGCCCAGGGTTTCCCAGCGCAGGGCGGCGGTGCGCAGCAACAAGCGGCCGCGCTCGCTGCTCAGCCACCAGAAGAGCGGCATCGCCACCGTGATGCCGACACTGTCGCCCACCCAGAACTGGACGACCCCGGTGCGCCAGCCCTCGGCCGGCAGCAGACCGAACAGTTGCAGGCTGCTCAGGTAAATGATGCTGACCAGCAGGGTGCCGCCGGCAACCGGCAGGATCCAGGCGATCAGCGCGACACGGTCGTCGAGCAGCGTGGTCGATAGCAGGCGGCGGCGCAGGTATTCGCCCAGCGCGATATAGCCGCCGGCCAGGATGGCCGCCGACAGCAGGCTGGCCCACCAGGCCTGTGGAACGCCACGGACCAGCAGTTCGCTGAGCAGCACGGTGCCGAGCACGGGCCACCAGGCAGCGCGGCCGCGGCGCAATATGAAGACCAGCCCGAGGGCTGGCGCCGGGTTCCAGGGCGTGATGTTGAGGCCGTGCAGCGGGTGGATGAAGCTCGTCACATCGAGAGCGATGTAGAGCGCAGCGAAGGCGAGGTTGAGAGACAGCGTGTTCACGTTGCGGGAAGGTCTGGGGCCGTCACGGTGCGAAGGAGCGAGTCATGCATGGCGCAATGTAACCCAAGCCACTCCGGGGCCGGATAAGGAGAAGCCGTACGGGTTTTCCGTACGCGCTGCCCGAATTATCGCCGCGGGGGCGGATGGCTATAGTCGGACGCATCACCCCTGCGAATCCCATCATGTCCATTTCAGCCGTCTCCACGCCGGAAATCGTTGCCGCCGCCATCTTCGGCATCGCCGTCCTCCATACGTTCTCGACCAAGTTCTTCGCCCACCTGGCCCATGTCCAGCCGCGCCACGCCGGTCTGTGGCACCTGCTGGCCGAAGTCGAGGTGGTATTCGGCTTCTGGGCCTTCGTCCTGGTTGCCGCGCTGTTCTCGCTGTCCGGCAAGGATGCCGCGGTCGACTACCTGGAAGCGCGCAATTTTACCGAGCCAATGTTCGTCTTCGTGATCATGGTCATCGCCGCCAGCCGGCCCATCCTCGAAACGGTGATGGCCACCGTCCGCCTGATCGCGGCCATGATCCCGATCCAGCGCGCCGTCGCCGTCTACTTCCTCTGTCTGTCCTTCATCCCCATGCTCGGCTCCTTCATCACCGAGCCGGCCGCCATGACCCTGGCAGCCCTGATGCTGCGCGACAGCTTCTTCAGCCAGCAGATTTCGAACCGCCTCAAATACGCCACCATCGGCCTGCTCTTCGTGAACATCTCCATCGGCGGCACGCTGACCAATTTCGCCGCGCCGCCAGTCCTGATGGTCGCCGCCAAGTGGCAGTGGGACACCCTCTACATGCTCTCCCACTTCGGCTGGAAAGCAGCCTTCGCCGTGTTCACCAACGCCGCCGTGCTGACCTGGTTCTTCCGCCGTGAACTGGCGGCCAAGGGCAAGCCCAACGGCACGGCCAACGCCACCGCCGTGCCGCGCACCGTCGCCGGCATCCACCTTGCCTTCCTCGTCGGTGTCGTTGTCTTCGCCCACCACGCCGTCGTCTTCATGGGCCTCTTCCTGTTCTTCCTCGGCTACACCGAAGCCTACAAGAAATACCAGGACCGCCTGATCCTGCGTGAAGGCCTGCTCGTCGCCTTCTTCCTGGCCGGCCTGGTCGTCCTCGGCGGCCTGCAGCAATGGTGGCTGCAAAGCGCGCTCACCGGCGTCGAGCCGACTGTCCTCTACTTCCTGGCCACCGCGCTGACCGCCGTGACCGACAACGCGGCGCTGACCTACCTGGCTTCACTGGTCGAAGGCGTTTCGGCCGAATTCAAGTACGCCATCGTGGCCGGCGCAGTCACCGGCGGCGGCCTGACCATCATCGCCAACGCACCCAACCCGGCCGGCGTGGCGATTCTCAAATCGAGCTTCGACGACCAGTCGGTCAGCCCGCTCGGCCTCTTCCTGGCCGCCTTGCCGCCGACCTGCGTCGCCATCTTCGCCTTCCTCGCCCTGTGATGCCCCGGCCCAGCCTCATCCTTCGCTCGCCCTACCTGCAGTGGCTGCTGGTCCAGATTTTCCCGCGCCTGCGGGCCTGGCCGGTCGGCAAGTGGCCGGCGGTGATGGAGAAGGTACGCAGCACCGATTTCGATCGCTTCGAGCGCATCGGCATCGTCGCTGCCATGGTCCTCACCACCTGGTTGCTGCGCCCGGCCAGCGACAGCGACAGCCCGGCCGCCGTTGTCTTCCTGACCCAACTGCTGGCCGCCCTGCCCCTGCTGTTTCTGATGGCCGGCCCTTTCTTCCTGCGCCGGATTCGCCGGGTACTCGACAGCGAAGCCCGCTCCGGACGGGAGGGAAGCGCCGACACTCCCGACGAAAGGAAGTGACATGGGAAATCTCGCCGAAATGAAACACCTGCACCCTGCTCCGCTCCCCGGCGCCCGTCCCCGCCTGCTGATCCCGATTGATGCCACCGAAGCGTCGCGCTGGGCGCTAGCCTACGCCCGTCGCCTGGCACAGGCCGGCACGCCGCCGGATATCTGCCTGCTGTTTGTCGCCGAGCCAGTGCACAGCTGGGAAGTGTTGCGCTTCTATACCGAGGAAGAGGTCCGCCGGCATTTCCAGCAACGCTCGGCCCTCTTTCTCGACGAAGCCGCCGCCCGCCTCCAGGAAGCCGGGCTCGCCTCGCGCAGTTTCTTCCGCGAGGCGGAGACGGTACCCGGCATCGTCGATCTGGCCGAAGAGCTCGCTTGCACCGAGATCGTCGTGCCGGCCACGCACTGGCTCGGCGTCTTCCCGACCGGACTGGCCCGCAAGCTGCTCCAGCGCCCGTGCGCCGTTCCGGTCACCCTGGTCCGGGAGGATGGCTCCACCGTTGTCTGACCACCACGTTCCCTCGTGGCGGAAATCTCTTTGAGGCGGGCAACCGCCTCTTTTTTTGTCCGGGGCTCAGATTTCCTTGATCGCCGGCACCAGCCGGCTGGTGTGGTGCAGGCGCTCGGCCCTCAGGCGCATGAACTGCAGTGCGAAAACGTGCATCAGGTGCCCCGCCTCACCCTCGCTCAGTGGCCAACCGGCCGGGTGCCATGCGGAGAGCGTGCGTCGCTTCCATGCCCCGCACTTTGCCGGCCGAACGTTTCCCACCCGTGAAACCGGAGAGACAGGCCAGGCGACGTGTTTCGTCGATCGGCTTGTCATCGAACTGACAACTGGCTGGCCGAAGCTATCGGCTGTCTGCACTCGCCCAGGTTCGTCACCATGCCCCACACCCCTTCCCGCCGCCTCCTCGTCACCCTCGCCCTTGCCGCCCCGCTGCTCGGGGCCTGCGTGCCGGCCCTCATCGTCGGCGGGGCTGCCGGCACTGCGATCAGCTATCACGACCGCCGGTCGACCGGCACCCAGGCCGATGACGAAACGGCGGAATGGAAGGGCCGCAACCGCCTGCCGCCGGGTCTGGGCGAGCGGGCCAACATCAACTTCACGGCCTTCAACCGGCGGCTGCTGGTCTCCGGCGAGGTGCCGGACGAAGCCAGCCGCGAGGCGGTCGGCCGGCTGGCCGCCGGCATCGAAGGCATCCAGCAGGTGCACAACGAACTGCGGATTGCCCCACCCGCCTCCCTCGGCTCGCGCGGCGACGACGTCTTCATCTCGTCGAAGGTCAAGGCCCGGCTGCTCGATACCAACCAGGTAGCAAGCAACCACGTCAAGCCGGTGACCGAAGCCGGCGTGCTGTTCCTGATGGGCATCGTCAGCGAGCGGGAGGCTCGGGCCGCGATCGCGATCGGCCGCACCACGGCCGGCGTGCGCAAGGTGGTGAACCTGTTCGAGGTGCTGCCCGACGACGACATCCGCCGCCTCGACGCGGCTCGCCTCGGCGGACGCTAGCAAAATGCTGCGCCGCTGAACAAGGTGGCGGCGAAATCCGCGTTTGGTCTGCGGCCTTCAGGATTCCGGCAGATGGCGCATTGATGAAATTCGCCAGGCCCCGCGGGATTAGAATGAAGGCAACCAGTCCATCACGAGGGAGACTCGCCATGACCACCCCGTCCGGCAGTGTTCGGGCCAACCTGGTCGACATCGCGGCCCGGCGCATTTTGGCCGCCGAAATCGGCTGGTCGGCCGGCGTGATCGGGCGCATCGACGAACTGGGTGCCGCAAATCCCGCCTGGCCCTGCCTGATCCCCGGCTTCATCGATGCCCACGTGCATATCGAAAGCAGCCTGCTCCCCCCGGCTGAATTCGCCCGCCTGGCGGTGCGCCACGGCACGGTGGCGAGCGTTTCCGATCCGCACGAGATCGCCAACGTGCTGGGCCTCGACGGCGTACGCTGGATGCTGGCCAACGCGGCGCAAACGCCCTTCCATGTACTGTTCGGCGCGCCGAGTTGCGTCCCGGCGACGGCTTTCGAGACGGCCGGTGCCCGCCTGGGCGTTGCCGACATCGAAACGCTGCTCGCGACGCCGGGCATCGGCTACCTGTCGGAAGTGATGAACTTCCCCGGCGTGCTGGCCGGCGATCCCGGTTTGCTGGCCATGATCGCCGCCGCCCGCCGGCACGGCCTGCCGGTCGATGGCCACGCCCCGGGCCTGAGCGGCGAGGCAGCCGCCGCCTACGCGGCAGCCGGCATCGGCACCGATCACGAGTGCGCGACGCTGGGCGAAGCCGAGGACAAACTGCGCGCCGGCATGGCGATCCTGATCCGCGAGGGTTCGGCTGCTCGCAACTTTGAAACCCTGCATCCGCTGATCAGCCGCTACCCCGGCCGGATCATGCTGTGCACCGACGACTGCCACCCGGACGACCTGGCACGCGGCCATATCGACCGTCTGGTCGCCCGGGCCATCGCCCACGGCCATGACCTGTTTGCCGTGCTGGAAGCGGCCTGCCTGACGCCACAGCGCCACTACGGCCTGGCCCTCGGCCAACTGCGGGTGGGCGACCCGTTCAACGCCGCCTTGGTCGACAACCTGCGTGACTTCACCGTCCGCGCCACCTGGCTGGATGGCGAACTGGCCGCGGAAAATGGCCAGACCTGCTTGCCGCCCGTGCCTTGCCAGCCGATCAACCGCTTCGCCGCCCGTGCGGTGCGCCGCGACGAACTCTGCGTTGCCCCATCCGACGCCGCTCTCAGCCGCGTCATCGCCGCCGAAGACGGCCAGTTGCTGACCCGCGAATTGCGCCTGCTGCTGCCCGGACCTTCCGTCGCCGACGACGTGCTGCTCATCGCCGTCGTCAATCGCTACACGCCGACCGCCCCGGCGGTGGCGCTGGTGCGCGGCTTCGGGCTGCAGGCCGGGGCGCTGGCCTCCAGCGTCGCCCACGATTCGCACAACGTCATCGGCGTCGGCTGCGATGCGACCAGCCTGGCGACGGCGCTCAATGCCGTCATCGCTGCGCAGGGCGGCTTGGCCCTGGTTGATGGCAACGGCCAGGTCGACTGCCTGCCCCTGCCCATCGCCGGCCTGATGAGCGACCTGGCCGGCGACACCGTAGCCAGCCACTATGCCGCCCTGAGCGACGGCGTGCGCCACCGCCTCGGCTCGCCGCTGCGGGCGCCGTACATGACGCTTTCCTTCATGGCCCTGCTGGTCATTCCCGAACTCAAGCTCAGCGACCGCGGCTTGTTCGACGGCCGCGCCTTCGCCCTGACGGAGGTGGCATGCCCCGCCTGATGCTCAACAGTCGCTGGGTGGACTTGCCGGCAGCGGCCGATACCAGCCTGCTCGACTTTCTGCGCCAGGATCGGGGGCTGACTGCCGCCAAGCCAGCCTGCGGCAGTGGCGACTGCAGCGCCTGCCTGGTGCTGGTCGGCGAAATCGAAGCCGGCCACACGACACCGCATTACCGCGCCCTGAGCGCCTGCCTGCTGACCACCGGCCAGGTTGCCGACTGCCACGTCATCACCGCCGAAGGCCTCAATGGCGACCAACTGACCCCGGTGCAGCAAGCGCTGGTCGACCAGGGTGGCGTGCAATGCGGTTATTGCATCCCCGGCCTGGTCGTCGCGCTGACCGGCGCCCTGCTCAACGGCCAGCCCCTGGCCGATGCCGCCGGCGGCAACCTCTGTCGCTGCACCGGCTACGGCGGCATTCGCCGGGCGATGGCGGCCATCCGCAACCATCTGCCGAGCGGGCCGTTCAGCCTCGACCAGGCGGCCGACCTCGGCCTGCTGCCGCCGGCCGTCGCCCAGGCCGGGCATGCCTTGCGCGTGCCCTATGGCGAACTGCTGCATTTCCCCGACCAGGAGGCGGTGATCGCCGGCGATACCGACTGGTCGGTGCAGCACCCGCACCGCGTCGGCGGCCAAAGCCTGCTGCAACTGCACCACCTGCCCGGCCTGCGCCGCATCGAAGCGACTGCCGATGGCCTGCGCCTGGGCGCCGCCGTCACCATCGAGGAATTCCAGCGTCACCCGACGATTGCCGCCAACTGGCCGGACCTGCCGCATTTCCTGAGCTTTTTCGCGTCGCCCGCCGTGCGGGCCAGCGCCACCCTGGGCGGCAACCTGGTCAATGCCTCGCCGGTTGCCGACATGGCCGTGATCCTGCTCGCCCTCGGTGCCGAATTGACGCTGGCCGGCCCGCAGGGCGAACGCCGCCTGCCACTGGCCGATTTCTACCTCGGCTTCCATCGCACCGGTTTGCACGCCCATGAACTGGTCACCGCCATTCACCTTCCGCACAGCCACCGCGGCGCCTGGCGCCTGCATGCGGAGAAAGTGGCGCGGCGCGAGCATGACGATATCGCCAGCATCAATTCCGCCCTGCTGCTCGGGCCGGGCGAAGCCGGACATTTTGGTGCCGTGCGACTGAGCGCCGGCGGTGTCGGGCCGGTCCCGATGCTGCTGCCGAAAACCGCCGAGTTCCTGGTCGGCAAGCCGATCACGCCGGCCACGGTGCGCGCCGCCAGCCAACTGCTCGGCCGCGAGGTAGCGCCGCACAGCGGCCCGCGCGGCAGCACCGCCTACAAGCGCCGCTTGCTGCAACACCTGCTGGTCGGACACCTGACTGCCCTCTGCCCGCAACTCCATTTCGCCGACTGCCTGCGATGACCTACTCGCCTCTCGCCCTGCTGGCCCGCGGCGAAGCCCGCTTCACGGGCGACCTGCCGCTGCCGCCGGGCACCCTGCACGCCATGGTCGCCACATCGCCGCAGGCCCATGCCTGCTTCAACGGCATCGACCGCAGCGCCGCGCTGGCCGAACCGGGCGTCGTCGCGGTGCTGACCGCGGCCGACATCCCCGGCACCAACGACATCGGCAACCTGTTCCGTGGCGAACCGCTGCTGGCAGTTGAGGAAGTACATTGTGTCGGCGAGCCCTACGCCCTGGTCGTCGCCGACAGCGCCGATGCCGCCTGGCGCGGCGCCCGGGAACTCCGTGCCGACTGGCAGCCGCTGCCGGCCATTTTCGATGCCCGCGCCGCCTACGCCGCCGGCCAGCTGATCCAGCCGCCGCGCACCTTCGCGCTGGGCGATGTCGATGCCGCCTGGGCCAGCTGCACCACCGTCGTCAGCGGCCGCGTCGAACTCGGCTCAGCCGAGCATGTGTATATGGAAACCCAGTGTGCGCTGGCCATCCCGCGCGACGACGGCGGCTTGAAAATCCATTCCGCCACCCAGTCGCCGAGCGGCGTGCACAAGGCGGTCGCCGCCATCAGCGGGCTGCCCATGCACCTGATCGAAGTCGAGGTCGAGCGCCTGGGCGGCGGCTTCGGCGGCAAGGAGGAGCAGGCCACGCCGTGGGCCTGCCTCGCCGCGCTGGCCGCCCTGCGCCTGCGCCGGCCGGTGCGCCTGCAACTCGATCGCCCGGACGACATGCGGCTGACCGGCAAACGCCACCCCTATTCCGCCGACTACCGCCTCGGGCTCGATGCGCAGGGCAATTTCCTGGCCTACGAGGCCACGCTCTACCAGAACGCCGGCTGCACCGCCGACCTGTCCACGGCCATTCTCGAACGCTCGCTGTTCCACGCCACCAACGCCTACCGCCTGCCCAACGTCCGCGTCACCGCCGCCAGTTGCCGCACCAACCTGCCGTCGAACACGGCCTTCCGCGGCTTTGGGGCACCGCAGGCGATCTTCGTCCTCGAAGCCGCCATCCGCCGGGCCGCCCGGCAACTGGGCATCACGCCGGAAAGCCTGCAACGGCAGAACCTGCTGCACACCGGCGATGCCTTTCCTTACGGCATGACGGCCGCCGACGACCGGGCGACCGCCTGCTGGGACGAACTGAGCAGCCATTTCGACCTGGCCGGCCGCCAGCAGGCCATCGCCCAGTTCAACGCCAGCGGCGGCCCGCTGCGCAAGGGCCTGACCGTGGTGCCAGTGTGCTTCGGCATTTCCTTCGCCGCCACCCTGCTCAACCAGGCCGAGGCGCTGTTGCATGTCTACGCCGACGGTTCGGTCAGCATCACGACCGGCGCCGTCGACATGGGACAAGGCGTACAGCACCGGATTCGCCGCGTCGTCGCGCTCACGCTCGGCGTCGACGAGGCCCGCGTCCATGTCGCCAGCACCAGCACACGCAGCGTCGCCAATGTCTCACCGACCGCCGCCAGCACCGGTGCCGACCTCAATGGTGAAGCGGCCCGCCAGGCGGCCTTGCGCATCCTGGCGGGCCTGCGCCCGCTGGCAGCCGAACTGCTCGCCTGCCCGCCCGCGGCGGTGGTTTTCGCCCACGATGCGGCGACGCAAGCCGATGGCCGACGCATCGCCTGGCCCGAACTGATCGTCGCCGCCTACGCCCGTCGCGTACCACTGTCGGCCCTGGCCCACTACGCCACGCCCGGCCTGCATTTCGACCCCTCCGCCAACCAGGGTCGGCCGTTTGCCTACCACGTCATGGGCGCGGCGCTGGTCGAAGCGACGGTGGATGTCTTGCGCGGCACCGGCCGCATCGACCGCGTCGCCGTGGTGCACGACGTTGGCCTCAGCCTGGACCCGACCCTCGACCGCGGCCAGATCGAAGGTGCCATCGTCCAGGGCATCGGCTGGATGACCAGCGAGGAAATCCTGTACGACGAAAACGGCCGTCTGCTGACCGACACGCTCGCCAGCTACAAGATTCCCGATCTCTACGATGCCCCGGCCATCGACATCCGGCTGCGTCAGGATGCCGGAGCGGCCGGCCTGCTCGGCAGCAAGGCGGTTGGCGAGCCCCCCTTGATTTATGGCCTGGGCGCCTATTTCGCCCTGCGCGCCGCCATGGCCGCGTGGCGCCCCTTGCCGGACGAGGTGCAGCAAACGCCGCTGACCGCCGAGCGCATCTTCACGCAGTTGCACGACCTATGAAATGGCCGGCACCTGCCGGCGACATCCTGCGCGTCGGCCTCATTTACGGCAGCGGCGACCTGCTGGCCAGCCTGATCAGCGGCGGCTTTTCGCCCGCCCGGGCGATCGGCATGACACTGATCGGCAGCCTGCTCTACGCCCCGGAAATCCACACCTGGTTCGGCTGGCTGGCCAAACGCTACCCGGAACCGGCCAGCCCCGGCCAACGCTGGCAACGCGCGGCGCTCGCCTGGTGCTGGTTCAATCCGCTGTGGATTGCCCGCCACGCGTTGTTCATCCGCCTGCTGGGCGGGCGAACGAGCGAGATCGACTTCAGCCTGCTGACCATAGGCGCCACCTCCTTCGCGCTGAACATGCCGGTCGCCCTGGCCGCCAACTACCTGATCCAGAACCGCCTGGCACTGCACTGGCGAGTGATCGCCAGCGCCGGTTTTTCGGCGATCATGGCGGTCTATTACGCAATGAGCGAGGTGTGGTTTGGCTGAACGGGAAATCTGGCCGGCGCTGCAGCACGAACTCGCGGCCGGCCGCGCCGGCGCCCTGCTCGTCGTGTCCGAACACCGGGGCAGTTCGCCCGGCCGCCAGGGGATGCTGATGGCGGTCAGCCGGCATGGCCCGCTCGCCGGAACGATTGGTGGCGGCCAGGCCGAAACCACGCTGGTCGCCGCCGCGCAAGCCGCCCTGCAGGCCGAAAACCTGCAGCCTTGGCGCCAGACGCTAATCCATCACACCACGGACAGCAACGCCTCCGGCATGATCTGCGGCGGCCAGCAGACCGTTGTCGTCGGCTTCTGGCAACCCGGCCAGGCTCTCCCGGCAACGGGCGAGCCCTGGTCGATCATTGGCGACGGCTGGGCTTACCATCACACGCCCCCGCGGAAATTCACCGCCTGCCTGATCGGCGGCGGCCATGTCAGCCTCGCCCTATCGCGGCTGCTCGACCGGCTGGATTTCCGGGTACAGGTTTTCGAGGAACGCCCAGGCATCGCCACCTTTGTCGCCAACACCGCCGCCCACGAAAAACACCACACGCCCTATGGCAGCCTGGCCGATCAAGTACCCGAAGGCGACAGGGTCTTCGTCGCCATCATGACCCACAGCCACGAACGCGATGCCGTCGCCCTGCGCGCCCTGGTCGGCCGCCCGTTCGGCTACCTCGGCCTGCTCGGCAGCCGGCACAAGCTCAAGTCATTGCTGGCCGGCGAGGCACAGCCCGATTTCCTGCGCGCCCCGATGGGCCTGCCCATCGGCAGCCACACGGCGGAGGAAATCGCCGTCAGCATCGCCGCCGAAATGGTGGCCGTTCGGCACGCCGTCGCCGGAAACGGCGGCTAACCGTTGGCCAACCCGAACAGGCCGGGTAGCCAGGTGGCGAGGAAAGGCAGCGCGGAGATGGTCAGTGCACCGAGCAGCATGGCCAGCACGGCCGGCAGCACCGACACCGCGACATAGCGGATCGACTTGCCGAACATCGCCGAGGCGAAATAGATGTTCATGCCGGCCGGCGGGCACAGGAAGCCCATTTCGATATTGGCCAGGAAAATCACGCCGAAGTGCACCGGGTCGATGCCGTAGCTGAGCGCCACCGGCAGCAGCAGCGGCACCAGCACGACGATGGCGGCATAGATTTCCATCAGCGCCCCGGCCAGCAGCAGGAACAGGTTGAGCGCGATCAGGAAGGCGAACTTGTTGGGCAGGACCGATTGCACCCAGTCGATGGCGAGGTCGGGAATGCCGGCATCGATCAGGTAATTGGTCAGGCCAAGCGCCATGCCGAGGATGACCATGATGCCGCCGATCACTTCGGCGCAATCGACCAGCGCCGCGCGGATATGCGCCCAGTCCAGTTCGCGATGGGCCAGGGCCTGGGTCAGCACGGCGTAGGCTGCGGTCAGCGCGGCACTCTCGGTCGGCGTGGCGATGCCGCTGACCAACGAACCGATGGCCACCATCGGCGCCAGCAATTCCCACTTCGCCGCCCGGAGGGCCGGCCACACCGCCGCGAAATCGTGCGGCTGCGTTAGCGCCGGGACCGCCAGCTTGCCGCGCCGCAGATAGCCGCCGGCGAGCAGCAGGAAGACCACCATCACCACCGCCGGCAGCACGCCAGCCAGGAACATGGTGTTGATCGGCACGCGCGCGATGATGGCGTACATGATCAGCGGCACCGATGGCGCCAGCAGCACGCCGAGCGCGCTGGCGCTGGTCACCAGGCTGATGCCGCGCTGTTCGGGAAAACCGGCCTTGGTCAGCAAGGGCAGCAACAGCCCGCCGAGCGCCAGGATGGTGACGCCGCTACCGCCGGTGAAGGCGGTGAAGAAGGAGCAGAGCACCGCCGCGGCGATGGCCGTGCCGCCGACGCCATTGCCGAACAAGGCGGCGAACAGCGCACCGAGGCGGGCCGCCGCACCGGTCCGCGCAAAGAGCAGGCCGGCCAGGGTGAAGAGCGGCAAAGCCGGCAGCGAGGGATTGACCGTGATCTGGTAATGGCTGAGCGGCACCGAAGCGAGCGGCTGGCCTTCGCTCCAGAACAGGGCCAGCGCCAGGCCGCCAAGTACCGCGAAAATCGGCGCGCCGCAGAACAGCACGAGCGCCAGCCATAGCGCGAAGGGCCAGAAGGGCAAGGTTTCGCCATCGAAATGGCCGGCGAACAGGAAGCCTGCCACCGGCAACAACAGACCGAACCCCCCGCGCAGCAGCAGCGGGCCACCCAGGCGCCCGGCCAGCCGGAAGCCGAGCAGGCCGAACCCGACCGGCATGGCCAGTTCGACCATCCAGCCTGCAATGCCATAGGCGATGTCGCGCGGCGCGGCCATTTCGCTGGCCACGAAGGTCCAGCTGGTCTGGGTCAGCATGCCGCACAACACGGCGGCACTGGCCTGGACAAAGCCCCGTGCGGCGGCGCGCAGCAGCGGATTCTTCGCCGCCGCCAGGCCGGCGCCGAGTGAACTCAGATGCTGGCCGCGCTCGGCGACCAGCGCCCCGAACATGGCCAGCACCAGGCCAAGGTGCTGGACAAGCACCGGCGCATTCTCGATGCCCTTGCCGAACAGCGGCCGCAGCCCGATTTCGAGCAGCGGGATGAGCAGCATCAGGGCCAGCGCGCCACCGGCGATCAGCGCATCAAAGGCAGCCAGACGGCGCCAGACAGGCCGGGGCGTCGGTGCGCGCATCAGCGCTGGCCGGCGCGGAAGGCCTTCAGGTGGCCGACCACCTCGTCGAAGGTGTCGGCCGGCACCATCTTGCCGCGCACCCGCGGGTAGAGGTTGTCAGCCAGCCGGTTCCACTCCTGCATCTGCTCGGCGTTCGGCTTGTTGACCTTGAGGCCGCGCTTCTTCATCGCGTCGACCGCATCATCCACCTCCTGCCGGGCCTTGGCGCGCAGTTGCACGCCGGCCTTGGCGCCAGCCTCGCGCACGGCGGCCTGGCCTTCCGGCGTCAGTTCATCCCAGGCCTTTTTGGTGATGATCAGCGCACCGACGATGGGTGCCCAGTTCAATTCCAGCATGTTGCTGGCCGTGGTGTAGATCTGCGTCGCCAGCGCGAAATACGGCGTGGATGGCACGGCGTTGATCATGCCGGTCTGGATCGCTGGCAGGATGTCGCCGGTCTCCAGCGGCACCGGCGTGTAGCCCAGGCTCTTCATGATCTCCTGCTGCTCGACCTCGCTGCCCCAGGCGAAGAACTTCATTTTCTTGAAGTCGTCCGGGCGCACGGCCGGCTCCTTGGAGAAGAAGCGCACCCAGCCGGCGTCGCCCCAGGCCAAGACGACGAAACCCTTGTCGAGGAATTTATTCTCCATGGCCGGGCGCATTTTCTCGCGCACGTAATCGACCTCTTCCCAGTTCCTGAACATCAACGGCATGTTCTGCAAGGCGGCGATGGACGGCTCGATCTCGCGCAGGCCGACCACCGACAGCAGGCCGCCCTGCAACTGGCCGATGCGCATGCGGCGTACCATGTCGGTTTCGCCGCCCTGGCTGCCATCGGGATACACCAGGTACTTGGCATTGCCACCCTGCGCCGTGCGCCACGCCTCGCCCAGTTCCATCAACTGGCGGTGATACAGCGAATTCTTGGTGGCCAGCGTACCGATGCGCAATTGCTTGTCGGCGGCCAGCGCCGATGTCGCCAGAATGCCAGCCAGCAGCAGCGCCGCCCATTTGCCCAATGTCTTCATGCTTCTCTCCGTGGTTGGTGCGACTCAGAACAGGTCGTCGATTCTTTCCTGCAGCCACAGTGCCCGGCGGCGCATCACCTCGTTCTGCGTGGCCAGCGGGCTGCCTGCCTCGTCCTTGATAGCCAGCGCCTGGCGCAGCAGGCTGGCAAACAGTTCCTTGTCGCCGGTCGGCTGGGCATGGCCCTCGGCCTTGGCGAGCAGTGCCCCGGCGCTGCGCCCACCCGATTGCGCGATGGCCCGATCGAAATAGGCCAAGGCCATTTGCTGGCTGCCGCCCGGCCGTGCCGCCTCGAAACTGCCGAGCAGACTGGTCAGACTGCCCTGCCCCCATTCCGGATCGGCGGCCCAGGCCCGTTGTGCCAGGCGCACGGCGAGCGGCAGGTCGGCGACGATGTCGGGATCGTCCTTGCTCAGCGAGATCCAGCCGCCCCAGGAAGCAGCGGCCCAGTAGGCCAGGCCGGCCTGCTCCGGGCGCAGGCGCAGCGTGTCGCCAGGCTGGGCCAGTTGGGCGGCGAAGCCGGGCTGGGCTTTCTCCAGTGCCGCCATGGCATGGCGATGCGCCCGCTCATAGAGTTTGGCCGCCCGCTGGCGCAGGCGCTCGGCTGCCCTGGCGTTGCGCGCCTCGACCTGTTCGGCCTCGAAGGCGACGAAAGCGTAGGCGTATTGCGTGAAGCCGGCGGCGACCGATTCGGCCAGCGCGGCATGTCCCGGATCGCGGCGTAGGACCGATTCCGACAGCTTCAAATGAAAGGGAGCGGCATCGCGCAGCAGGTCGAGATCATTCTCGTCACCCTGCCCCTGGCTGGCCAGTTCGTCGGCCAGGCCGCCGACGATCATCTGGCGCGGCGAACAGGCACCAAGCAACAAGGCCAGGGCGGCCGTTCCCAGTGTCATCGCCAGTCTTTTTCCCGCCTTGTCGCCGAGCCTATGCACCTTCATTCCGCCGTCACGATTCGTTGGCCGGCACACTAGCCGGCCGATGTTACAGCGACGTGACCGGGCAGGCCGGCCAGAAGGCATCATTTCGTCATCCAGCTGAAACATAAGTGCAACAAAATGATGGGCTTGAAGCCTATACTTCAAGAATCACATGGAGCCCGCACGATGACCCATCCCCAACTCAAACCCCGCTTCCCGACCGAGAATTACCTGAACCGCGAGCTCGGCCTGCTGGCCTTCAATCGCCGTGTTCTGGCCCAGGCCCAGGACGAGCGGGTGCCGTTGCTGGAGCGTCTGCGCTTCCTGTGCATCGTGTCGAGCAACCTCGACGAATTCTTCGAAATCCGCGTTTCCGGACTCAAGGAACAGATTCGGGCCAAATCATCGGTGACGACGACCGACGGCAAGACGGCGCAGGAGGTTTTCCGCCTGGTGTCGACCGAAGCGCACGCCATGGTTGCCGAGCAGTACCAGCAGCTCAACGAGGTCATCCTGCCGGCGCTCTCCGAGCAGGGTATCCGCTTTCTGCGCCGCTCGTCGTGGAACGAGGCGCAGCGCGAATGGATCCGTACCTACTTCATGCGCGAAATGGTGCCGGTGCTGACCCCGATCGGGCTCGATCCCTCGCACCCCTTCCCGCGCGTACTCAACAAGAGCCTCAACTTCGCCGTCGAACTGGATGGCAAGGACGCCTTCGGCCGCAGCTCCAACATCGCCATCGTCCAGGCACCCCGCGTGCTGCCCCGTGTCATCCAGTTGCCGGAGGAACTGGCCGGCTGTGCCTACGGCTTCGTCTTCCTGTCGTCCATCCTCCACGAGTTCGTCGGCGAGCTGTTCACCGGCATGACGGTGGTCGGTTGCTACCAGTTCCGGGCGACGCGCAATTCCGACCTCTTCGTCGATGAGGAAGAAGTCACCAACCTGCGCACCAAGCTGCAGGGCGAACTGCCACAACGCCATTTCGGCAATGCCGTGCGCCTGGAGGTGGCCAACAACTGCTCCGAGGCGATTACCGAATTCCTGCTTGCCCAGTTCGATCTCAAGGCCGCCGACCTCTACCGGGTCAACGGCCCGGTGAACCTGGTGCGCCTGATGCAGGTGCCGGACTGGGTAGACCGCCCGGACATGAAATTCCGCCCCTTCGTGCCCGGCACGCCGAAGGGCCTGGCCAAGGGTGCCAACATCTTCGACAACATCCGCAAGAACGACATCCTGCTCCACCACCCCTACCAGTCCTTCGCACCGGTCATTGAACTACTCAGCCAGGCGGCGACCGACCCCGCCGTGGTGGCGATCAAGATGACCGTTTACCGCACCGGCACCGATTCCGTGCTGATGGAATCGCTGATCCGCGCGGCGCAGAACGGCAAGGAAGTGACCGTTGTCGTCGAACTGATGGCGCGCTTCGACGAGGAAGCCAACATCGGCTGGGCGACCAAGCTGGAACAGGTTGGCGCCCACGTCGTCTATGGCGTGGTCGGCTACAAGGTGCACGCCAAGGCGCTGCTCATCGTGCGCCGCGAGGAAGGCACGCTGCGCCGCTACGCCCACCTCGGCACCGGCAACTACCACCCGCGCACCGCCCGCCTGTACACCGACTTCGGCCTGATGACAGCCAATGAAGAAGTGACGCACGACGTGTCGGAAGTCTTCAAGCAACTGACCGGCCTGGGCAAGGCACGCACCCTGCGCCACCTGTGGCAGGCCCCCTTCACGCTGCAGCCGAACATCGTCGCCGCCGTCCAGGCCGAGGCGGAAATCGCCCGCGGGGGCGGCAAGGCACACATCGTCGCCAAGATGAATTCGCTGGTCGAACCGGAAGTGATCGATGCCCTCTACCAGGCCTCGCAGGCCGGTGTCGAGATCGACCTGATCGTCCGCGGCGTCTGCATGCTGCGTCCGGGCGTCGCCGGTCTGTCGGAAAACATCCGCGTCCGCTCGATCATCGGCCGCTTCCTCGAACACCACCGCATTTTCTACTTCCTGGCCGGCGGCAAGGAGACCGTCTACCTGTCCTCGGCCGACTGGATGGAACGCAATTTCTTCAAACGCATCGAACTCGCCTTCCCCATCCTCGATCCCAAGCTGAAACGGCGCGTCGTCACCGAGGGCCTCAAGTTCTACCTCGCCGACAACCAGCAGGGCTGGGAAATGAACAGCCAGGGCACCTACCAGCGTCGTCGCTCGCCGCGCAGCAAACCGCACAACGCGCAAGGCGAACTGATGGTGACGCTAGGCAGCGGCACCTGAACGATACGGACCGGGGCCACTGCGCCCCGCTGTCAGATTCAGCATGAATGACGGGCTTTTCTGCAAGCGACCCTGAATAATCGTTTGCTATTCGCGCCCCTGACCTGTATTGTGCACCGCAGCGAACTTAAGTAGTGTTGTTGATTAGTTGGTTTAGTACCCGTAGTTTTACGGCGCCATTCCCCCATTCGTACCTCGCCGCCTTGAATTCGCCCCTTTTCGGGGCTCTGCCCCGTCACACATTACGGAGATTCAAGACATGGCTACAGGTATCGTCAAATGGTTCAATGATTCCAAGGGATTCGGCTTCATCACCCCCGAGGGTGGTGGCGAAGACCTCTTCGCTCATTTTTCGGCAATTCAATCGAACGGCTTCCGCACGCTGGCTGAAGGTCAACGCGTGTCGTTCGACGTGACGACCGGCCCGAAGGGCAAGCAGGCGAGCAACATCCAGATCGCCTGATCGTTTCTGCCCCCCGGCAAGCGCAGGGGGGCGGCCAGCGGGGGAATCCTCCCCCTCCATCCACTCACCGGAGCCCATCATGGCCAAAGAAGAATTGCTGGAAATGCAAGGCGTCGTTTCGGAAGTACTGCCCGATTCGCGCTTTCTCGTATCCCTCGACAACGGACACTCGCTGGTTGCCTACACCGCCGGCAAGATGCGCAAGCACCACATCCGCATCATCGCGGGCGACAAGGTCACCCTGGAGCTTTCGCCCTACGACCTGTCCAAGGGACGCATCACCTTCCGCCAGATCGAGGGCCGTACCCCCTCCGCCCCGCGCGTCCGACGCTGACCCGGGGCCGTATTTGAAAGACTGAATGAATTTGGAACAACAACGAGCAGCCGCTCGCAAACTGTGCAACAAACTGGACGTCACCGTCCATCCGTATGGCAATGCCTGGTGGTTACTGGGCGACAGCATCAACCAGGTGATTGGCGAAATCGCCGGCCTGTCCGAAGCCGGCTTGCGGCAAATGCGCCGCCCGGGTTTCTCCCGCGCCTGATCACTCTCCGGCCGCCCCTGCCGGCACCGCCTCCAGGCAACGCAGGAAGATCGCGCGGATATCCACCCGCGCCTTGAGCCGCGCCGCCAGCAGATACAAGCCGCCGATCTTGCGATGCAGGAACAGCGCATCGGCCGGCGGCGTATGCCAGAAGCTCCGATCCCGCCCCAGGCGCAGGCCGACATCGCGAATGCGGACAGCCAGCGTCGATGCGCCGAAATCGTAAGGCCCCTCGTGGCGCAAGGGCTCGCAGGCGGTGAGGAAGATATCCAGCACCTGCCGCTTGTGCGCCGGATCGATATCGACCTGGAAATAGCCGATGTCGATGGCCGCTGCCGACAAGGTATCCAGGTCGCCAACCTGCCCGGCCCACAACAGGCGGCGGTAGGCCGCGATGCAGCGCTCCGAAAAATGTCGGGTCGCGCCGAAATCGAGCAAGACCAGGCGGCCGCTCCCTTCGTCGTAGCGGTAATTGGCGAAGTTCGGATCGGTCTGCACGCAGCGGAATTCGAAGATCTCCCGGAACAGCAGTTCGAAAAGCAGCCCCAGCACGCGGTCGCGCTCGGCCTGCGGCGCCCCGGCCAGCGATTCGATGGGCACGCCGTCCATGAAGGTCATGGCCAGGATGTCCGGCGTGGTCAGCCCGGCATGAACGGCAGGCAACGCGAAATCCCCCTCGGCCGCCAGGCGGCCGCGATAGCTTTCCAGGTACGCCGCCTCCTTCAGGTAATCCGCCTCGTCGTGCAACTGCCGTTTGGCTTCCTCGAGCAGCGGCGCAAAATCGAGTGTGCGCGGCAACAGGCCGGACAGGCGAAGCAGCGTCGCAACATTGTCCACATCGCTGGCGATGCTTTGCCGCACACCGGGGTATTGCACCTTGATGGCCAGCCGCTCGCCCCCCTTGAGTTGCGCCGCGTGGACCTGGCCGATCGAGGCCGCCGCCAGCGGGGTGAAGGAAAAGCGCTCAAACTGGCTGTCCCAGCCCGCCCCCCAGGCTGTCTCCAGCACGGGGACGAGCTGGCTCATCGGCATCGGCTGGGCATCGGCCCGCAAGCGGGACAGGATGGCCGCCAGTTCGGGCGGCATCAGGTCGCCGGCATCCATCGACAGCAACTGGCCAACCTTCATTGCCGCACCGCGCAGGCGGGACAACTGGTCGGCGACGCGCTGGGCGTTGCCCGGTGTCAGCAACAGGTCGCCGACGCTCGGCCGGTTGCCGCGCGACCACTGGCGCACGCCCTCGGCCAGCATCCCCCCGGCCACACCGGAGGCCAGACTCCCCAGGCGCGCCAGCCGGGCCAGCCGGCTGCTCGGCACCGCTGCGCTTTTCTCCGGGCCGCTCACCGCGCCCCTCCCGAGCCGGCTGGCGTATCGGCTTCATCCAGGGGATAGGCGTCGGCGACGAAGGCCGGGCCCTTCATGACCAGAACGATGAAGGCTGCAATAGCGACGGTCAGCACGACGGTCCAGTGCAAGATGAGGAGACTGACGACGACGATGTCGACCGGCATCGAGATTGCCGCCAGGGCAGACGCCGGCGCAAGCGCCCCGGCCAGCCGAACAAACACCGCCGGCAAGGAGAGCAGCAGGGAGCCGGCGGGGAGAACTCGCGGCAGCCGGCGCAGGATGACTCGCTCGGCACCGGCCGGTTCGGAACGGGAGCCGGGCAAGCGCCGGAGCCAGTCGCTCATTGCCTCAGGCCCACGTCTGCCAGGCATTAGCCAGCAGGCAGATACAGGCCACCACCGTCAGGCGCCAGCGCAACGGCAAATACCAAACCGGCAGACCGGCGGGTTCAGCCAGCATTTTGTCCTGGACAATATGCAAAACAAAGCCCAGCACCAGGATCAACGGCGCCTGGCTGCCAGCCAGCAGGGTGGCCGGCCAGGCGAGCAGCGCCGGCACGACGCTCCAGACAAACGCCCGGCGGCGACGCGCCGGATCGAGTCCCGGGGCACTCATCGCCACGCCCCAGTGCAGCGCGCCGATGAAGCTGAGGATCACCGCGCCGTAGCCAACCAGCGCATCCGACCAGGCCAGGCGATGATGCGGATCGCCGCCAGCCAGCGCGGCCAGCGCGATGAAGGGGAGCAGGCCGCCATAGCCGAGCCAGGCGACATGCCGGGGCAAGGCGGGGGGATGGCTCTGGGTCAAGGTCGTCATGACAGGCATCCTCACGAACTGAAACCATTATCGAAGACAGCCGGCTGGACAAGCCGCAGTCTTTTCAAACTATACGAAGCAGATCCATTTTTGTCCATGACAAAATAGGAACAGCCCTTCAACAGCCCAGCAGACCGCTGCGTCGCCAACCGTCAGCCAAACGAGCGCCGGCACGTTAAGATATCACCCCTGCCGTTCTGCCCTCCTTCGATGTACCGCCCCCTCCGCCTTCGCCTGCTCGCTGCCTTCACTCTTGCCGCCTCGCTGGCCGGCTGCGCTTCAAAACCGGCGCCGGTTTACCGGGCTGAAGCCTTCGAGGCCGAGACCCCTTTCCAGTACCACAGCGACCTGCCGCCGCTGGTGCTTTGCGAATACGGCAAGCGTGCCCTGCTCAGCCAAGCCTACGAGGTCGACGCCTCGGTACCAAGCAACATCCGGGGTTCCAAGTTCTTCCAGCCGGATGCCGACCATCAGGTGCAGCTGCGCATCACGCTGACCTGCATGAGCACCGGGCGCGACACGACCATTTACGCCAACGCGCTGCAAACCCGCTTCGAGCTGAAATCCGGCGGCAGCAGCACCGGACTGTCGGTGGCCGGCCTCGGCTCGCTGTCCGTCCCCTGGCCGACGGACAAAAGCTCACTGGTCAAGGTCGGCGAGGAAACCATCACCGATGCCGAGTTCTATCGCCGGCTTTTCGTGCTGATCGAAAATCTTGCCGAATAGGTCTTTTGCCGGATGTCCCCGGGGGGCACTTCCCGTTATATTCGGCAAAGCACGCAAAACAACAAAAACACGCGAAATGAGACTCCATGAAGCCTTTACGCATTCTTCTCGCCGATGACAGCCAGGCTGTCGGCGGTTTGATGGCCGAACAACTGCGCAGCAACGGCCATCAGGTCGACTGCGTGCAGAGCGGCGAAGCGGCCGTCGCCGCCTTCCGGGAAAATCCGCCGGAACTGGTCCTGATGGACATCGAGATGCCCGGCATCGGCGGGCTTGAAGCCATCCGGCGCATGCGCCGGATACCGTCGCAGGTGCGGGTGCCGATCATCATCATTACCGCCCACACCGATGAAGAGAACCTGCTTTCCAGCTTCATGGCCGGCGCCGACGATTTCCTGGCCAAGCCGATCCAGCCACTGCTGCTCGATGTCCGCATCCAGGCGATGATGCGCATCATCTCGACCCAGCGCTCGACCGCAGCCATGGTCGATAGCGTCGTCGAAGGGGTCATCCGCATCGACCGTGTCGGGCGGATCACTGCCTTCAACAAGGCTGCCGAACGCATCTTCGGCTACACGGCAGAGGAAGTGCTCGACCAGAACGTCAAGATGCTGATGCCCTCCCCTTACCGCGAAGAGCACGATACCTATATCGGGAACTACGTCGCGACCGGCCAACGCAAGGTGATTGGAGCGGGCCGCGAGGTCGTCGGCCAGCGCAAGAATGGCGATATTTTCCCGATGAGCCTCGGCGTCAGCGAAGTCGAAGCGCCCGACGAGCGTTTTTTCGTCGGCATCGTGCGCGACCTCAGCATCGAGAACGAACTGCGTTCCCGCCTGCGCGAAAGCCGCAATTTCCTGGCTGAAATCATCGAGAACATCCCGGCCGCCACCTATGTCAAGAACCGGGAAGGCGAGTACTTGCTGGTCAACCGGCAACACGAAGTGGTTACCGGACTGACACGTGACCAATTGCTGGGCAAGACGGATGCCGAGATCTTCCCTTCCGAAGCCGCTGCAGCCTACCGGCAGCTCGACCTCGACGTCATGGCCGGCAACCGGACCATCGAAGCCGAGGAAAAGCTGACGGATGCCCGCGGCGAGCGTCATTTCCTGTCAATCAAGTTCCCGACCCGCGATGCAGCGGGCACCGTCACCGGCATCTGCGGCATTTCTCCCGAAATCACCGAACTCAAGAAAACCCAGCATGAACTCGAGCGTCTGTCGCAATACGACGACCTGACCGGGCTCTACAACCGCCGCCATTTCATGAGCCTGGCCCACCAGGAGTTTGGCCGCAGCCGGCGCTATGGCAATCCGCTGACCACCCTGATGCTCGACGTCGATCACTTCAAGCGCATCAACGACACTTACGGCCACCCGGTCGGCGATCAGGTGCTCAAGGCCCTCGGCCGGCAGATTCTTGACGGCCTGCGCGGCATCGATATCGCCGGCCGACTGGGCGGCGAGGAATTCGCCGTGATGCTGCCGGAAACCAGCATCGGGCAGGCCATCATGGTCGCCGAGCGATTACGCAGCCAGATCGTCAGCGCCCCGGTCACGCTCGCGGACGGCCAGTGCGTCGCCTACACGCTATCGATCGGCATCGCCGTGCTGACAGCCGAACACGAAGGTCTCGACCGCCTGCTGCAACAGGCCGACCAGGCGCTCTACGCAGCCAAGGAACGCGGCCGCAACCGGGTGGTCAGCTACGCGGCCGATCGTCCGGCGTAAGGAAGAGCCCGACGCCCAGCGCGATCAGCGCCAGCGGCCACCATTTCCGGATCAGGGCGACCAGGTCGAGTTCGAACAGGTCGAGATTGACCCCCAGCGCAACGGCGCCGATAACGATCAGGGCGATGGCAGCGAAATGGCCTTTCATGCGGGCTCTCCGGTAATCAGGCGCGGCGGACGCCGACCACGCCTTCGACGTCGTGGATCAGCGTCAGCGTGCGTTGCAGTTGCTGCAGGTTGGTGATTTCGACAGTAAAGCTCATGTGCGCCTTGCCCTGCTTGGACTGGGTATTGACGCCGACCACATTGAGCCTTTCCCGTGTGAAGATTTCCGAAATATCACGCAGCAGGCCCTGGCGGTCGTGCGCATCGACGATGATGTCGCAGGCGAAAACGCCGGTCGTCTGCACGCCCCAGTCGGTCTCGATGACACGCTCCGGATGCAGCGCCGCCAGGTTGGCGAAATTGGGGCAATCCATGCGGTGAATGGAAATGCCCTTGCCGCGCGTGATGAAGCCCTGGATTTCATCGGGCGGGGCCGGCTTGCAGCAGCGGGCCAGTTGCGTCAGCAGCTTGTCGACACCGACGATCAGGATGCCCTGGTTGCCCTCGACCGGCTTGCTCGGCTTGGCCACCACCTCATCCGGCAACTGCGTTTCGGCCAGCAGATCGCCGCCCTTGGCGACAGCCTGGAACTGCCGCTGGTTGAGGTCGCCGCGCGCCGCCGCGATGTACAGGTCATCGGCCTTGGTGAAGCCCAGCTTGTGCGCCAGTTCCTCGATGTTGGCGCCGGTCTGCCCGGCACGCTGCAATTCCTTGGCGATGATGCCGCGCCCTTCGGCCAGGGTTTCTTCCAGCGCCAGGTTGGAGAACCAGGAACGTACCTTGACCCGGGCGCTCTTGGTATGGATGTAGCCGAGCGACGGGTTGAGCCAGTCGCGCGACGGCCCGCCGACCTTGGCGGTGACGATCTCCACTTCCTGCCCGGTTTCCAGCGCCGTGTTGAGCGGCACCAGCTGGCCGCCGACCTTGGCGCCCCGGCAGCGATGGCCGAGATCGGTATGCACCCGGTAGGCGAAATCGACCGGCGTCGAACCGGCGGGCAAATCGACGACCTTGCCCTGCGGCGTGATGACGTAGATGGTTTCGTCGAGCGCCGCCTGCTTGTAGTGCTTGACCCAGTCCGAGCTGTCGGCGACTTCGTCCTTCCAGGTCAGCAGCTGGCGCAGCCAGGCGATCTTCTCGTCGTAGTCGTCCTCGTGCGTCCGCTTGCTGCCTTCCTTGTAGCGCCAGTGCGCGGCGACGCCGAGTTCGGCATGCTTGTGCATGTCCCAGGTGCGAATCTGGATTTCCAGGCTGCGCCCATCCGGGCAGCGCACCGCGGTATGCAGTGAGCGGTAGTAGTTGCCCTTGGGGTTCGAGATGTAGTCGTCGAATTCCTTGGGAATCGGCGCCCACAGGTTGTGCACGATGCCAAGCGCGGTATAGCAGTCCTTCAGGTCGTCGACGATGATGCGCAGGGCGCGGATGTCGTACACCTCGGAAAACTCGACGCCCTTCTTCCGCATCTTGTTCCAGATGCTGTAGATGTGCTTCGGCCGGCCATAGATTTCGGCATCCTTGACGCCTGCGGCCTGCAGTTCGGCCCGCACCTTGGCCACCGCATCGACGATGAACTGCTCGCGCTCACTGCGCTTCTCGTCGAGCATCTTGGCGATTTTCTTGTAGGTATCCGGGTGGATGAAGCGGAAGGACAGGTCTTCCAGTTCCCACTTCAGTTCCCAAACACCGAGGCGGTTGGCGAGCGGCGAGTAGAGTTCGAGCGTCTCGCGCGCCACCTGCACGCGCAGGTCGTCCGGATGCGCCGCGTAGAAGCGCAGGGTCTGCGTCCGGCTGGCCAGGCGGAGCAGCACGACGCGGATGTCCTCGACCATGGCGAGCAGCATCTTGCGCAGCACTTCAACCTGCGCCTTCATCTCGGCCGGATTGATCTCACCGGCCTCGATGTTGGTCGCCACGAAGCCCTTGGTAATCGGCCGCAACCGGTTGAGGCGCGAGATGCCCTGGACCAGGTGCGCTGCCGGCTTGCCAAAGCGCTCCTCAATGCGGGCGACCCCGTGGTGCTCATCGTACGACGGGATGGCGAAGAGCAACGCGGCAATGCGCGACTCGGCGTCAAGCTTGAGGCCGGCAACGATGATCGCCATGCCCAGGGCATGCGACCAAATGCGCTCGCCGCTCCCCAGATTGCGGTCGCCGTAGGTCTCCCAGGCGTATTCGACGGCTGCCCGGAGACGGTCGGCATCGGCCGGGGTCAGGCCTTCGGTGAGGGTGGCGAGGAACTGATCGAAGTCGCTCAGCGCGGCGACGGAATGGACGACGGAAACCATGGCGCGCATTATAAATCGGACGCTGGCCGGCCATGCGGACAAAATCCACACTTGTCATGAACGCGGCCGACCATGGGGAAATACCCCAAGTCCGCCTGCCGCCGGCTTCAGGCATAATCGGCCGACCATGCTCAAACGTCTTGCCCACCGCCTCGCCAACCCGTACCTGCTACTCACCCTGACCGCGCTTTCCTGGTCGGGCAACATGGTCGTCGGCCGCGCCATCCGCGGTGATATTCCGCCCCTGACGCTGGCTTTCTGGCGCTGGGCGATCGCCTTTGTCCTTGTCCTGCCGCTCGCCCTGCCCCATTTCCGTGCGCAGTGGCCACTGCTCGTGAAGGGCTGGAAACCGCTGGTCATTCTTGGCCTGCTCGGTGTCGGCGGCTACAACACCTTCGCCTACCTGGCCCTGCAGCACACCTCGGCGACCAACGCCACGCTGCTCAATTCCTTCATCCCGGTCGCCACCATCGCCATTTCCTGGGCCTTCCTCGGCAAGCACCTGCGACGGCCGGAAGCGATCGGGGTCATCATCTCGCTGTGCGGTGCGCTGACCATCGTTTCGCGTGGCGACCTGGCCGTACTGGCCCACCTGAACCTCAACCTCGGCGATGTCTGGATGCTGGTCGCCGTGCTCGATTGGGCCATCTATACCGTCTTGCTCTCCCGGCGACCCGCCGGTGTGCATCCGATGCTGATGCTTGCCGCCACCATCGCAGTCGGCCTGTTCGCCTTGACTCCCGCGTATGCCTGGGAGTTGGCGCAAGGCCGGCACATCAACGTGCATTTCGGCTCCTTGGCGGCACTGGCTTATGTCGGCATTCTCCCCAGCTTTGTCGGCTACATCTTCTACAACAAGGGGGTCGCGGAAGTCGGGCCGAACAAGGCCAGCCTGTTCATCCACCTGATGCCGGTCTTTGGAACCCTCCTCTCCTTCCTCTTCCTCGGCGAAATCCCGCTCTGGTATCACTATCTCGGCATCGGCCTGATCTTCAGCGGCATCTGGCTGACCATGAAGCGATGATCGGCCTGCTCGACAAACTACGCGGCCACAAGCGGCAGCCCATCCCCGATGCGCTGTGGGCAGCAACCGTCAGCGCACTGCCCTTCCTCGACATCCTGCCCCCGGACGAACAACGGCAACTGCGCACACTGGCCGAGGATTTCCTGGCCGAAAAGGAATTCAGCGCCGCCGGCGGCCTGGAACTGAGCGACGAAATCTGCGTCGCCATCGCCGCCCAGGGCTGCCTGCCCATTCTCAAGCTCGGCCTCAAGGCGTATCGCGACTGGGTGGGGATCATCGTCTACCCGGACGAATTCGTCGTCCGCCGCCGCTTCGAGGACGAAACGGGGATCGTCCACGAATACGACGACGTGCTGTCCGGCGAAGCCTGGGAGGGCGGCCCGCTGATCGTCTCCTGGCACGACGTGAAGATGGCCGGCGACGGCTACAACGTGGTGATCCACGAATTCGCCCACAAGCTCGACATGCTGAACGGCGACGCCGACGGCATGCCGGCCCTGCACAGCGATCTCGACGCAAGCGAGTGGGAAACGATTTTCTTCGCTGCCTACGACGATTTCTGTGCCCGCGTCGACAGCGGCGAGGAGACGCTGATCGACCCGTACGCCAGCGAGACGCCGGGTGAATTCTTCGCCGTGCTGTCCGAAAGCTTTTTCGAGATTCCCGACGTCGTCGCCGGGGAATATCCCGATCTCTATGATCTGCTCAGGCGCTACTACCGGCAGGACCCGCTGGCCCGGCTGACAAAGGCGGCCAGCGCGTCGAGCACCGCCGCCTCCTGATCGCGCTGCGGCGAATGGCCGCATTTCGCCAGCTTCAGCAATTGCGTGCCCGGCACCTTCTCGGCGATCACGTCGATCTGGCGCATCGTCGCGTATTCGTCGTCCTCGCCCTGGATGGCGAGCACCGGGCAGGTGATGTTCGGCAGGTAATCCTCGATGTTCCAGTCACGGAAAGCGGGCGACAGCCAACAGTCGTTCCAGTCGCTGAAGACACGCGGCGCATCCTGGTGATAGCGGGCCAGCTTGTGCGGCCAGTCGGTTTCCTGCCACACCTTGCGGGCGGCGCGAATGCCGGCCAGGGTTTCTTCCTCGACAAATTCGTGCGGCGCCATGACCGCGACCCCCAGCGGCAGATCCGGGTGCGCGCCGGCACAGATCAGCGCAATGCTGCCGCCGTCGCTGTGGCCGATCAGGATCGGTTTTTCGATGCCCAGCGCGGCGACCAGCGCCGGCAGCATCTCCTCGCCTTCTCGGTGCATGTAGCGCGGCGTGCGCGGCTCGGGATAGGGATCGGAGCCGCCATAGCCAGCACGCGACCAGACGATGACCCGGCAACCGGTGCGCGCCGCCAGCTTCTCGGGAAAATGCCGCCACATGGCCACGCTGCCCAATCCTTCATGGAGCAGCATCAGGGTCGGCGCATCCCCGGTGCTGGCCGGATGATCGCGGTATTCGAGTTTCAGTCCTTTGACGGTGATGTGTTTCATACGCTCAGCAAGAAATCGCGGACAACAGCGATCTGGTCGTCCGATTGGAACATCGGGGCATGGCCCACCCCGGGGAATTCAGCCAGTTTCGCACGCGGCCCACGCTCGCCCATGGCCCGCCAGGTGTCGCGCGCCAGCAGGTCGGACTCGGCGCCGCGAATGACCAGCGTCGGGCAGGCGATAGCGCCGTAGATCGGCCACAGGTCGATGTCCTGGTCGACAAACGCCGCCTTGAAAGGCTCGGCGATCCGCGGGTCGTAGCGGAAGGACCAGTTGCCGTCCGCTCCCTGGACAATGCTGGTTTCCGTCAGATGACGCCATTGCGCCTCGCTCAGGGGCCCGAACGGCGCGCTGATCAGCTTGACGTAGGCCAGCGCCTCGTCGAAGCTGGCCCAATGCGGGTTGGTCCCGACATATGTGGCGATGCGCTGCAAAGACTCGACGGTGATCAGCGGCCCGACATCGTTCAGCACCAGCCGGCGGATCGGCGTGCCCTCCTGGGCGGCCAGCGCCATGCCGATCAGGCCGCCCATCGAGGTACCGACCCAATGCACGGTGTCGACATTCAGCCGGGCAATCAGCGTCACCATGTCGGCAACGTACTGCGGGATGCCGTAACCGGCCGGGTCGCGCAACCAGCCGCTCCGGCCACGCCCGACGACATCCGGGCAGATGACCCGGTAATGGCTGGAGAGGGCTGCGGCCAACTGGTCGAAATCGCGGCCGTTGCGGGTCAGGCCATGGACGCAGAGCAGCACGCGCGGATTGTCGGGTTCGCCCCACTCAGTGTAGGCCATGCGGTGCAGCCCGGACGGCCCGATGCATTGCACGGCAGCTTGTCGAAATTGCATGTTTTCTCCTTCTTCCCGAATGTATCACCGGCCATGCCAGTAGCGACGATGTTCCTGCCGCCAGGCCCTGACTGACGTTGGCCCCGTACCCAGGGTGACGTGGAGCGCACCGTCGCGGTCGGTCCGCCAGATGCGTTGGCCGAGCGCCTCGTAGCGGGCAACGACGGCCGGCTTCGGATGGCCGAAGCGGTTGCGGTAACCGACCGGAATGATCGCCTCCCGCGCGCCCACCGCCTGCAGGAAGGGCGGTGTCGACGAGGTTTTCGAGCCATGGTGCGGGACCAGCATGACCTCGGCGGCCAGATCGTCCGGATAGCGCGCCAAGAGTGTGACTCAAGCATTTTTTGTTCCGCTTTGCACAGCCAATTTCGTACCGAAATCGGCAGTCAAACGATGATTTCTCAGAATACCAATCAATGGCCAACAGCCATTTATGTGCCCCGAGCCGGCAGGTATGGCAAATCCGTGCCAATTGCCGAGAGTTGCCTCCTCCACCTTGCTGACATCTCCATGCTCAGTGTATGGGGCAAAGGCATTCCACAATTTGGAAAGGGAATCCGCCTATTATCGGCGTTCCCTGGTGAGTACCCTCTGGGTCAAGATCGAAGCATCGGACGATGGCAGGTCGGCGCGACAACAGCGGCCGAACTATCGCTGGTCAGGAAGCATACAGAAACCTTCTACCACGAGCCTGAGGTCCTTAACCACTCTACCTCTGTCCGTCAGTACCGAATTCTGTTTGGAATCAAACAGGATTTTCTATCCAAATTCGAACTACCGGAACTCAGCGAGTTTATCGCAAGCCTCTTTGATAAAACCGGTGGCTGCATAAGGTCATTCGACAGGAGGACTCTTATAGTACGAGAGTTCATTTGGCCACCTCCAACTCCTCCGCCACCAAACGCTAAAAATACATGTGAGGCATTTGCGCCAACAATGAAATTAGCACCAGATGAAAAAACCCTTTTGAGCGGAAAAATGGATACATCAAAGTTTACTAAGTTGCAAAAAATTAAATACTGGCTAGCAATTGCAATGGGCGGAATCTCAATACTGTTATCAAGTTTGGTGATCGCAGCTCAATTACTGAAGCAGTATATTTAAAAAATAAACCATAGTCCTGCTGCAAAAACAGCAGCAGCGACCAACCCCAAACCGAACACCATCTTTGAAATGCCATCGAAAAAACCCGCTGAAATATGAGCAAGCAGAGCAATCATTCCAGCCGCAAATAAAATGGCGCCGAAAGTCATAACTCTCGAATAATTATCAACATAATTTGTAACCTCAGCTAACATCGTTACCTCCAAAATATATACGTTAAATGAGCCAGAATTTTGAAATCCCTGCGTTTATCGGAATTTTCTCGAGAACCAGAAGCCTCGCCTGCATAGCTAGTGGTTGTAACGAGTTTGCATAGAATCACGCGACCACGCTTATACGACTGTCGCCTGCCTTTGGCCAGACCTCAAGTGCTCCCATAGATCAGATCCGCACTAGATCCCTTCAGCGACGCATAGGTGCCTTCGTCGTAAAGCAGATGCTCATAGGACCATTTATTTCCCCTGATTAGAGCCTCTGAGCAACCAAACAGGCGGTATAGATCCGCCACCTCCTTATCCGCCAAAGAATGAGGCGAGCGATCATTGAACGTTACCCAGTCAATGATTTTTTTCGGGACATCCAGCCATTCAAGAGCGATCTGCTTCAGTCCAGACTTCTTCCTACGATGAAAAATTGGGAAAAATTCCTGGACACGTACCTCCTCTAAATCTTCATACGCATAGAACCAGCGCAACTGGCTTAAAACGTTCATGGTGTGCGGTGTAGCCAAGTTGAGCACCAGGGGTTCGAGCAACTCGAGCATGCCGAGAAAGCTTATGCCACCGCCTGCAGGATGGCGAAGCAGGACACATGCTTCGGTTCGATACGATGTCGAGCCGTCACTGTTAATGACCGGGCGAGTTGCCATGCGCGAAAACACTGACCGCACCTTGCCATTGGCTTCAAAAATATTGGCGGTCCAGCCGGCATGGGTGGCATCCGAAAGAATTGGAATCTGCCCCATCGTTTTCCATCTCCCATCGGGATGCAGTACTTCAATATCTGAATGGGGAATGCCGATCGGAGAATAGTGAGGATTGTCCTGATTTGCCACCATTGCTTGCCAATACATGGTCGCCATACCTTTCAAAAACTCATCTTCACCAGATTTGAAACGCTTTAGAACAGGATGATCGGCTCTCACCCGATGAAGCACACTCCCTTTCATCATGGAATAAGCGTTGGCCCTCATGGAGTCAAGATCATTCCAGAAAAATAGGCAGTACACCCTCTCCCCTTCCTTTAAAGTGGGAAGAGTGTCGACTACCTGCCGATGCAACCAGACAGGTTCAGTGCCATCGTGCTCTCTTGCCCGAAGAAATGGATCACTTCGTCGGTAGCTGATTAGCCTCGAGAGATTCCCGAAGTGATAGAGATATTTACCCTTGGTGTCGGAGGTATCTGAAAGACGATTTTTGATTGATGAACATTCAAGGTTGTCATCGCTAAATAAAGGCTGTAATTCCTGAGTTTCAGAAAACATATTGAAGGAATAATGGAATAAAAGATGGTGCGAAGGTGATACAACCAGTTCCGGTCACAACCGAACAATTTTGTTATTACAGCCAAGCCCAATCCAAAGGCTCTCAGCCAAACCTACAATTAGGAAAATCATCGGAAATTGACGAGTGCGATGAATTTTTCCCCACTCAGAAATATCCAATGACGATGGTGATGGATTCACTTCCGGATGGGTATGCCACTCACCGACATAGTCGACCGTCCCATCGCTTTCCTCCCATTGCTTGCTAGCAATCGCTTGGTGGAATTGATCGTACCGGTCAAAGCGATATCGCATTCGCCTATCCCTTGGCTGAGGCGTAGTGGCCTGAACAATATGCAAATGTATTCCCCGCCGGTACCCCAAAAAAATCCCTCCGGCCTCCGGAGTACTACTTCCTCGCTGCTGATAATCCAAAACCAAGTCGATGACAGCTCCTTCAATCAACACTTTCCCATCCGTCTCAAACGGATTAGGCCAGATCATTGCTGAGCGCACGCGGGGCATTCCTTCAGCTTAGAAATATCCTGATTTTTTATTCGACGCACATCGGCATTTTCGATACTTCTTGTACGGAACCTAGGGCTTGGATCGCCCTTCAACCAATCGATGACACTATCTACTGCTAGCGCGGCGGCTAGCATTGGAGATGAGACCGCATACGGCGTGAATGCCTGGCAGCCAACGGCACCACGCATAGGTTGCTGATTTAGCACCGGAAAACGTTCACGTCGGTAATGTTGCTCGTCACTCGTTTTCAAACAGCGAAAACAGCCAGCCCCACTGCGATCCGCCCACAAGGACTGAACACACTCCCCGTTACCTTTGATCCAGACATGAAGCAATGGATTTTTGCTCTGATGCTCAATGCGCAACCCGTTAAGTAATTCGCTAACGGTTTCTTCTCCGGTCGCGTCTATCAGCAAATCGGCGCCAAATAGTTGGGGATGCTCCGTAGCGCTTTTCGGAACAGATTCGATCTTGGCCAGAGGAAACTCACGTAGCAGATAATCTTTCAACGCATCAGCCTTGGGTTTGAACAACGAGGGGTAGCCCAATAGATGCCTGCCAAGGTTTTCCGGCTGGAGAGTGTCGGGATCGATTAGTGTCAGCGAACCTCTGCCGTGTCCCGCCCCGAGCCGGATCAGCGATTGCGCCAAGAAAGAACCAATTGCCCCGCATCCAACCAAAGTAATGCGCTTGTCCCTGAGGTCCGGAAAGCTGAGATTTCGACTATGTACATAGCTGGGGCTGATATCTGTAATCGACAGTCGCAGTATGGTCCGATTGCCCCCTTTGCCATGGAGGTGCTGTTTGTAAAGCTTTGGAAAGCGCTTAGCCCCCAAACGCTTTACTTGATCGAGATCGAAACCAAACCCCAGCCAACCGATGGGCGTATCGATCGCGAAAGTTACAAAAGAGTATTCGAGGTAAGCACTCTCTCGTTCGAGAACACGTTGGATTCCGCCGTACATGGTGCGATCCCACTGCTGCAGCCATGCAAAAAGCTCTTTGACGGTTTTGGGCATTGTCTCCGGAACCGCCGGGCGCATGGCTGTTTTGAACAACCAGCATTTGCAATTCGTACGCATGGCAGATTGACCGCCCAGTGCCTTTGCAAATGCGGCCACTTCGGCAGGATCGCTGGCGATAATGGCCCGACGCGATCCATCAACGTCAAGAAGCGAATAATTCGCAGATACGGAATTTGGCGGAATACTTCCGATCAGAACGGGCCATGGCCATGGCGTCTGACCGAACTCCCAGTGGACAAGGAACTCATCCTGAATATCTTTCGACCGGTAATCTGGATCACTTGCTATCCGATCAAGAACTGCAGTCGCTTGCTGTAGGCATTGAGCTATAGCGGTTGCAGGATCATATCGATCCAGAACGACTGATCCTGGCGCGAAATAGCACAATCCCCCCGCCACACTCACATGCGGCATAAGTGGCGGGAGAAAATCAGGGGTATCGAGCAAAAAAATGGCCGGGTAAGACTGGAAATCCCAGTCTTTAATTACCAGGCGCACACGCACGGCCCCCTTTTTGCATGGTAAAAGCCCTTCAAACGATCGACGGCCAGCACGATTACCAACGGAAGAAAATCCCCGTGCGGTCAGTAAACGCAGGGTTTCCCCCAATCGATCGTCACGCATTGGAGAACCTCAGCCCGCGCTCGTAGCCGGCACAACTGGCGGAACCACTTGCCTGGCCGGTACCGACCGGATTGATTCGGCACCGCTGTCGGCTTCAACCAAATCTGGGCGATTGGGTATCCGTTCCCCCAAATGCGCCTGCACATGAGTGATCGCCTCGCTCTTTTGATGTACCGCCCGGATTCTTGCCTGCTGCAACGCTTCCGCTAACGCCTCCGCCTTTCGGGAAGCAATTGCCTTCTCTTCTGGCGACAGACGGCTATTGAAATCCTCTGAACCACCGTCGATGCCGGGTTCGCGCAACTCCTTCGGGATCGCTGCCGCAAGAATCCGAGCAGCCTTTTCAAGTGCCAGATCATCCCGACCTCGTTGAGGCTCAAATGTCTGTGCAACGGCAATCATGATTGATACCGAGGTCGGGCCACCGCCATCACGCCAATGATGATCTCGCCATGCTTTGAGATAGCGGCACACGCGCCTCAACTGCTCGGTATGCTCTAGCACCTTGTCCTTAAACCAGCGGGAAACAGCTTCGGGATCTGAGAATTTCCATTCCCCTGAACGAGTGGCCATCACGATATCGTCTAGATCTTCCCAAACCTGTTCCGGCATTTCGCTGAAATCGACACTCTCCGACATCCACATGGAATCCATAGCAACAGTGCCAGAGCGTGCAGAAAGCGCAGCCTTCTCCATTACCTGAACAAACTTATGCTCAGGTGCTGCATACAACGGGATGTCGATGTGCGCCCAGAAGGCGACCTGGACGCGAATGCAGGTAGCCTTACCGGAGATGAGTTTCCAGCCATTTTTACGGCACAAATCCTCAAGCAGTTGTTCGACCAAGACAAAATACGCCTTTGCCATCTCATGCGGCGGGCCATTTTCTTCCCAAACATGAACAGGCAGATAGACGCCAAAATCCCAGTCAATCTCTTGGGGAGGCAGAGAGGCCGGCTGCACACAGGTGTTGTATGACCAAGAGCCCTGCGTGCGGAATCGCGGAGATACTGCGGCGTCCATACCCAGGATTGCCGTCGTCGCTTCACGAATTCGGGGCCGCAAATGATCGCGAATCTCGTTTTTGCAGTCGATCAAAAACTTCTTCTGGCCAGGAGCTGGTTCGATACGATCACTGAAGACGTCTTGCTCGTCGGTGGCGTAGAACAGCTTGTTGAGTTTGAGCATGACAAATCCTTTCAGCGGTTAGCGTTGTCGCCGTAGTAAAAAACCGGGTTAGTAGGGGCATGGCTGAGAAATGCCTGGCACTGTGCGTTGCCGATACATATTTTTGAACGTTCGGAAGCCGATCCAAGCAATACCTCCCGCGCCGCTTGGTCGACCTTGTCCAACGCAACAGAGCGTGCGCGCTGGTCGGTCAGATCATCATCTACATGTAAATAGCGGTCACCACCCAATTGATGCTTCAGCATGAAGTCGCTTAATGACTCCTGAACAGAGATTGAAAGCCCGAACAGCCGCTTCGGCATATTGGCAGGATTGGCACCCCCCCAGTCAAATGTCCCACCTTCCCGATTACGACTGGGATCGACAGTGAATTTTGAGGACATGGTTCCTACGGACAAGAGGTGAATTTGCTGGCGCTCCTGCTTGAAAAAAGTCTGAGCCTCGTGCACTGCCAGCAATCCAGGAGCATTCGCGTACAAACCACCATCGACGTACTGGTTGTTATTGAAGGTATGGCGTGGGAAATAAGCCGGTGCTGCACTTGTAGCCAAGGCGATATCGACCAATCGATAGAGGTGATCTCGCTTGAAATCGGGGTGATGCGGCGTTTTGAAGATAACTGGCTTGCCTGTCGAATAATTAATGCTGGGAATGATGACAGGATGCTTGCACTGCCCCAGCACCTTTTCCCCGAACAATTCGTCCCCGGCCAACAAGCCTTGCAGCGAGGCTGCCGAATATGGTGCCCGCCAAATCCCAAGCAAGGAACGCCGGCGGCGGAAGATATCCTCGCCATGCTCCACAAACAAATCGACGATCTTGCTAGCTGGAATTTCCATGGCAATTGCCAGAGCCAGGATACCTCCGACCGAGGTACCCGCGATCAAATCGAACTTGGTAGCAACAGGAGCGCCGATCTCTTCTTCCAGGTCAGCCAGAATTTTGGCGGTGTAAAGACCACGAAAGCCACCTCCAGAGAGGGCAAGTATCTGGAATTTTTGCAGCGGCGCCTCTTGCATATTCACTCCTTGAACGGTTCTGACAGGCACAACTATGTTCACCAATGAAGCATTACAAAAAGTTCGGAATAGCGAACTTTTTTGCAGTCTTGCAGAAACTTCCGGTCGTGTCAAACTAAAAGTTCGGAATCGTGGTAAATTTGCAACTGTTAACTGGAAGGAGACGCAATGATGGGAACCCGTCTCGGCGATAAATTGCGCGAGTTGCGCAAAGAACGGAAACTCACATTGGAAAAGCTGGCTGAACTTGCCGGCCTGAGCAAAAGCTATTTGTGGGAACTGGAAAATAGAGAGTCGCAGCGCCCGTCCGCCGAAAAGCTGACAGCGCTGGCAGACGTTCTCGGTGTGAGTAGCGCGTACTTTCTTGAAGAAGACATACGAGCTCCGGAAGAGCGACATCTAGATGAAGCCTTCTTTCGCGGCTACCAGAAGCTAGAACCTGACGCCAAGGAACAGCTTCGGAAAATTCTCGATACTTTCAAGAAGAACACGTGAGCGGCGTTGAGACACTGGCGGGGCCGCGAGCTGCGCATCGGCTATCCCATATCATTGAAACCGTAAGCGCCGCACACGGCACTGCACGTTTCCCGGTGGATGTCAGTGAACTGGCCCTGGAAAGCGCAACCATCTTTGGCTGGTCGGATCCGATCGCCCAAATTGAAGCTGCAGATATCAAGGGGTTCGAAGGGGCCCTCTTTCCTGATGAAGAGAGAACGCGTTGGCTGCTCTTGTACAACAACACGTTGAGCTCTGCCGGAAGAGTCCGATTTACGCAGGCACACGAACTGGGGCATTACATTATTCACCGTACGGCCCGGGATGCGTTCCAATGCAGTACCGCTGCAGACATGCGGAACTGGTCTCTCGATGACCAAAACATTGAATCGGAAGCAGATGAATTTGCATCGTACCTGCTGATGCCGCTTGATGATTTCCGCCAGCAAGTCAATGCCGATGTGGATCTCGACACACTGGCCCACTGTGCGGATCGGTATGGAGTATCGCTCACGGCAGCCATTCTCAAGTGGCTATCGTACACGGATCAAAAAGCCGTTTTTATCGTTTCAACCGATGGCTACATCAATTGGGCACGCTCCAGCACCCCAGCTGCAAAGTCTGGCGCTTACTTCAAAACAAAAGGCAACATCATTCCGCTGCCGCTCGGATCACTCGCCCTGGACGACACCGTTCGGCACGAACGAGCCGGCGCAAATCTCCCCGCAAAATTGTGGTTTCCGCATGCTCATAAAGATTTGAGCGTACGAGAGATGAAAATCAGTGCAGACCAATACGGAAACATCTTCACATTGTTGAGCTTACCGTCCTATGCAGAGGTCTGGCCCGACAAAGAATTGAGGTACACCAAGCCGTAAAAGCACTGTATCCAACTAGGTACGGTAGCTCAATTGACGGATATCTATCAGCATCAGGTGGCAATCGGCCACTGCTGAAGTAGGATTGATTCGCTTAATCGGGAGAAAACACAACGGTTAACTGTCGTTTAGCCTTGAGCAGTTTCACGCAGCAGCGTTTTCATCTGTCGCAGGTCGAGTACGATCTTGGTGCTCATCTCTGATGCGCTTGGCATCGGCAAACGAATCGATTCCATCGCAAATGCGAGTGATCAAATTAAGCTCAACCCGCCCGCTAGTTGGCGAATTGGTCCAGTAGTGCCCCTCAAGTCGCAAATCACCCGAGGTCAGGCGGAGGTCGCCGTATCCGGTGGTAATCTTGTTCTCGCCCAAGTGAAGACGCTGCATTTCAAATACATATTGCAGTTGCGCTCGGGCGCTTCTGGGATCGATGACTAAGGTCTCAAGCGTCGAGTGTGCAGGCTGCATCGGTGTATAAGACTGGATGGTGAGAAAGAAATAGGTCTGTTTGATCACAAACGCGATCTGTATTGGTTCCATCGGTAATCCCCCCAGAATTAGGGGCGATCAGAAGTAGAGCTACGCGGCCATGGCCAGCCGCTGTTTTGGCGTGATGCCGCCCAAGGCCATGTTTGGGCGGTCGTGATTGTAGTCGTACATCCACTGGGTGGCGAAGAGCTGGACTTCATCGAGGTCTGCCCAGCAATATTGCGATAGCCACTCGTAGCGCACTGTCCGGTTGAAGCGCTCGACGTAGGCGTTCTGCTGGGGCTTGCCCGGCTGGATGTAATCCATCTTGATCTGCCGCTTTTCTGCCCAGTTTTGCACCAGGCCGCTGATGTTCTCCGGGCCATTGTCACATCGAATGGCGGCTGGTTTCCCCCGCCATTCGATGATCTGCTCCAGGGCACGGATCACCCTCTCGGCCGGCAGCGAGAAATCGATCTCGATGCCCAGGGCTTCCCGGTTGAAGTCATCGATCACATTGAACAACCGGAAACAGCGCCCGTCTTCGAGCTGGTCATGCATGAAATCCATAGACCACACCTGGTTGATGGCAGTCGGCACGGCCAGCGGTTCCGGTTTCTCCCGCACCAGCCGTTTCCTGGGCTTGATCCGCAGATTCAATTCCAACTCCCGGTAAATCCGATACACCCGCTTGTGATTCCAACCAAAGCCCTTCACGTTGCGCAGGTACAGGAAGCACAGCCCAAATCCCCAGTTGCGGTGGTTGTCGGTTAGCCGCATCAGCCAGTCGGCGATTTCCTCATTCTCGGCATTCTTCTTGGCCGAATACCGATAGCAGGTCTCGCTCACCTGGAAAATGTCGCAGGCCAAGCGGATCGAAATTCGCTTTCCGGCCACCACTTCCTTGGCCATCTCACGCCGGCGAGATGGCCGACCTACTTTTTTCCCAGGTACTCCTTCAGAATATCCGCCTTCAGGCGCTCCTCGGCGTACATCTTTTTGAGCCGCGCATTCTCGGCTTCCAACTCCTTCATCCGGGCCATCATGGACACGTCCAGGCCGCCGTATTTCGCCCGCCATTTGTAGAACGTCGCCGAGCTGATTCCCAACTCCCGGCACAACTCCGGCACCGATAGCCCACCCTCGACCCGCTTCAACGCCTCGATGATCTGGCTGTCCGAAAACTTCGACTTCTTCATGCAGAACTCTCCCTTTACGAGAAAATTCTACCTCTGACCGCCTTTATTGGCCGGGGGGATTACCCATCGGCTTGTCGGTATCCGCCGACTTGAAATCGGTATGCAATTCCCCCCACCATAAACCATGCACCATACGCCGACCTAGCAACCACGCAAGCCATGGTCGAGTCCAGCTAAGTTTAGAGAATGCTAGTGCAAGAAGAGGGGGAATGCCGATCGCGGTGGAGGCAGTCTGTACGAACACCTTTAGAGGGGCAACCTGCAACTCGCCCCATCGAAAAAACAGAATCCCTATCGCCACCAAAAATGCAGCGCCAATGGATACCCGAATCAGGCGAACCAAATCTGCGTAGGTCAGACTAACCGGCATCATGGGAGTGCCTTGCTCACAGTAAGTACTCCCGATTCATAGATTGACACCACTCGCTCTTGTGTCAGAAGCCCTACCATCACGATTCCGCTAACTCGGGACGCTAGAAGCGCTGTCATGTGGCGAGCCCCACTCGCTGGGGGCAAAGCCTCCCCTGAATCAGGCAAAGGGGGGGCAACGAATTGGCATAGGTGGGTAAGGCATACCGAATCCGCTTGCACAAAGTGAAAGCCATCATGCCAAGGAGATGATTTTTTAGCTATTTGCGCCAAAACATCGCTTATGGCACTTAGGCCACAAATGGGAAGGTCAACAATCTCACCTCCTGCTACATCTAGGGGAAGAGATGGTAACGCCGAAAGCGAGTTATAGAAAACAATGCCAAGACCGGAAAAATCTTCTGATCTCTTGGACGCCGCTAACGTCAACAGCTGAAGCGTATTGTGTGCGCAGGGAGAGGACAAATAGGTTCTCAAGAGCAGTTTTGGCGCTTAGGCCATACTGATAATTCTAGTGAAAATTGCAACTGCAATCTTAATCACGATTGCAGCCAGCGCAATTTAGAGGTTGCCTTACAGTAAGCGTACCAGCGCCTCCATTATCGAATAATTTCCTGCTAGGCGGCCTACATAGTCACGTGCTTTTTCTCGGCAAATTTTATTTTGGTTTTGATTCTGAGTACTTTCAGTTTCCCTTAGCATGGTCAGAACCGCAGTAAATCCATCAAGATCTTCAAATCGCAAGAAGAAATCACAATCAGCCTTGCAATCGAGTTTCCTGCGCCGCCAAAACACACTTGATTCCGTCGCATCAGGATGTATAAACATCGCCCGCATCGGGCGCGGCAAACTCTCGTAGCTCCGCCGAATCTCGCTCATCTCCATAGGCGCCTTGTCCAACAGGCGCCACAACGGCAGCGCCAGCCACTTCGCCGTCCCCGGATAAGCCGCTTCAACCCGATCGACTAGATTTGGTTTCCCATCCGGCCGCGGCCCGCTCCGCGGCACCACTTCGCCCCGCCGATACTTGTCCCACACACAGGAACGCTTCACTTTCCTGTCACTTTCGGATTCACCGAACTGCTTTTCCAACTCACGCGGCGTCAATTTACTAGCCAGTGAGACAGCCCGAAACCAAGCCTGGACGCGCATTTTGCGAATCTCGGGATCTTCTTTGTACGGGTATATCGCAATCGGATTCATCAATTTCCCGAGCAACGGAAAAAGTTGCACAAATTCTCTCACCTAAGGGGAATCTTTGCCTACAGTCAGATTCCGTTCTAGAACTTGACTATGGCTAGAAATTTGAAGGCCGTCTGAAAAAATCCCCTTCAGTGACGCCGGGTGGCGCCACGGGCCGGCTGCGCCAAGGCAGCCAAAAACCAAGAACGAGGAGAGGTACCGGACCCGAAGATCGCGCAAACCGGATTCCTGTTGACAGGACCCAGAAACGGAAACGGCCCGGAGCTTGTCGAGAGCCCGGGCCGCTGATGAAGCTGTCTAGTCATCACACCAGATAATTTCATTCTAGGCTCGAGAGGTGCGTAGTCAATCCCCTTTCGCCGTTCCTGCTCCGTCCGAATTTCATCCGCCCGACGACCACCGGCCGTCGGCACAGGGACCGCTTTTTCCCGATTTTCGCGAAGGTCGATCGATCCGTTCCGGATGTTCGAAAGGAAACGATCATGATGGATAAAACTCAACTCGATGCCTACTGCGAACGCAACGGCATCACCCAGAAGGCTCGGCTGGTCATCGACCAGGTCCGCACCTCACCGCCGACCCGCCGAGTGCAGAGCGGCATCCACAACGTGGCCTGCCGCTTCTCCAGTCGGAAAATGGGCATGGTGATCCAGGCGGAGAGCCACAAGAACGAATTGCCGGCCGTCATCGGCTGGGAACACGATAAACAGACCTACGAGTTCTACGACCAGCCGCCGAAGGTCAAGCTGCGCTATACCGGCCGCAACGGGAAATCGGTCAGCCACATGGCGACGCCGGACTTCTTCCTGCTCCAGGAAGGTTTTGCCGGCTGGGTGGAATGCAAGACTGAGGAATGGCTGAAATCCCGGGCTGCCGAGGGTTCGACGCTCTACGTCCGGGACGGCAATGGAGGCTGGCGCTGCCCGGCCGGCGAGGCATACGCAGCCTCGGTCGATCTCGGTTTCCGGGTTCGCTCGTCGTCGGCCAACCACTGGATCACCATCCGCAACCTGGATTTCCTGGCAGACTACCTCGACGAACGATGCCCGGCACCATCGCCGGAAGCCGTGCAACGCGTCCGTGAGGCGATGGGCGGACAAGCCTGGATTCTGCTGAAGGACCTGCTGAGCACACTCTCGGCCGACGATGCCGACGCCCTCTACAAGATGATCGCCGATGGCGTTCTCTATGCCCGCCTGGATGAGGATCGTCTCCCCGACCCGGCGCGTGCCTACGTCTTCCGCGACAAGGTGGCGGCTGACGCCTATCGCCTGCACCTGGCCTCGCAAACCCGGACGACGCTGCCTTCGTTGCGAACGTTGACTGTCGCCGCCGGCCAATCGTTCATGTGGGATGGCCGACTCTGGCGAATACTGAACGTCGGCGACCAGGACATCTTCATGGAGGACGAAGACCATGTGATTACCAGCCTCGGCCGGAAGGCGCTCGAGCAGATGGTCAAGGAGGGTACGATCAGCGGCATTCCGACTGGTGCCGTGCTCGAGCGCGACCAGGCTGAAGCGATCATCCGCCGGGCGAGCCCCGATGACTTCGAGCATGCGATGTATCGTTACCGCTGCCTGTTCCCGGAAAGCTCGGATGGCCTGCCGGCCGAATCCTGCGACCGCGCCCGGCGCAAGTGGCGCGCCCTCTACAAGCGTGGACAGGAACTGTACGGCTCCGGCTTGCTCGGCCTGATTCCCAAGATCAGTCAGCGCGGCAACCGCGAGCGCCGTCTCGACGATGCCGTCATCCAGATCATGGACGACGTAATCGACGAGCGCTATGCCGTCGCGGCCGGATGGTCGATCCATGCCTGCTGGGGGGAAGTGACCAACCGATGCATTGCACGCGGCCTGTTGCCGCCCAGCGAAGTCGCTTTCCGCGACCAGATCAAGCGGCGCCGCCAGCACGATCTAATCGTCGCTCGGCAAGGAGAGAAGGCGGCCTACAGCGACTCCGAGTTTTACTGGCGTATCGACGGAGCGACGCCTCGCCATGGGGAACGGGCTTTCCAGTTCGGCCATATCGACCATACCGAGCTGGATCTTCAGTTCCGCGGCAGCGGCAAGGGCCAAAAGTTGGGCAAGGCCTGGCTGTCCATCCTAATCGACACGTATACCCGCGTGGTCCTGGCCTGGGTTCTCCTGTTCGATGCGCCGAGCTACCGCAGCTGCATGGCCTTGATCCGCGCCTGCATCAAACGTCATGGCCGGATTCCAAAAACCATCGTCGTCGACAAAGGGCCCGAGTTCCAGAGCATCTATTTCGAGACGTTGCTGGCGCGACTCGAATGCCACAAGAAAACCCGCCCCGGCAGCAAGCCGCGCTTCGGCAGCGTCACTGAGCGCTTCTTCGGCGTGAACAACGAGCAGTTCGTGCATTGCCTGCGCGGCAATAACGTCGCCCTGCAGAAGCCGCGGTCAATGTCGAAATCGCACGATCCCCGTGATCTGTCGGTGTGGACGCTGCCGGAATTTCGGGAAGCCTTCGACGGCTATCTCGACAAGGTGTACGGCGAAATGGAGCACTCGGCGCTCGGCATGTCGCCGAAGGAAGCAATGGCGATCAGCCTGGCGCAATCGGGTCTTCGCCGGCACGTCCTGATCCCCAACACCCGGGATCTGATGATCCTCTGCCTACCGTCGACGGCCAAGGGAACGGCCAAGATCGATCCCAGCCGCGGTGTGAAGATCGGCTACATCCACTACTGGTGCCCGGCCTTCAAGAACCCGAAGCTCGCCGGTGCCGACGTCCCGGTCCGCTACGACCCGAACGACAAGTCGATGGCAGTGGCCTGGCTCAAGGACCATTGGGAAACCTGCCAATCGGAGTACGCCGACCTCTTCCAGGGCCGCACAGAGAAGGAAATCGACCTGATCACGCAGGAAATCACGGCGCAGAACAAGCGCACAGGCCAGCGCCGCGCGATCAACGCGACCTTGATCGCAAAACACCTAAATACCGCGCACGCCACGGAAAAGCTCCTGCAACAGCGCCTGCGCGACCAGGAAACCCGTGCCAAAGCCTCGTCCCCCGCCATTTCGCAGCAAAGCACAGCCCCCCAATCCGGCTTTGATGCCTTGGAAGACGCCATTTGGGGCGGCCTCGAAAAAACCATCTTTGGAGACTGACATGAAAAACACGCAAAATCCTTCCTTCCCAATCGAACTGCTCGCGGCATCGCTCGAACAGCGTGTCGAATATTTCCGCAAATGCCGGATCGAGCATCCACATCTGGCACATGGCTTCAAGCAGGCGATGTCAGCGATCAACAGCGCTTCTGGCCCGAAGGTAGTCCTCGTGACCGGACCGACAGGTGCCGGCAAAACCACCTTGGCCCGGATGATTTACAAGGCGCTGATGCATCAATATCGCGACCTAATCGCCAAGGATCCCGGAGCCGTGCCCGTCGCCGGATTCAATGCCATCCCGCCCAACGGCGCTTCGTTCAACTGGAAGGATTTTTATATCCGCCTGCTGGAACGCCACGGCGATGTCCTGACCAACCGGAAAATACTGCTTCCGCGCCAGCACGATCTGTTCGAGGGGCTGTCGGCACCGCTACCGATCGAACGGTCGACTACCGAAGCCCTGCGCCGCGCTTCCGAAAAATGTCTGACCAACCGCAAGACCAGAGTCCTGATCATCGACGAGGCACACCACATCCTGATGGTCAACGATCCGAAGCGGCTCGAATTCCAGTTCGAGGCCCTGAAGTCGCTGACCATCGAATCGAATCTCATCATCGTGCTGGTCGGCACCTACAAGCTGCTTGCCATCCGAGACCAGAGCGGACAACTGGTCCGGCGTAGCGAGATCGTTCATTTCCCGCGTTATTCGCTGCAAGGCGAAAAGGATAAGGAGGATTTCGGCGCCGCATTATGCCGACTGCAACGTCAGCTGCCGTTGCCGGTGACCCCGAACTTTGCGCCCGATATGCGAGAGTTTTTCTGCAAATCTGGCGGCAGCATCGGGATCTTGAAGGATTGGCTGTCGCGTTGCCTTGAGCACGCCATTCTCCGCGGCATGGACACCATCGATTACAAGTTCGCCGAGGAATTCGCCCTCTCCAACAAGAGTTTGATCACGATTCTCGACGAAGCCATCGAAGGGGAAATTGCCTTGGAAGATGCCAGCATCGACGCGGTGAAAGCACTACTCTATCGCGTCGTTTCTCGGGCGAGGGCACTATCCGCCAAACAGCCACCCGCCAAGAAGCCGGCCAAGGTGGGTGAGCGCAACCCTAGTCGTGACAAAACGGGAGGCGATCATGAAAAAAAGTGACTTGAACCACTTTGACCCACTAAGCGCACTCCTGTCGTACGATGAAATGCCTGCGCGTAGCCGGCTGTATGCCTTGACGCCAATCGGCCTAGACACGGCCCGGACGGAAGGATTGCTTTCCTACCTGGTCCGTCTGGCCGAGGCGCATTCGGTCAATCCACGCCGGCTGATCCGGACAGAGTTCGTCGCCGTGCAACCGGAGATCGCCCACCTGAACCACTTGTCCTTTTTCCGAAACAACGCTAGAACCGTCAACGGCTTGGGAGCGTATGCACAGAAAATCTGCGATGCGACCAGCACGCTTACCAGGCTCGCCAATCTCCGCTATTCGACCCTGCTTCCACTCCAAAACCTGCTGCCGAGCATCGGTGATGGGCTACTCTCGCGCCACCTCAGGTGGTGTCCGAGTTGTTTTGCCGGAATGGCGAAATCTGGAGACGAACCCTACCGTCCCTTGATCTGGTCATTTTCTCATTATCGCTACTGCAGCATCCACCGGCAGCAGCTCATGGAACGTTGTCCAGTTTGCGGCAAGGTTCAGGATTTCATCCCCCGGTATCCCAGCGTCTCCCATTGCAGTCACTGTGGGAGCTGGCTCGGTCAAGGTGCGAACCGAGACTTTCCCTCGGCAGACGATCTGTGGGTCTCGGCGGCGATCGAGGACATCGTACTCAATCTCCGAAGTCTGGAGAAAACTGCAACACTGGACAACTTGCTCCTGGCGGCCGAGATCGCAGCGCAACGGAATACATCAGGGAAGCGACGAACGTTTTGCCGGACGATCGGGATCGAGCGATCGGCTTTGGAACGATGGCTGGCTGGCCATCGGCCATCGATACACCGATGGCTTGTCCTCGCTTACGCGTTGGATACCCAGCCCAGTTCGCTGTTGCTACACCCATCCCGAGACATTGAACCGACCACGCAGAAGTTGCGCAAGGCGCCAGACTTCCTTTGCGTTCGCCGATCCAAAGTGGGATTGTCGGAGATTGAGCGAAATAGAATTGAGGACACGCTACGTGAAATTGCCGACGACTCCAACGACCATCGCTCACTCTCCAGCATCGCCAAGCGTTTCAAATGGGATGCCGCAGGTCTGAGACGCCTTGCCCCGGAGCCATGCAATGTGATTCGCGACAAATACGTTCTCAACCGAAAGCTTGCCTGCGAACGGAACCACGCGAATCACCGCAAAACGCTGCTTCGCATCTTCGACGAGCTTGTCCAAAACGGAGAGTATCCCGGCGGCCAAAGATTGAAGAGGATGCTCTCCCAGAAAAAGATGGTGCTAATTCCACGATATCTAAAAACTGCATATTCCGAAGCATTACGGGAATGGACGAGAGGTAAAGTCCTGCAGAAATCTCAGGTTTAGTCGTGTCTGTGGCACTGGACTTCAGCGATAGCATGTGAAGAGGCAGCCTAAAAAAAACCATGCCCCGGGGTCATACTTGCGCACAGGTCACACTGGGGGTTTCCTTTTTATGCTATCGCCTTCCTCTTAGAGCCGCTAACAAAAAGAAGCCTTTCCCTCTGTTCACAGCGGCTGAATTTGGTTAACCTCTGCGCTGTTTTTTTGTGCAGAGGAAATGGATAAATCGATTCTCGATGACGAGTTGTGGGCGCTGATCGCCCCGCTCTTGCCGCCGCCCAAGCCGCGCCGAGCCAAGTATCCAGGACGCTTGCCACTGGATGATCGTGCGGTTCTGGCGGGGATTTTGTTTGTGCTCCAGAGCGGCATTCCCTGGGAAATGCTGCCCAAGGAACTGGGTTGTGGTTCTGGCATGAGTTGCTGGCGACGGCTTCGGGCCTGGCAGGAAGCCGGGGTCTGGGACCGCTTGCACGCTTTGCTGCTGGCACAACTGCGCCTTGCCGACCGGATTGACTGGTCGCGCTGCATTGTCGATTCCGCTTCCATTCGTGCCGTGGGCGCCGGTCAAAAACAGGACCGAATCCCACCGACCGCGCTCGTCCAGGCTCCAAGCACCATCTCATCACCGAAGCCCAGGGCATCCCGCTCGCGGTCATCCTGACCGGGGCCAATCGCAACGACGTAACCCAGTTGCTGCCGTTGGTGGCGGCCATTCCTCCCATCCGTGGTTTGCCGGGACGACCGTTAAGCAAACCCAGAATCATTCAGGCCGACCGTGGGTACGACCACGACAAGTATCGTCGCCCGCTTCATGCGCAAGGAATCCGTACCCTGATTGCACGGCGCAACACGCTGCACGGGAGCGGCCTGGGCAAAACCCGCTGGGTCGTCGAACGAACGATCAGTTGGCTGCACAACTTCCGGCGACTGCGCGTTCGATTCGAGCGCCTGGCCATCATCCACGAGGCCTTTATCAAGATCGCCTGCTGCCTCATTTGCTGGCGGCAGCTCAAGCGACCTTGATCATTTTGTTAGCGGTTCTTAATGGCAACGCTACTTTTCTTCGAGTGCGAATTCATTGATCTGGGCGCTTCCGCGTCGTTGATCTCAGTAGGCTTCATTACCCAGTCCAGTAATCAATTTTACGCTTAGCTCTCGGACTACGAAGAAAGCGCCTGCAACGATTTTGTGAAGGCAACGGTGCTAACCCTTGCTGCTCATGACTTCTCCTTTTGCCTAAGTCTAAGGCTTCGGAGCGTCTACTGGTTCGGGGGCGACTCAGATACCGCTCAGCAAGGTACTAACGGAACGGTGTTTTCGACTCCCCGCCCAAAAATCAGGCAGGTAGCCACTACTCACGTTACCCGGATATGACTTTTGGCTAGTTGTCGCGCAACCGCCGATCCCTGAGAATCACCGGCTTGATGATCATGGGGTACAAACGGCGTGGGACGCAGGCGAAAAGAGACTTTGCTGGACATAGCCCTCACCTCGACATGGCCAGTTGCCGCCAGTATTGCGGCGGGGATGCTGTTGTTTGGATTCGTCCTGATCCCGGCTTTTTTTGCACACAATCCGTATCTGAAAATGGCGGCTGCTGGATTGAAGCCCATCTTTGTCCTGCTGAGCTGTATTTTCGGGGTCATCGCATTATTCAAGTGGTTGGCAATGCAGAAGGCCGCCGCCAAAGCCCGTGGGCTGACCAACGTTCGACCTCTCGCACCACAGCGTCCAATACGTCGATCGTCACCAGTAACGGAGCCCACCAATGTGATGTGGCGTGAGCCTGTGATGAAGGAAAACGAGGTTCAGCCGGAATCAACAAGGGCTGAAGCTTGGTCCCTCGAATTGATCCAGGCCATCGAATGGAAACGATTCGAAGATGTCTGCCAGAAGTTCTACGAATTAAAGGGTATCCGGAGCGAATGTACGCCCCTGGGTCCGGATGGCGGCATCGATATTCGGCTCTTTCAGGACGATAACCAGCCACAGATTGCCACAGCCATTGTTCAGTGCAAAGCATGGGGTAACAGCTTCGTCGGCGTGAAACCGGTCCGCGAATTACTCGGCGTGATGGTGCATGAAAAAATCGGGAAAGCCTTCTTCATGACCTCCGGCAGCTATTCCGATGAAGCCAAAGGCTTTGCAGTCCCGAATCGGATCACCCTCATCGACGGGAAGATGCTGCTGGCAATGTTCAATCGTTTGCCGGATGTGCAGCGTTTGGCGTTACTGGACTTTGCCACGGCAGGCGACTACCACATCCCGACCTGCCCAAGCTGCGGCACCAAGATGCGACTGATTCCGGGAAAGGCCGGCCGGCGGGATTTCTGGGGTTGCGGGAGTTACCCGAAATGCCGCCAGAAACTGGGAGCCCGCCAGGGAGCGAACGCCGTGGTTGCCTACTACGAATGAAGGGGATGCTCTGCATCATTGGGCTTTGTCTCTCCCTCTCCGTACAGGCCGAAGAATTCATCGGACGGGTAGTCGGGATCACGGATGGCGATACGCTGACAGTACTGGATACCAGCCATCAGCAATACAAAATCCGACTGATGGGTATCGATGCCCCGGAGCGCAAGCAGCCCTTTGGGGAGCGTGCCGGGCAGAACCTGGCCCAGTTGGCCTTCGCCAAGGAAATCACTGTCCAATGGAGAAAAAAGCATCGGAAGCAGCCGATCGGGAAGGTGCTGGTCAATGGGGTTGATGTCAGCCTAGAACAAATCAAGGACGGCATGGCGTGGTGGTACGAGGCATATCGCAAGGATCAGACTGAGCGGGATGCCGCGCGAAGCTCGCCTTCTTTTACTTCTCCGTCGAGCCCCATGCGTTCGTCTCCTTTACCAATCCAGCGGCCCGGCGGATCGTCGCTATTGGCGTAGTAATCCTGGGTCGCCAGGCTTTCGTAGTAAGCCGCCATCGCGCCGGTCTTGATTCCCTTGCTACTCAAGCATCGCGCTTGTTTTCCATCATTTCGATGCTGGGTTATCAGCACAGGAGGAAATCGCTGGTTCGATTAAAATACGTTCAAATATTTCTTCGGCTTAAGGCATGCACAAACAGCAGGGCTTCACGCTCATCGAGCTGGCAATCGTGACAATCATCCTCGGGCTGATGATGACTATGCTCATCCCGGCTGCCTCTAGCCAGCTTGAGCAGCAGCGGCGCAGAGAAACGATCAACAAAATGGCGGTGATCGATCAGGCGATTGTCGCGTTTGTGATGACCAATCGGAGATTGCCCTGCCCGGCCGACGGTACTGTGCCCGCAGGTACTTTGGGGGCTGGTGTCGAGGTACGGGATGCCAGCGGAGACTGTGGAACGCAAACTAACGGTGTGCTGCCTTGGATCACGCTCGGCTTATCCGAAGCGGATGCAACGGATGGCTATTTCAACCGTTTCACGTATCGCGTGCCGCCCGATGGCGTTAACGGCCTGACTCGCAACGGTGCGATGGATGCCAGTGGCTGCGACCCGGCAGGCGGTGCAGCAGCAATAACAAGTCCATCTAACGCCAGAACATGTGCTCCGTGCACTTCTGCTAATCGTGCCGCCTGCACCAGCGCTCTTTTTATCGTCTCTGGCCGAGGCTTGAGAGTCGTTGATGACGGAGGAAATGCTGTCAATGACCCGGCGGTAACTAGCTCAACAGGAGCCGCTTACGTGTTGATTAGCCACATGGCTGAAGGCGGTGGCGGCTACACGTCCAGTGGCACAATTTCTGCCCCAACTATCGCAGCAGGAACGAACGAAGCGCTCAACGCCAACGGGCAAACCGTTCTTGCAGCGCCGGCATCATATTTCCACAGCAACATGATCTCAACAGGAGCCGGAGCAGGGGCGAATCACTTTGATGACCTCCTGAGCCATCCATCTATCTCACAATTGATGGCTAGGGCTCAGTTGGCGCCACGGACTCAGCCATAAAATGAACATGAACTTAAGAAAAAAGCTGCTTAGGGATGCGCTAATTCTTGCGCCGGCGGTCTACATGTTGGCGATCTGGGTCTATTTTTTATCGCCGCGGGCAAGCGCGGAATCTGCGCCAACGTTCCTTGGCTTGGCTGCTCTGTTGGCTTTCGGTGTCGCCTACTCGATTCGACTTTTTATCGACTCTGTTTTGTCGAATCAAAAGCCATGAATCAAGAAGAACAACAACGACTGCTCAACGAGAACTGGAAGAAATATCTGATCGCTGCTGACGAGGCGAAGAAGGAAGGAAAGCCGATCGGCACTTTCTCTTCGTGGCAGTTCGAAAACAAGCTGATCAGCTTTGATATTCCGCTCACAAAAGCTGAATATCTCGGACAGGGTATCTGACGGCAGGGATCTACAGCTCGCCTCCGCTACGAAGCCACCATTCAAGGGATGCCCCTGAAAGCTGCTGGATAGCCAATACGTGCTGATCGGCCAAAGCCGCCGTTACCTTTTCGTTGTGGAGCAGGCTGAAAACGGTCGCATACCCGTCGCTCAGATTTGATGAAAGTCCGAACTTGACTCGCCAGGCTTTCGCGCAAGCGCTAAATTTACTTTCATTTACAGCTCGCTCACAGTGCTTAACCTTCCTGGGAGAGAGTATTCGTCCTGTCGCTCGCCTCGTTCGGGGCAGCCCATCGGATTGAAAGGAAAACGACATGACGACAGTTCATCACCGCTGCATCAAGCGATTTCTGATGGCCGCCATCATAGCGCTGGCGATTCCGCTGAGTGTAGCGGCATTTCATGGCGAGCCGGGCGGCCACCCGGGCTGCGGGAATTTCGCCGGACATGGCGGCCCGGGTATGGGCTGCGGGATGATGCCGCCGCACCTGTGTGGCCTGAATCTGAGCGAAGCCCAGCGCGACAAGCTTTTCGAGATCATGCATGCCCGGGCGCCGGCGATGCGCGAAAAGGGCAAGGCAGTGTTCAAGGCGGAGGCTGAGCTGCGCGCGCTGACGGCGGCGGACGACTACAGTGAGGCCAAGGCGCGCGCCCTGGCCGATACGGCGGCGAAGGTGATGTCGGAAATGACGCTGGCGCGGGCCGGGGCCGAGCGCCAAGTGTATGAAATCCTGACGCCCGAGCAGCGCAAGCAACTGGCCGAAACGAGAGCTTCCGGCGGCCCGGGACGCGGCCGCGGCGACGGGCCGCGCGGCATGGGCGGCGAAGGACGCACGCCGCCGCCGGCGCGCTGATCCGCAGCGCTTATTTGGTTATCTCCCCCTTGCCGGAGCCGTGAATGCGGTTTCGGCTTTTTTTCATTGCGCCGCCTCAGCTATGATCGGCGTATTGAAGCGAACTGGTGAATGATGAGCGACCCTACCCCCGCCCGTATCCTGCTGGTCGACGACGATGTCGAACTGGCTGGCATGTTGCGCGACTACCTGGTGCGCGACGGCTTCGAGGTGCTGGCCGTGCCGGATGGGGAAAGTGGCGTCGCCGAGGCCTTGTCCGGGCGCTTTGCGCTGGTCGTGCTCGACGTGATGATGCCGGGCATCGGCGGCATCGAGGCCTTGCGCCGGATCCGCGCGGCGAGCACGGTACCGGTACTGATGCTGACGGCGCGCGGCGACGATCTCGACCGCATCGTCGGCCTCGAACTGGGCGCCGACGACTACGTGCCCAAGCCCTGCCTGCCGCGCGAACTGGCGGCCCGCCTGCGCGCCATCCTGCGCCGCAGCCAGCAGGCCGCCGAACCGGCCGCGCAGGCGCCGCTAGTGGTCGGCCCGCTGAAGCTGATGCCGGCGCAGCGGCGGGTGGAATGGGACGGCGCGCCGGTCGAGCTGACCAGCACCGAGTTCAACCTGCTGGAGGTTCTCGCGCGCAACGCCGGGCGCCCGGTCAGCAAGGCAGACCTCTCGGCGCAGGCGCTCGGCCGCCCGCTGGCGCGCTTCGACCGCAACATCGATGTCCATCTGTCGAGCATCCGCCACAAGCTGGGCCAGTTGCCCGATGGCCGCTCGTGCATCCAGACGGTTTACCGCCAGGGCTACCAGTTGATCCGGGAGTGACATGGGCCGCCTGTTCTGGAAATTCTTCCTGTTCATCTGGCTGGCGCAGCTCGTCGGCATCGTCGGCGTCGGCACCTATTTCTGGCTGGAAAGCCATCAGGCGGAGCCGCAGCGCGCCGAAGCGCCGCTGGTCGCGCAGCCATACGGCGGCGAACATCGGCCGCCGTCGATCCATCAGCGCGATCCGCGCCTGCCGATCGTGCCGCTGTTCAGCGCGCTGATCGTCAGCCTGATCAGCGCCCTGGTGCTGGCCTGGTACTTCGCCAAACCGATCCGCCAGTTGCGGCGTGCTTTCGACACCGCCGCCGGGGGCGACCTCGAGGTGCGCATCGGTGACGGCATGGGCGGCCGGCGCGATGAACTGGCCGATCTCGGCCGCGATTTCGATCACATGACCGAACGCCTGAGCCTTCTGGTCGACGGACAGAAACGGTTGCTGCACGACGTCTCGCACGAGATGCGCTCGCCGCTGGCCCGCCTGCAGGCGGCCATCGGCCTCGCCCGTCAGCAGCCCGAGCATTTCAACGAGACGCTGGCGCGCATCGAGCGCGAGGGCGAGCGCCTCGATGCGCTGATCGACGAGCTGCTGACGCTTTCCCGCCTGCAAGCCGGGGTCGCTGGCGAAGCGGAAGACGTCGACATGCAGGAACTGCTCGAAGGCATCGTCGAGGATGCCTGCTTCGAAGGCGCGGCAAGGCAGGTCGGCGTCGAATTGGCAGCGGCCGGATTACCTGCGGTGCGCGCCAACCCGGCGCTGCTGCACCGCGCCATCGAGAACGTCGTGCGCAACGCGCTGCATCACTCGCCGGCCGGCGGCACGGTGCGCGTGGCCGGCGAGATTAAAGGACACCGCCTGCGCCTGAGCATCGCCGATCAGGGGCCGGGCGTTCAGGCCGAGGCGCTGGATAAAATCTTCCAGCCTTTCTACCGGGGCGGCGGCAAGACATCCGGCGACGGCTACGGGCTGGGACTGGCGATCGCCGAACGGGTGATCGCTGCGGTCGACGGCCAAATCAGGGCAAAAAACGCGGCCGGCGGCGGTCTGGTCGTCGAGATCGACCTGGTTGCCTGAACCGGGTTTTTACCCGGATTAACATTTCCCGAACACCGTCTTACATGGCGCCAGCGGACAATGGCGCCATGACTTCAAGACATTCCGGCCGTGTGCTGCTGGCGGCCTTGGGCCTGGCGCTGACGCTGCTGGGCGGCTGTGCCGGCCTGCCGTCGGTGGGGCCGGACTACCAGACGCCCGAGACCCCGATGCCCGCCGCGTGGCAAGCGGGGAGAGCGGCCGCCGGCGAGCGCCAGGATCTCTCGCGCTGGTGGCGACAGCTCGACGACCCGACGCTGACCCGGCTGATCGACGAGTCGCTGAGCGGCAGCCTGGACCTCAAGAAAGCACAGGCGCGGTTGACGCAGGCGCGGGCCAGCCGAAACCAGGCGGCCGGCGGCTATTTCCCGACCGTCGCGGCATCGGCCGGCGCCAGCAGCAACCGCCAGGCCGAGGTCATCAACCCGAACTACGTCGGCACGACCTATAGCGCCGGTTTCGACGCCAGTTGGGAAATCGACCTGTTCGGCGGCACCCGGCGCAGTGTCGAGGCGGCGACCGCCGACCAGGCGGCCAGCGCGGCGAGTTTGAACAATGCCCGCGTCTCGCTGGTCGCCGAAGTGGCCCTGAATTACGTCGAGCTGCGCGGCTATCAGCGGCGCCTGTCGATTGCCGCCGAAAACCTGGCCAGCCAGGGCGAGACCTTGCAGATCGTCCAATGGCGCAACCAGGCCGGGCTGGCCAGCAGCGTCGACGTCGAGCAGGCGCGCGCCAATGTCGAGCAGACGCGGGCGATGATTCCCGACCTGGAAGTCGGCGCCTATCAGGCGGAAAACCGGCTGGCCGTGCTGCTCGGCCGCCACCCCGGCACGCTACATGACGCGTTGAGCACCTACAAGCCACTTCCCGAAGTGCCGGCCAGCATCGCCAGCGGCATCCCCGCCGACATCCTGCTCCAGCGCCCCGACCTGATCGCCGCCGAGCGCACGCTGGCAGCCGAAACGGCCCGCGTCGGCCAGAAGATGGCGGCGCGGTACCCGAGCCTGTCGCTCAGCGGCTCCTTCGGCTGGGAGGCGTTTTCCTTCGGCGCGCTGAGCGGCGCCGGCGCCGTGGCATCGGCGACGGCCGCCTCGCTGGCAGCAACCGTGTTCGACGGCGGCCGCCTGCGCAGCGCGGTCGACATCCAGAGCGCGGTACAGGAACAGGCATTGATCGCCTACGAAAGCGGCATCCTGACGGCGCTGGAGGAGGTCGAAAACGCCCTCAAGGCACACGCCGTTGCGCGCGATCGGCTGAATGCCCGGCAGGCGGCGGCGGACGCCGCGCGCAATGCCGCGCAACTGGGCGAGATGCAGTACGAATCCGGTCTTACCGACTTCCAGAAGGTGTTGGACACCCAGCGCACCCGCCTGACGGCGGAAGACAACCTGTCGACCGCGCAATCGGCGGTACTGACCAGCCTGATCAAACTCTACAAGGCGCTCGGCGGCGGCTGGGAACAGCCCGTCGCCGCCGAGGACAACGCACAAGGCAAGCCATCATGACCCAGAACCCGGACAACAATTCCAGCGAAGCCCTGCGCGGTCTGCTGAACACGGCCGTCAAGGACGGCGCTGGCAAGCGGCGCTGGCTGCTGCTCGTCGGCGCGCTCGCCGCGCTGCTCGTCGGCATTGCCCTTTTTTCCGGCGGCGGCAATGGCACGACGGGCGAATTCATCACCGAGGAAGCCGCGCCCGGCAACCTGCTGGTCACTGCCTCGGCCAGCGGCACCTTGCAACCGACCAAATCGGTCGACGTCGGCAGCGAGCTTTCCGGCACGCTGGCCACGGTGCTGGTGCAGGAAAACGACGTGGTCAGGAAAGGCCAGTTGCTCGCTGAACTGGATACGGCCAAGCTAAAGGATTCGGTGGACAAATCGCGGGCGGCGCTGGCAGCCGCCGAGGCGACGGTGATGCAGAAACAGGCCACGGTGGCCGAGGCGCGCGCCGCGCTGACCCGCATGCGCCGGGTGTCCGAACTGTCGGGCGGCAAGGTACCGGCCAAGACCGAGCTGGAAGCGCAGGAGGCGGCGCTGCAACGCGCCGTGGCCGACGAAGCGAGCGCCCGCGCCGACGTGACGCAGGCCAAGGCGACGCTGAAGACCGACGAAACCAATCTCGGCAAGGCGACCATCCGCTCGCCGGTGAATGGCGTGGTGCTGACGCGCAAGGTCGAGCCGGGGCAGACGGTGGCGGCGCAGATGACGACGCCGGTGCTGTTCGTGCTGGCCGAGGATTTGGCGAAGATGGAACTCCAGGTCAAGGTCGACGAAGCCGACGTGGCCAACGTCAAGAATGGCCAGAAAGCGACCTTTACCGTCTCGGCCTGGCCGGGCCGCAAGTTCCCGGCGACCATCCAGCGCGTCGGTCTCGGCTCGACAACGACCGACAATGTCGTCACCTATAAAACCATCCTGCAAGTCACCAACGACGACTTGGCCTTGCGCCCCGGCATGACGGCGACGGCCAGCATCGTGACCGCCGAGCGCTCGGATGTCCTGCTAGTGCCCAACGCCGCGCTGCGCTTCACGCCGCCGACAGCGGACGCAGCCCCCAAACGCAGTCTGGTTTCCCGGCTGATTCCCGGCCCCCCCTCGGACACCAAGAAACGCCCGGCCGCAACCGCACAAAAAACCGACGAGGCGCGCGTCTGGGTGCTGAGCGAGCAAAGCCCGCAAGCGGTTGCAGTCAAAACGGGCGTCAGCAACGGGCGCCAGACCGAGATTCTCGGCGGCGACCTGAAGGCCGGCATGGCGGTGATTACCGATTACCAGGAAGCGAAAAAGTGAGCTGTTGCGGTCGACCCCGAAAAAAGGGCAAAAATCAAAATGGCGGTCGCTGAATTGGGCGCGCCGCTGATCGAACTGCGCGCCATCACCAAAACCTATGGCGAAGGCCAGGCGGCGTTTCAGGCCTTGCGCGGCGTCGACCTGCAAATCGCGCAAGGTGAATTCGTCGCCGTGATGGGGCCGTCCGGCTCGGGCAAATCGACGGCGATGAACCTGCTCGGCTGCCTCGATACGCCGACCACCGGCGAGTACCTGTTTCGCGGCATCCACGTCGAACAACTCGACCGCAACCAGCGCGCCCTGCTGCGCCGCAATTGCCTGGGCTTCGTCTTTCAGGGCTTCAACCTGCTGGCGCGCACCTCGGCGCAGGAAAACGTCGAGCTGCCGCTGCTCTATCGCGGCGAGGCGGCCGACGTGCGCCACGCCCAGGCGCGGGCCGCGCTCGACAAGGTCGGGCTGGCCGGCTGGGAACACCACACGCCAGCCGAGCTGTCCGGCGGCCAGCAGCAGCGCGTCGCCATCGCCCGCGCCATCGTCACCAACCCGCTGGTGCTGCTGGCCGACGAGCCGACCGGCAACCTCGACAGCAAGCGCAGCCACGAAATCATGGAACTGCTGAGCCGGCTGAATGGCGAACAAGACATCACCGTCATCATGGTGACGCACGAGCCGGACATGGCGGCCTACGCGCGGCGCATCGTCCATTTTGTCGACGGGCTGGTCGCCAGCGACGAACGTCCGGGAGCCACCGAAGCATGCTGCTGAACGCCCTGCTGCTCGCCCTGCGCGAGATTCGCCGCAACCTGATGCGCTCTTTTTTGACGGTGCTCGGCATCGTCATCGGCGTCGCGGCGGTCATCACGATGGTCACGCTCGGCAACGGCGCCACGCAGATGGTCGCCAACCAGATCGCCAGCCTCGGCAGCAACCTGCTGATGGTGATGCCCGGCCAGCGGCTCGGGCCGGGGCGCGACAGTGCCGGGGCACCCAAATTCAAGAGCGCCGATGTCGAGGCGATCCAGCAACAGATCAACGGCCTCAAGGTGGTGGCGCCGGTGGTCGGCAGCTCGGTCACGCTGGTGGCCGGCACGCAGAACTGGTCGTCCACGGTCAACGGCACGACCAACGATTATCTGATCGCCGGCAACTGGAAGCTGGCCGCCGGCCGCCTGTTCAGCGACGACGAGGAACGCGCCGGCAAGGCCGTGTGCATCATCGGCAACACGGTGAAGCGCGAGCTGTTCGGCAACCAGAGCCCGCTCGGCAATAGCATCCGCGTGAAGACCTTCGACTGCGAGGTGATCGGCCTGCTCGCCGCCAAGGGCCAGGGCGGCATGGGGCAGGATCAGGACGACACGGCGCTGATGCCCCTGCGCACCGTGCAGCGCCGGCTGACCGGCACGCTCGACATCGGCATGATTATGGTCTCGCTCAAGGATACGACCGACTCTGCCGGAGTGATGACGCAACTGCGCAGCCTGCTGCGCGAACGGCGCAAGTTGGCCGACAACGTCGACGACAACTTCAACGTGATGGACACCAAACAGATCGCCGAAACGCTGTCCGGCACCATCGGCACCATGACCGCGCTGCTCGGCGCGGTGGCGGCGGTCAGCCTGCTGGTCGGCGGCATCGGCATCATGAACATCATGCTGGTATCGGTGACCGAACGCACGCGTGAAATCGGCATCCGGCTGGCCATCGGCGCGCTGGAAAACGAGGTATTGCTCCAGTTCCTGATCGAGGCCGTCGTGCTCTCCGCCTTCGGCGGGCTGGTCGGCGTCGCGCTCGCTTTCGTCGCCTGCCTTGGCCTGTCGAGCCTGATGCACATGCCTTTCCTGTTCAACCCCGGCATCAATCTCACTGCCTTCGGCTTCTCGGCAGCCATCGGTGTCCTGTTCGGCTATGTGCCGGCACGACGCGCCGCGCAACTCGACCCGATTGCCGCATTGCGCCATGAATGATCGGCAACAAGTCATCTCAGAAAAGGCGGACACCACACATCCGCTCTGCGCAGGAAGCAGAAGTCAGATCAGTTTTACTGCGGATATCAGCTGATCAGGAGGTTGTGCAGTGACGAGAGGCTGCCGCGCGCGCCCGCTCAAGGTTGGACGGCCGGTAGGCAAAACATTGCTGCCTGATCGCAACCGATGATGCAACGGCCGTTAAGGCCGACTTCCGGTCCTCGGCCTGAACTGCCGTTGGCCTGACGCACTCGGTCAGGCGGCAAAGCGCCGGTTACCTGTCGTTCAGCCGAAACTTTCGCTAAATGGCAGATTTCCGATGCACAACAGCGGTCTACATTCGGGAAGCACCAAGCGACTAACTACCGATCACACCCCCCGCACCAAACTCATCACCTGCCCCATATCCAGTGACTGCGCCTTATGTTCCATTTGCGGGAGGTACTGCTGCTGCAACTGCTTGGCAGGAGTCAGCAGGCTCTGGAAAGTTTCCTGTAACAACGCGGTGCTCATGGTCCGACCACCGGCGTAATACCGCTTCGCTACCTGTCCGAGCGCATAGGTGGTGGCGAACGAGAAGGCCATGCCGGTGGCAGCGCGACCGATCTTCCCAAAGGTCTTTCCTGCCGCCTTGCCCAGCAAGCCGCCCAACAGCTTTCGGCCGAACTGCTCCAGATACTGCGAGGTCAGACCGACTCCCGCGGCGGCGATGAACTCCTTGATATGCCCTTGATCCAGTTCGACTCCATGAGCCTTACCGATGCCATACACCATGCGGATTTGGAGCGGAATGATCGCCATCGATGCCCAGGACTGGGGTAACAGTTCGAGTGCTCCGTTAAGCAAGGCGCTGTTGAGGATTGTCTTGTCCAGTTCAGTATCCAGGGGGCCAACTTGTTCCAACTGCTTCACAGGCAAATCGGCGGCGGAAACAACCGGATCGATCGCCTGTTCGATTGCACTGGATTGTCCAGCGTCGAGATTCAGGGAACGCTTGAGTTCGTCAAGGAAGGTGCGTTCGGCCGGACTCATGCGCCCGTCAGCCTCGCAGATACAAACTGCCATTTCGTAGGCGAACAGGCGCTGCCCGATATCGGAAAGTGTGCCTGCCGCCGTGTCCAGCGGCAGGCGTTTGAGCAGGACGTCTTGATACAGGCGGGCCATATCGAGGCCAGGGGTGCCTTCGGATAGTGATTCTGCAATGCGTTTTACCTCCTCGCGTTCATGGTCGTCCTTAACGCCATCGGCAAAGGCGGCATGCAGGCACAGGGCGAGGATGGAACGTTGTTCTTCGAGTGTCATGTGATTATCCTGGGGAAGTTCAGAAGCGGGGGCGGTCACCAGCGAGGGCAGGCTTACCTGGCCCGATCAAGTGCCTGATCATCCATTGAACATGGATCATCTATCGGCTCCAGATGGGAAGTGATGTGGCAGTTGGGGATCGCTGTCCTCAGGTCACGCTCAATTCGCTCAACCCAGTCATGGGCCTCCTGAACTGACCATTTTCCCGGCACTAGCGCATGGAAACTGATGAACGACCGTCGCCCAGCCTGTCGTGTCCGCAAGGCGTGGTAGGCGATGCCCTGTTCGATGTAGCGATCGAAGACTTCGGTAATGAGGCGCTTTTGCTCTGGCGGCAAAGCAGTGTCCATAAGCCCGGAAGCTGAGCGATGCATCAACTGCCATCCCGTCCAGACAATGTTCGCGGCAACGAGCACTGCAATCGTCGGATCCAGCCAGTTCCAGCCTGACATCGCCACAAGTCCCACCCCAAGGATGACACCAACGGAGGTCCAGACATCCGTCATCAGATGGTGGGCATCAGCTTCGAGCGTAATGGACTGATGCTCGCGGCCTGCCTTCAATAGCAAGCGTGCCACAAGCAGGTTTATGACTGAGGCCGCCACTGAAACAACCAATCCAATGCCGACAGCCTCGATCGGCTGGGGATTTATGAATCGTTCGATTGCCGTATAACCAATGCTGACGGCTGCCAGGATTATCAGGAAACCCTCGAAGGCGCTGGAGAAATGCTCGGCCTTACCGTGTCCGTGTGGGTGATCCTCGTCGGCAGGTTGTTCCGCCAGCCAGAGCATCCACAGCGCCATGAGTGCGCCCGCGAGATTGACAAAAGACTCGATGGCATCCGAGAGTAAGCCGACCGATCCGGTTAAATGCCATGCCACCCCCTTGAGCAGGATGGTCGCAATTGCTGCACCAATGGAAATCCACGCATAACGTTGCAGGCTGGGTACGGCCGTGTCAGTCATCATCATGCTTTTTGCCGCGCTTCCCTTTTCCCTCACGCTCCCTTCCTGGCATTCGAATATCGTGTTCGTCGGCATTCTTGTGGCACTCGACACAGTTGTCAAAGTCACGGATTCCTTCCTCGATATGCTCGCGACGGATTTTCTGCTGTGAGTGCTCATGGCAGCCGTAGCACGTATAGCGGCTGTAGTCGTTACGGACATGGCAGGTCGCGCATTTAACGTTGTGGTCGCGATCCAGTTCGAAATACTTCGCGTGATCGAAGGTGGCGGGGGTCCATTTGTCCTGGCTATGGCACTGACTGCAATTGCCGGTGATCTGCTGGTGGAGGCTGTCCTTGGGTGACTTATGGCAACCCTGACATTCGTTGCGCGTCGCCTTCTCCAGCAAGCGGTGGTTGAACTGCCCGGTCGGGCGGAAGCGCTTCACCCCGGCATGATCGCTATGGCAGGCGATGCAGTCCGAGCGGATGAGTTTTTGGTGGAACGGTGTCGAAGTCAGAGGCTTCTGGACTGGCAGACCTGTCGTGGTGAGTTTGCCGATTTCCTCCGGCTTGTGACAGCTGACGCACCGTTCCGATTCGGCACCGGTGAAGGTAGCGTGACAGGCAAAGCAGTCCGACTCCAGTTTTGCATGACCTGGAATTAACTTGCCGGGGCCAACCATCAGGTGGGGATAAACGAAAGCCAGAATGGCCAACACAATCAGGTTGGCGGCAAGGATCCACTTCAGCGTGCGGTTCATGCCCAGCCCCAGAACAAAAAGATGCTGATGATGTGGCCCAGTGCCAGGACCGCGAAGACGATGAAGACCGGGATATGGACTTTGCGCCACTTCGTCATGGCATCCAGGGTGACCGCATCCCAGAACACCGCGCGCTCAATATCCTCTTTGGACATCCCTCGCAGTTGGTAGTGGTCACGCTGTCCCAGGACATGCTCGCGCGAACGGCCGAGAAGTAGTTTGCCCACCATACCGCTGATGACATTCACGCCCATCGCCACTGTAGCCAGCCAGGGCAGGATGGCATTAAAATGAATACCGGCATGCAGCAAGACCATCAGGGAACCCAGCCATGTACCGACTTCGTGCATGCTGAGCCAGGATTTCATATTGCCCGAGGTGATCATCTTGCGCTTGCGCAACGAATAGATCAGGGAACCGATGATAAGCAAGGTGCCCGGAATGCCCAGGTAGCGCCCGATCCAGACCAGATTGAAGCGGTGCAGCAGATAGTCGCCCACCAGGGTTGCTACACCGAGCAGGCCGACCAGCAACGTGAAGGGAAGGATATGATTGCGCCAGAGGTTGTTGGTCATCTAGGCCTCCAGAGTCACGCTGGTTTTCGGGGTGCAACTGCAGAGCAGGCAACTACCTGGTTCGGGATCAAAGTCTGGCGCATGACCGTAAGCCACTTCGCCTGCTTTGATCGTGGTTTGGCAACATCCGCAACTTCCCGCCCGGCAACTGGACTCAACTTTTACCCCATTGGCCTCGGCGAAATCCAGCAAACTCCCCATACCCGGCTGCCAGGGAATCTGTTTTCCCGACTTGGCAAAGTTGACGACGATGTCGCTTTGTATTGCCGCCACAGGTTCAACGGCTTTCGGGTTTGCCGAGCGCTTGATCGATGCCGGACCAAAGGCTTCGTAGTGGATACGACTCTCTGGCACGCCCCAGCCTTCCAGGCCCAGAACGAGGCTTTCCATCATCGGTGTCGGTCCGCAGATGTAGAAATGGTAGGGTTTGAGGGGGAGTTCCGTCCTGAATAGCGCGATATCCACGCGCCCTTGGTGGTGATAGTCGCGTCCAAGCTGATCACCCGGCAAGGGATCACTGAAACACAGCCGCAGATGGAAGTTCGGGTAGGTCGCGGCAAGCGCTTCGAGATGGGATCTCTTGATGGGTTCGCTGCTGTTGCGAACGCCGTAATAGAGCCAGACTTCCCGGCCAGGCTGCTCGGCCATGCACCAGTTGAGCATGGAAAGCACAGGGGTAATCCCGATACCGCCGCCAATCAACACGACTGGTGCGTCACTGGAGTCGATATGGAAGTGACCACCAGGCGCGCGGACTTGCAGTTGGCCACCAACCTGAATGTGGTCATGAAAGAAATTCGACGAGCGGCCCGGTGCATAAGCGCTGCCGGCAGGTGCAGGTACGCGCTTGATGGAGATGCGGTAATACCCCGCGTGGGGTGCATCGGACAAGGAGTAGCAGCGAGTAATCTGCTCTGTCTTGCCGTCGGGCGCGGGTACGTCAATACGGAATGTTAGGAATTGACCTGGCTTGAATGCCGGAAGCGGCTGCTTGTCTTCCGGTACCAGGTAAAACGAGCAAATGGATTGGGCACCGTCCTCAATTTCCTTGCGATCAACCCGAAAATTCCTGAAACCACTCCACGCCGCTACAGATGCCGGCTCGGATGCTGAAGGCAAAGTCTCTTTAACGGGAACGGGCATTCCCCCGCCGGACCCCACGTCTGTGCGCAGCGTCTGATACTCACTCCAATGCCTCCAGAAGCTGATACCCAGCCACAGCGCGATTTGCAGCGTAATCCCCAATACGATCCAGAGTAGCAAGGAGACCGAGGTCATTTCAGGTGGCATCATGATTCTGGCAGTCTTTCACGTTCAGCTTAAGGAACCCTTAATCAACATCCGTTTCCTAGCTCGCTTAGCGAGCATCATGAACGAGGCGGATGTGTTTTGTCACTGACTTGAAGTCTGTATAGGTATTCCCCTCATTGACGAATCCTGGTTTGAAATATACAAACCAAGCAAAACTCGGATCATGCGTAAATGAATCCGCTGTCCAGTATGCATCTGCCGGTGTTTCAGGGAAGAAGCGGGTATCAATCGCTGATTGGTTGATATTGCGATTCCCCTGAGCCTGTATTTGTGCGACGGAACTACTGTCCTTGATCAGGATTGTCAGCAATTCGTTGTGGGTTGGTAGTCGCCAGCCTGATGAAAAAGCACAACGTGATTCTTGGTTCGCGGCTTTGGAGTATTCACCCTGCGCATAATTCCAGGATCCCTTGCCGCTTTCTATCGACCACACCAGGTTCGTCTTGTTGTCGCGCGTACACGACCAGTCGCTCGGCTGGTTTCCAGGCTTGGGTTGCGCGGGGCAATTGCCTTGGCCAACCACATTGCCGCTCATGCAAACCGGCACATACCGACTCTCCTCAGCCTGTGCAGAAAGCGCCGCCAACAATATGGGGATCAGGAAAATATTTCGCATCGCTATAGCTCCAAGAAAAAATCTGAAAGATAGCCACTCATGATTAAGAAATGCTTATGGAAACACTGAATAAGTCCTACGAGCCGGCCGCAAACCCGCATGACTACGTAGGTGTCTTCTCAAAATTGACACTTGTTCAGCGTTTCCTTAACCGGGTATGGTCAGGCACCCCATTATTAGTTGGTATCACTTTCTCAATCGTCGTCGTGCTCGCGCCCTTTCGAGCGACGATCACGTCGATCGTCCTTGGGTAGGGGCTTGTCGCCCCAGGCCGCACGATACGCCTCGGCAGAAGTGAAACGGCATTTCTTGTTTTCACCCACCTTGCCCAGCAGGATAGTATTGGGTTTGGCCGGAATCCCCGTATGCGCCCGAATCTGCTCCCTGATTTGATCACAGGATTCCGCTTGGACCTCAGGGGTGGCGGCATGTACGGTCGTCATGGACAAGGCAAGCAGGATGATCGAGATGGTTTTCATGATTTCATTTCCTTTGGTTAGATCGGTAGGTGTTTCAACGCATTTCAAAAGCTTCTTGGTGGAATCTGAACCGGCCTTGTCCGATACGCCCAAGTTCATGCTTGAGCTTTTCTGCCAAGCCTTGCGGCCCGCAGAACCAGATTTCGGACCGGCTTGAGCGAGTCTGCGCAGCGGCCACATCGGCAGCACTCAATGTTTCGCCCTGTTGGGCGCCATGAATGTGCAGACGGATGCCAGGCAACGTGGCGCAGCTTGCCTGGATGCGGGCGACAAAGGGATCATTGGTTCGATCACGAGTGCAGTAGTGGAGATCCGCAGAAACCTGGCCCGGCGTCTGTTGCAACGAATCCAGCCAGGCCAGGAAGGGCGTCACTCCGATCCCGCCGGCAATCCAGATTTGTTGAGCACTCGCATCCTGCCGGGCCATATCGAAGCGACCATAAGGCCCCTCAACCTTGACGGCATGACCGACTTCCAGTCGCTTGCCCAGGGTGCGGGTGTAATCACCGAGTGCCTTGATCTGGAAACTGATGCTTCGATCACCCCGATCCGCACTGGCGATCGTGAATGGATGCGCGCCTTCCTTTTCGTCGAAGGTAATGAACGCAAACTGACCGGGGCGATGGCCTCGCCAGTTGTTGTCGAGCTGGCAAGTGACGGTAAGCACATCCGGGACAGGTTGCTCGATGGCCGTCACGGTCCCGCTGGCGCGGCGTGCGCGCCCGATGCGACCGGCCAGCGAGTACAGGGCGCCATAGATTCCGGCAGCGCCGAGCAACGCGATGAGAATGCCAACTGGCTGGGTCCAGTAATCAGTCGGGGCGAGCATAGCCGCATGCAGCGCCAGCATCAGATAAAGCACCGGCATTGCCTGGTGCACTACTCGCCAGGTTTTATATGGAAACCGCTTCCATAGGGTGATGACCAGCATCGCCAGCAGAAGATAGAACGCCCACTCCCCCATGTCCTTCGCCAGGTCGCGCATCACTTCCTGGAAGCCGGTGAATTGCTCCTTGGGTATGCGGCCTTCGCGTCCGACCATCGCTTTGAGAATGTCTCCGACGACTTCCTCGACCAGCCAATGTACTACGGCGAAGCTCACCGCGAGAATGCCGGCCCATTTATGGGTCCGATAGACTCGATCCATACCTCCCAGCGGTGTTTCGAGCCAGGCGGGACGTGTGGACAAAAACATCGCCAGCGACATCAAAGCGATCGATAGCAGGCCACTCAGATAGAGCGCTTCCTGCCGGATTACCCATGGCAGAGTGCCGCCACTACTGCCACCGGTGACCAGTACATCGAATCCCCAGGCGACGGCAACGATGGCGAGTAGCGAACCGAGCAAGATTTTCATGTCAGGACTCCTGATGGATTATTTTCCAGCGGCGGGTTGAAGGTTGCCCTGTTGGGGTAAGTCATCTCGGCAGCGTCGTTCGTTGCAGTCAGCAGAATTGCGCTGATTGTTTTTTTGCATAGCCACCATCGTATTTGTCACGTTTGATGTCACGCTGCCGCTGATCGATGACCTCGCCCGTTTGGGGATGCACATACAGTTTGATCCGCCGGCCCGCCTGGTCGGTAGCCTTGACCTCATAGCTGCCGCTTTCACGTTCGATCTTCTCGATATTTCGATAGCCGGCGGATTCCAGTCTGGCGTGCACTTCGGGAATCGATAACCATCTCGCCTTGTCGGTATTGGCAGAGCGGACATCCTGAGCATGACTCGACATGGAGAAGAAAACAGTGGCAAGCAATGCAGTGATGGTTAATGGTTGCATGGTGAAATCCTCCTGCTCAGGAAAGTGTCTGAAATGGTCATTCTTCGTAATAGCCTTGCTCTGCTGCGGTGTGGCAGGCGATACAGTTCGCTTTGGTGCGCACTTCCTTGTGGCGCCACTCCCAATCAGGAACTTTGCGATGTTCGCTCACCCATTTGGGCAATTCCGTGATGCGCTGTGGGGTGGCCCCTGAGGCAACGCCCTTGAGCAATTTGCTGCTGTAGCGCTGGCCACCTGCATCACCTGCATTGGCAACGAGATAGCTCGTAATCTTCTCGGCGGTGGCCGGATCGAGGCTGGCGTTGTCGCCGAAATGCTTGTCCAGTTCGCCCATCATGCGTTGCCAGGATCGCGCCGGGAGCATCGATGGGGCAAAGGCCAGGTGGCAACTACCGCACTCCTCCTTGACGACCGGGTCGGTAACAGGCGCGAAGAAATGACGGTCACCGGCCTGGGCACGGGCTAATACAAGGGCAGAAAAAGCCAAGGTCACGAGGCCAATGGCAAGCGGGCGGTAGGGAATGCGCACGGGAGTCTCCTTTGAATGGGATTACTGACCGATCACGAAGGTGAGCCAGTCACCTTTTTCCTGCGGGGTACATTCGCGCCCTAATACTTCGGTGCAATTGCGCTTGAACCATTTTTCAACTTTGGCCGGATCGGTATAACGCGTTGGCGCCACCGACACAGCAACCGGTTCGATGGTCTTGCCGGTCAGCGCCCGACCCGCACCCCGGGTGTCCTTGCCGTGACAGGTGGTACAAGACGGCGTATCAGGTTTTCCGCCGGAAAAGCTCTGCGTATGCAAGGCCTGGCCGCGTGCCGCCGAAAAACCGCTTGCCTTGGCGGCTGCCGCATACTGGGCCAGCAGGTCTTCGCGAGGACCGGCAATGGTGGCGGTGCTGAGTATCATGGCAACAATTCCTGAGGTGACGACCAACATGTTCTTCATGCGTTTCTCCTGGCGGTTATCGGACTGTGGAGCGCACTTTGCGCCACCCTGTCTGAATGAATGCTGAATCGCTTGTTCATCCTGCGTTCATGTTCAAAGCGCTAAAAGATCAGCCTGGAAAACTGTGGAGTTAAATATGTCGTCGAGAATCACCACCCAATGGCGTCCTACACTGACAAGCGTCATCATGTTGATGATGCTGGCGATGTTGGGCACGGAAGTCAGTTACGCAGCAGATCACGCTGACCATGACCGTGCCCGTCAAGCCGTTGAGGCTGGAGATGTTCTGCCTTTGCGGACGATTCTTGATCGGCTCGAACACGAGTATCCCGGCCAGGTCATGGAGGTTGAACTTGACCGCGAAAAGGGCGAGTGGGTTTATGAAGTCAAGTTATTGCGCAAAGGAGGTGTCTTGATGAAGCTGAAGATTCTCGCTCGCGACGGCACCATCCTTGGCTCTAAGGAAAAGCCGGGCAAACCGCATAAACCAAACGACCGGGGAGAGCCCCGCTGATGCGCATTCTGGTTGTCGAAGACGAACCAACGCTGGCCACACAACTTGTTGAAGGCATTCAGTCGGCCGGCTATGTCGTCGATGTGGCGCATAACGGGGTCGATGGCCACTTCATGGGGGAGACCGAACCTTACGACGCCATCGTGCTCGACATTGGCCTGCCGCAGATGGATGGCATCACGGTTCTGAAGAAATGGCGTGCGGCAGGGCGTACCTTGCCGGTCCTGATCCTGACGGCACGAGACACCTGGCGGGAAAAAGTGGCCGGCATCGATGCCGGTGCGGATGACTATCTAACCAAGCCCTTTCACATGGAAGAACTGCTGGCCAGGCTTCGCGCCCTGATTCGCCGTGCCGGCGGACATGCTAGTACCGAGTTGGTTTGCGGTCCGCTGACCCTGGATACCCGCAGCAGCCGTGCCAGCGTGGATGGAACTGCCCTGACGCTGACGAGCCATGAATACCGGGTTCTCGCTTACCTGATGCACCATCCGGGTGAAATCGTCTCCCGTGCGGAACTGACCGAACATATTTACGCGCAGGATTTCGATCGTGATTCGAATACGGTCGAGGTATTCATCGCGCGCTTGCGCAAGAAATTACCGCCGGGCCTGATCGAAACCGTGCGCGGATTGGGCTACCGGCTCAACAAAGCACAATGAACTTTGCCTTCTTACGCAACTCCCTGCGTATACGTCTCTTGGCGGGCACGCTCGTCTGGATCGTCATTTCGATTCTGGTTGCGGGCTGGGGGCTTGGCCAACTCTTTCATCAGCATGTCGAAGCCCAGTTCGATGTGGAACTGAAGAATCATCTGGATCAGCTAACAGCCCAACTAATTCTCGATGAGCAGAATCTGGCCCAGGTTCGATTGCTTCCGAGTGACCCGCGCCTTAACAAGCCCCTGTCCGGCCTGTATTGGCAGATCGATCGCATCTCCGCTGCGGATGAGCAACCCGACAAGGCTGTTTTGCGTTCCCGCTCACTGTGGGATGAAACATTGACTGTCCCGGCCGATACCCCGGCGGACGGAGAGATTCATCAGCATCGGATTGAAGGCCCCCAAGGAGTTGCTCTAAGAGTGGTGGAACGTACCGTCACCATTGACACTCACTCCCTGAGGTTGATGGTTGCGGCCAATGAAAGTCTGATGACAGAGCCTATCGAGGACTTCAAAGGCCATCTTTGGATGGCGCTGGGCATACTTGGAATGGGATTGACGCTCGCCGCTTTGATGCAGGTATTCGTCGGGCTTGCTCCACTACGTAACATGCAAAACGCCCTAGGGCGTGTCCGGCACGGAGATGCCCGAAACATGGAAGGCACCTTCCCGAACGAGATCATGCCGCTGGTGAATGAGTTCAACACGGTGCTGGCGCAAAACGCTGAAGTGGTCGAGCGTGCCCGAACGCAAGCCGGCAACCTTGCCCATGCGCTTAAAACGCCGCTGAGCGTCCTCGCCAATGCCGCCAATGCTCCCGAGAAGCGAGATGACGACTTGGCACGTCTGGTCGCATCGCAAGTCGATACCGTGCGCAAACAGGTCGATTACCACCTGAGTCGGGCACAAGCTGCCGCATCTGTACAGGTTCCGGGCATGCGCACCGCCGTTGAACCTGTCATCCGGGGACTGGTACGGGTCATGCAACGTGTTTATGCAGACCGTAATCTCGAATTTGCAGTTGTTTCTGCCGATGTAACCCTGGTATTTCGCGGCGAAGAGCAGGATTTGCAGGAAATGTTGGGAAATCTGATCGACAATGCCTCCAAGTGGGCCAACTCCCGGATAGAGATTCAGGCTCGGGCCGAACAGGAGCGGCTCACGATCAGCGTCGACGACGATGGCAAGGGCATCGTCCCCGACAAGCGCGACACCGTGCTCCAACGCGGAGTTCGCGTCGACCAGCAGGTGTCTGGTAGCGGGCTGGGCCTGGCCATCGTCGACGACTTGGCGCGCATGTATGGCGGGCAATTGACACTGGCAGACTCCCCTCTGGGGGGGCTACGGGCCAGTCTGAGTTTGCCCGGAGCGGACTGACGCACCCCGCATGCACGCCGACGCGGAACATTTTCCGACGTGATTCGTTTCACTCAGGAGCAGTCGAAAGCGAAAAGGATGACAGCGGGGATCGACGATGGAGAAGATGTACAACTTGCCGTCCGGGCCCAGATGGGGGATCGGCCGGCATTCGAGCGGCTGGTGCGACGTTACCAAGATCGGGTGTTCCGTTTCATTTTGCGTATGGTCGGTATACGCGACGAAGCTATGGACCTGGCCCAGGAAACCTTCTTAAAAGCCTATCGGGCGCTGCCCGGCTGGCGGCCGGAAGCGCGCTTTTCCACCTGGCTGTTCCAGATCGCGCGAAATGCCGCGCTCGATGCGCTGCGTCGCCGTCGCCACATCGATTTCGTCTCGCTGACGTCCGGCCCAGATGAAGAGGCCATCGATCCGTGCGACACAGCACCTCTGCCGGAAGAACTGCTGGCGGACAAGCAGCGTATCGGCCTGCTGGAACGCGCCCTGCGCGAACTGCCCGTCGAGCAACGCGAAATCCTGCTATTGCGCGAACTGGAAGACATGAGCTACGCCGACATCGCGGCAACACTGAATATCGAGGTCGGTACCGTCAAGTCGCGCATTGCCCGCGCGCGTGTCGCCGTCCTCGCCCATTATCGACACCATGCCGGAGAGTCTTGCCATGACTGACCCCGTCCGCCCGCACCTGCCGGACATGATTCGCCTCTCGGGCTATCTGGATGGTGAACTCGACGGCGCCACGCAGCGCGAAATGGAAACGCATCTAGCGGCGTGCCCGCCCTGCGCGGAGCGTCTCGCCGAACTACGGGCGCTGACGGCCGCTTTCGACGCACTGCCGCAGGACACGTTGGGCTTCGACCTGGCCGGCATGATTGCGGGCCGGCTCGCCGCCGCACCACGCCCGTCACCAGAGCGGCCAGCACCGCGCTGGTGGGGTTTGCTGCCGGCCTCCCTCGGCGCGGCGGCTGCCCTTACGCTCGGCACCGGCATAGGCTCGGTGCTGATCGGCGGCGGTGCGGCCATGCCGCGCATGGCGGCGATGAGCGTGTTCGACACGCTGCCGCCGGGCGGTCTCTGCCTCGGCCCGGATTCTTGCTACAGCAAGGGAGCCAGAAAATGAAATCCACCGTCCTGCGGGTTCTGCTCGCCGTTTCGCTGCTGGTCAACTTGGGCGTAATCGGCGCCGTCGCTTACCGCATGGCCAACAAGGACAGTTTTCCCGGCCTGCCGCGCTATCTCGAATTGAGCGCGGATCAGGTGCGCGACTGGCACGCCTCGGAACAGGGTTTTCTCATGCAACTCGGCACCAGCGCCGAAGCCATTCGCACACATCGCGACCGCATGATCCATGCGATTTTCGCCGACACACCAGACCCGGCGCTGATCGATGCCGAGCGCATCGCAATTGCGCACTTGCAGGACGAACAGCAGAAACGGGTGATCCAGCAGTTGCTGCGCGAACGAGAACTGCTCACTCTGACGCAGCGTACAAAACTGGCGCAACTGCTGCTCGACCAGCCAGCCGGGCTGTCGACCATCGAACTTTTGCACCGCGATTGACGCAGGTGTGGAACATTTCTCTCCGCCAATCGTTGAAGCAGGAAGGCCGACAAGCGCTGGCCCCTTCAACCATCAGACTGGAGAATCGAGAACATGAAACAAAACATCCTGACCGCCTTGATCGTGCTTTCCCTAGGTGTCGGCGGATCGGCTCTTGCCGCGAATAACGCGGCGCATGACCACAGACACGATCACGGCGGGAAACCGGCGACTCTGCAACTGAATGCCGGCAAAAAATGGGAAACCGATGCGCCGCTGCGCAAGGCGATCGGCGAGATTCGCCAGTCGATGGCGGCATCGCTAGATGCCATCCACAACAACCGCCTGCCGGCAAAAGACTACAGCGCCCTTGCGCACAAGGTGGAAAGTGCCGTCGGCGATATCGTGGCCAATTGCAAGTTGGGAACGCAGGCCGACGAGCAACTGCACATCATCATCGCCGACCTGCTCGCCGGCGCAGAGCAAATGGCGGGCAAGGTGAAGCAGGCCAAGCTCATGGACGGTGCGGTCAAGGTTATCGGCGCGCTCGACAACTACGGCAAGTATTTCGACGATCCTGGCTACCAGCCAATCGCGCACTGAGGGCAGGGGCGGGGCGCGACAAGCCGCCGTCCCGCCGGCACCGACTTTTAGTTAGATCGGCCGTACTTCAGGTAACCGGCACATTGCTGCCCAAGTTTGGACACAGGCTCAATGGCCGGAGTGGCCGACGACTTGTCTGTGAGCTGCCCTGCCGGACGGCTGCTCCGCTCAGAAAGCTGCCGCATGAACTCTGAGACATCGAATGTCTATTCAGGGTCGGTTGTGTGAGTTTGTCGGATGGAGAAGCTGCCGTTCGACGTGACTTCCAGTTGAACGGCAGGTGACCAGCATATTGCTGTCCGAGTCAGGCGATAACCCCACCGTCAGCAAAGGCCGACGACCTGCCTGATGTCTTTGGCAACAGACAACAATTCGGCCAATCCGGCCGTTCGAATCACTTCACTCTTAACCCGATGTCACAAGGAGAGAACCATGAAAACGAAATTTTCCCAATTAGCCCTGATCGCTGCGATCAGCCTCGCTGCAGCTGGAACGAGCTACGCTCACGAGGATTATTCCGAGGCCGGCACCAACCATTGGCTGAGCCACGTTTCAGAAACCAAGAGCGCACCGACGGCAAATCAACTGGCTTCGTTTGGTTACACGGCCACGAAAAACGCCGACCGAGAGGTCACTCTGTCCAGCGGTAGCAAATATCTGAACGTCACGCGTCTGGAGACCATCAAGATCAACGTCGCTGGCAAGAGCGTCGTCTGGACCTTCGACACGCTGGGGACCGCGCCGTTTCCACTTTCCAAGATCATATCGGGAGCCGACGGCATCACCGTCTACGTGACCGAAAACCCTGCCTATCAGGGCGGCTGATCAACCTGACGGCTAGGTGATGCAATTGTCACCCAGCCGTTGGCAAATTGTCAGGATCGAATCCTTAATATTGATATCGCAGTACAACAGCACCTATTCATGAGGAGATGAAAATGTTCAAGAAGATGCTCGCAATCGTGGCCCTGAGTTCCCTGGGTGTTACCGCCTACGCAGTTGATGCTTCTCAAGTCGAGAAGTCCATTGAGTTGAAGGACGGTTCGACTGTTTATATTTTCAAAGACGGCAAGATGGGTATGGAAGACAAATATGGTCGCGCAACCTATATGGAATCTGGCCATGTGATGGAAACCAAGGACGGCAAAAAAATCATCATGAACGGAAACGAAATCTGGCGTGTTGACGAATTGCTGCACAAATACCATCGCGGTTAATTTCCCGCATCACTCGAATTCGGCGGCTCCTTTGGGAGCCGTTTTCATTTTGAAGTACCGTTCAAGCATCGCCTTCAATTCCTGACTCCATTGGGCATGATCTCTGGATTGGCCTTGTGCGTATAGCACCGGAGCAACCTGCCGGAAAACGGCATGAATCTTTGGATCGAAATGCTGGTCATCTTCCCGTTCCATGATGCTCAACGTCTCTTCCAATGACAAGGCTGGTTTATACGGGCGAACAGAGGTCAATGCGTCGAACACGTCGACCAGGGCAAAAATCCGTGCGGCCAACGGTATTGCCTCGCCAATGAGCCCATCCGGATACCCTTTCCCGTCGAAGCGTTCGTGATGATGCCGGATGGTCTTCTCTGCGCCAGCCAGCCAGGGATTGCCGGCGACGATCTCGATGCCGAGCATGGCGTGGGTCTTCATGACCTGAAATTCTTCGCTGGTCAGCCGTCCCGGTTTCAACAGAATCTGATCCGGAATGCCGATTTTTCCAACGTCGTGCAGAAAGGCGCCCAGCACCAGTTCGGCAATGGTTTCCTTGCCAACACCCAGTGCTTCGGCAAGTGAGACCGCATAGCAGGTAACCCGGTAGTTATGGGCGTCGGTATCTGCGTCACGCTTGGCGATGGCGTTTCCAAGGGAGCGCAGCAGCGAAAGATTGGATTCCAGGAGTCGAGACGACAATGCCACCGTTTGGCCCAGCAATCCCGACATTAACGGGTAAAGCAACAGCGCTGCCGCGAATACTGATATCGAGGCCGTCAGCGCAGCCCCGCGAATCTGTTGTTCTCTCTCTTGCAGTGCCGAGCGGGACACCAGGCTGATTCCCTCGACATAGCCTGCAAGACGGCCATCACTGGTGGTCATCGGCAGAATGACCTGAACCAGTTCTTCGCCAGCCACCGAAAATCGTTTGCTATGGCTGCCTGGAGCTGGCGGCCATGGATGGCGCTGTTGTCGGGCGATCTCTTTCAGCGACTCGGGGAGTGACCGCCAAGCATCAAACACCATCTCCGTATTGGGCGAAAAAACTCGAATCCCGACAAACTCATCGGTCAGCAACTGCGAAATCGCGGAATGGCTATCTCCTTTATCCCCGCCGACCGCCATTTGCATGGCGGGCGACTCGAAATGCCTGACCCCCGCTATGGCGCGTTCAAGGGTGCGCTGCTCTACGCGATACGATTCGACCCAGTAGGCAAGACCTCCCGCGAGACTGCCAACCAGGAGCGCACCTATACCGAGGCGCCGCGCCAACATGCGGCGCAATTGCCGGTGTGTCTGGGGCAGTTGAATAGCGTTCATTTCAGATTCTGTAGCAGTTCCATGAAGTGCTTGAAGTGGCCGCTGACGCGATCGAGTGAGAATTGGTGCATTAACCCAGTTAAAAATGGTGCCGCCGGTGGCGATGTCACAGATTCTTCATCGGTTCGTCACGCGCAGGTAACACAGCCCCCCTACCATGGCCTGGCAATTCGATTTTGTAATCGTCATCGCAGTTTGATTGCGAAACCAACGAAGGACTCGCCATGATTCATCTGCACAAAGTATCGGTGCAATTCGGCAATCTTGTTGCCCTGCATCCAACCACCCTGGACTTCTGCCAGGGCCAGTTTACCGTTTTGCTGGGCGCCTCCGGTGCCGGCAAATCAACCCTCCTGCGCTGCCTGAACCTGATGCACACCCCGCATGCCGGCGAGGTCCGCGTCGACGGACACGGCCCCCTCCAGGACCGCAAGACGCTGCAGATGCACCGCCGTCAGACAGGCATGATTTTCCAGCAGCATCAACTGATCGGCCGCCTCCCGGCCCTGCAAAACGTGCTCATGGGACGTCTCGGTTACCACTCGACCCTGCGCAGCCTGTTTCCGTTGCCGCGCGCCGAACAGGAATTTGCGTTGCAATGCCTGGAGCGTGTCGGCTTGCTGGACAAGGCGCTGACGCGGGTGGACCAGTTAAGCGGCGGCCAGCAGCAACGCGTCGGCATCGCCCGCGCCCTGGCGCAGCGACCACGCCTGATTCTTGCCGACGAACCGGTGGCCAGCCTCGATCCCGTCAGCGCCGACAAAGTCCTGTCGCTGCTGCACCGTATCTGCAAGGAAGACGGCATCTCGGCGGTCATCAGCCTGCACCAGGTCGAACTTGCCCGCAAGTATGCTGACCGCATCGTTGGCCTGGCACACGGACGTCTCGTGTTCGACGCCACACCGGATGCCCTGACACCGGCGCAAGCCGCCGCCCTGTACGAGCACAAGGCGGCGGGCACGCCGCCGGCAGACGTCGCTGCCACCGTCCGTTTTCCCTTTCCCATCGCAACCGCAAAGGAAGCATTATGAAGAAACTGTTTGCCGCCATTAGCCTGGCCTCGCTTGCCCTTCTGGGCGCCGTCGCGCATGCTGCGCCCAATCCGGATCCGGACACCCTGAAAGTGGCCCTGCTGCCGGATGAAAATGCCTCGACCGTCATCAAGAACAACAAGCCGCTGGAAGAGTATCTGGAAAAAACGCTGGGCAAGAAGATTGAACTGATCGTCACCACCGATTACTCCTCGATGATCGAGGCGATGCGCCATGGCCGCCTGGATCTGGCTTACTTCGGCCCGCTGTCCTATGTGCTGGCCCGGCAGAAGAGCGAAATCGAAGCCTTCGCCGCGATCAAGCAAAAAGGCAGCACCACTTACCAGTCGGTCCTGGTCATCAATACCGGCGCCGGCATCAACGGCATTGCCGACATCGCAAAAAAGAACGTTGCTTATGGCGACAAGGCCTCGACCTCCAGCCACCTGATCCCGAAATCGATGCTGGCGGAAAATGGCTTGAAAGCCGGCGAGAATTACCAGGAACACTTCGTCGGCGCCCATGACGCCGTCGCCATCGCCGTGCAGAATGGCCACGCGCAGGCGGGCGGCCTGTCCAAGCCGATTTTCGAATCGCTGGTCCAGCGCGGCATCATCGACGCCAACAAGGTCAAGGTGCTGGTCGAATCCAAGCCCTTTCCGCAGTACCCGTGGACCATGCGCTCCAACCTGAATGCCGCGCTGAAGGAAAAGATCCGCGCCGCTTTCCTGGGCCTGAATGACCCGGCCGTGCTGAAGCCATTCAAAGCCGACGGCTTCGGCCCGATCAGCGACAAGGAATACGATGTCGTGCGCAATCTCGGCACGCTGCTCAAGCTGGATCTGTCCAAGTTCTAGGCACACATCGCACAAGCAATCAGGAGTCTTCATGCACGCTCAATTCGCACCGCTGCTGGACCGCCGGCAGCGCGCCTGGAACCGCTCGATGGTCTCCCTGGCCACCGTGCTGGCAATCGTCATCGCTTGCTGGTATTACGTTGGCCTGTTCGACGCCGAACGCCTGGGCGAAGGGATCCCCAGCCTGGCGTCACTGGTCGGCGAGATGTTTCCGCCGAACTTCAGCCAGGCCGGCTCCTGGGTCAAGCCACTGCTCGACACCCTGGCCATGAGCGTGGCCGGCACGGCGGTTGCGGTGCTGCTGTCGCTGCCACTGGCGGTGCTGGCAGCGCGCAATACCACGCCGCATCCGCTGGTCTACCAATGCGCCCGGGGCCTGCTGAACGGCTTGCGCTCGATCCCTGAACTCATCATGGGCATCGTGTTCGTCGCTGCAGTCGGCTTCGGCGCGCTGCCGGGCGTGCTGGCGCTTGGCCTGCATTCGGTGGGCATGGTCGGCAAGTTCTTTGCCGAAGCCATCGAACATGCCGACCGCGCGCCGGTGGAAGCCGCGCGCGCCGCCGGTTGCAGCCCGCTGCAGGTGATCTTCCACGGCATCCTGCCGCAAGTCTTGCCGCAGATGGCCGATACAGCGATCTACCGCTGGGAATACAACTTCCGCGCCTCGACGGTCATGGGCATGGTCGGCGCCGGCGGCATCGGCTTCGAACTGATGGGATCGCTGCGCATCATGCAATACACGGATGTCTCGGCAATCCTGATCGTCATCCTCGTCATGGTGAGCCTGGTCGACGCCCTGAGCGCCTTCCTGCGCCGCACCTTCAAGTAAATCATTTACGCAAATCGTTACATGAAACCCAAAGTCGTGCTCACCCACTGGGTGCATCCGGAAATCATCGAACTGCTGCAAGGCGTTGCCGAAGTCATTCCCAATACTTCGCGCGACACCCTGCCGCGCGAAGAAGTGCTGGCGCGCGCGCGCGATGCGCAAGCCATCATGGTCTTCATGCCCGACAGTATCGACGACGCCTTCCTGCAAGCCTGCCCGCAACTGAAAATCGTCGGCGCGGCGCTCAAGGGTTATGACAACTTCGACGTCGCCGCCTGCACCCGCCGCGGCATCTGGTTTTCCATCGTGCCCGACCTGCTGACCATCCCGACCGCGGAACTGACCATCGGCCTGCTGCTCGGGTTAACACGCCGCATGCTGGAAGGTGACCGCCAGATCCGCAGCAGCGGCTTTCAGGGGTGGCTCCCGCAGCTGTACGGCACGGGGCTCACCGGGCGTACGATCGGCATCATCGGCATGGGTGCGGTCGGCCGCGCCATCGCACAGCGGCTGGCTGGCTTCGACATGCAGATTCTGTATTGCGACCACGTTGCCCTGCCGACCGAACAGTCTGCGCAATGGAATGCGCGCCAAGTCGAACTCGATGAATTGCTGGCCGCCAGCGATTTCATCGTGCCGATGCTGCCGATGACGCCGGAGACCCTGCACCTGATCAATGCTGACACGCTCGCCAGGATGCGTCCGGGAAGCTACCTGGTGAATGCCTGCCGCGGCTCGGTGGTCGATGAAGCCGCAGTCGTTGCAGCGCTCGCCAGCGGCCGCCTTGCCGGCTATGCCGCCGACGTGTTCGAGCTGGAAGAATGGGCACGGCCAGACCGGCCGCGCGCCATTCCGCAAGCCTTGCTGGACAATCCTGCACAAACTTTTTTCACGCCGCACCTCGGTTCGGCCGTTGCCGAAGTGCGCCTGGAGATCGAACGTCAGGCCGCCTGCAACATTATCCAGGCGCTCAATGGCGAGGCGCCTGCCGGCGCCATCAACCGTCCCGGCAGGAAGACGGCGACATGATCAACCTGGAGTGCGTCGCCACATTCCTTGCGGTCGCAAATCAGGGGGGATTCCGCGAGGCGGCCAGGCAGACTGGCCAGTCGCAACCGGCCGTCACGCAACATATCAAGCGGCTCGAGCAATCGCTCAAGGTGGCGCTGATCCAGCGCAGCAATGCCGGCTGCACACTGACGCCGGAAGGCACTTCATTCCTGCCCTACGCTAAACATCTGGTACGCGCCGGCGCCCGCGCGCAAGCCTTGTTCGACAAGACAGTCCTCAGCATCGGCGCCAGTTCCAATACCGGCATCTACTTGCTGCAGCCGCGTCTGCGCGCCTACCGCGACCGCGTTGCGCACAAGCTCCAGATAGCTATTGGCAGCAACAACCGCATCGCCGAGCAACTGCAGAATTTCGAGATCGACGTCGCCATCATGGAATGGTGGGATCCACGCCCCGGCTTTACCGCCACCGTCTGGCATCGCGAGGAATTGCAGGTCATCGTGCCGCCCGACCATCCCTGGGCCGGGCGCACCAGCATTCCACGCAACTGGCTGTGCGGGCAGGCGCTACTGGGCGGCGAAGCCGGCAGCGGCACAGGGCGGCTGCTGCAGTCCTATTTCGGCGACGATGCGCGCAACATCGGGATCGCCATGCAACTTGGCAGCACCGAAGCGGTCAAGCATGCGGTGCGGGCCGGACTCGGCATCTCGCTCGTGATGGCGGCCGCCGTGACCGATGAAAACCGCGATGGCAGTCTGCGGGCAATTCCCCTCGAAGGCGGCGCACTGCACAAGGACCTGTACGTGATCAGCCGCGAGGACCTCTTGCCGGACGCGCCGGCGCGTCATTTTTGCGAATTTTTGCTGCAGGGTGAAACCGCGCCGCTGGCGCCCGCACCCTAGCTGATCCGGGCGTCGCGAAACAGCGCCTTGAGCTCGCGCGGCTGACAACGCCAGTACTGCGGCGGCGCATCCACTTGCGCGCCCAGTTCGGCGGCCGCATGCCAAGGCCAGCGCGGGTCGTACAGGATGCCGCGCGCCAGCGCCACCATGTCGGCCTGGCCGCTGGCGACGATGGACTCGGCATGCCGTGCTTCGGTAATCAGGCCGACGGCAATGGTCGGCATGCCGACGTCCCGCTTCAATCTTTCCGCGAACGGCACCTGGTAACCCGGGCTTAGGGAAATTTTTTGCTGTGGCGACAGCCCGCCGGTGGACACGTCCAGAAAATCGCAGCCGCGCACTTTCAGAGCGGCGGCAAATGCCAAAGTTTGCTCGATATCCCAGCCATCTTCGACCCAGTCGGTTGCCGAGACGCGGATGCCGACCGGCCGGCCGGCCGGAAAGGCTGCACGCACCGCCTCGAATACTTCCAAGGGAAAACGCATGCGATTTTCCAGCGACCCGCCATAGGCATCGTCACGCCGGTTAGAAAGCGGCGAAAGGAACTGGTGCAGCAGGTATCCATGCGCGCCATGGACTTCGATGGCATCGATGCCGATACGGGCCGCGCGCGCCGCGGCCGCAGCAAAGGCCTGGCGAATGCGCACAAGGCCAGCCGCATCCAGCGCCTGCGGCGCTTCATTGCCGGGAGTGAAAGGCAAGGCCGAGGGCGCCCACGTGCGCCAGCCGCCTTCGCCAGACGGGCGCAGCTGCCCGCCCAGCCAGGGTGGAACAGTGGATGCCTTGCGGCCGGCATGCGCCAGCTGCACTGCAATCGGCATGGCCGAATGCCGGCGCACTTGCGCCAGCGTGGACGCCAGCGCCTGCTCGTTCTCATCTGACCACAGGCCGAGATCTTGCGCCGAAATGCGGCCCTCTGCCTCAACGGCGGTAGCCTCGATGATCAGCATGCCGGCGCCGGAAAGCGCCAGCTGGCCCAGGTGCATCAGGTGCCAGGATGTGGCATTGCCGTCCTGTGCCGAATACTGGCACATCGGCGCTATCACGATACGGTTGGGCAGTGTCAGCGTTCCAAGTTCGATGGGAGCGAAAAGGGTACTCATGGGTTGGCAGTCTTCTTCATGTCCAGTCCTGGACGGTCAGATCATGATACCCAACATTGCTACCCGCCGTGAGCGAGGCGGGCGGCCATCACTGCCCTGCGGGTGCCGGCTGCGCCAGCAGTCGGTCGATCTCCTGCTGCAAGCCCTTGTTTGCTGGGCCGGTCATGCTCGAATAAGCGCTCGCCACCTTGCCGTCGCGCCCGATCAGGTACTTATAGAAGTTCCAGCCCGGCTCTTTGCCGGTGGCAGCGGCCAGTTGTCGGTAAAAGGGCGACGCCTGCGCCCCCTTGACCGAGCTCTTGGCAAACATCGGGAATTTCACGCCAAAGGTATTTTGGCAAAAAGCCCCGATTTGCTGGTTGCTGCCGGTTTCCTGCTTGAAGTCGTTGGAAGGAAAACCGAGCACCACCAGACCCTGGTCCTTGTGGCGTGCATACAGCGCTTCCAGACCGGCGTATTGGCCCGTGAAACCGCAATAGCTTGCCGTATTTACGACTAACAACACTTTGCCGGTGTACTGGCAAAGCGACTGCGGTTGATCGTCTTGCAATCGCGGAAAGGTATGTTGCAGCAGCGGCGGGCAGGAAGTGCGGCCGGCGGCGCTGGCTGCGTTAGAGAACGCCAGCGTACTGGACAACACTACCGCGGCAATGCTGTGGAAACGATTGAAATACATGGGCCGGCTCCCGTAATTGCGTATGCCCAGTGCCCCTGGCCAGGACCAGGCATGGACCATTTTGTCGAACTTGCGGAAATTCATTCCCTACAAGGCCTGTGTTTCAGAAATTCCGACTTCACTACTTTCTATTCTATTGCAATTTTTTGGGTAGGGCCTTGGCAAGCCGTCCTCTTTAATAGGACGCCTTAGACAGATCCTTCAATTTTCAGCCATTTTCTGTCGTTCGACATCCATTTCCACCGTGTTGCCATCAGTAGCCGCTTGGTAAGGTACGTGATACTTTAGTGGGAATGGTGATGTTTGCCCGGTGCCCGAGAGATGTCCGGTAGCCGTGCTCGTCAATGGCAACGATGAGGAGGCACCTTGAACGATTTTGGCAGCCTCTTCAATGTCAATATCAACGGCCTTATAACCTGGAGTATCGGCATTGGCGATGTTCGAGGCCAGGAGTTGCTGCCGATAGACACGAACACCCAGCATTTTCTGCTGAAAATTGTGACCGGCATGACCGCCTTGTCCAACTGTGAAGTGATTGGGATGGGCTGACGCCGTGCTGGAGGCCATTCCGGAAGAATGCCCAGTGTGCCCAACTACCCCGGCACCTTGTCCGCCATGATTGCCATGACTGACCACTGGGTTGTTTGCCTGCTGAACAATCGCCTGATTCAAGGCCTCGGAAAACCCTCCGTTGTTGGCCCCCCCCGAGGACGCACTATGTCCCTCGTGCCCTCCTTGAACAGAAGTAGATGGGGGAATTGCCGGTGGGATAGGAGGGGCTCCAGCCATGACACTGATTACTCGTTCATGATCAGGATGGCCTTCACCGGATCAATCTGGCCGACGCCATGCCATTTCAGATCGCTGTTTGCTACGGCCGGCTTTGCCAGGCATCCATGATTGCATTCGATGATCCAGCGTTTCTGAAGCACCGTTCGACAATAGTTGTAGGTCAGCAGCTTCGGGTCACTGCCGACCGCAAGCGCCAGCGTGCGACATACACATCGATCGCCGTGCTCTGCCGGTTTGTGGATATCCATGACTGAAATGCCGAGGCCTCGATTCCGAGGCCTTTACTGGGCAGTTACTTTCCATCTCGCGGATGGAAATGTTTGCTCTTGTCCTTGGCTGCGTTCGGCTTGTCAGCCTTTGCATCCGGCATGCTTTGCGGCATTCCGGTTTTTTCCTGGACATGGGAATGTGGCTTGGAAGCAGCCTTGTCAGCCTGTCCTTCGGCAGCCTTCGGCGCAGCGGCCTTTTCGTCGGCGAAGACGACGCCGGTCATCGTGGTGCCAGCAAACAGAACGGCGGCAATGAGGGAGGAAACTTTCATGATCTTGACTCCTGAGTTTTGGGGATTTCAACGGTCCGAATCGAATGGACAGATTCAGTTTGTGCTTCTGTCACTGTCAACAAGGTGACTTGTCGATTACATTGTTGTCAGGAAGCATGGCCAAATACGGATTCACCAAATGCACGATTGCGTCGGCAAGCGCATCGCGCAATTGCCGTTCGCAACACCCCATCAAAATTCCGTCCTCCAGCGCATCCTGGGCCATCTGGCGAAGTTCATCCAGGTTCTCATTGAGCACCTTGATTTTTTCCGTACAGGCAATGACCTTGCCGGAAGAGTCTTGCCAGCGCACCGACCCCGACGAACTCATCATCGAGTTCACTTTGTCGAATGTTGGGCTAGTACCTGCAAAACCCGGTGCTGGTACTCCATGCTGTCGAGGGTGTATGCCTTCCAATACTCGATGGATAAATTGCCGACTGCAGCCCACCATGCCCCGCTTTGCCCAGGATCATCCAGAGACAGCGATGAAGTTTGCTCAAGGAGTTCCTTGAGCGGGGAAAACTGCGTGGAAACCATCTTTTCCAAACAATCGAGATTCACGCCAACCAACTGGGAAACCAAATGGAAGTCGGGGGATGTGTTGAAAATTGCGAACGAATTGTGTGCGGACATGATTTTCTCCCTGCGGCACGATCAAGGCCCATTGCCTCGTAGGGGGAGTTTGCCTGTGGGTAGCTGTCGCACCCATAACGGGAACATTACAACTCGGTCACTGTTTCGTCAGCTTGTTGCCGTGCTGTTCACTGGGAGCGATTATCTATTGAGTCTGGGCACTTAGCCCCAGAAAGACCTGTTGCCTCCGCCTCTCGAATTCGCCTGCGGAAACCTGCCACTGTGGGTTATGGGGGGAGTTCAGTTCGACAGCGACAATCCGACGCACATAAGCCAGCGCGGATGCCTTGTCTCGCGTAAGCCGCAACAGATCCGGCATTGCCGCATCGAAGGCATCGCGATGATGGTCTCTCAGATCGGTGGTGAGCACCACAAGAATGGCAACGGCATCCTCAAACGGTCGCATTGAATCGTCTTCTTTGGACAGTTTCCCCCCTGATAGTGCTTTGTTTGAAGCATCCGCTATTGGATGCCAACCTTCCGCTGCTCAGCCCGCACATAGGCGGTGACGTGGGCGACGTCGTCCGGCGTCACCCCTTTCACCGGAGCCATGTCGCCAAACTTCCAGTGATGGGCCCGCACACCGTTGGCCACGGCCAACTGGAACGCCGCATCGGCATGATGTGACGGCTCATAGATCTTGTGCAGCAGGGGCGGTCCCTTTTCCGATCCCTTCAAGTCGCCGCCATGACAGCCCGCACAGTGATTGGCGAACAGCGCCTTGCCCGTGCCGGGATTGGGCATTAGGCCGGGACTGGGTTTGGGAATGCTCCAGCCTTGAGCCTGGGCAAGGCTTGGCAGCATGGCCACAACAAGAGCCACAGGAATCCAATGCGAAAGCTTGTGTCTCATTGCTCCATCCCCCGTTTCATTCGCCACTGCTTGACCAGGGCGTAGATGGCGGGGATGACTGCGAGCGTCAGCACCGTCGAGGAAATCATCCCGCCAACCATCGGCGCCGCAATGCGACTCATGACTTCTGAGCCGGTACCGGTACCCCACATGATCGGCAACAGGCCGGCCATGATCGCCACCACCGTCATCATCTTCGGGCGAACCCGCTCCACGGCGCCTTCCATGATGGCCTCGTAGAGATCGTGCAGGGTTGGCGCTTGGTTTTCCGTCCGGCGCTTGGCCTTCAGCGCTTCCCAGGCATGATCAAGGTAAATCAGCATGATCACCCCGGTTTCCGCTGCAACCCCGGCTAGGGCGATGAAGCCCACGGCGACGGCAACGGACAGGTTGTAACCGAGCAACCACATCAACCAGACCCCGCCGACCAGCGCAAACGGCACCGACAGCATGACAATCAAGGTCTCTGTCAGACGTTTGAAGTTCAGGTAAAGCAGCAGAAAGATGATCAACAGCGTCACCGGGACGACGATCTTCATTTTCTCGATCGCGCGCTCCATGGATTCGAACTGGCCGCTCCAGGTCGCGTAATAGCCCGGCGGGAATTTCACGTTTTCCGCCACCGCCTTCTTGGCATCGGCGACATAGCCACCGATGTCGCGTTCGCGAATGTCCACGAAGATATAGGCGGAAAGCAACGCGTTTTCAGTCCGGATGCCGGGCGTTCCCTTGGCCACCTCGACGCGGGCCAATTGGCCGAGCGGAATCATTGCCCCCTCCATGGTCGGCACCAGCACCTCGCGGGCAATCTGCTGCGGATCGGAACGAAGTTCACGCGGATAGCGCACGGTGACGCCAAACCGTTCGCGCCCTTCGACGGTCGTGGTAACCATCTCGCCGCCCAAGGCCTGGCCGATAACATCCTGCAAATCGCCGACCGCCAGCCCATAGCGGGCCAACTGGGTGCGGTCCGGTTCGATATTCAGGTAAAAACCGCCGGTAATCCGTTCCGCGAAAGCCGAGGTAGTGCCTGGAACTGCCTTGACGACCGTCTCGATTTCGCGGGCCAGTCGTTCCATCTCGTTGAGATCCTTGCCGAACACCTTGATCCCGATTGGCGTCCGGATGCCGGTCGACAGCATGTCGATGCGCGCCTTGATCGGCATCGTCCAAGCGTTCGATACGCCCGGGAACTGCAAGGCCTTGTCCATTTCGGCGATCAGCTTGTCGGTCGTCAATCCAGGGCGCCATTCGGATTCCGGCTTCAGATTGATCACCGTCTCGAACATCTCCGTCGGCGCCGGGTCCGTTGCCGTGTTGGCACGACCCGCTTTGCCATAAACCGATGAGACTTCCGGGAAACTCTTGATGATCTTGTTCTGGGTCTGCAACAGTTCCGCCGCTTTGGTGATCGACATCCCGGGCAGCGAAGCCGGCATGTAGAACAGCGTGCCTTCATTCAGCGTCGGCATGAACTCGGAGCCCAACTTGCTGGCCGGATAAATCGAGACCACCAGCGCGAGCAGTGCGGCCACGATAGTGGTCTTTTTCCATTGCATGACGCCGGCGATGATCGGGCGATAAGCCCAGATCAGGAAACGATTCACCGGGTTTTTCGATTCCGGCATGATTTTGCCGCGAATGAACAGCATCATCAGCACCGGCACCAGCGTCACCGACAGCAATGCAGCGCCCGCCATCGAGAAGGTCTTGGTGTAGGCCAAGGGCGAGAACAGACGTCCTTCCTGGGACTCCAGCGTAAAGACGGGCAGGAAGGAAACGGTGATGATGAGCAGCGAGAAGAACAGTGCGGGGCCGACCTCTTTGCAGGCCGCAATCATTGCCTCGATGCGATCCCCGTGGGTATGATCCTCCGGCAAACGCTCGATGTGCTTATGGGCGTTTTCGATCATCACGATGGCCGCATCGATCATCGCCCCAATGGCAATGGCGATACCGCCCAGACTCATCAGGTTCGAGTTCATTCCCAGCAATCGCATGGCGATGAAGGCAATCAGCACCCCGACCGGCAGCATCAGGATGGCTACCAAAGCACTGCGCATGTGCATCAGGAATACGACGCAGACCAGCGCGACGATGAGACTTTCTTCCGCCAAAGTGCGCGTCAAGGTGTCAATCGCACGGTGAATCAATTCCGAACGATCATAGACCGTCTGGATCGTCACGCCCTCCGGAAGCCCGGCAGAAATCTCACCAATTTTTTCCTTCAAGTTGTGAATGACCTCCAGCGCGTTCTGGCCGTAGCGCGCCATGGCGATACCGGAAACCACTTCACCTTCACCATTCAACTCGGTGAGACCGCGCCGCTCGTCCGGCGCCAGTTCGACACGGGCAATGTCACGAACCAAGACGGGCGTCCCGCCTTGTGACTTAACCACCAGATTTTCAATATCGCCTGTGCCCCGCAGATAGCCCTTGCCGCGCACCATGTATTCGGTTTCCGCCATCTCGACGACACGCCCGCCGACATCGCGGTTCGATTCCCGAATGACCTTTGAAACCGCCGCTAGCGGAATGCCATAGGCGCGCAACTTCACCGGATCAACCGTGACCTGGTAGGTCTGGACGAAGCCGCCAATCGAAGCCACTTCGGCGACGCCATGTGCCTTGGTCAGTTGATAGCGCAGATACCAGTCCTGCAGCGTCCGCAGTTCGGCCAGCGTCTTGTCCTTGGCGAGCAGCGCGTATTGATAGACCCAGCCGACGCCCGTGGCGTCCGGACCGATTTGCGGTGTGACGCCCTTGGGCATGCGGCCGGCGGCAAAGTTGAGGTATTCCAGTACCCGGGACCGCGCCCAATAAATGTCCGTGCCGTCTTCAAAAATGATGTAGACGAAGGACGCGCCGAAGAAAGAGAAGCCGCGAACCACTTTGGACTTCGGCACTGACAACATGGCCGTCGTCAGCGGATAGGTGACCTGATCCTCGACGACCTGTGGCGCCTGGCCGGGGTATTCGGTATAGACGATGACCTGCACGTCTGAGAGGTCGGGCAAGGCATCGAGCGGCGTTTTCATGACCGCAACGACACCACCGACGACAACAAACAGCGTGGCGAGCAGGACGAGGAAGCGGTTGCGCCCCGACCATTCAATGATTTTGGCGAGCATGGTATCCCCTGTCAGTGGCCTGCGTGGGGATTGGCCGCCACTTTTCCAGCCATCGGTTTGATGCTGGTGACGACCCATTCACCTGGTTTGCGCTCGACAAACTCGAAGGCCACCGTCGCACCCGGTTTGAGTCCGCTCAACAGCGCCGGCGTCGCGACCTGGAACTCCATGGTCATGCCCGGCCATTTGAGACTGGCGACCGGCCCGTGATTGAGCGTCAGCATACCTGCCTTGGCGTCGAACCCCTCGACCGTGCCTTCGGCCTGATGCCCGACAGCAGCAGGCTTGGCTGACTCCGGCTTCGGCTGGCTGCCGTGGCTAGCATGGCCGAAACCGCCGACCGCCGCCTTCAGGTTGCTTTCGGCGTCGATCAGGAAATTGGCGGCAACCACCACCGGCTCACCATTCTTGACGCCTTCAAGCACCTCAACATGGTTGTCACTGCGTTGCCCCAGCTTGACCTCGCGTGGCTCGAAACGGCCTTCCTTCGCCTGGACCAGCACGATGCGGCGGGTGCCGCTGTCAATCACGGCCGAGGTCGGTACGGTAACGACTTCTCCCTTTGCGCCGACCGGCAACTCAACCTGGGCGAACATGGCCGGTTTCAGCAACTGACCGGGGTTCGGCAGTTCGACCCGAACCGGCACCGTCCGCGTCTCGGCCTTCAGGGTCGGATAAACGTAGGTAATCGTGCCTTCGAACACTTTGTCCGGGTAGGCATTGATCCTGACCTTGGCTTTGGCGCCGGTCTTGACCTGACCAATGTCTTGCTCGAAGACATCGGCAACCACCCAGACCGCCGAGAGGTCGGCCACCTGATAAAGCGCCTCGCCCGGCATGAAACGCATGCCCTGCAGGGCTTTCTTTTCGGTGACAATGCCGGTGACCGGTGAGCGGAAAGTCAGCGTGCGCCGTGCTTCGCCGGATTTGGCCAGCGCCTTGACCTGCTCCTCCGAAATATCCCAGTTCTTCAGACGCAACAGGCTTGAATCGGCCAGTTGCTTCATGCCGTCCCGCGCTTGGCCGCCGGCTTCCTTCAGCGATTCGACGCCTTGGGCGGCAATCGCGTATTCGCGCTGGGCGGAAACCAGTTCCGGGCTATACACCTCAAACAGCGGCTGCCCCTTGCTGACCGGCTGGCCCGTGACATTGACGTGCAGGCGTTCGACGTAGCCCTCGAACTTAGGAGAAATCGCGTAGATGCGGCGCTCGTCCGGCTCGATCCGACCGGCGGCGCGTACCACCTTGTCAAGGATGCGCAATTGGGCGGCTTCGGTTCGAACGCCCAGTTTCTGTACTTTTTCGGTGCTTATCTTTATCTGGTTGGCCGATGCCGGATCGTCGTCCTGCTCTCCCTCATAGACCGCGATGTAATCCATCCCCATCGGGTCTTTCTTGGGCACCGGCGAGGTGTCGGGCAGTCCCATCGGATTGCGGTAGAACAGCAGCTTTTTCTCTTTCTTGGCCGGCTCGGCCGGGGCGCTGGTGACCGGTGCCGCATCGCCATGGGAAGCGCCGCCACGTCCGCCCAGCCAGTAACCACCACCGGCAGCCACAGCAACGGCAATAACGCCGATGGTCAGTCCTGCACCCTTGTTCATAGATCTTCCCCTAAAAGACGTTCGATTTCGGCCAGACGCATCTGGGCGTCGACTTGGGCCTTAAGCTGGTTTTGTCGGGCCTGCCGGATTTGGCGCTGGGCATCGAGCAAGGTGGCGAAATCGACCTTGCCGGTCTCATACCCGGCCAGCGCCGCCTTGAAGGTCAGTTCGGCCTGCGGCAGTAGGCTGTTGGCCAGCAGGTTTTCCGTGCGGCGGGCGGCTTCGATACCAGCCAGGGCCTCGGCCAGTTCGGCGGAGACTTGGTTGGTAGTGGCTTCCTTGCGCGAGCGGGCGGCATTGAGCATCGATTCCGATTCTCGCTCCTGCGCCCGGCGCGAAGACTGCTGCAGCGGGATATTCAGCTCGACCATCAACTCCCATTCCTTGATGGCGCTCTGGTACTGGATGGGGGATACGCCCAGCGTAAAATCGGGATAGCGGTTTTTGTAGGTCAGGTCGCGGGATTTCTCGGCGGCCTTGATTTTCGATTCGTCGGCGAACAGTTGCGGGTTGCGGGTTCGCACGCGCTCTTCCAACGTGGCGTAATCCAGCGCCACGGGAGTCGGCAGCTTGCGCAACTGCGCTGGTTCCTGCAAGGGCGCATTGCTTGGGCGGGCCAGCAAGGCATTCAGCCGGGCATGCAGGTGGTGCTGTTCGGTTTCCAGCGCAATCAATTCGTTGCGCATGTTGGTCTGCTCAACCTGGGCGCGGATAACATCCTGCTGCGCCGCCAGGCCGCCGGAATAACGAACCTGGGCGACTTTTTCCAGGCGGGTCATCAGGTCGAGGATTTCCCGGGTCAGTTGCTCATTGCGGTGTACGAAATACAACTGGGCAAAATTGACTTTGATCCGCCCGGCAACATCGGCCCAGGTGCCCAACGCACGTCCCTTGGCGCCGTCGGCTTCAAGCTCGGCGATTTCGCGCTTCAGGTCACGCTTGCCGAACCAGGGTATGTCCTGCATCAGCAAGTAACGGGTGCTGCCGACGCGATTTGGGGCTAGCGTGGCACTCTGTTCGCCCATCCGCGTTATGTCACGCAACTCGGTCCGAAACTTCGGGTCGGGCAAGGCACCGGCCGGCGTCACCCGCTCGCCTGACGCTTCGGCCTCGGCCTGCATCGCGGCGTACTCCGGATTGCGTGTCTTGGCATAATTGATCAGGCTGTCCACGTTCGCACCAAGGGCGGCGTCTTGGGCAAGCACGGGCGACCCAAAGGCGGTGGCAAGCGCCAGGATCAAAATGGGTAACGGCCTGAGTCGGCGCATGCGACCTCCCTGCAATATTTGTTTTTATGAAGCATGCTGACAGCGAGAGGTAAGCACCGTCTCGCCGTCAGTCGATTGGGTTATTTGGCGGGTTCGAAATGGACGACGGTGATGGCACCATTCACGTTTTCGGCCATGAAGCGAATCTTATCGCCGGTTTTCATCTGGTCCAACCAGGCGACATTGGAAACCTTGAGTACCATGGTCATCGCCGGCATGTTCAGGTTGGTCAGTGGGCCATGCGACAAGGTTACTTTGCCGGCTGCCTTGTCCACTTTCTTGACCTGAGCGTCGATCATCTGCATTTCAGCAGACGCGGCGCTCGGCGAGGCCATGGCATGCCCGGCATGGTCGCTTGCAGCTTGGGCAGAAACGGCGCCGAGGGTGGAAAAGGCGATCAGTGAGGCGGTGATAAGGGCTTTCATGAGTTTCTCCTGTTTTGGGGATCAATGTTTGGCAAAGATGCTGGTTTCGCCACCGGTCTGGACCAGCAGCGTGTTGTAGGGGACGGGTTTCGGGCTTTCCATGCCCGGCGATCCTGGCGGCATCGACGGCACCGCGATGCCGAGGGCTTTCGGTTTTTCCTTGAGCAGACGCTGGATGTCGGCAACCGGCACATGGCCTTCGACCACATAGCCGGCCACCTTGGCGGTGTGGCAGGAGCCCAGGCGATCGGGCATCCCCAATTGTTTGCGGGCCGCCGTGACATCCATGACGTTGTGCGAGCGGACCTCGAAGCCCGCATTTTTCAGATGATCGACCCACTTGCCGCAGCAACCGCAATTCGGGCTCTTGTAAACATCCACCGTTTCGCCGGCCGCCACGGCAGTGGAAAGGCCGGTGCCGAGGACGGCGCTCAAAGCAAGAACAAGAATGGGGTTACGCATGGCGAAGATCCTGTGTCAGTCGAGTGGCGTCAGTATGGATAGCCGACGCCAACAATTTGCTGTCCGCCTGATTACATTTTTGTAATCTTCATAGGGTTAATGTTTGTGCGATCCGTGGTCATGGCTGTGCGCTTTTTTGCCCTTGGCCACCGGTTTTTCCTCGACCGGGGCTACTGGTGCCTCTTCGTGGCCTCCATGCCCCTGCTCGTGGCCTTCCAGTCCGCCATGGGAATGACCATCACTGGCTGCCACCAGTTGCTCGTAGGCGGTCGCCGACAGCAAAGGTATCTTTTGCAGGAAGGCCGTCAGGTCCCAAATGGCCTCATCCTCCATGCCGCCCTTCGACCAGGCCGGCATACCGGAAGCCTTGATTCCGTGCTTGATGATCCAGAAATCGCGGGCAGCGTCACGTGACGATTGCGCCGCCGGTTTTTCGGAAAGATTGGGGGGAGTCGGATACAACCCCTTGCGAATCTCCGAATCTGGCGCTTCCGGAGACAAATGGCAATTGACGCACATTGCAGCATAGTTGCCGGCCCCGCGTCGCACGCGCTCGGGATCGGCAAGATCAGCCGGGATCTGGATTTCACCCGTACGGCTGGCAATGGCCCTTTCGCGGGCAAACGTCAGCGCCTGGTAGGTGAATGAACTGTGGGGGGTGTCGGCACCGACATCGACGACGCCTGCCACGACGACGATCCCAGCCGTTGCCGCGCCCAAGCCGATGGTTGCCAGAGCACCCCAAATAAATCTGCACATAGTTTTTTCTCAGTAAGGGTATGCGGAGTCCAATTGGTCTTGCTCCGAAATTGCTATTTTGTCTTTACCAAACCAACATCTTGCTGACTTGCGGATTACATTTCCGTAATCTAGGCAATCGGCCTTTAAAAGCGACGGAAAATGCGCCATCAATAGCCAATGATTGGTGGAGAGAACGATGAAAATTCTTGTGGTGGAAGACGAAACCAAAACCGGCTCTTACCTCAAGCAGGGGTTGGTCGAGGCGGGCTTCGTCGTGGATTTGGCCGTCAATGGCCTCGACGGGCTGCATCTGGCGCTGACCGAGGCCTATGATCTGGCGATCCTCGACGTCATGCTCCCGGGCATCGACGGCTGGCAGGTGTTGCAAGGTATTCGCCGAGCCGGCAAGGAAATGCCGGTACTGTTTCTGACGGCACGCGACCAGGTCGAGGACCGGGTCAAGGGACTGGAGTTGGGCGCCGACGACTACCTGGTGAAGCCCTTTGCCTTCTCCGAACTGTTGGCGCGAGTCCGGACCCTGCTGCGGCGGGGCGGCAAGGCGAAGGAGTCCGAGTTCCTGCGCGCCGCCGACCTCGAACTCGACCTGCTGCGCCGCCGGGTCAATCGCGCCGGCAAACGCATCGATCTGACCGCCAAGGAGTTCGCGCTGCTTGAACTGCTGTTACGCCGCCAGGGCGAAGTGCTGCCTCGGTCGCTGATTGCCTCCCAGGTTTGGGACATGAATTTCGACAGCGACACGAACGTCATTGAGGTCGCCATCAAACGCCTTCGGGTCAAGATTGATGAGGGGTACGAACCCAAATTGATTCAGACCGTGCGCGGCATGGGCTATGTTTTGGAGATTACCGATTGACCCCAATCCGCGGCCCCTCACTGACACTCCGGCTGACTCTGCTGTTCGCGCTGGCCTCGGCCTTTGTGCTGTTCCTGCTCGGCCTGCTTATCGGCAATGCGGTTGAGCGCCACTTCGAAGAGCAGGATTTGGATGTGCTGACCGGCAAAATGCAGTTGGCAAGGCATATCTTGGAACGAAAACCAGATAGTCAGCCGAAAGAGACACTGACCCAGCAATTGGACGATGCGCTGACGGGGCATCACGGGTTGATCGTTGCCGTCTATGACCAGAATGGCGAAATGCTGTATGCCAACGAAGCGACGGTGTTTCCGCAGGATCTACTAAGCATTGGCGCGACACCAAGGCGCGAGCAACCCGTCAAATGGAACAGCAACGACGGCCAGCCATGGCGGGGAGTTTCCTCGATGGTCAAAGGCACCGATGGTGGCGTTAGTTACACCGTGGCAATTGCCACCGAAATCACCCATCACGAGCACTTCATGACTTCCTTCCGGCAGACTTTGTGGGGGTTCATGAGCCTGGCGACTCTGGCGATGGGATTGCTCGGCTGGTTTGTCGTCCGGCGCGGCCTGTTGCCTTTACTGGCCATTAAGCGGCAGGCGGCTGAGATCACCGCCAATCGCCTGCATACCCGCTTGCCGGTCGAAGCCATCCCCCGCGAATTGGCGGATCTGGCCGACACATTGAATGGCATGCTTTCGCGCTTGGAAGAGTCCTTTCAGCGCCTGTCGGATTTTTCATCGGACTTGGCTCATGAGTTGCGAACGCCGGTCAGCAATCTGTTGACCCAGACACAGGTCACGCTCTCGAAAGCACGCTCCGCAGAAGACTACCGGGACACCCTGGCGTCGAACACGGAAGAATTCGAACGCTTGTCGCGAACCATTTCCGACATGCTTTTCCTGGCCAAGGCCGACAACAACCAGATCATCCCCAATCAGGAGCCGATAGACCTTGCCGAGGAAATTGGCGATTTGCTGGAGTATTACGGCGTGCTTGCCGAAGAGAAATCGATAGCCTTGTCGCTCACAGGTAACGGCCAAATCGTCGGCGACCGATTGATGTTGCGCAGGGCGGTTAGCAATCTGCTATCCAACGCGCTGCGCCACACGCCGAACGAGGGCAAGGTTACCGTTCGAGTCGACAATAACCGTGAAGGTAGGATTTTGGTCTCCGTCGAGAACACAGGGAGCGATATCCCTACCGAACATTTGCCCCGCCTGTTTGATCGTTTCTACCGTGTCGACAGTTCGCGCCTGCGCACGACCGAAAATTCAGGCTTAGGGCTGGCGATAACCCAATCTATTGTGTTGGCTCATGGCGGGGATGTTGGCGTCAACTCGGAAGGTGGAAAAACGCGCTTCACACTTTCTTTACCCTGTGCCCATCAGTAGGGGGCCGCTTTTTGTAAATCGATCCCGCCAATACCAAGTTCTAACTCAACTACAGGGCTAGAAACAGACGAGGGGGCCATTTGAATCTCTTGTGGGTGTTCAAAACCCATCATCGAGGGAAGGCTAAGGGCTTCGGCGAAACATTTTTAGCCAGTTTCTTCGCTTGACCTTGCCTCTGTAGTAAGGTCAAAGGGTCGCTTACCGCCGCATTGCCGACAATTTCAGCCAGAGTGTCGAATGGCAACTCAGGCCGATTAACTGCCTCGAAATTTTGGCACAGAATTTAAGGCATTTATGTGCCATTCCGAATTTGAGGCATATCCGTTCCCTTTCGGCATGGTTATCTCCTTAGGGACAAAGAGGGCTACCTCATCCGGCGCTTCGATGTCGGAAGTGAGCAGCAGGCGTCGGCCGCCTGCCGTCACGCGCAGCACACAAGCCAAGTGATTCGGCCTCGACTCCCCCACATAAGCCTCAGCCGCCGGGTGCAGCACCTCGAAATCAACGCCATCCCAGGTCCAGCGCTGTCCGGCGGCGCACCGTTCGCCGACCGCCTCGGCCAGCGACGACGACACCTTGTCCACGCGCAGTGCGGCCAGCACGGAAGCGGTCCCGCCGGAATGGTCGGTATCGCGATGGGTGACCATCAGCAGATCGATGTGCGACAGCCCGAGCGCCCGCAGGTAGGGCAGCACGACCCGCTGACCGGCATCGGACTCGGCGCTGTATAGCGGCCCCGGGTCGTAGATCAGGGTGTGCTCCCGGGTGCGCACCACGGTCGCCAGTCCCTGCCCGACATCGAGCACCGTCACCCAGGCCGTGCCGGCCGGCGGCTTGTCCACCGGCCAGAAAAGTGCCGGCACGATCAGCAAGGCGCCCAGCCAGCGGCCCGGCACGCCACGCGGCATGAGGCAGACGGCCACCCCGATGCCCGCCGCCAGGGCTGCCCAGAGTGGTGGTGCCGGTGCCGTCCACACCGGCCAGGCGGCGCACCAGATCAAAAACATCATCAAGCAGTCCAGCACCCCATGGGCCAGCGCCAGGATCGGCCACCACGGCAGCAAGGCACCGAGCAACGCCAGCGGCGTGACGATGAAGCTGACCACCGGAATGGCGATGGCGTTGGCCAGGGGCGAAACCAGTGAAAACTGCTGGAAGACGAGGAGCAGCACCGGCAAGGAGGCCAGCGTCGCGGCCCATTGCACGATGCCCCAACTGCGAAGTTTCTCCCGCCAGCCGGCGGCCTCGTCCAGCCTGGCCGAGCTGACGTAAAGCAAGGCTCCGACTGCACCGAACGACAGCCAGAAACCGGCCGCCAGAACCGCCCACGGATCAAGCAAGAGCACCACCAGCAAGGCCAGCGCGAGAATACGGCTGGGTGCTACGAGACGTCCGGAAAGGAGCGCCGCACCGGCGACCAGCAGCATGTACAGCGTGCGCTGGGCAGGCACCGCGAAACCCGCCAGCAGTGCATAGACCAGAGCAGCGCCACAACCGGCCAGCAAGGCAGCCTTCTGCGCCGGCCAGCGCACGGCCAGCGCCGGCACCCGCCGCCAGCCAAAACCGACCAGCCCGGCGAACATCGCTGCGACCATCGTCACATGGAGGCCGCTGATCGACATCAAATGAGTGGTTCCGGTGCGATTGAAGGTCGTCCACAAATCGCCCAGGATCGCCTTCTGGTCGCCGACGGCCAGTGCGACCAGCACGCCGGCGTAGGGATAGGTCGCCTCGGGCAGGACCGCCGCGAAGTTGTCGCGGACCGCCAGACGCAGGCGTTCGATGCTGTAGCCCGCTCGCCATACCATGTCGGTCAGGCGCTCCGGCGGAATCGGCCGGATGTAGCCGGTGGCGCGGATATTCCTTTCGAGCAACCAGGCCTCGTAGTCGAAAACGCCGGGATTGGCATTGCCGTGCGGCCGTTTCAGGCGCACCGTCAGGCGCCAGCGCTCGCCGGGGCGCACGACCAGCTGCGCCGTGCGCGCACTGTCGCGCCGCCCCGCGTACCAGGACAACAGGATCCGCTCCGGCACGACCGCCCCGTCTTCGACACGCTCGACCTCGAATTCGAAACGCGTGCCGCCGGCAAACTCCTGCGGCAGCCCGGCAACGACGCCCACCATGGTGATATCGCGCCCTTCCCACTCGGCGGCCAGTTCATCGGCCAGCCGGCTATCGGCCCGCCACGCTGCCCAGGTGAAACCGAGAGCCAGGCAGGCGAGCACCGCCAACCCTCGCGTCAACAGGGTGCGTCGATAAGCCCGCGGCAGCAGCAGGAGCCCCCCACCCGCCAGCCAGCCGTATCCGGCGAACAGTTCTGGCTGCATCTGCAAACACAGGATGCCGGCGGCGAAGGCGAGAATATTCAGGCGCATGCTGCAATAATAAAGGCATGCGTCGGTACCTCAGAAAAGTCCTGCCCGATCACGAAACGATCCGCAACAATCCGTGGTTGCGGCCTTTCGAATCGACCCTGCTACATCCCCGCCTGTGGCACCTGAACCGGCACTCGGCAGCCGGTGCGGTGGCGACCGGGCTCTTCTGCGGCCTGATCCCCGGGCCGCTGCAGATGCTGGGGGCGGCGGTCTGTGCCGTGGTTTTCCGGGTCAACCTGCCACTCGCGCTGGTCGTCACGCTGTACACCAACCCCTTCACCATCGTGCCGCTCTATTTGCTGGCCTACCAGATCGGTCGCCTGACGCTCGGCGAAAGCAACGGCTTCCTGGCCCCGCCCGGTTTTGACGCAACGAATTTCATCGCCTGGACGGAAGCGATGCAAGGCTGGATGCTGACCGTTGCCCAGCCGCTCGGCATCGGGCTGGTGCTGCTGGCCAGCGGGCTGGCGCTAGCCGGCTATTTCGCCACGCGCGCGGCGTGGCGAATCGGACTCATCACCGCCTGGCGGCGGCGTCAAAAACTCAGGTCCTGAAGCGGGAAATGGCACTGGTCAGCGTATGCGCCAGGTTGCGCAGCGTATCGGCCGTCTCGGCATTGCCGGCAACGGCGATGTTGTTCTCCTCCGCCATCTGGGCAATACGTTCGACGCTCTGGGCGATTTCCGTGCTCGCCGCGGCCTGCTCGCGCAGCGCGACGGAAATTTCGGAGACCGCCTCCAGCACCTGACGCGACTGAACCTGCACCTGGCTGATCGCATCGCCCGCCAGCTGGGCCTGTTCGACGCCGGCCGCAACACGCTCGACCCCCTCCTTCATGCTCGACACCGCCGTCGCGGTACCGGACTGGATGGCGCCGATCATGCCGGAAATTTCCTGGGTGGACTTGGCAGTCCGTTCGGCCAGCTTGCGTACCTCGTCGGCCACCACCGCGAAGCCGCGGCCGGATTCGCCGGCCCGGGCCGCCTCGATGGCCGCATTGAGGGCCAGGAGGTTGGTCTGATCGGCAATCTCCTTGATCGTATCGACAATGGCGGAAATCTGGCTCGACTGCTGGCCCAGCGCCTCGACTGCGGCCGCCGACTGATTGACCGTCTGGGCGATGGCCTTGATTTCGTCGACCACACCCAGCACAATCCGGCCGCCCTCGGCAGCCACCTCGTCGGAACGGCGCGAATAATCCTGCGCATCCTGCGCATTCTTGGCGATATGGTCGATGCCGACAGTCGTCTGCTCGACGGCCGCCGCCATGCTCGACGCCGAATCGCTTTGCGCCGAACTGCTGGCCGAAATCTGCTGGCTTGACGAGGCAACCTGCTCCGAGGCCACGTTGATACGCTGGACGTCGCCCTGCACCCCGCCAAGCAGGCTGCGGAAGGCCGAGGCCATGTCGTTGAAGTCCTTGCCAGCGGCATGCAATTCGTCGGCGCCGTGGTTGTCGAACTGAACCGTCAGGTCGCCATCGGCCAGACGGCGGGCGCCCTGCGAGAAGTTCATGACACTGTTGATCACCGAGTAATAGGTACCCATACCGAGGTAACCGACGATCAACGCAATCAAGACAGACAGCCCGACCTGGAAGTACAGCAGGTTCCCAGCCTGGTTCATGCGCTTTTGCAACTGCTGCTCGAATTGCGGGATCAGGGTGTCGTACATCACTTTGTAGCCGACATCGATCAGTTGCGTGACCTGGTTGAAATACGCATCCGGTTCCATGGTGAATTTCTCGCCCAGGATGTCGTCGCGAACCAGGGCAAACAGCTTTTCGGAATCGTCCGTGAAGGCCTTGACCGGAGCGGACAAGGTGCCCTGCAGTTCAGGCGCGTAGCGCATCACCTTTTCCAGGTTGATGTTCTGGGCCCGCAGCAGGCCGCCCATCACGGCCAGCTGGGAGGCGAGGTCGATCCTCATCTGCGGCGAGAGTTCCTTCTTGGTCAGTACGCCGGTACCGCGCGCCCGGGTGATGCCCAGCTGCTCGAGCATGGCCGGCATCTTGGAAACAATGCTGTCCATGAAATAGTAGGTATCCATCGCCGGATCGAGTGTCAGCTCCGTGCTGTCTGCCACCTCGACCATGAACAGCAAGGTCTTGCCGATCATCTGCGAATGCCGCTTGATGTTCTCCGGCGCACTCCAGGTAAGGCCCTGCGCACTGATCTCGTTCCAGTCCTGGCGAATCGATTTCCAAGTCTGGCTTTCTCGCAGCTTCGACACCAAGGCGGCTTCGGCTGCGACAATGGCCTCGCTGACATCTTTTTCCTTGGCCGCCCGCTTGTCCTTCATCGCCTCGTTGCCATTCAGTACGCCGGACGAGAGCCCACGGTGCTGCTGCATGAACTGCACCATTCTGTTCAACGGCTTGATCATCTGCAAACCGGTCAACTCATTTTGAGCCGTTTGGATATCCCGGCTCAGCAAGGAGAAAACCGAGTAAAGCAGCACGCCCATCACGATGGCGATCGCTGACCCCAACACCAGAAACTTGCTGCGGTAACGTAACCGGTTCGTCAATGCAACGGCCGGAGCAAAAAGTGCTTGCATGTTCATCCCCCTAACACACCACCAAGGGTAAATTTAATAAATAAATTGATTGTGACACATATTCACAAAGTTCGCATTAAGCGAAAAGTGTGCCATCGTTTAACCTCAGTACCCGATCAGCCCTTGCCGCGAGTTGTTGATCATGAGTGACCAGGATCAGGCTCGCCTGTTGCACTCGCACCCGCTCGATCAGCAGATCGAACACGACGCTCGCAGTTTGACTATCCAGGTTGCCAGTCGGTTCATCGGCCAGCAGACAGGACGGATTGCTGACCAAGGCCCGGGCGATAGCGGCCCTTTGCCGTTCGCCGCCGGAAAGTTCACCCGGCCGGTGTTCCACGCGATGCCCCAGACCAACCGCTGTAAGAATTTCCGCCGCCTTGGCGAAGGCTGCCTGACGCTCCTCGCGCCGGATCAGCAATGGCATGGCGACGTTTTCCAGCGCCGAAAACTCCGGCAGCAGATGATGAAACTGGTAAACAAAGCCCAGATGCCGGTTACGCCAGTCGCCCCGCTGCCCCTCATCAAGCGCCGAGAAAGTCTGCCCCATCAGCGACACCTCGCCAGCCGACGGCTTGTCCAGCCCGCCCAGCAGGTGCAGCAAGGTGCTCTTGCCCGAACCGGAAGCGCCGACGATGGCGATGGTCTCGCCCGGCAGCACGCTCAGGTCGATGCCGGAAAGCACCGGCACCTCCAAACCGCCGCCCCGAAAAACCTTCGAGACCCCCCGGGCAAGCAGGATAGGTTCACTCATAGCGCAGCGCCTCCGCCGGATTGACGCGGGACGCGCGCCAGCTCGGGTAAAGCGTGGCGAGCAGCGCAAGGACGAAGGCGATCAGCGTGACGCCCCAGACATCGCCCCATTGCAGATCGGAAGGCAGATCGGAAATGTAATAAACCTCTTTCGACAGAAAATGTACGCCCAACATCCGTTCGATGAAGGGCACCACGACATCGATGTTCAAGGCCAGCGCAACCCCCCCGGCAATGCCAAGCCCGAGGCCGATGAAACCGACCAGGGCGCCCTGCACGACGAAGACCGCCATGATCGACAAGGGCCGCGCTCCCAGGGTACGCAGGATGGCGATATCCGCCTGCTTGTCGGTCACCGCCATGACCAGCGTTGAAACGAGGTTGAATGCTGCCACTGCCACGATGAGCGACAAAATGATAAACATCATATTTTTCTCGATTTGCACGGCTCGGAAGAAATTGGCGTGGCTCTTCGTCCAGTCGTGCAGATAGGCGTCGGCATCGATGTACTTGACCAGTTCGCGGGCGATGCGCGGCGCCTGGAACAGGTCGTCCACCTTCAGCCGCACACCGGTCACCCGGTCGTCCATCTGGTACAACCTCTGGGCATCCTCCAGGTGAATCAGCGCCAGGCCGGAGTCGTACTCGTACATGCCGACCTCGAAGATGCCGACCACACGAAAGGATTTCAGGCGCGGCACCACGCCGGCCGGCGTCACCGTGCCCTGCGGCGCGATCAGCGTCACCTTGTCGCCGGTGAACACGCGCAGCGAGCGCGCCAGGTCGGAACCGAGCACGACCCCGAATTCCCCCGGCCGCAGGTCGTCCAGGCTGCCACTCTGGATCGTCTTGCGAAAATCGGCCACCTTGTCTTCCTGATCGGGCAGGATGCCACGCACGATGGTGCCCTTGACCCCGCCATCGACGCTGAACATGCCCTGCGACTGGACGAAGGGCGCCGTCGCCCGCACTTCCGGATGCTTCATGGCCTGTGCGGCGATGGCCGGCCAATCCTGCAACTCGCCACTGATCCCGGTAATCTGGATATGCGATGCCACGCCGAGAATGCGCGTCCGCAATTCCTTCTGGAAGCCGTTCATCACCGACAACACAACGATCAGCGCGGCGACGCCAAGCCCGATGCCGAGCATCGAGATCAGTGAAATGAAGGAAATGAAATGATTGCGCCGCTTGGCTCGCGTATAGCGCAGTCCAATCAGCAATTCATAAGGCAATGCCATTCGGTTATCGGGCAAACGAGAAAAGTCGCTATGGTACACTTTTTGATTGCCCATCCCCCCGCTTGCTCCCGTGCGCCTCACCCTGCTCATCCCTGAACTGATCTGGCCCGAACCGAACGACCAACTGGCGCTCGGCAAGCTCAGCCTGCCCGGTTTCGAATGGCTGGCCGCCCGTGCCAGCTTCACACGGCAGGACAAGGTGGCCTTCGAAACGGCGCTCGCCCGGCAGTTCGACCTGAACGACGCCCCCTTCGGCCCGCTGCGCCTGCTCGGCGAGCCGATCGGCGAAGCCGCCCGCGAAGGCCACTGGCTGTGTGCCGACCCGGTGCACCTGCGCTTCCACCATGAGCGAATCATCCTGGCCGACGCTGGCGCGTTCGATATCGATGAAGCGGAGGCCCATACCCTGGCTGCCGACCTGAACGAAACCTTCGCCTACATCGGCTGCCTCCACGTCGTCACCGCCCGCCGCTGGTACCTGCGCCTGAACGAATGGGTCGACCACCCGGCCGCCCCCCTCTCGGCCATGGCCGGCCGGCGTCTGGATGGCGAACTGTCCGGCCAGAACAGCCCGCTGACCCGCTGGCTCAACGAAGTACAGATGTTCCTGCACGGCCATCCGGTCAACGAACAGCGTCAGGCGGAAGGCAAGCCAGCCATCAACAGCCTGTGGCTATGGGGTAGCGGCCCGCTCGCTGCACTGCCGACGCCGCCTTGGTCAGCGGTGTGGAGCAGCAATCCGCTCGCCACAGGCCTGGCCCGCGCCGCCAACGTCCCGGCCGAACCGCTGCCCGGCGGGCTGAGCGAACTGCTCGACCGCGCCCAAGGCGACCGCCAGTTGGTGGTCCTCGACGACCTGCTGCCGCCGGTTCTCTACGAAGACAGCGAAGGCTGGCGCACGGCCTGGAAAAGGCTGGATGCCGACTGGTTCACTCCGCTACAGGGCGCCGCCGGCCGCTCGCTGGAAACCCTGACCATCGTTACCCCGACCATTTACGGCCTGTTGACCTGGACCGTGCACGGCAAGGACCGCTGGAAGTTCTGGCGCAAGAGCCGCCCGCTCGACCTCATCGCCAAGGAACTGGCCGAAGGGAAAACCGCTTGACCCGCATCGTCACCCGCAAAGCCCCGCCCCGCGCCGTCTGGCAACTTGAACAGCAGGGCCTGCACCCGCTGCTCGCCCGCCTCTACGCCGCGCGCGGCATCACCGACAAGGCCGAGCTCGACTACGAACTGAAGTCACTGCTCCCCCCCGCCACGCTGACTCACGCCACAGAGGCCGCCCAACTGCTGGCCGACGCCATTGAAGCCGAGGCCAAGCTGCTGATCATCGGCGACTACGACTGCGACGGCGCCACCGCCACCGCCGTCGGCATGCGCGCCCTGAAATCACTGGGTGCCGACGTCGATTTTCTGCTCCCAGACCGCTTCAAGCTCGGCTACGGCCTGTCGCCAGAAATCGTCGATCTCGCCGCGCAGCAATCGCCCGACCTGATCATCACCGTCGACAACGGCATCGCCAGCCTGGAAGGCGTCGCCCGCGCCCAGCAACACGGCATCGCCACGCTGATCACCGACCACCACCTACCCGGCGCGACGCTCCCCGATGCCGACTGCATCGTGAACCCCAACCAGCCGGGCTGCGACTTCCCATCAAAATGCATCGCCGGCGTTGGCGTCATGTTCTACGTCATGCTCGCCCTGCGCGCCGAACTGCGTAACCGCGCCTGGTTCACCGAGCGCCCGGAACCGAATTTCGCCAGCCTGCTCGACCTCGTCGCGCTGGGCACCGTGGCGGACGTGGTCAAGCTTGACCGCAACAACCGCATCCTGGTAAGCCAGGGCCTCAAGCGCATGCGCGCCGGCCAGATGCAGCCCGGCATCGCCGCGCTGTTCAAGGCTGCAGGCCGCGATCCCAAACGCGCCACCGCCTTTGACCTCGGCTTCCTGCTCGGACCGCGGCTCAACGCCGCCGGCCGTCTCGCCGACATGCGTCTTGGCGTCGAATGCCTGCTCACCGACGACCCGGCCCGCGCCCTGACCATCGCCCAGCAGCTCGACGCCTTCAACCGCGAACGCCGCGAGATCGAAGCCGACATGCAGGAGCAGGCGCTGGCCATTTTGTCAGATGTAAAGTTTGACGACACCGTTGCCGGAATTGCCATTTTCGACCCGGGCTGGCACGAAGGCGTTGTCGGCATCCTCGCTTCGCGCATCAAGGACCGCCTGCACCGTCCGGTATTCGCCTTCGCACCCGGCGAAGGCGGCATCATCAAGGGGTCCGGCCGCTCCATCCCCGGCCTGCACCTGCGTGACGCCCTCGACCTCGTCGCCAAGCGTGCCCCTGACCTGCTGGTGCGCTTCGGCGGCCACGCCATGGCAGCCGGCGCCACACTGCGCGAAGACGATTTCACCCGCTTCCAGCAACTATTCGCCGACGTTGCCAACGAACTGCTCGATCCAGCCGACCTGACCCGTACGCTGGAGACCGACGGCAGCCTGGAAGGCGGTTACCTGTCGCTCGATGCTGCCCGCCTGCTGGAAAACGAAATCTGGGGCCAGGGCTTCCCTCCCCCCCTGTTCTGCGACGAATTCGACGTCGAGCAACAGCGCATCCTCAAGGAAAAGCACCTCAAGCTGCGCCTGCGCAAAGGCAACAGCCGCATCGACGCCATCCAGTTTAACTTTGCCACTCAGCCCGGCAACCGTACTCGCGCAGCCTACAGGCTGGCGATCAACGAATACATGGGCGTCGAAAGTCCGCAGTTGATGGTCGAGCACCTCGAATAGCAAAGACGCAAAGCGGAAAAAATACCCTCTGCAAAAACAAAAAGGGGAGCGTCTGCTCCCCTTCTCGAACGCCGGCAACGTCAGGTGCGCTTTTGCAACCCCATCGCCAGCAACGCGGCACCCAACAGCAGCAAGGTGCCCGGGGCAGGAACCGTGTTGGTCGTCACGGGGTCACGTACCCACACCGACATGTGGGAGAGCGCCTTAAAGTTGTTGTTGTTCGCGTTCAGGAAATCCCCGTCACTCCAGGTTCCGGTGAAAGCGTAGGGAGTATCAAAATCAAACTGGCTGGAACCCGGATGGGCGGCTTGCCACGCCACGATGTCGGCCGCCAGCACATTGAAATCGAAGTCATACACGGCAAACCCGTTACCGGCCTTGAGGATGAAAGCCAAGTGGTCGAACGACTTACGACCGTTCAGCAGATTGGTCACCAGTTCGATGATGTTGCTCTTGGTCTCCAGACTCCAGGTGCCCGCCAGACACTGATCCGTTCCACCAGACGTACAGGTCATGGAAACCGACAGCAAGTTATCGATGCCATAACCCTTGACATCTTCATACTTGAACGTGGTCACATCACCACCAACCTCACCCAGACGAATCCAGCCCGGATCATTAACCAGGCCATCCGCATTCAGGGCCATCAGGGGAACCGGATTGTTGGCGGTGAATTGCGTCGGGCTGAGCAACCCGCCTTCTCCGTTCATCACACCATCGTTCAATTCACCGATATTGTTCGTCGGCAGCAGCGTGCCTGTATCGTTTTGACCATCAACGAATACACACCCGGTCGAGGTGAGCGGGGGCGGTGCCTGATAAACAATGCCTTGACCGTCCAGCGGCGTGACTTCGATCTTGTTGATCGTGACCTGATTGACCGAACAGCTAGCCGCCTGGGCCTGCAACGGGAGGAAAGCCAGTGCGCTGCCAGCGATGGCGAGAAGTTGAACGAATGGCCTGATTTTCATTTTTAACTCCGATATTTTCTGTTTTGCTGAAGTAAAGCAAACTCCGGGCCACTGTGTATAAACCACTGAAACATCAACTATCGAAAAATGACAAACCGGATATACCCACTTACCTGTAAAAATATCCGACAGGTTTTTCACCAACCGCCATTTCGCCGATTTTCCACTACCCAGCCACAAATCCCGGCCACCGGCGGGCAGCCGTTATAATGTCAGGTTTTCAAGATCCGGAAGCATCATCATGGAAGCCGAACAACTCAACAGCATCTCCAACAAGCTCGATGACCTGGCGCAGCGCGCCGCCGAGCTACGGAGGTATCTTTGACTACGATCACAAGCGCGAACGCCTGACACTCCTCAACCAGGAGATGGAAGATCCCAAGATCTGGGATGATCCGAAACGTGCCCAGGAATTGGGCAAGGAAAAGAAATCGCTGGAAGACATCGTCCTCGTCCTGGAAGCCGTCGATAGCGGCGTCAAGGATGGCCGCGAGCTGTTCGAGATGGGCCGCGACGATAACGACGACGATACCCTGCTCGCCGTCGAGGCTGATAACGCCGAGCTGGAGAAGAAGCTCGCGGCGCTCGAATTCCGCCGCATGTTCAACAACCCGTCCGACCCGATGCCCTGCTTCCTGGAAATTCAGGCCGGCGCGGGTGGCACCGAGGCGCAGGACTGGGCTTCCATGCTACTCCGCATGTACCTGAAGTTCGGCGAAAAGAAGGGCTTCCAGGTCGAGGTCATGGAAGAATCGGAAGGCGACGTCGCCGGCATCAAGAGCGCCACCGTGAAGTTCACCGGTGACTACGCCTACGGCACGCTGCGCACCGAGACCGGCATCCATCGGCTGGTCCGCAAGTCGCCCTTCGACTCCAACGCCCGCCGCCATACCAGCTTCACCTCGGTATTCGTATTCCCGGAAGTGGACGATTCGATCGAGATTGCCATCAACCCGGCCGACGTGCGGACCGACACCTACCGCGCCTCGGGCGCTGGCGGCCAGCACATCAACAAGACCGACTCCGCCGTCCGTCTGACCCACGTACCGACCGGCATCGTCGTCCAGTGCCAGAACGACCGTTCGCAGCACCGCAACCGTGACGAAGCCTGGCAGATGCTGCGCGCCCGCCTCTACGAGCACGAGCTGCGCAAGCAGCAGGCCGAACAGCAGAAGCTGGAAGACGCCAAGTCCGACATCGGCTGGGGCCACCAGATCCGCTCCTACGTGCTCGACCAGAGCCGCATCAAGGATCTGCGCACCAACTACGAAGTCGGCAACACTCAAGCCGTGCTCGACGGCGACCTCGACGGCTTCATCGAGGCCAGCCTGAAGCAAGGCGTCTAAGTCCCACCCAGCCAGCCATGCGGCGATTGCTCAAATGGCTGGCGGCGGCACTGGCGCTGCTGCTGATCGGCGCGGCGACCCTCCTCGTCCTGGCCACCGATGCTCAGCCGCTGGTCGAACGCAGCGAGGCCATTTCCCCGCTCGCCGTCGCGCAGGCGCGCCGACTGCTCGCCACGCACGATCCGCGACGCCAGCAAAGCGGCCAGATTTCGACCGTCGATGTCCCGGCCAGCCTGATCGACGAAGGCGCCAACTACCTGGCCGGTCGTTACCTGCGCGGGCGCGGCCGCTTCACGCTGACCGGTGAAGGTGGCGAGTTCCGCATCACCCTGCCACTACCTGGCCAGCGCTTCCTCAACCTGTGCGCCGGCATTCCCCCGGCTGGCGGCATGCCCGGTATCGGCGAAGCGCGGCTCGGCAACCTGCCGCTGCCCGGCTGGCTTATCGATTACGTCATCGCCGGTGCCGTCCGATTCAGCGGCTTCGACAGCGAGTGGCAAATCGCCACCCGCGCCATCCGCTCTGTCGCCTTCGACCGGGCGCACCAAACGGTCGCCGTCACCTACGAATGGCAACCGCTGATCCTCGAGCGGGCCCGTGCCGTCGCCCTCTCACCCGACGAAATCAGCCAACTGCACAATGCCCGCCTGGCCCTCGTCGCCCTGTTCGCCCACCGTGCGTCTGGCGCGCCCGTCAGTCTGGCGGAAATCCTGCAGGCCACCCTGCCGAAGAGCAGCGACCCGCGCGGCGAAGGGCGGGCGACGCTGCTCGTCCTGGCCAGCCAGCTGGCGGGTATGGACTTGGCGGCGCTGGTTCCCGCCGCCCGCGGCTGGCCACGCCCGCGCTGGGTCAGGATCCATCTGGCCGGCCGTCACGACCTGGCCCAGCACTTCGTGGTCTCGGCTGCGCTGGCGGCCTGGTCGGGTGAACCGGTGGCCGATGCGATCGGCCTCTACAAGGAATTGAACGACGCCCGGCACGGCTCCGGCTTTTCGTTCATCGACCTCGCCGCCGACCGCGCCGGCACCCGGTTTGGCGACTTGCTGGCGAAACGGCCGGAGATCCTGATCGAGCGCCTGGCCGGCGGCTTGCGCGACAGCGACCTGCTGCCGCCGGTACATGACCTGCCGGAAGCGCTCCACGCCGAGCAGTTCCGCCAGCGGTTCAGCAGCCCGGACAGCCTGCCCTTCAAGGCCCTGGCGCGCGACATCGAAAGCCGCCTGGACACCCTGCCCCTCTACCGCTGAGGACCGCCATGCCCGACAACCTATACGCAGCCCTGCCGCCACTCGGTACCACCGCAGAGCAATTCACTGACCTGCTCAACGCACCGGGCTTGCGCATCGAGCGTATCGTCTCGACCGGCCAGGCCAGCCCGCCGGGTTTCTGGTACGACCAGGCCGAAGACGAATGGGTCGTGCTGATAGCCGGAGAGGCCCTGCTGCACTTTGCCGACGAGCCCGAACCCCGTCACTTGCGGCCGGGCGACCACCTCGACATCGCTGCCGGCCGGCGGCATCGCGTGGACTGGACGAAACCCGGGGAACACACGATCTGGCTGGCTATTCATCGCATCCGCGGTGAATAGCAGGCCCCGTCAGCCGTACCGGCTAGCCACGCGTAGTAGCCGTTTGCGCCAGCACCTGCCGCTCATGTGACAGCCAGCGGGCCAGCACCGGATAGAGCAGCCTGGCCATGGTGGACTTGGCAATGAAGTCGTTCATGCCGGCATCGAAGCACCGCCGCCGGTCGCCTTCGACGGTGCTGGCGGTTAGCGCGACGATGGGCAAGGCGGCCCGCTCCGGGATTCTGCGGATCGCACTCGCCGCCTGCAGGCCGTCCATGTGCGGCATCAGGATGTCCATCAGTACCAGGTCGTAATCGTTTTCGCGGACGGCACGTACGGCGGCAAGGCCGTCCTCCGCCACATCGACCTGCAGGCCGGCACCCCGCAACAAGGAGAGCGCCAGTTCCCGATTCACCGGTTCATCCTCGGCGAGCAGTACGCGCCGGCCCGCGAAGCGCTCCGCGAACTGGACTGCTGTCAGTTCGCCCGCCGGGCAGTCCATCACAAGCGGCTGGTCGGCCCGGGCCAAGCAGACGGTAAGCCAGAACGTGCTGCCCCGCCCTGGCTCGCTGCTGACACCGACCTCGCCGCCCATCAGCTCGACCAGTTCACGGGTAATGGCGAGGCCGAGGCCGGTTCCGCCGTAACGCCGGGAACTCGAACCGTCGGCCTGGCGGAAGGATTCGAAAATATGGGCCTGATCGGCCGGCGCGATGCCGATGCCGGTATCGATCACCTCGCAACGCAGCATGCAGCAGCCGTTGGCGGTCTCGACGACCGAGCCGCGCAGCGTGATGCTGCCCTGCTCGGTGAATTTGACGGCATTCGAGGCGTACTGCAGTAGCGCCTGGGTCAACCGTTCCGGGTCGCCGCAGAGCAACGCCGGCAAACCATCGGCCTCAACGCGCACGGTGAGCCCCTTCACGGCAGCCCGTTGCTCGACCATCGCCGCCACCCTGCCCAGCAGGTCGGGCACCGAAAAGGCAACCACCTGCAGTTCCAGTTGGCCGGAATCCAGCTTGGAAAAATCGAGGATGTCGTCGATCAGGCCGGTCAGGCGCTGACCGGCGGCATCGATGTGCCGGACCAGCTCATGCTGCTCTGGCGTCAGGGGATCTTCCAGGAGCAGGAAGGACATGCCGACAATGGCGTTGAGCGGTGTCCGCAACTCGTGGCTGACGTTGGCCAGGAACTCCGACTTCATCCGCCCCAGGCGTGCCGCCGTGTCACGGGCGCGCGCCAGTTGGTCGGCGAGGGTCTGCTCGCCGCTGATGTCCCGGGTCAACAGCGCAAAACGCCGACCGCCATCGGCTGGCTCGATTTCCTGCGACGACAACTGCAACGGAAAGACGTGGCCGTCACGGTGCACGCCGTTGAAACGCAGGCGCTGCACGCTGCCCCGGCCAATCAGCCAGAACAGGGACTCCAGGCTCTGGGCGCCATCTGCCACCAGCAGGCTGGCAAAACTGCGGCACTCGGCATCGTCGAAAAGGCCGAACATCTGGCGCGCGTTATCGTCCATCGACAGCACGAAACCCTCTTCGTCGACGATGGTCACCCCCAGTTCGGTCGCCTTGAGCAGCTCACGGTTGCGCTCCTCGGCACGCTTGCGGGCGATCAGGTTGTGGATGCGGGCCCGCAATTCGGCCGGCAAAATCGGCTTGGTCACGTAATCGTCGATACCGAGATGGAACAGTTCCATCCGTCGCTGCGGGCTGTCGAACGCCGTCACCGCCAGTACCGGCACCCGCCCCCGCGGAGCATCCTGGCGACGGATGCGATTGATCAGGCGCGAACCGGTCATGTGCCCGCCCAGCACGAGATCCGTCAGCACCAGGTCGTAATCGCCGCCCAGGAAGGCGGGCCAGGCCTCGTCCGCCGAGGTATAGGCATCGACCTGTGCCCCCCAGTCGCGGAGTTGCGCCGTGAGCGGCAGGCGTTGTTCGACGGCATCCTCGACATAAAGAATCCGGCAGCGCAGCGGCTGCTGGCCATCGAGAAAATGACGGGCAAACGCCACCAGCTCTTCAAGATCCTGCTTGCGGAAGATTTCGGTAATACCGGCCCGCTCGGCCTCTGCCGCCAGCTCGGCGCTCGGGCTGCTGGTGAGCAGGACGATGGGCGTCAGGGGCAGCCGCCCACCCTGCCGCAGGTGCCGACCGAGCGCCAGCCCATCGCCATCGCTCAACTGGCCGGAAATGACGACAAAATCAAAGGTCTGACTTTCCGTAGCCGCCAGCGCCTCAGCCTGCGTGGCGAGCAGGGTGAAATCAACACCGCGGAAGCGATTGAAGCTCTGTTGAAGAATCTCCCGATAGAGTTGGGAGCTTTCAACTATCAGAACATGCACGGAAGCACCTGTTTTTGGCAATATTATCAGTAATAATAGCACTCTCACAGAGTCGAAACAGTATTTCGGCCGGCACATTGCTGTCTTCCCTCTGACCGGCCAGACCCTTCCAACAGCCGATCAGGTGGCTCTGGCCGGGCTGCGGGGCGGCATGTGCCGCAGCATGCTTGTCCCTGACCCGCGAAATCGGCGAAAATTCAGCGTTTTAGCGGCTCGCCGCAGCAAACTCCAATTTCCGAGGATTTTTCATGTCCCAAGTCGACAACGCCGAACAGCCCGTCCAGCAGGACGAGAACCACATCATCGCCGAGCGCCGTGCCAAGCTCGCCGAGTGGCGCAAGACGGGCCAGGCCTTCCCGAACGATTTTTCCCGCGAGAACATGGCCGCCAAGCTGCACGAGCTGTATGGCGAGAAATCCGGCGAGGAACTGGAAGGCCTGCCGGTCGAAGTCAAGGTCGGCGGTCGCATGATGTTGAAGCGCGTCATGGGCAAGGCCTCCTTTGCGACGCTACAGGACGTTTCCGGCCGCATCCAGGCCTACATCGCCCGCGACAAGGTGGGCGAGGAAGCCTACGCCGCCTTCAAGGGCTGGGACCTCGGCGACATCCTCGGGATCGTCGGCACGCTGATGAAGACCAAGACCGGCGAACTGACCATCCAGGCCAGCGAGATCCGCCTGCTGACCAAGTCCATCCGCCCGCTGCCCGACAAGTTCCACGGCCTGGCCGACCAGGAAATGAAGTATCGCCAGCGCTACGTTGACCTGATCATGAACGAGGAAACGCGCTTTACCTTCCGCGCCCGTTCGGCCATCGTCCAGTCGATCCGCAACTACATGTGCGGCCACGGCTTCATGGAAGTCGAAACGCCGATGATGCACCCGATCCCGGGCGGCGCCTCGGCCAAGCCCTTCGTCACGCACCACAACGCGCTCGACATGCAGCAGTTCCTGCGCATCGCACCGGAGCTCTATCTGAAGCGCCTGGTCGTCGGTGGCTTCGAGAAGGTGTTCGAAATCAACCGCAACTTCCGCAACGAAGGCCTCTCGCCGCGCCACAACCCCGAATTCACGATGATGGAGTTCTACGAGGCGTACGCGAACTACCACACGCTGATGGACTTCACCGAAGGCCTGATCCGCCAGGCTGCCCGCGAAGCGCTGGGCAAGGAAGTCTTCGAATACCAAGGCCGCGTACTGGACTTGTCCAAGCCCTTCCACCGCCTGACCATCTGCCAAGCCATCCAGCGCGAACATCCGGAATTCAGCGATGCCGAACTGGCCGACGCCGAGTTCCTCAAGGCCAAGATCAAGCATTTTGGCGAGCCCCTCAAGCCGGGCGGTCTGGGTAGCCTGCAACTGCAATTGTTCGAAGCCTGCGCCGAAGCCCAGTGCTGGGAACCGACCTTCATCATCGACTACCCGGTCGAAGTCTCGCCGCTGGCCCGCGCTTCCGATTCCAACCCGGAAATCACCGAGCGCTTCGAGCTGTTCATCGTCGGCCGCGAAATTGCCAATGGCTTCTCCGAGCTGAACGATGCCGAAGACCAGGCTGCCCGCTTCATGGAGCAGGCCAAGGCCAAGGACGCCGGCGACGAGGAAGCGATGTATTACGACGCCGACTTCATCCGGGCGCTGGAATATGGCTTGCCGCCGACCGGCGGCTGCGGCATCGGCATTGATCGCCTGATCATGTTGCTGACCGATTCGCCGGCGATCCGCGACGTCATCCTCTTCCCGTCGATGCGTCCGGAGTAATTGGCTGGCGGCGCTTGCTCGGTCATATGAATTCGATCGTTCCAATGCACATTCGCCAACTACAGATTGCCCACGATGCCCTGCAGGATCGCCTGATCCTGCGCGTCTCGACGCAGGCTGACGAGGAATTCCGGGTCTGGCTGACCCGGCGTTTCCTGCGCGAACTGTGGCCGCACCTGGCCCGCCTGCTCGGCCAGGCGGACGACAGCGCTTCCCTGCCCGGCGAGATCGATGCCATCGCGGCGCCGTCCGGCTTCGAGCAGGTCTTCCAGGATGACAAGGCGACTTATCCGCTCGGCTCGACCCCCTTGCTGACCAGCGAAATCAAGTGCGATTCGCTGGCCGACGGCAGCTTTCACCTGACGTTCCGCGAAGGCCGCGAACGCAGCTTCGAACTGGGCCTGACGCCCGATCTGCTGCAAGCCTTCTGCGCCATGTTGCGCGCCGGTGCCGAACAGGCGCACTGGGATCTGGCACTGGAAGAGGCTGCCAGCGTCACGCCGAGCGTGCTGCCGCACCTTCGCCCGACCCATCTGCACTAGTGGACAAACTACAGCCGGCCCGTCTCGAATTCACGCCGGACGGCACGCCTTTCTCCTCGGCCTTCGGCGACGTCTATCACTCGGCGCACGGTGGTCCGCAGCAGGCGCGGCACGTGTTTCTCGGCGGCAACGGCCTGCCGCAGCGCTGGCAGGGCCGTGGCCGTTTCGTCATTCTCGAAACCGGTTTCGGGCTCGGGCTCAATTTTCTGGCGACCTGGCAAGCCTGGCGCGACGATCCGCAGCATTGCCGGCGCCTGCATTTCGTTTCCTTCGAGAAACACCCCTTCACCGCCGCCGACCTCGCCGTTGCGCAGCGCGCCTGGCCGGAATTCGCCCCCCTGGCGGCCGAGTTGCAGACCAACTGGCCGCCGCTGACGCCCGGCGTACATCGCCTGCACCTCGACCATGGGCGCGTCATCCTGACCCTGGTTTTCGGCGATGCGACGACGCAACTGCGCGCCATCGACGCCTCGGTGGATGCCTTCTACCTCGACGGTTTTTCGCCCGCCCGCAACCCGGAACTGTGGACGGTCGAGCTCTGCCGCGCCCTGGCCCGTCTTGCCGCACCGGGTGCCGCGCTGGCCACCTGGTCGGTCGCCGGCCATGTCCGCGAGGCGCTGGCTGCCGCCGAATTCGATCTGGAAAAACGCCCGGGCTTCGCCGGCAAGCGGGAAATGCTCGTCGGCCGTTTCCGCTCGCGGCGGCCGGATCGCCATCCGTCCCCCGCCGAACGCCGGGCCATCATCATCGGCGCCGGGATTGCCGGCAGCACGAGCGCCCATGCCCTGGCCGCTGCCGGCTGGCAGGTCACGGTGCTGGAGCAGGCCGGTGAGCCGGCCACCGGCGCATCCGGCAATATCGCCGGCGTGCTGCGCCCGCTGCCCTCGGCCGACGACAACCGCCTGTCGCGCCTGACCCGGGCCGGCTACCTGGCCACCCGCGCCCTGCTCGGCCGCCTGCCCGAGGCCCGCTGGTCGACCTGCGGCGTACTGCATCTCGGGCGCGAGCCGATTCACGAAGCGCAGCAGCGGCGTGCCGTCGAGCAACTGGGCTGGCCGCCCGAAGTCCTGCAGTTCATCGAGCGGGAAGCCGCATCGACAAAACTCGACTGGCCGGTCGATACCGGCGGCTGGTGGTTTCCGAATGGCGGCTGGGTGCAGCCCTCATCGCTCTGCCGCGCCGCGCTGGCGGCCTTTCCCGACCGCCTCACGGTTCGCTACCACACGCCGGTCGATCGCCTGCAGCAAACCGCCCACGGTTGGCAGGCTCTCGCCGCCGACGGCAACGTACTGGCCGAAGCGCCGGTCGTCGTCATGGCCAGCGGTCACGCCGCGCCCCGCTTCGCGCAACTCGCCTGGCTGCCGCAACGCGCCGCACGCGGCCAGGTCAGCCACCTGCCGGCTACGGCCACGCCGCCACTCGACGTGGTGGTCTGCAAGCTCGGCTACGCCATGCCGGCCATCGCCGGCCTGCGCCTGATCGGCGCCACGCTGCAATCCGGCGATACCGATCCCAACCTGCGCGCCATCGATCACCAGGAAAACCTGGCCCGCCTCAACCTCAGCCTGCCCGGCTTCGCCGCCGGCCTCGACCCGGCCACGCTGGCCGGCCGCGTCGGCTTCCGCCCGATGTCGCCGGACCGCCTGCCCATCGTCGGCCCGGTGCCCGACCCGGCAGCGGCCAGCCCGAACACCCGCCTGCACAACCTGCCGCGCCAGCCCGGCCTGTGGTGCGTGCAGGGTTTCGGGGCGCGCGGCATCGTCTGGTCGGCGCTGATGGCCGACCTGCTCGTTTCGCGCCTGGAAGGCGAGCCGCTGCCCCTCGAATGCGACCTGGTCGATGCCTGCGACCCCGGCCGTTTCCTGTTGAAAAACGCCCGGCGGACCAGCGCGGAAGCAGATGACGCGAGCTGAGCAAGCCAGCCCCACGCCTGCTAAACTTGTTGTCTTGCCAACAAAAAAGAGTGAGACGCACGCATGAAGATTGAAACCCTTGCCGTCCATGGCGGCTACAGCCCGGACCCGACCACCAAGGCCGTTGCCGTCCCCATCTACCAGACGACTTCCTACGCCTTCGACAGCACCCAGCACGGGGCCGACCTGTTCGACCTGAAGGTGCCGGGCAACATCTACACCCGCATCATGAACCCGACGCAAGACGTGCTGGAAAAGCGCGTCGCCGCGATGGAAGGGGGTATCGCCGCGCTGGCCGTGGCTTCCGGCATGGCAGCCATCACCGCTGCGATCCAGACCATTGCCGAGGCCGGCGACAACATCGTCACCTCCAGCACGCTGTACGGCGGCACCTACAACCTGTTCGCCCACACCCTGCCGCAGTACGGCATCGAAGTCCGCTTCGCCGACTACCGCGACCCGGACGCCTTCGAGAAGCTGATCGACGCCAAGACGAAGGCTGTCTTCTGCGAATCCGTCGGCAATCCGCTGGGCAACGTCACCGACTTCGAGAAGCTGGCCGAAATCGCCCACAAGCACGGTGTGCCGGTCATCGTCGACAACACCGTACCCTCCCCCTACCTGTGCCGTCCCTTCGAGCACGGCGCCGACATCGTCGTCCATGCGCTGACCAAGTACCTCGGCGGCCACGGCAACAGCCTGGGCGGCATCATCGTCGATAGCGGCAAGTTCCCGTGGGCCGAGCACAAGGCCAAGTTCAAGCGCCTCAACGAGCCGGACGTTTCCTACCACGGCGTCGTCTATACCGAAGCCCTCGGCCCCGCCGCCTACATCGGCCGCGCCCGCGTCGTGCCGCTGCGCAACATGGGCGCTGCGATTTCGCCGTTCAACGCCTTCCTGATCCTGCAGGGCATCGAAACCCTGGCCCTGCGCATGGATCGCATCTGCACGAACTCGCTCAAGATTGCCCGCTTCCTGAAGGATCACCCGAAGTGCAGCTGGGTCAATTACGCCGGCCTGGAAGACCACAAGGATTACCCGCTGGTCCAGAAGTACATGGGCGGCCGCGCATCCGGCATCCTGAACTTCGGCGTCAAGGGCGGTCGTGAAGGCGGCGGCAAGTTCCAGGACGCATTGAAGCTGGTCACCCGCCTGGTCAACATCGGCGACTGCAAGACCCTGGCCTGCCACCCGGCCTCGACTACGCACCGCCAGCTGTCGCCGGAAGAACTGGCCAAGGCCGGCGTGTCGGAAGACATGATCCGCCTGTCGGTCGGTATCGAGCATATCGACGACCTGATCGCCGATCTCGATCAGGCGCTGAACGCCGCCTGATCCCGGCGATAGCCACCCAGAAACCCGGCTGCGTGCCGGGTTTTTTGTGTCCGCTCGCCGCGCGGCTTCCCGCCCCGCCATGCCAGGGTGATAATCAGAGAACGCCACTTTCGACAGGAGGCTGCCATGCTCACCCCGCTCCAGAAACAAACCGCCCAGGCCATCGTCAACCTGTTCGAAACGAGCAGTGCCCGCGGCGATTACGGTGCTGTCACGGTCATCCCGGGCGACACCGGCCATCTCAGTTTCGGCCGGTCGCAGACCACCCTCGGCTCGGGCAATCTCCACGCGCTGCTCCAGCGCTATTGCGACAACGCCGGCGCCCGCTTCGGTCCGCGCCTCGCCCCCTGGCTGGAACGCGTCGAACAACGCGACACCACGCTCGACCACGAACTGCGCCTGCACAACCTGCTGCGTGCCACGGCCGACGACCCGGTCATGCGCGAGATGCAGGACCTGTTCTTCGACGAGGGCTACTGGCAGCCGGCCGCCCGCATCGCGGCCGGCATGGGCATTACGACCCCGCTCGGGCTGGCCGTGGTGTACGACAGCCTGATCCAGGGCTCCTGGAAAACCGTGCGCGACCTGACCATCGACCATGCCGGCCACCTGGCCGAATTCGGCGAGCGCGCCTGGATCGAAGCCTATATCGCCACCCGCCACGCCTGGCTGGCCGGCCATCGGCGCAGCGACCTGCAGGCAACGGCCTATCGCATGGAAGCCTTTCAGCGCCTGGCCGAGCAAGGCTACTGGGGACTGGAACTACCGCTCGTCGTGCGCGGTGCCGAGCTCTCAACCGCCACGCTGTACGCCACCCCACCCGGCTGTTACGACGGCCCGCAGCCCGGTACGCGCAGCATCGCCCTGCAAACGCCGCTCGCCCGCGGCCTGGATGTCCGCCTGCTGCAACTGGCCCTCTCCGAGCAGGGCATCGCCATCAAGGCCGACGGCATTTTCGGGCGGACCAGCGCCAATCTGCTGCGCGATTACCAGGCCTCGGCCGGCCTGCCGGCAACCGGCGTCGCCGACCCCGCCTTGCTCGGCCGGCTGCTCGGCTAAAACCCGTGGCGTCTGACGAGGGGGGCGACTTCAATCCTCCTTATCGCCCGCCGATAAATAGTTAGGATTTTCAATGTTCGCCGGGGCCAACTTGGTGTAGCCTTGCGGCCTCTTCGAACACCGACACAATCACGACGCATGACGCGTGGTTTGCAGCGCACGACTTTCAATCGCTCCGGTCTGGTTCGTATCCTCTCCGAGACACTCCCGGAAGCCATCGATCCCCACTACGATTTTGGCCAACGACTCGGACAATGGCTGGACTTCACGGACGCACTCGACCTCTTCTCGGTACTCAATGCTAGCCAGGGAGCGGCGGCTGTCGTCCTCGAAAAACCGGCAACCGGCAGCGCCCTGACCGAGCAACTGGCCCGTACGCGCCGCAATCTGACCGACGCCATCCGCAACGATGGCGTATTTAGTGCTGCCGAACCCGCCAAGATTCGCTTTCCGACCCCGCTGCCCCAGGCGACGCCGGAGAACGCAGCCGATTTCTCGCCCTACCATCGCTTTTACCTCGCCCACCAGCGCGACATGAGCACCGCCATCGCCGCGCTGCGCGCCAATGCCCGCAAGGCGCTGGCTAAGCATTCCCCGGCCCACCGGCAACTGGCCGAACTCGACCTCGCCTTCGAAAAGTCCCTCGCAGCCCGCGAGCGCAATCTGCTGGCAACCATCCCGATGCTGCTCGCCATGCGCTTTGCCCAACGCTACGCCGACCACCGCAGCAACCTGCCGGACGATCAACCGGACGATCCGGCCACCTGGGCGAGGCCCGGCAGCTGGCTGGAAGCCTTCTGCCACGACACCCAGGCCGTGCTGCTCGCCGAGCTCGACCTCCGCCTGAAGCCCGTCGCCGGCCTGATCGCCGCACTCGGCGAGGCCGAACCCCACACGATGACCGAACAATGAACCGTAATTTCTCCCTCCTTGCCTTCCTCCTCGGCCTGTTTGCCGCACTCTGGGTCGCCATTGGCTACATCGGCGGCAGCACGCTGGCGCTGTCCGTCACGCTGCTCATCGCCGTCGTCTATGTCATCGGTGGGATGGAAATGCAGCGTTTCCACACCAATACGCAGGGCCTCGCCCGGGCGCTGCACAGCATTCCGGACGACCTCGGCCACCTCGGCGAATGGCTGCAGCAGGTGCCGGCGGCCTTGCAGAACAGCGTGCGCCTGCGCATCGAAGGCGAACGCGTCGCCCTGCCCGGCCCGGCCATCACGCCCTACCTGGTCGGCCTGCTGGTCCTGCTCGGCATGCTCGGCACCTTCCTCGGCATGGTCGTCACGCTGAACGGTGCCGTGCTGGCACTGGAAAGCACGACCGACCTGCAAACCATCCGCTCGGCACTGGCCGCGCCGGTCAAGGGCCTCGGCGTCGCCTTCGGCACCTCGGTGGCTGGCGTCGCTACATCGGCCATGCTCGGCCTGATCTCGGCGCTGTGCCGGCGTGACCGCCTGCAAGTCGGCCAGCTGCTGGACAGCCGCATTGCCGGCGTGCTGCGCGATTTCTCGCTCGCCTATCAACGCCAGGAAACCTTCAAGGCCCTGCAGGCTCAATCGCAAGCCTTGCCCGATCTGGTCGGCAAGCTGGACGCGATGGTGAGCCAGATGGCGGAGCAGAACCGCCAGCTCGGCGAGCGCCTGCTGGCCGGCCAGGAACGCTTCCACAGCGAGGCCAAGACGCTCTACACCGGCCTCGCCCAATCCGTCGACCAGTCGCTCAAGGCCAGCCTGAAGGACAGCGCCACCGTCGCCGCCGAAACCATCCAGCCGGTCGTCACCGCCACCATGACCGGCATCGCCAACGAAACGCGCGGCCTGCACGACAAGCTGTTCGGCACCGTACAGGGCCAGCTGGAAGGCCTTACCGGCCAGTTCGCGCAGACCGTCGGCGCGGTCAGCGACACCTGGACGCAGGCGCTGGCCCGCCATGAACAGGCTACCGACACCCAGCGCCAGCAACTGCAAACGGCGCTCACCGCCTACGCCGACACGTTCGAGCAACGCGCCACCGCCCTGCTCGCTTCGGTCGAAACAACCCAATCCCGGCTACAGGCCGATGCCGCCCGGCAGCAGGCGGCGCTGGCTGAATCTGGCGCCGCCAACCAGCAGCAACTGGCCGCCGCACTGGCCGGGCAGATCGACGGCGTCACCGCCCGCCTCGACGCGGCCGTGGCCCAGATGGCCGATACCTGGCAGGCCGCGCTGGCCCGCCACGCACAGCATGGCGATTCGCTCAACCAGCAACTCGGCGGCACCCTGGCCGCCTTTACCGAGACCTTTGGCACCCGCTCCCAAGCCCTGCTCGCCTCGGTCGAAACCACCCACGCTGCGCTCAAGGCCGAACTGGCCGCCAGCCATGCCGCCTTCGCGCAAACCACCCGGGAGCAGCAAGCGGCGCTGGCCGGGCAGGTGGCCAGCCAGCTCGACGGCATCGCCCAGCGTTTCGATGGTGCCGTGACCGCCGTGGCTGACACCTGGAATACCGCGCTCACCAAACACGAGCAGGCCAGCGACCGCCTGACCGAGGCCCTGGCCCAGACGCAGACCAGCCTGGCCGACACCTTCGCCCAGCGCACCGCCGCGCTGCTCGCCGATTTGCGCGCCACGCAGGCCGATTGGCAGCGCGACTGGGCGGCCGGCGAACAGGCCCGCCAGAACCAGTTCACCGACGCCCTGACCGCCATGGCCGGCAAGCTGGAAAGCCAGTGGCAGCAGCACGGCGACGCGGCGCTCGCCCAACAGCAGCAGATCACGCAGACCCTGGGCGACACCGCCCGCGACCTGGTGGCCGCCACCCAGCGCCAGTCGGAAACCACCATCGCCGAAGTCACCCGCCTGATGCAGACCGCCGCCGAAGCGCCCAAGGCCGCCGCCGAGGTCATCGGCCAGCTGCGCCAGGAACTGTCGGCCAGCATGGCGCGCGACAACAGCCTGCTCGAGGAACGCGCCCGCATCATGGAAACCCTGGGCGCGCTGCTCGATGCCATCAACCACGCCTCGACCGAGCAACGCAGCGCCATCGACGCGCTGGTGGCCTCGTCGTCCGACCTGCTCGAACGGGCCGGCAGCCAGTTCGCAGCCAAGGTGGAGAGCGAAGCCGGCAAGCTGGTCGAGATCGGTGCCGGCGTTGCCGGCGGCGCGCTGGAAGTCGCCAGCCTTGGCGAGGCCTTTGGCACGGCGGTCAAGCTCTTTGCCGATTCCAGCGACAAGATGATGGCCACCCTGCAGCGCATCGAAGGCGCCTTGGCCAAGTCGCTGACCCGTAGCGACGAACAGCTCGCCTACTACGTCGCCCAGGCGCGCGAGATCATCGATCTCAGCATCCTGTCGCAGAAGAAGATGGTCGATGACCTGCAGCGCGTCGCCGCCAACCAGGGCGAGGCCTGAGCATGGAACACATCGACGCCAGCGTCGAACACAGCACGCCGATCTGGGCCGTCTTTGGCGACCTGATGTCCGGCCTGCTCGGCGCTTTCGTGCTGATCCTGGTCGGCGTGCTCGGCGTCCAGCTCGAACTGGTCACCAGCCTGGAAGCCGAAATCCAGAAACGCCAACAGGAAGAACAACGCCGCCTGGCGCTGGAGAAGGCGCTGGCCGGCCCGCTCGCCTCCGGCCGCGTCACGCTCAACAATGGCAAGATCGGCATCAGCGGCAATGTGCTGTTCGCGCTCAACTCCGACCAGTTGCAGCCGGAAGGCCGGCAGGTGCTCAAGGGCCTCGCCCAGCCCATTGCCGCCTACCTGTCGGTCGGCGAGCAGATGCTGATGGTCAGCGGCTTTACCGACGACATGCCGGTGCGCGGCAGCAACAGCAAATTCAGCGACAACTGGGAACTCTCCGCCCAGCGCGCCCTGACGGTGACCCGCACGCTGATCGAGGAAGGCGTACCGGCCGACGCCATCTTCGCCGCCGCCTTCGGATCGCAACAACCGGTCGCCCCGAACAGCGACGCCGAAGGCCGCGCCCGCAACCGCCGAGTCGAAATGGCGCCGGTACCGAAATCCCGCCCGCCAGTGAAAGAGGGCAAGGAAGCCAATGGCTGACACGCCCGGCGCGGACGACCTCGGCGCCCGGCTGGACGCCCTGCGTGCCAGCGGCGCCGCCGAACGCGACCCGGTGCGCTTGGCTCATCTCGAAGCCCTCGCCCGCCGCGCCGCCACCCAGCCGGCCGCCATTCGCCAGCCCCTGTGCGCCCGGCTGGACGCCCTGGCCGCCGAACTGGCTGACAGCCTGGCCGGCGAGGCAAGCCCCCCCCGTTCGGTCGACCAGGCGGCAAGCACCAGCCCGCTCGCCGATCTGCTCGCCTACATCGGCCAGCAAGCGCAAGCCTCCGGCCATGCCGGGCAGCCCATCGATATCCTGCCGACAGTCGACCACGCCGCTCAGCCCAATACGAAAAAGGCGCCCGCTGCGCCCTCCACCCGCGCCCCGGAACTCAAGGCCATCGCCATCTTCCGCGACGATTGGTCCCGCCTGAGCACCGAACAACAACTCACCCAGACCCTCGCCCAGGCCCCGGAAAACGCCGGGCCGATGAACTCCCAGCACCTCGTTCTGCGCAGCCTGCAAGTCATGCGCGATATCGCCCCGGCCTATCTGCAGGGCTTCATGTCGTATGTCGACACCCTGATCTGGCTGGAGCAAGCCGACCCGACACGAGCGGCGGCAGGCCGATCCAGCGCGGGCGATAGCGAAAAAAAGCCGCGCGCGGCAAAACGCGGCACGGCAAAGCGCTAGTTCAGCCGACGCGGCTGGATACGAACGGCCATCCGCAACCAAGCCTCGAAGCGGAGATGGCGGCGCGATGAACTGTTCCGCCAGCCGTTCGCCGGTTGCAGACCTGATGCCATCGGGGTTAGTTTGCGCCTATCTGGTTTATCGGCCGCCCCCCGCAACGAGATAATTCCAATGGACATCCCGCGCATATTCAACATCACCGAGAGTGCCCACCGCATTCATAACCCGATCACCCCCGACAAACTGGCCTCTCTCGGGTCGGCGCTGCGTCTGGAGCCTGGAGCAAGGGTGCTCGATCTCGGCAGCGGCTCCGGGGAGATGCTATGCACCTGGGCGCGCGATCATGGCGTTGTCGGCACTGGCATCGACATGAGTCCGTTGTTCACCGGGCACGCGAAACTTCGCGCGGAAGAGCTCGGCGTTGCCGGCCAAGTCAGGTTCATTCACGGCGATGCAGCGGGTTATGTTGCTGATGAAAATGTCGACGTGGCCGCCTGTGTCGGCGCTACCTGGATCGCCGGAGGCGTCGCCGGCACTGTCGCGCTTTTGGCGCGAAGCCTGCGCACGGGAGGGATCATCCTCATCGGCGAACCCTTCTGGCGGCACTTACCGCCGACGGAAGATATCGCCAAGGGATGTCTTGCCCATTCAATCGCCGACTTTCTGACGCTGCCAGAGCTGCTCGCGCATTTCGGCCACCTTGGCTACGACGTTGTTGAAATGGTTCTGGCTGACCAGGACGGCTGGGACCGATACGAGGCAGTCAAATGGCTGACGATGCGCCGATGGCTTGATACCCATCCCGATGACGAGCTGGCGACGGAGGTGCGCGGTCAACTGGCCTCCGAACCCGTGCGCTACGCCACTTACACGCGTGAATACCTTGGCTGGGGGGTGTTTGCGCTGATGCAGCGGTGAGCCTTGGCGGCTTGGCTCCCTGCCCAGGCCATCGCAACCCGTGTGTTTGCCGCACACGGGGGCACCGTCGGCATCGTTCCACCTCTAGCGGCCACCCCGGGGAACCAAACCCGCCCATTCGCATCGAAATGGCTTGAACGACGCGCAACGCAACGATTGACGAGAGATCGCGGCGGCCTGCCATGCTCCCCCACCCAGCCCAATTTCGATGAACGCCCCTGCCCCCCGCTTCTTTGCCTTCGACAATTCCTACGTCCGCGACCTGGAGGATTTCTATGTCCGCTGGAAGCCGACGCCGGCCAGCAAGCCGGTATTGATCCGCCTGAACGAATCCCTGGCCGTTGAACTGGGGGCTGATCCGGCGGCGCTGGCCACCGACGAAGGCATAGCGGCACTGGCGGGCAACCGCCTGCCGGAAGGGGCGGAGCCGATTGCCCAGGCCTATGCCGGGCATCAGTTCGGTGGCTTCTCGCCGCAACTGGGCGACGGCCGCGCCCTGCTGCTCGGCGAGGTGATCGACCGTCAGGGCCGGCGGCGCGACATCGCCTTCAAGGGTTCCGGCCGCACGCCCTTCTCGCGCAACGGCGACGGCAAATGCGCGCTCGGCCCGGCCCTGCGCGAATACCTGATCAGCGAGGCGATGCACGCCCTGGGCATCCCGACAACGCGCGCGCTGGCCGTCGTCGCCACCGGCGACATGGTGCGCCGCGAGCGCGCCCTGCCCGGCGCCGTGCTGACCCGTGTCGCCGCCAGCCACGTCCGCGTCGGCACCTTCGAGTTCTTCGCCACCCACCGCGGGCCGGAGCAGGTGCGCCAACTGGCCGATTACGTCATCGCCCGCCACTATCCGCAACTCGCCGACAGCGCCCAACCCTACCTCGATCTGCTGGCCGCCGTCGGCGAGCGGCAGGCCGAACTGGTGGCACGCTGGCTCGGTGTCGGCTTCATCCACGGCGTGATGAACACCGACAACATGACGCTCTCCGGCGAAACCATCGACTACGGCCCCTGCGCCTTCATGGAAGCCTACGACCCGGCCGCCGTGTTCAGTTCCATCGACCGCCATGGCCGTTATGCCTACGGCCAGCAGTCCGGCATCGCCCGCTGGAACCTGGCCCGCCTGGCCGAAACGCTGCTGCCGCTGATCGACCCCGACAGCGACCGCGCCGTGCAGGCCGCCACGGCCGTCATCGACGCCTTCCCGAAACACCATGCCGCCCACTGGCTGCGCATCTTCCGCACCAAGCTCGGCCTCGACGAAAGCGGCGAAGCGGCGGAAGACCGCGCTTTGATCGACGATTTCCTGGTGCTGCTCAGCCACAACCGGCTCGATTTCACGCTGGCCTGCCGCGCCCTGTTCGATGCCGCCGCCGGCCATCCGGCCCGGCTAGCCAGCCTGATGGACAGCGTCGAAGGTTTCCCGGTCTGGCAAGGCCGCTGGCAGGCAAGGCAGCCGACGCGCTCCCCGGCCGCTCTGGCCGCCATGCAGCAGGCCAACCCCTGCTACATCGCACGCAACCACCATGTCGAAGCCGCCCTGGCAGCCGCTGTCGACCACAACGACCTGGCCCCCTTCGAACGCCTGCTCGCCGTCATCCAGTCGCCCTTCGACGAACGCCCGGCCGATGCGGCATACGGCCAACCGGCATCCAGCGAATTTACGGATCACTACATGACGTTCTGCGGTACTTGAGCGGGCGCCCTGCATGGCGGGCAACTACCAGAAAATACCTAACAGACGTCAAAAATCACGTAGCCAAAATACACAAACCCCTGAATTACATTTCAGGGATGACAACGGAAAATCAAATATGAAATAAGCAAAGAAATCCCACAAAACTCAGGTCGCCAGGCGAAAAATGAAAAACCGTCATGTTTTACTGATCGACAAAAATTCAAATACCTTCGGCAACATTCAGGCCGCCCCGACCGAAGACATCAACTTTCATTTCGCAAACTCCATCAACAGTGCCAATGAGGCGCTCTCCAGAAAGCAATACGCGGTCGGCTTGATCGTTCTCGATGCTTTCATTTCAGATAATCTGGAAGCCATCGAATCGCTGATCGCCGCCCATTCGAGAACAGAGTGGATTGCGCTCGCCTCCCCGGCCTTGCTGGAAGTCCCCACGGTTCGCTCAGTCATCGCCCGGGCGTTTTATGACTACCACACCCTGCCGATCGACCGCCAACGGCTACTGATGACCATTGGCCACGCCTGCGGCCTTGCCGATTTCCGGCTCGCGCTGCATCAGAAGCCAGGCGATGAACCCGGTTATCACGGGATTCTCGGCAACAGCCCGGCGATGCGGGCATTCTTTCAGCAACTCGAGAAAATCGTCGATGCCGACCTGCCGGTATTGATCGGCGGCGAGACCGGGACCGGCAAGGAACTGGTCGCCCAGGCAATCCACGCCCATTCGCGGCGAGCGCAGGCCCCCTTCGTCGCCCTCAATTGCGGGGCGGTGCCGCAAAACCTGATTCAGTCGGAACTATTTGGCCATGAGCGGGGCGCCTTTACCGGGGCGGCCCAACGAAAAATCGGCAATATCGAAGCCGCCAACGGCGGCATCCTGTTCCTCGATGAAATTGGCGACCTGCCGCTCAGCCTGCAGCCCAATCTGCTGCGTGTCCTGCAGGAACGAACGATCACGCGGATTGGTTCGACGCAGAGCATTCCCGTCGATTTCCGGATCATTTCCGCTACCCACGTCGACCTCCAGAAAGCCATCGACAACGGCACTTTCCGGGAAGACCTCTATTACCGCCTGGGGGTCGTTCATCTCAATCTGCCGCCGCTGCGTGCCCGGCATGACGACATTCCCTTGCTGGCGAATGCCATTTTCAACCGGCTGTCGGCCAGCCACCCGCAATGCCGGGCCAATGGTTTCACCACCCAGGCCTTGCGCGTCATGAACCATTACGACTGGCCAGGCAATGTCCGGGAACTGATCAACCGGATTACGCGGGCAGTCATCCTCTGCGACGGCAAGCTGATCGGGCCGGCGGATCTGGGTTTGAACGCCGAAGGCAACGCCCAGGCGGCCAGGACCCTGGAGGAAGCGCGGGCATCGTTCGATCGGAACATCCTGGAAATCAGTTTGCGCAACAACGGCAACAACGTGTCGCGGGCCGCTCGCCAGCTTGGGGTATCGCGCGTTACGTTTTACCGGATGATGAACAAACACAATATCGCAGCCCCCCATTGACCGGCCTGCCCGGGGCTGGATCACTACCGGTTTCCCGGTAGCGAATTAGGGACAAACCGGTATTCCGCGCCCCTCTCCGCCCTCCTATGATCGCAAGATGAAAATACCAATTGGATAGTGGGGGATTTTGTGAAAAAAAGAGGAAAGCTGCCCGGCATCCCACGCACCGGCCCCCGCTGGGTCGGCATGATGGCCCTGCTGTTCACGGGCGTGGCGCAGGGAGCGGATCAGCCGCTGAGTGAAGAACAAAGCCTGCGCGAACAGATCATCGAGCAAACCAAACGCTTCGAAGCGCTGAAACGACAGATGGCGGACATGGATGCCAGGCTGCTCGACATGCAGGCCAGGCTCGACAAGGAAAAGCTCCGTAGCACACGGGCTACCGGATCAAGCCAGCCACGCGGCAACGATGGCTCATTCGACCTGGCCCAGGCTTCCCAGCCGCGTTCGCAACCGGAGACGGTGGGCCAGCCGGACAATCGCCCCCGCCAACAACAAGTCGCCCAGATCTTCGAACAACCCGGGGTGCTGACCCCGCGCGGCAAGCTGACGTTGGAGCCGGGCTTGCAGTATGGCTATTCGTCCAGCAACCGGATTTCGCTGGTCGGCTACACGATCATTCCATCCTTGCTGATTGGCCTGATCGACATCCGGGAAATCAAACGAAACACCTTCACCGCCAGCCTGACTTCGCGCTGGGGCGTGACCAACCGATTCGAACTCGAGGCGAAACTGCCCTATGTCTACCGCTCGGACTCCGTTGTGCAGCGCAAGCTGTTTGACGGTGTTGCCCGCGACGATGTCTTCAGCAGCCAAGGCTCGGGCATCGGCGACTTTGAGGTTACCGGGCGCTACCAGCTGAACGACGGCGGCGCGGACAACCCCTATTACATCGGCACCCTTCGCTTCAAGAGCCGCAGCGGCAAGGATCCGTTCGAAGTCGAAACCGACGCCGTGGCGCCGCCCAACATCTCGAATGAACTGCAAAAGGAACTGCCCACCGGCTCCGGTTTCTACACCATCCAGCCCGGCCTGACCATGCTCTACCCGGCCGACCCGGCTGTCTTCTTCGGCAGCATCAGCTACCAGTACAACATCAAACGGTCCAACGTCTCGATGAACACCAGCAATGGCCCCGTCCTGATTGGCGACATCGCGCCGGGCGGGGTCATCGGCTTCAATTTCGGCATGGGCCTGGCCCTGAATGACCGTTCGTCGTTCAGTATCGGCTATGACCATTCATCGGTCGGCAGAACCAAAATCAACGGCCAGACCGCGCTCAATTCCGTGCGCACCGAATTGGGTACCCTGCTCCTGGGCTACTCGCACCGCATCAACAAATCGACATCCCTGAATGTCTCCGTGGGCGCCGGTGTAACGCGAGACACCCCGGATGTCCAGCTGTCGGTTCGCCTGCCGATGACCTTCTGATCGCCGGGTACTTCGCCGAGTGGCTCCGCTAGCGGCGGAGGGAATTGACGATCCCGTTCTGGACCGCCGACTGCACGGACATGCCACGCAGGATCTGGGAGGCATTGACCGTCGCATTGACGGTCGTCACGCTCTGGATTTTCTGGTTATCGAGACTGTTCTGCAAAACGGTCGTGGCCAGGCTTGTTCCGACCTGGGTCGCCATCCCGTTGCCACCACCGTTCTGAACCACGGCAACCGAGCCCGGCACGCCCGAGGTGATGGCGACCTGCGGGTTGCCGGAACCGGCTGCCAGTTGCAGATCCTTGACATTGAGCACGGTCGAGGCAACCAGCTGGCCATTGATGAACACGGCCCGCTCGATGCCAAACGAGAATTTGAGGTTGCTGTCAGCCAATTCGAATCCACCGCGGATTTCATCCAGCGAGGTATCGGCCAACGCCACCAGTTCCTTGCCGAGCGGACTGGGCTGATCAGCCCTGCGCCCGGCCGGCGCAATGTCGTCGGGCAGTTGCGCGACAGCCGGTTCGCCCGGCCGGGCCATGGGTTCGAGCGGCGCGCCATCGAGGGCACGGGCTTGGGGAAATTCCGGCAAATCGAGGGCGACGACTGTCACGCCAGCCTCGTTGCGGCATTCCGCCGGCTCGCTGCTGTCCAGCGGCCAACTGGCCAGGGCCAGTATCTCGGGGGCAATTTCCAGCGAACGACGGATGGCCTCTTCACAAGTGCGGAAAGGCGGCATGCCAGGCTGCAGCAGCGCCACGCCGAGGACTTCGGAGGTCTCGTCATGGATATCAGCCGTGGAATCCGTGGCTTGCGGCTTGCTGGCACAGAGCGTGCCAGCCGAGAAGCACAGCAGCAGGGAAAGCCCGATCTTGCGAATCCGCAGGCTGGAGACGGCAGTTCCCGGGGGCATGGGCAAGCTCCTAGAAATCGGACGGGCCGCGTTTGGGCAGCATGAACTCGACGCCGGCGCGATAGACCCCGTCGGCCATCGGCCCCTTGGGCATGACGCGCCAATCGGCGTCGGCATTGAATTTGGCCAACTCGGTCTTGTTGCGGATCACGAACAGGATACGGTTGACCCAGACGCTCTTGAACTGGCTTTGCGGCATCACCCGCGTTCCGGCCGATGGATCGCCGATCAGCACACGACCGTCGCGCAGGCCCTTGACCACGACGAAGTGGAAGTAACCGCTCTCCTTGATCAGCGCAATGGCCGGAATTCCGGCCAGCTGCAGTTGCTCGAGATCGGCCACGAAGCCGTCAGCGTGAAAGCCATGGGCTTCGAGGTAGGCCTTCATGTCGAGCAGGGAAAATCCCTCCTGGCGTATCTTGGCCTGATCGCCCCGCTCGAACATTTCCTTGAAGACCATCTGCTCATTGGTCGGATAAGCGTAATGGTGGGTCAGCAGGGTCGCGAGGGCGGCCGAACCGCAACTGAAATCGTATTTCTGACGAAGGGTATTGCGAAAGCGCAGGTCCTTCATGCTCGTCACCGGCACGGAGAACGCGCCCCCCGCCTGCACCGGTATTTCGGCCCGCCCGCTATCCGCCGCGCCGGCCGAAGCAGGCAACGTACCCAGAAGCAGGGACAGGAAAAAGTAGACGAGGAAGACTTTCATCGCCAACCCAAAGTTATTTGAATTGAACGTTGACGATGGTGGAATTCTGGATCAGCACGTTGTTGCCCGAGTTTTGAATCACCGTCGCCAAGCCGCTGGTGCCGGCAAACGCGCCTTCACTGATCAGGTTGCCACCCGTGGTCAGGTTATAGGCCTGGTTGTCCCGCACCAGACCGTCCAGCGTCTGCTCGTTCTTGACGGCACCGCCACGGAGATCGGCCAGCCCTTCGCTGTTGAGCTGACGATCGCCGAATTGAACCTCCGAACCCGCGCCTGAATCTGCGCCTGCTGCTTCCTCAGCGAGGAGCGAGGCCAGCGGACTTCCGGCGAGAAGGAAGCCAATCACCAGATTGCGAAAAATCGTGTTTGTCATGACCAGACTCCGGCATCCGGCAAAAACCCGGAGGCCTTGCGGCCCCCGGGATTCGTCCGTTACTTGCCAACGTTCATGTTGGCTTGAACATTGACCGATTGCTGCACCAGGGAGGACATGCCGCTGTTCTGGCTGGACACCATGATGCCCGCGCCATTGGTGAAGCTGCTGGTAATGTTGTTGGACATGTTGAAGGTTCCCGCATCGACGGTCACCGTGCCTCCGTTGCCACCTGCCCCACCGGTTGCACCGTTGCCCACACCGCCGATACCACCTTCGCCCACGCCACCGGCACCACCCTGGCCGCTTTGGGCACCGACGGCACCCATCGCACCCTGGGCCGAGCCACCCGTCGCGCTACCGTTGGAGGCCATGGTCGACGATCCGCCATTGGTGGCCGAGCCATTGCTGGCCGCACCGCCGGCGCCGCCGGCACCACCGTTGTTGGTGGCCTGGCCGCCTGTGCCGCCGGTTGCTGTGCCGGCCGCCGCCGTTGCGGTGGAGGTGCCGGTATTGGTACCACCAGCCGCAGTGGTTGCCCCCGAGGTCACGGCACCGCCGGCGGCCGAGGTGGTGCTGGTCGACGCACCGCCGGTACCCGTTGCGGCACCGCCCGTTGCACCGGTCGCGCTGGCAGTCGACGAGCCGGTCGCTGTGCCGGCAGTCGTCGTGGCCGGGCCAGCCTGGCTGTTGCCGCTGGTCGCATTGCCGCTGGCGCTGGCATTGCCGGTGGACGCACTGGTCTGGCCGGTTGTGGCAGAGCCGCCCGGTGCCGGAGCGGCAGCGGCAGCCGCCTGCTCGGTACTCGGCTCAAGCACACCGGTTCCACCCATCGCCCCATTGAATGCAGCTGCACCACCGGACGGTGCCGTGTTGGTCACCCCGGCAAATCCGGAACTGGATTTCTGCATCGACATGGCCGCACCGCCCATGGCACTGTCACTGGATGTGGCGAGGCCACCTTTGGCGACGCTGGTCGCGTCGGCGCCACCGGCCTTGGTCAGGCTGCCAGCGTTCGTCGAGCCGCTCTTGGTCATGCTGACCGCATCGGAGCCACCGGCTTTCTGCATGTTGCCGGAAGAAGCATTGCCACCCGAGGCCGTTGCATCGCCAACAGAACCACCCGTGGCGTTCTTGGCGAGGCCGCCATTACCGCCGTTGCCGGCGGTGGCGCTGCCGTTGGTCGCACTGCCGTTGCTGGCATCGCCGGCGGTGGCGCTGCCGTTGCTTGCGCTGGCAACACCGCCGCTGCCGCCGCTGCCGCCATTGCCGCCATTACCGCTGTTGCCGCCATTGCCACCGGTGCCGCCGTTACCGGTACCGCCAATCCCCGTGCCGCCCTTGCCGCCGGCAGCACCGTTGGCCGAGCCGCCCCAGTTGGTGGCTTCATTGCCGATGCCGAAAATCTTGTTGCCGCTGACCGTTCCGTTCAATTCGGTCTTGGCGATCGCCTTGCTGGTGTTGAAGGCATTGTTGAAATTCGACGTGGCGGTACCACCATTGTTGGCGGCAGTACCGTAGTCCTTGGCTCTGGCATCACCTTCGTTATTGCTGTTGGTATCTGTTTCAGTCTTGGAAACCGACACCGTCTTGGTGTTGGTCTTCGTCAGCGTGAGGTTCTTGGTGTCCGTTTCGGTCGACGTGAACGTCTTGCTGTTGTTGCTGTTGTCGGTGGCCGTCGAAGCCTCGTTCGCCTGAACGTTGCCGAGTCCTGCCTGGTCCGAATTAGCGGTCGCCGTCTGCTGGAAGGCAGCACTCCCCACCGGCACCTGGGTCGAATCTGCGGCCTGGGTGGTCGGCTGGCTTTGCGTGGTGGCCGGCGGGTTGAGCGTGACCGTCGTGGCATTGTTGGTCGGATTCGCCAGCGCGGCCGATGAACCAAAGGCCAATGCAATAGCGGTTGCCATGAGTGACTTGTTCATGTGGATTCTCCTGATCAAGGTTAGACGCTGCCCCATGCCGCGCCCTCCGCAGCCCATTTAGCAATGCCTGTGCCAGACGCCAGTAATGGACGTAAACAATTGAAATAACGTCGTTTTCGAAAAACAACCAAACATTCCAAAGGCATTCCGAACGCACAAACCTGTTACGTTGGCGATACATGCTTCGGCTGCGCCGGGCGATTACCCAAGCGGTTTCCATCGATTCTGTCGGCAACACGGCAAATTCGTGCCCGGAAACCGCGATGTCTCAACACTGATACACCGCCTCTCGGCGCAGGCGGCAACCGCTCCGCCAATATCCCTCCCGCCGCCCGGACAATCGCCAGTACGGTACGTGCGAGTACGTATTGGCTATTGAATGGCGATTTGCCTTAATGCGATCACTATCGGTATTCATCCGGGTTATGAAGTTTGAAAACGGATGATCTATTTGTCTCAGGCGAACCAGGGAGCGCAGATCGTGGCCACAACGAGCGGATTAAGCACGGGCAAGATACGGAAAGGCCATGAATCGATTCGCCGATTTGTCGTGTCGGGCGATGCCGAATTTCGGACGCGGCAACCGGAAGAATCGGCTCGCACAAGCCATCATGACCTCCAAACGACCATTCGCCGCCTGGAAGCCACGAACAAGGATCTGAGCACATCGAATGCCGGGATCCTCGCCCTCAACGACAAGTTGCTGACTGAAAACCGGCAACTGCAGGCCAGGGTCGTCGAACTGGAAAGTAGCAATCACGCTGCCATCGCCCTGCGCTGCATGGCCGACTCGCTGGAAGAGCGCGTCCGCCAAAGCACCGCCCAACTGCGCGCGCTGAATGCCGAATTGACGCTGACGGAAGACCGGGAGCGACGCATCCTGGCCCGTGATCTGCATGACGACCTCGGCCAGGTGCTGGCCATCGTCAAGATCAAGTTGTCGGCGATCGAGGGCTCGGAGCGACGCGGCATGCTCAAGGCGGCCCTGAAGGATATCGAGCAGTTGATCGACCAGGCCAACCGCTCGGTCCGCTCGCTGATGCTGCAATTGAGCCCGCCAATCCTGCAAACGCTCGGCCTGATACCGGCCCTCGAATGGCTGGCCGAGGAAATGGAGCGCCTGTACGGCCTTGTCGTCCACATCGACAGCGAGGGGAAGCTGCCGAATATCGCAGAGCCGGCACGAACCACTGTTTTTCGTTCCATTCGCGAGTTGCTGATCAATGTCGCCAAGCATGCGGAAACCCCTCGGGCACAGGTTTTTTGTCATCCCGGGGAGGATGGGCTGGTGTGCCTTTCGGTCACCGACCAGGGGCACGGCTTCAACTACCAGGAAACGCTGTGCAAGCCGGTTGGCGACGCCGGATTCGGCCTGCTCAGCGTGCGGGAACGAATCGAATTCATCGGCGGAAGGATGGACGTAGACAGCCAGCCGGGGTACGGAACAACCATATCCATCATCTTTCCAGGTGAACAGGAGAGCGGCAGTCAAGGGGGAGGAAACAATGACCATTCGGGTGATGCTGGTCGATGACCACAAGATTCTTCGCGAGGCGCTGAAAGGAATCCTCGATCGCGAGCACGACATCACGCTGGTCGGAGAAGCGAACGATGGCTCCGAAGCGCTGACGCTCGCCAGCCAGTGCCATCCCGATATCGTTCTGATGGATGTCGGCATGCCCATGATGGGCGGTATCGAAGCAACGCGCCTCCTGGTCGAGAAGCATCCGGCGATCAAGGTCATCGCACTCTCGACTTTTTCCGACCGCCGGATCGTCATGCAGATGCTCGATGCCGGAGCGCGCGGCTACATCGTCAAATCGGCCGGGCGCGATGAACTGCTGCGCGGCATCCGCGCCGTCGCCCATGGCAGAACCTACCTGTGCCCCGACGCCTCTTCGGTGCTGGTGGACAGCGTGCGCAACAAGAACCCTGCCGAACCGTTCGCCAGCGAGCGCCTTGGCAAGCGGGAGCGCGAAGTCCTGCAATTGCTCTCGGAAGGCCATACCTCGCCTGAAATCGGCAAGCGCCTCTATATCGCGACCAGCACGGTCGAGGTGCATCGTCGGAACATCATGCGCAAACTTGAATTGCACAGCATTGCCGAGTTGACCAAATACGCCATCCGCAATGGCCTGACCTCATCCTGAGGCGCCCCTGGCAAGCAGAAATCCGGACTTGAAGCCGCCCCCGGCCGAAATCCGTTGACATGGCAGAACAGGCGCCCGGGGCGCCCCGTGGCCCTTCACCAGAATCCGCCCCGGCTGGCCCACGACGGCATCGATACTCACCGCCCCCGGCAGGAAGGCATTGATCAGATCGGCCGCTTGCCGTGTTTGCGGGCTGATGCTCGAGGTCGACAGGGTCGAGTTTCCATTGGAAAAACTCAGTGGCAACATCAACTGGTCGACCAGGTGCGGATCAAGCGCCCCGGCGACGTGCTGCAGATGCGAGATCAGCGCCTGGGCAGCCTGGTTGGCCAAGGTCTCCGGCGGATTGCCCAATTCCCCCATGGTGAAGAAAGCCTGCTGACTGTGCTCGAATTCAGCCAGCAAGACGATGAACATGCCGGGCCGGGGCGCCGGGAGCGATCCGGCGACAATATTGAGCGGTACCCCCAGCGGCGCCAGCCGAGCCATCAACTGGCGCCGCAGGCGATCAGCCACGGCATGGTCCAGGCAGGCCACCTGGGCATGTCCGGCAATCCGCAGTAGGGCCCCTCGTGCCTGGAGTTGCAAGGGCTCGACATCGGCCACCGGCTGGATGTCCACCCGCATGACCCCGCCCCCCTTGGGTGCGAAGCCGGCCTTTTCCAGCACGATATCGGCACGATATCCGGCGCGCCGGAGCAGAGGCAACCATTGCCAGTCGATATTCTCAAACGCCGGGCTACGCGCCGCGTGGGTTACCCCGGTCAGGCGCAAGGAGACCGGCCGCGATGAAAAACTCAGGGGCAGGAACACCGTTTGCAGGAGCAGCGTGAGCGAACCGGGGGTTTCGATGTGGATGATCGAATCGGGCGCCAATTCTCCGTCCGGCTGAAAGTGCAGGTGTTGCGAGCCAAGACGGGCGCCATCGACCGCCGCCCGGCATAACCCGGCCATTACCTCGACCAGCCGGAGGTGTTGGAGCTTCAAGCCCGGGATGGGCCGCCTGGCACGGATACCGGCCAGGCGCACGGCCTTCCCGGTCAGCACCGACAATGCCAGCGCGCTCCGCAACAGCAGACCGCTGCCATGCTCGGTCGAGGCGTCGATGTCGATGGCCACGGTTTGGTTCACCCTAAAAATCTCAGTTGGTGATGTGCAGCTTGCTCGAACCGCTGGCAGGCTATGGGTTTGCTGTTGATCGAGGGAGTCACCCGATGGGTGAGTCGAAATTGAAGCGTCTGGACGCCGAGGAAATGCTTTTGTCGTGTGCGGGGGTGCAGACGGCGGGCGGTCGCGTGCGTGTTCGCTGGGAAGCAGATGGCGCGGCCACGCCGATGGGGCAACTGGCGTACTTCATCGAGTTCCTGACCCTGACGGGGCTGTGGTCGGGCTGGCAGGATCGCTGCCCGCTGTCGTACTCGAGCCCGAACGCACCGACCAGGGCCGATGTGCTCGGCACCTGGATGCTGTCGATTCTGTCGGGGCACCGGCGCTACTCGCACGTCACGACGATTCGCTGTGACGGGGTCAATCCGGGGCTGCTGGGGATGAACAAGGTGATCAGCGAGGATGCGCTGCGCCGGGCGCTGGTGGCGATTCCCGAAGACAAAGGGGTGAGCTGGCTCGACGACCACCTGCGCGAGAGCACCGCGCCCTTGCTCGATGTGCCCTGGATTCTGGACATCGACACAACGATCAAGCCGCTGTACGGCAAGCAGGAGGGGGCGGTCGTGTCGTACAACCCGAAGAAGCCGGGGCGGCCTTCGCACAGTTACCACACCTACCTGATGGCCGGGCTGCGCCTGGTGATGGGGGTCGAGGTCAAGGCGGGCAACGAGCACTCGGGCAGTCACACCTTGCCCGGTCTGCTCAGGATCCTCGATGAACTGCCCGCCCATCAGCGGCCCAAAATCGTGCGCGGCGATTGCGGTTTCGGGTCGGACGGCATCATGCGCGAGCTCGAAGCGCGCGCGCAGCCCTATCTGTTCAAGCTGCGCCTGTCGAAGAACGTCAAGCGCCACATCGAGCGTCTGTTCCGGGTCTCGGGCTGGTGCGATGCCGGTCAGGGCTGGGAAGGGATCGACAGCACGCTGGCACTCACCGGCTGGGAGGACAAGCGCCGCGTGGTCGTGCTGCGTCGCGCCTTGAAGGGCGAGATGCTCGTCGCCCAGGAGGACAACGGTCAGCAATTGCTGGGCTTCATCGAGGCCGACCGCAAGGGCGCAAAGCGCATCACCGGCTACGAGTACGCCGTGCTGGTCACGAATCTGGACCACGAAATCCTCTCGCTCGGCCAGCTCTACCGTGACCGGGCCGACGCGGAGAACGCCTTCGACGAGCTCAAGAACCAGTGGGGCTGGGGTGGCTTCACCACGCACGATCTGCATCGCTGCCAACTGTCCGCGCGTGCCGTGGCGCTGATCTACAACTGGTGGAGTCTGTTCGTGCGCCTGGCCAACCCCGAAGCCCGACTCGAGGCCATCACCAGCCGGCCCTGGTTGATGTCCTCGGTCGGTCGGCGCACCGAGCATGCCGGCCAGACCACGATCACGCTCACTGGCCAGCATGCCTACTTCGACAAGGCCCGGCAGGTGCTCGTGCGCGTGTCCAGCCAGCTTCAAGCCTGGATGAGCGAAGCTGCGGAGCAGTTCACCGCCCCATCGGTCTGGCTGCGCTGTTGCGACCATCTCAAGCGCACCATCGCGGCCATCGGGCCACCGGCACCCCTTCGTTTGCTGACCGATCATGCAAACCGGGTGGGGTAACTGAGGTTTTTAGGTTCACTGGCTGACCCGGCGGAGGAGATAGGGCACAGGCCTATTTGATCTCGACTGCCCGACGCTGAAAACTCTCTTCCTTGGGCAGGCTGATCTCGAGGATGCCATCCTTCAGATTGGCCACAATCTTCGTCGAATCGACCCCTGCGGGAAGCGAGAGCGTCCGGGAAAAATCGCCATGGGCGATCTCGCTGCGCATGTAGTCCTTTTTGTGCTCCTTGATCTCACGTGTCACCGCCCCCTTGATCAACAGGGTGCTGTCGGAAACCGACACCTCCAGGTTCTTCTTCTCGACGCCCGGCACTTCGAGACGAATCAGGATGTCCTTGTCGCGATCGACCACATCCATCTGGGGCTGGCGAAGGCTGTGCAGCGTTTCTTCCAGCCCAGCCCACAACGGCCAGTTCCAGTTCATCGGCGTCAGCCAGTTGCGCGGCATCAGGCGTTCGAACAGGCGCTCGACCTCTTCGGTGGGACTGAACATGGATGCCGGACGCGCCTCGGCCAGTTCGGCGCGGGGCTTCGAGATAACCGCCACATCCTGCTTGGTTTCGTTAGCCATGAGATTTTCTCCTGAAGAGTACGGGCTACTTTGGCGCCCGCATGATTTGCAGTAATAAAACGAGGAACTCCATGCGCCGATCGGCCTGTCCGCATTTCGCCATCGGGCTATCGCCCCGCATCGGATCGCGCCCCGGGTCATGAACGCCGGGACTGGAAACCGTTTCAAACCCCCGATTGTCTTGCGCACGTTTCATGCGGGCTTCCTGCACCCCCCTCGAATGGCAGGGGGGGTCGGAAAGCGTTTTGCTCTCCGACTCCTGGGCCAGCACAAAATCACTCATGCCCAAAGTCGAAATAAAGCCAAGACTGTACAAAATAGTCGGGGGTTTCATCACGCCTCCTCAGAGCCCAAAGACCATCAGCGCGAAAAGGCAGAAATGACGATGCAAGATGCCTCATCTGCAATGTATTCAGACGGCGGCGCATCCCAAATACATTGGGGCATGTATTTCATTTACCGGACACGGGGTAAATTTCAGACGCGCGTGCAATTCACCCCAAAGGAGCGTGAATTCAAATACCTGGATGGCAGTAATCGCGTGAAATCGATGTCGAAATTATTGACAGCATGAAAGCGGAATCCGCCATGACAATAAATCGCAATACCCGCCGTAACCCCGATTTATTCAGCCATTTCATTCAACGAGGACATCATGTTGCGTAACCAATCTGATAGCGGATACGGCAATCTGTTTCACCCCATGAACATAATCCGGAGTAAAACTGCCCAATAACGCATGCAACATCATGATTTATTTAACTAAACATTAATGGCATGCTAAATGCTGGAATTTCACGACACCCGAATCAGATGGTGTATTCCGATGAATGAAATACAAGGAGATTGTCGTGAAAAACAGCACCCCTTTCAGGAACGTCCTTGCCTCCTCCGCCTTGATGCTTGGCGTCCTCTCTCCCGCCCACGCCGTGGTGTTCACCTACGATGGTTACGGCGGCTTTGTGCCTGGCACACAGCAAATGGCCCCCCCGGCCACGGCCACTTTCCAAGGTTATACGCTCGGCACCGGAGAGCGCGGCCAGGTGAGCTGGGGAACGCCAACCGGGGCTGAAGGCCCGTTTGGCGGCCAAAGCGGCCTGGAGATCAATTCGAACAACCCGAATCTGTTTGTCGGGCAATCGATCTCTCTCGGACAGAGTATCAACTTTGGCTACCTGACCCACTACAACGAACCCATCACGCAGGCCGGGGGCGACCTCAACAGTGTCAAGGTCGGCTATTACCTCCGCATTTACGCGGATAGCGTCCTGGTGTACTCGATGGATTTCACAGGCAGCAACGCTTTCGGATTGAATGTCTGGGAAACGTCCAACACCCAGCCTTGCCCGAACAGCGCGCCGGCCGGCACGGCCTTGAGCCACAACGGGAATACGCATACGAGCAACGGCAACCCGCAATCCACGTGTGACGATGCCTTTTCGTTCGGTCCGACGAGCGGCAGCAGCCAGTTCTCCTACCTGGGCCACCTCTACGATATTTCCTTCGCGGGATTCTTCGATCAGTCGGCGCCCGGAGGATCCTTCACTCCAGGCGGAACTTTCTGGTCATCCGAAGAAGGAACCGACAGGGGTTATGTCCAGCTCCGCCTGAATCAGGTTCCCGAACCCGGCACCATGGCACTTCTGGGCTTATCCTTGCTTGGCCTCCGCATCGTCCAGCAGTTGCGTCGGCCGGTATCGCACCTCCCTGGCCCCAGTCGCCTCGCCTAGTTCTGTTGCCCCCTGCGGCAAGGGATCGGCCGGCTTCGCGAATCCGCCCCCCCTTGCTGCAGCACAGCAGCGGTCCCCGCAGCGTCTAGTCTCTGTGCACGGACCAGCCCGGCATCAATCCAGCCATTCGAAGCAAGGGACACGCGATGGGATTTGCACTCTTGTCTCAAGCATTCCGCAACAACTGCCTCATTCCCCGGTGCTATACGTGCGATGGCTGGAATCTGTCGCCACCCTTGATGTGGATGCACTGGCCGGAGAAAATCCAAAGCCTGGCGCTGATCGTTGAAGACCCCGATGCACCGGAGAAGCCCTGGACCCACTGGCTGCTCTACAACATCCCGCCCGGCATCCGCAGCCTGTCCGAGGGCATCCCGCCCGCGGCCTTGCCCGACGGTTGCAGGCAGGGAAAGAACGATTGGGGGCGAACCGGCTATGGCGGCCCTTGCCCGCCGAACGACATGCACCGTTATGTGCATCACCTCCATGCTCTCGAATGTGCATCACCTCCATGCTCTCGAATGTGCATCACCTCCATGCTCTCGATTGCCTGCTGCCCGACCTGGGCACGCCGAGCAAGGCCGTGCTGGACCATGCCATGAGAGAACATGTCATCGACCAGGCGATACTCACCGGCCTTTATCGGCGCCCACGCTACTGACGCAGGCCATCCGCGATGGTTCAGCGGCGCCAATGGACGCGCAGGCGCTGCTCCCCCTCGTTGTAGTGAAAATCGAGTTCGCCGTGATACGCCTTGTGCACTGCATCGCCCAGATCGCGGGCGAGGTGCAGGTCGGTCGTGGTGATCAGAACCCCATCTTCAGCGCGCCCCTCTTCCTGGATGCCCATGATGCGGGCCAGGGGGTGCTCGGCCCCTTCCTTTTGCGCGTGGTGCCGGATCAAGGCCAGGATTTCGTCGCTGTTGGCCGCGAAAAAGGGGCCGCCGACATAAACGAAGCCGGCCGGAAAATCGTCGCGAATCCGCTGGCAGGCGGGACAGAGAACCTTGGCTGCCTTCTCGGGCGGCTCGCCTGCCCATTGCCAACGGCCGGCATGAAAAACAGCACCGCACTCGACGCAAGCCGATGGCTCGGCGGGTTTTTGCTGCTGCCGGTAGGTGTCATGCTCCCGCTCCTCGCGCAACTGATCGCGGCGAACCGGGTGAAACGTCGTTTCGGATGTTTGTTTCATGGTGATTTCCTTCCTGAAAATCATGCGGCAGGTGCGGGCTCCCCTGCCTCTGAGGTCACGGGACAAGGCGCCTCCTTCACAGCATCTCCCGGAGCAGGCGCGCAACCTGCTCGACCGGCAAATCGCTGATGCCGGCAACGGTGGCGCGGCCATCGCCGCCATGACGGCGCGCCAGCCGGCCGGCCAACGCCCCACATTGCCGGGCGGCGCGCAAGCTGACGGTCAATCCGCCACGGCCATTCGGCACCAATACCGCACAAATCCGGCCTGGATTCAGCCTCGCCAAATAGTTCGCATAGATGCCGATCACGCGACGCGCCCAGGCGGCATCCGGCAACAGGACGGCCGTCAGCCGCTCGGTCTGCAGCATCGGCCGGACATCCATGGCCAACGCCAGATCGCCCGCCAGTCGCTGCGCAATACGCAGAAACACATCGCCCTGCATCATGAATTGCAGCGGATCGTGAAACGGCGCCATGCATTGATGCAGGACGGCCGGCGGAACGCCAAGGTCGGCCTCGCTGCCGCCATAGGCGTTGTAGTTCAGGCATTCACCCAGCATCTTGAGCAACCGGGTTTTCTTCTGATCGAGCCCGATGCAGCGGGCCATCTCCTCGGCCACCACGGGCCGATTGTCGCCAAACGCCCCGACCACCGCCCAGGCCCGGTATTGCCCGGACAAATGGCGATCGACGAGCAGGCTGGTACACAGTCTCGGAGAAGGATCGAGCCTGAGCCGCAACAGCGGGTGCTCCGACCCGGAGGCCGGGTGATGATCGAAACACTCGACGCTGACACCTATCCCAAGCAATTCCTGCAAGGCCTGCCGATTGGCCTCGACCGGAAGATCGAGCACGGTCACCGTGTCGCCCGGGCGCGCAGCGACGCGCTGCAGCAAATCGTGATCGCCCTTGCGTCCGGTAACCAGCACGGATTCCTTCGGCTGGGCAAGGCGCAGTTGCTGGAGCGCGCACAAGCCATCGGCATCGCCATTGAATACGTCGAAATGGGTATAACGGGGCGCCTTCATGCTGCAGACTCGCTTTTCAATGAGCCAAACTCGAACGCAGGCGCCCCTATTTCTGCAATCGGCTGATGTATTCGATCAGCGCCAGAATGCGGCTACGGACAAACAATTCCGGGTTGTAAGGCACTTCGAACATGACTTCGCCGGAAAGAACGCGATAGGCGCTTCCCCAGACCGGCATATCCCGCGTGCCATGCCCCTGGACCATCTCTCGCCCGTCTATGACTTCATAGACGCGGGTAAACGGAAACACCCCCCTGTTTTCCCGGGCCAGCTTCGTCAGGTCGCTGGCAGACTTGGTCAACATGTGCGCGTACGGGCCATTGCCATCCCCCGCCTCGCCATGGCAAATCAGACAGTTCTCCCGGTATTCCTCGCGCCCGAAGTCGACACGTTCGGCTGCAACGGACAAGTTGCCAATCGAGCAAAGGAATACCCCCAAGGAATAAGTAACGGTCGTCAGCTTCATGTTGCCCCCCGATCAATACGCCATTCCTGGCTACGGACTCATTCGGATACCGGTGTCGCAGATGCCGAGAAGACATCTGTCGATACCGGATTGTCATCCGCTGCCTGCGCCATCACTATCCATGTTTCCCGGTAAAACCCGTACCTGAATCCGGCCAGTCGAACAGCACCGTACGCTGGCCTCAACCACGCCTGGCATCAGCCAGACTGGCAGCCTCGTGCCCTGGCGCCAGATCGCGCACCGTTGCCCTGAGGAATGCGGCCACGGCAAGCTTCCGCTGCCGATGTGGCTGGACGCGTCGGTCTGCAACGGGATGATGAAAGGCCTCCACCTTGATCCCCCCCACTTGGCGATGTATCGCGCTTTCTTTGACTTCCATGTCAGCTCCTCCTTTTGTCCGCGCTCGGTGCGTGCCCACCATGAACCGCCCTCTCTCCGGCAACAGCCACTTGCCGAGAGATGACATTCAAATGCCCATTAATTTTTGTCTGCCTGCCGGCAGGAGGGCTATAGGTATGACTTCGTATTCACAGAGCCATGACATCTACGATTCAATTTGACCGAGCGGATATGTCTTTGCCCGATTGCTCGCAGACACCCCAGGGATTGGGCCATCCCCCGCCACCCACTTGATTCGGTGTTCTTGGTCTTGTTCATCCAGGGAGTAATCACATGGCAACGATGCACATGGGCAGGGCGCATTGGGCAAGCGCCATGCCGTCACCCCAGGCAAAGTGGCAAGCCACGTTCCTTGCTCGACCAGGAAAGTCACGACTGCATGGCAGCGGCCATTTTTCCGATTGGCCTGTGGCCAAGGGCTCCGCCGGCAACGCCTGGAGGTCGTCGGAATCCGGTCCGGCACGGGACAAACCCGGTGCGGCGAACAGCGCGACGCCTCCCCTGCCTTCCCATGCCGGCACGCCAGCGGGAAAGCGCTGCCGCCCGTCGGGCAATACCCAGGGGGCCAGCCTGGTGCTGAATCTGGAAGGCGAAATACTCTTCGGCACCTCGGAGGCAGCCCGGCTGCTCAAACGAGAGCCGGCCGCGTTGCTCGGCACCCCGGTGAGCGACGTGATTATCGATTTGCCGCTGCGCCGGGAAACACCGGGCTACAACCTGGCCTACACCGAACTGAATTTCGCCAACGGTGCCTGGCAGAAGTGCCGCTTTCTCGACCAGCAGGGCGTCCGCCGTTGGCTGGAGATTTCCGCCCGGCCCTTCAAGCTGGGTTCGAGCCGGGCATTTATCGTCCTACTTGGGCAATCCCTCGCGGGAAGCCGCCACAAACACGACCTGTCGCGCTTGATCAGTCTGGAAGACAGCAACGACGACGGGGTGCTCATCACGGATGCCGAGGGCGTTATTGTCTATGCCAACGCGGCTTTCGAGGCGATTACCGGCTACCGCGAGCAAGAGGTAGTTGGCCATACCCCCCTGATGCTCGATGTCCGGCTGAGGGAGCAGGTTTTCCGCCCGGAATTTCTCGCCGGCCTGGCGCGGGGAGGCGAGAAGCATTGCGTCAGCGTGAATCGCAAAAAATCCGGCGAGTGGTACTTTGCTGAACAGAACATCCGCCCGTTCGTGGATCATCAGGGCAAGGTCACGCACATGATTTTCCGCCAGCGCGATTTGAGCGGACAGGACGATTCACAAGATCGACTGGTGCAAATGGCCTATTTCGACGGTTTGACGGGCTTGCCCAACCGCAACCTCTTCCTCGACCGCCTGCATCATGAAATGGCGCGTGCAACGCGCTCGCGGAACGGCTTTACCCTGCTCATTCTCGATGTCGATGCGTTCAAGTCGGTTAACGACAATCACGGCCATCCGGCGGGCGATCAATTACTTCAGGAATTGGCCAGGCGTCTCAGGCGGTGCATTCGCGATTCCGACACGGTTGCGCGCCTGGGTGGCGACGAATTCACGATTATCCTGACCGAGGTGACCAATCAGTCCGACATCATCGAAGTCATCAACAAGATCAAACAGGCTGTATCCGCGGACCTGGCCGTGGACGGGGCCCGGTTGCCGATGTCGGTCAGCATCGGCGTCGCCCAGTATCCGACCTGCGGCGAAAACGAGGCCAGCCTGATACGGGCGGCCGACCAGGCGATGTATGAGGCAAAGCGGGCCGGCGGGGCTGATTGGCGGTTTTTCGGGTGCCCCCATGAAGCACGGCCAGACACCTTGCCTTGAAGCGCGCCTCGCCTGAGGTATCGCCGGACTGACGGTACGCCGCCACGAACCCGACATTGACCCTGCGGCGGCGCCGCACGCCACTTTCCGGGCCATGATAAGGGTGAGCACGTATAGGTGTTTGCCCGTATTCGGCGCATCATTCCAACGATATTTTTCCCTGGACTTGAGGCGAGAATTTCCATGGAGGCATGGGTTACCCCCAACCTGGTCGAATCACTTGCTGGCGTCATCGATGTTGCCATTGCGCTGGCGAATGCCGATTTCGGCAATATCCAGCTACGGGATTCCGAAGGAAAACTCCGGATCATCGCCCAGCGCAATCTGCCCGATTGGTGGCTCGCTTACTGGGAATCCGTCGCTGAGGGAAAGGGGGTCTGTGGAACGGCACTCGCTGAATCCCGCCCCCTATTCATTCCGGACGTCGCGCAGAGTCCGATCTTCGCCGACCAGGCGAGCCTGGAAATCCAGCAGCGTGCCGGAATTCGGGCGGTATTTTCGATACCGATTCGGGACAAGGGCGGCGAGTGCATCGGCATGTTCTCGACGCACTACCGCACCTCGCTCACCCCTACCCCGCACATTTCGAAAATCCTGGAGTTGCTGGCTGACCATGCCGGCATGCTGATTCTGCATGCACGTGCCGAATATGCGCTGGGCGAAATCAGCCGCCTGTTTGGCGCAGTATTCCAGAATGCGCCGATCGCCATCGGCATCGCGACACTCCAGGGGATCATCGAACGCACCAATCCGGCCTATTCAGCGCTGCTCGGCTATACCGAAGATGAACTGCGGGGCATGTCAGGGGCACGATTGCTCCATCCGGAGGACAGAGGCCCGAATCTGTCCGATATCGGGCGATTGCTGGCCGGCACGGTCTCCGAGCTCGAGATGGAAAATCGCTACATCCGAAAGGATGGATCAGCCGCTTGGGTGCACAAGTACATATCCTGCCTGCCGGACACCAGCGGCAAGCCCGATCACTTCCTGATCATGGCGTCCGACCTGACCGAACGCAAGCGGGTCGAAGCATCCCTCAGGGAAAATGAAGAACGCTTGAATCTCGCTTTTCGGGCGACACAGGATGGGATCTGGGACTGGAACCTGGAGACCGATGAGGCTTTCTACTCACTGCGCTGGAAGACCATGCTGGGATACGATGAGTCGGACATCGAACCCCATATCAGTGCCTGGAAACGCTTGCTGCACCCGGATGATCTGCCGAAGGTCATGCGCGTCATCAACGATGTCGTGCAAAAGGGGTGCAATTATGAAATCGAGTTTCGCTTACGGCACAAGGACGGGTATTACCTGCCGATACTCTCCCGGGGATACCCGGTCCGCTCCGGGGCTGCTGGCCGCATCACGCGAATCGTCGGCACCCATTTTGATCTCACCGAACTCCGGCGGGCTGAAAATCAGATCCGTGAGAGCGAAGCAGATCTGACGGAAGCGCAAAGACTCTCCCATATCGGCAGTTGGTACTGGGATGCGCAAACCGGAGCAACCACCGGCTCAACCGAATTACTGCGCATTTATGGATTCGATCCGGCATCGGAAGCAATGCCCAACTTTCAGGATCAACGCGAGCGATGTTACCCAGCCGAGGATTGGGAACGGATCAATGCCGTATTCCAGGAAAGTCTCCGTACCGGGGCGGGATATGAAATCGATGTTCGGCTACGCCGTAACGGCGAATACATCTGGGCAACCATCCGCGGCGAAGTGGTTCGTGATCGTACCGGTCACATTATCGGGATACGCGGTACGGTCCAGGACATCTCGCGGCGCAAATCCGCGGAAGAAGCACTTCAGCGAAGCCAGGAACGCTTCCGTGCCCTGGTCCGGGCCAGTTCGGACGCCGTTTATTCGGCCAACGCGGATTGGAGTGGATTTCGCTGGGTCGATGGCAAGGAGTTGTTGACCGAGTCCGACGACAAGGGGGAATGGCTGAAGAAAAATGTCATTGCGCAGGACCGCGCGAAGGTTCGGGCAGAAATCGGCACAGCCGCCGCCAGCAAAAGGATGTTCGAGGTGGAATACCGCGCCATACGCCCCGATCAGAGCATTGGCTGGATGCACACGCGCGCCGTCCCGATCCTTAGCCCGACGGGTGACATCGAGGAGTGGTTCGGCATGATCAGCGACATCTCGTCGATCAAGATGGCCGAACTTGCCCTGACGGCGAGCGAAGCCAAATACCGGGCAGCCATCGAAACCACGGCGGACGGTTTCCTGATCCTGGACGAAGCCGGCCGGGTACTTGAAGCCAACGACAGCTATGTCCGGCAATCCGGGTATGGCAATGAAGAACTGCGAAGCCTGGCCTTTGCCGATCTCTGTTCCTGCGACACCCGCGAAGAAATCGACACCATTCTCGACACAGTCCGCAACAGCGGCCGGGAGCGTTTCCTGATCTGGCTCCGGAACAAAACCGGCAGCACGTTGCCGGCGGAAATCAACATTTCCTTCAAACACGACGAACCAGGCGGACGTTTCTACCTGTTCATGCAGAACGTCGAGGAAAAGATGCGCCTGGAGAAAGAATCCCAGGAACAGCGCAGCGCCATGGATGCCCTCGTCAAACGGCAAGTGGCCTCACAGACCGTCGCCGCCATTGCCCACGAACTGAACCAGCCGCTGGTTGCCGCATCAGCCTACGGTGAAGTGGCACTGGAAATGGCGCGTGCCCATGAGCCGCCCATCGAAGAACTGGCGACCATACTCGAAAGGAACATCGAGCAGGTTCACCGGGCCGGGGCGAGCCTGCATCAACTCGTTGCCTTCCTCCACAAGACGGAAGTCGAATTTTCGCCGCTCGACATCAACACGACGATCACCAAGGCAGTTGCCATCGTCCGGGAAAACGGCACCACGCCATTCAAGACTGTCCTCAAGCTGGCGCCCAACCTGCCCAAGGTCCGGGGGAATGAGCTGCAGATCCAGAAGGTCATCATCAACCTGATTCAAAACGGCATCGAGGCGATGCACGATGCCGGGGCTGCGAGTGGCGCCATCTCGGTGCGCGTGCGTACGGGTCCCGCCGGCCAGATGGTGCAGGTGACGGTGAGCGATACCGGGCCGGGGCTGGACACCCAAAATGCCCAACAAATTTTCGAGCCCTTCTTCTCCACCAAATCGGGCGGCCTCGGCCTGGGTCTCGCCGTCAGCCGGGCCGTGGTCGAGGCGCATGGCGGACAACTCTGGATCGACCCGAAACCCGGTCCGGGCGCGACATTCCACTTCACCCTGCCCTACGCCGATGAATGAACAGTCTCCCATCATCTACCTGATCGACGACGACGCGGCCGTGCGGGATGCACTGACCTTGCTGCTTCGCCAGAGCGGGTTCTCCGTGGAGTCTTTCGACGGCGCCGAATCATTCCTCGCCGCCTTCAGGTCAGCCCGTTCCCGGGTGGCCTGCGCCATCGTGGATCTGCAGATGCCAGGCATGAACGGGGCTGAATTGCAGCAAACGCTGCTCGCCCGGGGAAGCGAGTTGCCGCTCATCTTCCTGACGGCACACGGCGATATTCCCGCCACCGTTCGGGCGATGAAGGCAGGCGCGTCGGATTTCCTGACCAAGCCCGTCACCCGGGCAAGCCTGCTGGAAAGCCTGAGCGTTGCCCTCGAAACCTCCTGCCGCCTGCTTGGAAGAAAAGCCGATCAGCGCGATGCAGCATCGCGACTGGCCGGCCTCAGCCCCCGCGAACGCGAAGTCGCGACCCTCGCCGTGCAAGGCCTCACGAGCAAGGAAATCGGGAAACAACTGAACATCAGCTATCGCACCGTAGAAATTCACCGGGCCAGGGTCATGGCGAAAAGCAATGCCGCATCGCTCGTCGAACTGGCCAACCTGCTGTTCGAATCCAGCAAGGCAGCTGCCACAGCGATCCCACCATCGACGCCGCAGGCCGAATTGCCAGTGGCGATCAAGCGCTGAAAGACCCGCTCACGCCCCGGCCAGTCAGCTGAGGGTGAACGGCCTCCCAGAATTTTTCCGGGAAGGCCGGGCCCGCCATTCTTCGTGATGGCTTCACCGTCTTGCGGGTCTTCATCACCTTGGCAGCCGTGTCGCCCCTGCTCGCCAGATCACGCGGTCGCGGGGCTACAACACCGGCTGGATTCGTGTTCAACCGGATAGATGCTCTGAAACGCTTGTAGATCATGGCCTTCAAGCATTCCGGCGTAGGCCTCCTCTGGTCGCCAGGAGGGGAGAGTGTTACCTTTCGGCCTCACAATTTTTATTCGAGCACATCATGGCCAAGCACCAGCGTTCCCGTCGTCTTCGCAAAAAACTCCACCTGGATGAATTTCAAGAACTGGGATTCGATATTGAAACTACGCTGAAGGAGCCGCTGGTTGGCACAGCTGAAGAGGATCTTCTGATTGCCTTCGTCGAAGGTGTCATCGAACCGCGTGGCCTGATCTACGGTGGTGGCCTGGCCTGCGGTTATGTCTGCAAAGCCGGGGGCGGTTCCGCAACCAACGAAGATCGCGAAGCGGTTCGTGATTGGCTTCAGGCCCGTGCAGTATTCTCGGCAGTGACGGTTCATGATCTGTCGGACGCCTGGTACGCCAGCCTGACGGCGTAAAGCGTCAGCCACGAAGCGAGGCCGGAGTGCAGCCCACCTCGCTTCATTTCACCTTGTCGGTACGCGATGGAGATCAGCCTGCGCACCCCTTGCCCAGCAAGGCGACTGCAACGACAGCCGACAAGCGACAGTGATCGGGAGTTGAAGCGTGACCAGAATTTACGTCGATACCGAATTTTCGGATTTCACGGATACGCAGTTGATTAGCCTGGGTGCTGTCGCCGAGGGTGGGCAAGAGTTTTATGTTGAGCTGGATCCACTCCCCACTTCAACGTCGGAATTTGTCCAGTCACATGTGCTCCCGTTGCTGGAAGGGGGGCATCACCAAATCCAACGTGACAAATTCAACGAGCACTTCGCGGCTTGGGCTGCCCAGTTCAATGACCCGGTTTTAATTTCAGATAGCGGTTGGGACCTGGCCATGGTTCGCGCCGGTTTTGGGCGTACGCCAACGCAGCAGGCAGGCATCCTGAATTACTTCGATTTGCGCTTAACGCTCATAACGATCCCCGCGTTATCGGCTGAGGCGCAAGTCCTCTTCAATGAAACGCTGGCGCAGCAATTTGCCGCCGATCCGCGACAACACCATGCCCTGGTTGATGCCCGGGCCCTGAAAGCAGCAGTCGAAGCCGTTGAAGCACAGCTTGGTCTCAGTCAACAGTCAGCAGATACCCAGGCCCCCGCCGCTTCCAGAAAACAAGCCAACCTCTATAGCGACTGATCCGTCATTCCGGTTTCACGCAAGCCGGTTTGCCGGCATTCAACGAATCCACGCTTCTGCGCGACCTTACGCCATCAAAACGAAGCCTAATAATTGACTTACCAGCCAAACCGATCCAGATTTAGTCACCAGAGATAGAAACGGTGCCTTGAAGAAACAGCAATAAATTGGCCGCACAAAAACAAAAAAACCGCCGAGCCTTGCGCTGAGCGGGTTTCTGTTGTGCCTTTAAGCATTTCTTGGCCTGCAATAAAGCATAAATTGACCAAGAAGCAGTCACAATCCCTCGATTTTACCAAGAATCTGCCTAAAACATCGTCCAAGACACGCCGTTTTAGGCCATTGAAAAACATATCGTGGCCAAAAGTGACAAAATAAAGGGGCGTGTAAGAATTTTTGTGTAAACGGTCATTTGGCAGGAAACTGCCGCGCCCCAAGGAGCGATGATGGCCGTAGCAAAGAAAGCAGTACCGAAGGAGTTGCTGGACAGCCTGCTGGCTGACTATCGGAAACCGGAAGACCTGATTGGCGAGAACGGCTTGCTCAAGCAGCTCACCAAGTTGCTGGTCGAGAAGGCGTTGGAAGCGGAGATGGCCGACCACCTCGGCCACGGCAAGAATGAGCCGGTAGAGAATCCTGCCGGCAATACGCGCAACGGGAAGAGCAGGAAGACGCTCAAAGGGGAGTTCGGCGAACTGCCGATAGAAATTCCCCGTGACCGCCACGGCACCTTCGAGCCGCAGTTGATTCCCAAGCACCAGACCCGCTGGACGGGCTTTGACGACAAGATTCTGTCGCTTTACGCCCGAGGCATGACGGTCCGCGAAATCCAGTCACACCTGGAAGAGATGTACGGCACGGAGGTGTCGCCGACGCTGATTTCATCGGTCACGGATGCCGTGATTGAAGAAGCCAAGGCCTGGCAATCACGGCCGCTGGACAGCATTTACCCCATCGTCTATCTGGACTGTATCCACGTCAAAGTCAGGGATGGCAGCGTGCGCGTCAAGGCCGTCTATCTGGCGATTGGACTCAACCTGGCCGGTGAGAAGGAAGTGCTCGGCCTGTGGATTGCCCAGACGGAAGGCGCAAAATTCTGGCTGCAAGTGGTGACGGAATTGAAGAATCGAGGCGTACAGGATGTCTTCATTGCCTGCGTCGATGGCTTGAAGGGATTTCCGGAGGCCATTGAAGCAGTCTATCCGCGTGCTGCCGTTCAGCTGTGCGTCGTCCATATGGTCCGGCATAGCCTGAACTATGTCTCGTGGAAGATGCGCAAGGCCGTTGCCGCTGACCTGCGGCGGATATACACCAGTGCCACCGCCGATGAAGCCGAGCAGATGCTCGGTGAATTCGAGGACAAATGGGACGATGCCTACCTGCCCATCAGCCAGTCCTGGCGCCGGAATTGGTCACGCATCACGCCGTTCTTTGACTACCCGCCCGAGATACGGAAAGTCATCTACACGACCAATGCGATTGAGTCGGTGAACATGAGCCTGAGAAAAATCACCAAAAATCGCGGTTCGTTTCCGAGCGATGAGGCACTGATGAAACTGTTCTACCTGGCGCTCCGCAACATCAGCCAGAAATGGACCTTGCCCATTCGGGATTGGAAGGCTGCACTGACCCGATTTACTATCCAGTTCGAAGACCGGATGAACAACGTTTAACTCAAACCCCGTTTACACAAAATTCCGGACACGCCCAAATAAAGCAATTTTTGGCCAAAAAATCTCCTCGAAAATTCAATACATTTTTGCCCATGGAGAATGTGGACAGAGTCATTGACTATCTGCCACCAAGCTAAACCTTATCAAGGGTTGCTTTCGATTCGGATTTTTCGAACAATAACTCAACGGCGGATTGATTTTTTGGTAACGCGCTACGACTTACAGTGACGTCACCAACCACTGGAGGAGTTATCCACCATGCGCACTGAAGCACGTGTTATCGACCTGAGCAGAACCGAATATGGCACGTTTGCGGCGCCCGACACCAACCGTGTCATTCGCAATACATACCAACTGCTCGCCCTTTCAACCGCTGTTGCCGGCGTAGGTGCTGGTATCAGCATGCTGGCGGGTTTTGGTCCGCTGGCCGGTATCGTGTTTACCCTGCTCGGCCTGGTGCCGTTGTTCTACCTGCACAAGAAACGGAATACCGCAGCAGCCGTGCCGGCCATGCTCACCTTTACTGCCCTTAGCGGTATGGGTATCGGCCCGACGCTGACCCACTACATCAACATGCCTGGAGGCAGCAGCACGGTACTGACCGCTGCCGTGATAACCACCGCGGTTACCCTGGCGCTGACGGCTTATGTTTATAAGACCGGCAAGGATTTCTCCCGTATGGGTGGCTTCCTGTTCGCAGGCTTGATTGTCGTCATCCTGGCCAGCATTGCTGCGATGTTTGTCCCCGCGATGCAGGCTGGCGTATCGGCAGTCGCTGCGCTGCTGTTCTCAGGCTTCATCCTGTACGACACCAGCCGTCTGGTGCGCGGTGAAGAAACCAACTATGTGATGGCCGCGGTTAGCATGTACCTGAACGTGCTGAACCTCTTCCTGTCGGTACTGCAACTGCTCGGCTTCTCCAGCAACGACTAACCCAGCTCGATACAGACCAGTGCCACAACGGCTCGCCAACTGGCGGGCCGTTTTTCCGTACTGCTAGTGGACTTTTTTGCTCGGAGGAGTAATCTGAAATCGAAGCCTGACGGGCAGTTGGTCAGGCCCTACAGGAACAACGCGATTGGAGGCAGCATGACTGAAAATCCGCCGCAGTTCGAAAAAATGACCGAGTAGCACCCAAACGGCGAGAAGCCGGTCACCATGGCCGTGAGTGCCAAGGTTCAAGATTTACGAAGCCCATGTTCAGCGACATGGGCTTTTTGGTAGGCCGCATCAGACAAATGTGTTCAGGTGGTTTCTCTTTCGAATCGGAAGACATACCTATCACCATCCCACTCGACCACCCGTCCCACCAAGTCTGTTCGGACTGAAAACTCTTTCTTTATCTGGCTGGCGTCTTCGCTTGCTTCTACGCGCCTCGTTTCATCGGTCTTGGCTATAACAAGCCTGAGCGCTGCATTCGTCTCGAATGCACGCTGTACATTTTCCCTGAATTCCTTGTTGCCAGAGCCACCCCAGCGACTGGCTTTCGCCTCAAACTCCATGGCCCCAGGGGTTTTCGGCCTCTGATGATGTGCCCAAACGCTAATCACCAATTCACCGACAGAGTTCCAGGCAGAGACCCGACGTCCCCCCGGAATTGAGTAGCGTCTGACTTTAGAGTCCAATCCACTACGACAAGGAGATTGGACATGAAGAAGCGATTCACCGAAGAACAGATCATTGGTTTCCTACGGGAAGCAGAAGCGGGGATGCCGATTGGGGAACTGTGCCGCAAGTACGCCTTCTCGGAAGCGAGCTACTACCTCTGGCGCAGCAAGTTTGGTGGGATGAGCGTCTCAGATGCCAAGCGTCTGAAGGAACTGGAAACAGAGAACAACCGACTGAAGAAACTGCTGGCCGAGTCGCTCCTGGAGAACGAAATCGCCAAAGAGGCCCTGAGAAAAAAGTGGTGAGCGCACCGTCACGGCGTGATCTGGTGCGCTACCTGATCGACAAGGGGCTCAGCGAGCGGAGGTCACTTCGCTTCGTTGGCATGAGTCCGAGTTCATTCCGTTACCGGCCGGCGACGGATCGCAGTGCGGCTTTGAAGGAGCAGATCGTCACGCTCGCCCAGCGCCATCGGCGCTACGGAGCTGGGATGATCTATCTGAAGCTGCGGCAGACCGGCATGGTGGTGAATCACAAGCGGGTGGATCGGCTCTATGCCGAGGCAGGTCTGCAAGTGAGAAGAAGAAAGCGAAAGAAGATCCCGGTGTCGGATCGTCGTCCGCTGGAGCGCCCTTCGGCAGCCAATCAGGTCTGGTTGATGGATTTCGTGTTCGACCGGACGGCGGAAGGGCGAGTCATCAAAAGCCTGACCGTTGTCGATGATGCCACGCACGAAGCAGTGGCGATTGTTCCAGAACGAGCGATAGGCGGCATGCAACTCACGCGGACCCTCGATCTGTTGGCCAAGATACGCGGCCTACCCAAAGCAATCAGGACGGATAACGGCAAGGAATTCTGTAGCCGGGCCATGCTGACCTGGGCGCATGCTCGCGGCGTTCAGCTATTCCTCATTGAGCCCGGCAAGCCAAACCAGAACGCCTATATCGAATCGTTCAACGGACGCTTTCGTGACGAGTGCCTCAACGAGCATTGGTTCACGACCCTGCGCCACGCCCAAGTCGTCATCGAAGCCTGGCGCCGCGAATACAACGAAGAGCGGCCCAAGAAATCCCTCGGTGGTTTGACCCCGGCTGCCTATGCCAAATCACTCACCAAAAAATCAGGTAAATTACCCTCGGACTCTAAAGCGATCTGCTACTGAAAACGGGGGGACGTCGAAAGCACGGTAATTTCTCGTGCCTGACTGAGATGATCGAACGTATCTACTCCGTCCTGAATAACTCATTTCAAAGCACGGCGAAGTAACGAAATTCCGGATAGGGTGATTGCCGACGATTGGTGTTGGACATGGAGACATACAGTATCCAGACGTAAAAAAGCCGGATGGCTCTCAGAATCATTCTGAGATTGTGCCCGGCACCGCAAAGCACGGCATGCAAGGCGTGTTTGCCTTTTGAACCCATCGAAAGCTCACAAAAAATTTGCAAGGAATCAAGGCATTATTATCCGATTTCCGGCAAATTCATGGCCATGAATTTGCCGTATTTCCCATTAAATCATCGGGTTGTACGTTGTTCAGGACGGACTAAATAATATTTACCCGTAAGCAAGGTGCCGTTTTCGTGGATCCGACGCATCTAGAGCCACACTGAATTGAATAATCAGTTGATATTCCAACAGCGCTCAATCAAATGCCCGGCTCGGGCATACATCGCTGGATCCAGTACCTCGCAAACACCGTACTTAGGATCATTGGCATCCCTGAAGACAGGTTCACCATATGGCCTGCCCTGCGCTGTTGACGCTCGTTGAAAACTGACCAGAAAAGCGAGGTTGTGCGCGCTGAAAATTGACCAGGGTGATTAACTCGTCCGCTCATTTTTTGAGCAGGATTTTAGGAGATGATCACCATGAAGGATCTGGGAAGGATTCGGCGGTTGTTTTATCGGGATGGCCTGTCGCTGTCCGAGATTTCGCGGAAGACGGGGTATAGCCGGAACACCGTCAAACGTTGGTTACGGACACCGGAAGGGACGGAGCCGAGGTACGAACGGCAGAACCCGAACGTCAAGATTGCCCCGTATGCGGCGCGCCTGATCAAGGCACTGGAGGCGGATGCCCGGCGCCCGAAACGGGATCGGCGTACCGCGCTGAAACTCTTTGGCGAATTGCAGGCTGCCGGATTCACCGGCACCTACTGCCGGGTCACCGAGTTCATCCGGCGCTGGCGGGCCGATGGCGGTGCAGCCGTCAGTAAAGCCTTCGTTCCGCTCCACTTCGAGTTGGGCGAAGCCTTCCAGTTCGACTGGAGCGAAGAGCATCTGGTCATTGGCGGCGTCTGGCGGAAGATACTTGCCTCACATCTGAAACTCTGCGCCAGTCGGGCCTTTGTCGTTCAAGCCTACCCGACGCAAGGTCACGAAATGCTGTTTGATGCCCACACCCGCTCGTTTGCTGCCTTGGGCGGCATTCCCCGACGCGGCATCTACGACAACATGAAGACGGCCGTCGATAAGGTGCAGAAAGGCAAATCCCGCATCGTCAATTCGCGCTTCTCGGCGATGGCCTCCCACTACCTGTTTGATCCGGATTTCTGCAATGTCGCCAGCGGCTGGGAGAAAGGCGTTGTCGAGAAGAACATCCAGGATAGTCGGCTGCGGCTCTGGCAGGATGCCGGTAAGGAACGGTTCAGTTCGTTCACCGAACTGAACGTTTGGCTGCTCGAGCGCTGCCGGGGGCTGTGGCAGGAATTGCGTCATCCCGAGTACGCCGATCTGACGGTGGCCGAGATGCTCGAACACGAGCAACCCAGCCTGATGCCGATGGTGGCGCCGTTCGATGGCTATGTCGAAACATTGGGCAAGGTATCGAGCACTTGTCTGGTGACACTGGATCGCAACCGCTACTCGGTCCCTTGCGAACTCGTGGGCCAGGCCGTCAGCCTGCGTCTTTATCCAGAGCGGATCGACATTGTGGCGCACGATACTCGGGTGGCCAGTCATCCCCGCAACTTCAGTCGCCAGCAAACCCTCTACGACTGGCAGCACTACATTCCGCTGATTGAACGAAAGCCCGGTGCCTTGAGAAACGGTGCGCCGTTTGCCGACATGCCGGAACCGTTGCAACGATTACGCAACTTGCTCCTGCGCCGGGAAGGTGGGGATCGGGTGATGGCCAAAGTGCTGTCAGCGATTGCGCAGTTTGACCTGGAAGCGGTGCTGGTCGCCGTCGATCTGGTGCTGGAGTCCGGCCTACCCAGTGCCGAGCACATCGAGAACATGCTCAACCGCCTGAAGTCGGGTCCCATGCCGCCACCGGTGGAAACGCCACTCACCCTCAGCGAAGTGCCGATTGCCGATACTGGCCGCTATGACCGCTTGCGTACCGAGGTGACTGATCATGCGTGAGCTGATGAGCGAGTTCAAGGAACTGCGTCTGCACGGCATGGCCGGTGCGTGGGAGGAACTGACAGCCAACGGTGGCAGCCGTGTCGAAGCCTCCCGCTGGCTGATCGAGCATCTACTGCAAGCCGAGCATACGGATCGCGTGATGCGTTCGATTGGCTATCAGATGCATGCGGCCCGCTTCCCGGTACATCGTGATCTGGCCGGATTCGACTTCGAGCAATCGAAAGTGGATCAGAAGCTGATCCGGCAACTGGCCGACCTCTCCTTTGCCGAGGAAGCCCAGAACGTCGTGTTCATTGGCGGTACGGGCACCGGCAAGACGCACCTGGCCACGGCGCTGGGTGTCTCGGGCATCACCCATCACAGCAAACGGGTGCGTTTCTTCTCGACAGTCGATCTGGTCAATGCGCTGGAACAGGAGAAGGCTGCCGGCAAAGCCGGGCGGATTGCCTTGGGGCTGCTGCGTATGGACCTGGTCATTCTCGATGAGTTGGGCTACCTGCCGTTCAGCCAGGCCGGTGGCGCCTTGCTGTTCCACTTGCTCTCAAAGCTCTACGAGCACACCAGTGTGATGATCACGACCAATCTGACCTTCGCTGAATGGCCGAGCGTCTTCGGTGATGCCAAGATGACCACCGCCTTGCTCGACCGGCTGACGCATCACTGCCATATCGTGGAAACGGGCAACGAGTCGTTTCGCTTCCGGCACAGCACGGCCACTGCCAAGTCGAGGATCAAGGCACGGGAGCAGAGCAAGCGGGGAAATCCACCCGAAGCAGATCCGTTCTGATCGGGGCCGCGTTGGGAAATCCGTTCCGGACTTCGTCCTCCACGGCTTCCCCAACGCATTCGTCGTGGCTCGGAAATCAGTTGTTCTGAGCTACACTTATCCACAAGCCAACCTATGTCAGGCGGCTATCACACCTGGTCAAAATTCAACGCGCACAGGTGGTCAAATTTAAACGCGCGCCGACACAGCCAGGCACCGCTCACCAGGATCAGCGGAAAAAGCATGAAACTGGCCAGTGGGCGACTGATGTAGCGATAGATCACGCCGTTGACGGCGGCGAGCATCACGATACCCAGCAGCCCGCCAGCCAGAGCCAGCCGGTTGGCGCGCTGAATTACTGGATGGTCATCTCGCGTTACCGCACGCAGCAGCAGGCAGAGCATGACCGCCAGGGAGAACAGGATGCCCGCGGTAAATGCCTCCCTAGCAAGCAGGTTGGTTTCCATACCCTCCTCCTTTCAGCGCGCCAGCAGGTCGACCACCGGTTCGCGACTCAAGCGATCGGCCGTTGCCAACAGGGTGGCTTCAATCGAGGAGCTTGCGCGCGTCTCGAGGTGACGTCGGGCGATCAGGGCGTGAACCAAGGCGAGGTACTGCGCATCCGGCAGGATGACCTTGGTACGCGCCACGGCCAGCCATTCGAGAATGGTGTGTTGGTATCCGACCCAGTACCCGCGTTCGGAGAGTATGTAGCCGTCCGGCGACAGACGGTAATCGTCTGCCTTGCCGGCATCGTGGAGTAAGGCGGCGGCAATCAGTACCTGCCCGGAGATATCGGAGAGACCGGAGGACAGTTTGGCAGCCTGTTCGGCAACGGCGACGCCATGACGGAAGTTGCGCCCAGGTTCCCAAGGATAGTCACTGCAGCCAACGGGGCCGGTGACATAGCGGTAGAAGCGCCCCCCCTCCCACATCACGGCGTTGAACAGGTGCTGCAAGTGCCGCCCCATCCGATCCCAGAGCATGGCAGCCCGCTGAACGGCATGACGATCCGCCAGCCAGGTGGGCGGAATGGTGTGGAAGGGATTGATGGCCGGGATCGGTTTGTCGATCAGTTCGAGCCGACTGACCGGTAGGCGCCCATTCCGGAGTTGGTGGAAACAGGCGCCACGCAGCGCCACACAACAGCCGCGCTTGAGGCGGATGTCGACGTGACGGGAGGTCCAGCAGGCGGTGATCTGGGCATCCTTGTGGTAGAGGACGGCTTCGTTCATGACCTCGCGACCGGCGGCACCCGGCAATCGAACAAGGCTGACCAGGCGAAAGTGGAACGGAAGAATCGGCGTGTGCATGGTCAGGCTCCTTGGACGGGAATCGGGTTCGGGGTGTGGCCAAGATTGGCGGCCAGCAGACGCTCGAAAGCCGAGCCGTCGCGTCGGGTCAGATTCGGGACATAGCGGGAATAAACGCGAAAGAGCATTTCCGTGGTGGCGTGCCCCAATTGCCGGGCAATCCACTCCGGGTTCTCCCCTGCCCCCAGCCATAAGGTGGCCGCCGTGTGGCGACACTGATAGGGACGACGCACCTTGAGCCCAAGATGTCGGAGGAGCGGCTTCCAGACCCGGTTGTTGATGTTCTTGTAGTCGAGGGGCAGACCTTCCCGGTTACAGAAGACGAACGGCGAGATCTGGCGGGTGCTCTTCTCCTGCTCCTTGAGGGCATCGAAGACCAGTTGCGACATCTGAATATCGCGTTGCGAGTACATGGTTTTGGTGTCGGTTTCCTCACCTGCGACCACTGTTTCGCGAACCAGGATCAGGCGGCGATCGAAATCGACGTACTTCCATTTCAGGCCATGGACTTCACCGGTCCGCATGCCGGTGAAGAAACGAACCGTGAAGTAATGTTTGAAATCGGCCCGTACGGTGTCGATGATCTTCTTCACTTCGTCGAGCGAGAAGGGTTCCACATCGGTCCGTTTGACCCTAAGTTGTTTGATGTTGTCGAAGGGCGTGCGAAAATCAAAGCGGTCGGCGGCTTCGCAGAGGATTTGCCGAAGCGGATTCAATATCTTATTGATCCGTGGATTGGACAACAGGTTGGTCTTGTTCCGTGCCGGAGCTTTGGCGAGGTCTGCGCGGAATGCAAGAATGTCTGCCTTCGTGATGTTGCCGACCATCATGTCCCCGAAGCGGGGGATGAGGCGTTTGTCGATGTCGTCGCGTACGGTCTTTTTGTGCGAGGTGCGCCACTCGACGGATTTCTCGGCGTACCAGATTTCTGCAAATTCTTTGAACAGCGGGGTGGCCTTCCCTGCCCCTGCGCCCAGATTACTTGCGGCCTGAGCAGAGAGTGTTTCCTGAACCAACGGCTCTACCGGATCAAACTTTGCCGCATTCTTGCTACCTGGAAAGAACTCACTGTAGTTGAAGGTCCCTAAAGCGATTTGTTCTTCAAGACGATCACAAACTTTTCCCATTACCTTGCGGTTGGCTGGCGTATCCCTCAGCCTGGTTTGCTCCCTAAAACGACGATTTCCGACTCTGAAATCGAAGAAGAGCAGCCCTGTGTCTGGACGAACCCGAATACTAGCCATGGCAAACACCTCCATTGGCCATCGGAATCGAAAAAACCGGAGCCACTGCGTGCCCCATGTCCTCTTCGATCCTTTCCCAAATGTAGAGAATTTTTCGGCCGCCAAACGGGCGGATGTAATGAACACCCTCGAGTAATACGCTGTCCTTAAGGCGCTCCCGAATCGTCCGGGGGTCATACTTTATTAATGAGGACAACTCCTCAGTTGTTAGGTACGTGTGTGACATTTCAATCTCCATAAAGTAATCTATTTCAGAATTCACTTTTTTCGCTTTCAACGAACAAAGTTCATCCTGAACGACATTCTAGGCTGCAATTCGCCCTTGTCAAGACAATTTCTTCACTCTGGATGAATTTTATTTCTGGAGAACAAAATGATTAGGTGCCATCTATCCCGACTTATGGGGGAGCACAAAATGAAGGTAGTTGATGTTGCTCGGGAAACAGATTTACACCGCAACACGATTACGTTGCTCTACAACGAAACTGCCACAAGAGTTGATCTAGAGACAATTGATCGCCTCTGCAGGCTCTTTAGGTGTTCAGTTAGCGATCTGTTTGAATTTATCGAAACTGAATCGAAAGACACTTCAAAAGGGCACTGAAGGCAGAATTCGTATTCTGAACGATAGCTACGCCCCTCAAAACAAGAAGGCACGAGATGGGCGCAAGATGGGCACAATTTGGGCACGGCACTCAAATCTGCCACCGCCAAAGCAATTAACGCGCACAAACAAAAAACCCGCCAAGCCTTGAGCTGAGCGGGTTTTCGTTTTCCTGAGAGGGCCACAATGGGTGGTGGGCGGTACTGGGATCGAACCAGTGACCCCTGCCGTGTGAAGGCAGTGCTCTACCGCTGAGCTAACCGCCCTCCTCAGGAGCCGCGCATTTAACCATAATCAAGCCAGACGGTCAAACGCGGGTCGGCTAGAATATCGCCCTTTGCCTTTCCAAAGATTACGGATTCCATGAAGCCTGTCCGCACCCGTTTCGCCCCCAGCCCCACCGGTTACCTGCACATCGGCGGCGCCCGTACCGCACTGTTTTCCTGGGCCTATGCCCGCCGCCACGGCGGAACGTTCGTCCTGCGCATTGAAGATACCGACGTTGCCCGTTCCACCCCGGAGGCCGTGCAGGCTATTCTCGACGGCATGCAGTGGCTGGGCCTGGAACACGACGAAGGCCCCTTCTATCAGATGCAGCGCATGGATCGCTACAAGGAAGTGATTCAGCAGATGCTGGCCGCCGGCCACGCCTATTACTGCTACACCAGCAAGGAAGAACTGGATGCCCTGCGCGCCGAACAGGAAGCGAAGAAGGAAAAGCCGCGCTACGACGGCCGCTGGCGCCCGGAAGCCGGCAAGACACTGCCCCCCCCGCCAAGCGATGTGCCGCCGGTCGTCCGCTTCAAGAACCCGAAGGATGGCGTCGTCGCCTGGGATGATCAGGTCAAGGGCCGCATCGAATTCGCCAATACGGAGCTTGATGACCTGATCATCGCCCGCGCCGACGGCACGCCGACCTACAACTTCTGCGTCTGCGTCGACGACTGGGACATGGGCATCACCCACGTCATCCGCGGCGACGACCACGTCAACAACACGCCCCGCCAGATCAACATCCTCAAGGCGCTGGGCGCCGAGGTGCCGACCTACGCCCACCTGTCGATGATCCTCGGCGACGACGGCGCCAAGCTCTCCAAGCGCCACGGCGCCGTGTCGGTCATGCAGTACGACGATGACGGCTTCCTGACCGAAGCCGTCATCAATTATCTGGCCCGCCTCGGTTGGTCGCACGGCGACGACGAGGTGTTCTCGCGCCAGCAGTTCGTCGAATGGTTCGACCTCGACCACATCACCGCCTCGGCCGCCCAGTTCAATACCGAAAAACTACTCTGGCTGAACCAGCACTACATGAAGCAGCTATCGCCTGCCGACCTGGCCGCCAAGGTGAAGCCCCGCCTGGCTGCCCGCGGTGTCGACACCGATGCCGGCCCGAGCCTGGAGCAGGCTGTCGCCTTGTATGTCGACCGCTGCAATACGCTGAACGTGCTGGCCGACGCCGTCGAAGTCTTCTATGTGCCGGTCACGCCGCACGCCGAACTGCTCGCCCAACACCTTGGCGATGACGCCCGCCCGGCTTTGGCCGATTTTGCGACCGGCATCGCCAGCGTTGCCTGGGAAGCACCGGCCATCAATGCCCTGATCAAGGAGACTGTGACCAAAAACGGCCTCAAGATGCCCAAACTGGCCATGCCGCTGCGCGTCATCCTGACCGGCCAGGCGCAGACACCGTCGGTCGATGCGGTGATCTGCCTGATCGGCCGGGAGCGTGTTACGGAGGCCTTGGCAAAATATCTCTAAAAAATCGCGAAAAGCCCTTTACAAGGCCCAATGAGGTGCCTATAATGCGGCCTTCTTTCGCGGCGGGGGTATAGCTCAGCTGGGAGAGCGCTTGCATGGCATGCAAGAGGTCAGCGGTTCGATCCCGCTTACCTCCACCAAGTGCGAAAGAAGTTAGTCCGGGTCCCCATCGTCTAGAGGCCTAGGACACCGCCCTTTCACGGCGGTAACTGGGGTTCGAATCCCCATGGGGACGCCAAGAATTTGGTAGTGCAGGTTAAAGTGCGGAGTGGTAGTTCAGTCGGTTAGAATACCGGCCTGTCACGCCGGGGGTCGCGGGTTCGAGTCCCGTCCACTCCGCCAGTTTTACGGGTTGCAGCGAAAGCTGCATTCCGGGTCGAAAGGCCAAAACGTAGTTTGGCTGTCTCCTTGAGGGGGTATAGCTCAGCTGGGAGAGCGCTTGCATGGCATGCAAGAGGTCAGCGGTTCGATCCCGCTTACCTCCACCAAGCACCAGACTACACAACGCAGTTTTGTCCGGGTCCCCATCGTCTAGAGGCCTAGGACACCGCCCTTTCACGGCGGTAACTGGGGTTCGAATCCCCATGGGGACGCCAAGAATTTGGTAGTGCAGGTTAAAGTGCGGAGTGGTAGTTCAGTCGGTTAGAATACCGGCCTGTCACGCCGGGGGTCGCGGGTTCGAGTCCCGTCCACTCCGCCAGTAATAAAAACCAGCTTCGGCTGGTTTTTTTACGTCCATTGCCAAAATACCCCCCACCCGCGGCAAGGTATAATTTCGCTCCTTCGAATCACGCGAGCCAGGCCATCCCCCCATGCAGCACCGTTTCATCTCAACGCCTCTGCTCCGGATTCGCCACGCCGTACTCGTCATCACCCTCTCACTCCTCATCGCGCCAGCATCGGCGCAAATGGGTGAAACATCCCCGTTCTCATCCCTGAGCATGCCGGTGCTGCTCGACTCGCCGGCCAACGATTCCCTGGCAGTCCAGGAAATTCAGGGGGCGCCGCAACTGCCGGTCAGCATCGACCTAACCGTCCGTGAGAACAACCTGTGGGACCGCATTCGCAATGGTTTTGCGATGACCGACCTGAATGACGATCTGGTGCTCTACTACCAGCAGTGGTACCAGAACCGGCCGGATGCCCTGCGCCGCATGGTCGAGCGCAGCCGGCCCTACCTGCACCACATTGTCGAGGAACTCGAAGCACGCGGCATGCCGACCGAACTGGCCCTGCTGCCCATGGTGGAAAGCTCGTTCAACCCCAATGCCTACTCGCGGGCCCATGCTTCCGGCCTGTGGCAATTCATTCCATCGACCGGCAAGCGGTTCAACCTGGAACAGAACTGGTGGCGCGATGAGCGGCGCGATATCGTCGCCTCGACCAATGCGGCGCTTGACTACCTGCAGAGCATCTACGACATGCACGGCGACTGGCACCTCGCACTGGCCTCGTACAACTGGGGTGAAGGCGCCGTCAAACGGGCGATCACTAAAAACGAGGCGCGCGGTCTGCCGACCGATTACCCCAGCCTGAACATGCCGAACGAAACCCGGCATTACGTTCCGAAATTGCAGGCGCTGAAGAACATTTTCGGGAACCCGGGCCTCATCGCCCGCCTCGGCCTACCCTTCATTCCGAACGAACCTTATTTCGCCACGCTGGAAACGCCGCGCCCGATCGACGTCAAAACCGCCGCCCAACTGGCCAACATGTCGGTCGAAGAATTCCAGCGCCTGAATCCGTCCCACAACCGGCCGATCATCAAACCCGACACCCCCGTGGTCATCCCGGCCGACAAGGTTGATGATTTCCGCAGCAAGTTGCACGACAGCCGGGTGCCACTCACCCAGTGGCAGGCCTACACGGTGACATCGGCTGAGCGCCTGGAGCAGATTGCCGCCCGTTTCAACACGACGGCGGCCGAACTCGCCCGTGTCAACGGCCTTTCCGAAAAAGTCCGGCTCGGTGCCGGTTCAACCCTGCTGGTCCCCGGCAATGGCAGCTCATCGGGCCTCACCTCGCTGCTCAACGCCCAGGCCCCTCAACACATCATCGAACCGGAACGTATTGCCCGCACCTGTGGCAAAGGCAACAAGCGGAGTGCGAAATGTGCGCCACGCGACGAATCCCCGGCAAGCAAGGGGAGCAAAACCGCCAAGGATGGCGGTAACGCCGGCCCTACCAAGGCGAGCCGGGCAACGGCCGGCAAGCCCGACGCCAAGGGTGCCAAGAGTACCGCCCGGAACACTGCCAAGCCGACCCCCGCCAAACCGGCGGCCAGTCAGCCGACGAACAAGAAGCGCAAATGACTCACTCGGGGTGGTAGCAAGTCACGCGGTGCGTCGCTGACAGGGCCACCGTGGCGGGATACTGGCTGCGGCACAGATCGCTCGCGCGCGGGCAGCGTGGATGGAAATGGCAACCTGCCGGAGGGTTGGCCGGCGACGGCGTTTCACCCGCCAGGCGAATCACGCCTGCCAAAGCCTCCAGACGCGGCGCCGGCACCGCCGACAACAGCGCCTTGGTATAGGGATGGTGTGGCTGGCGTAGCACCTCCTCCGCCCTGCCCTGCTCGACGATGCGCCCGAGGTACATGACGGCCACGTCGTGCGCCAGGTACTCGACCACCGCAAAATTGTGGGTGATGAACAGGTAGGCCACCCCCAGTTCGGCCTGCAGTTTCTTCAATAGATTGAGAATCTGCGCCTGGACCGAGACATCGAGCGCCGAGGTCGGTTCGTCGCAGATCAGCAGTTCCGGCTGCACGGCCAGCGCGCGGGCGATGGCGATGCGCTGGCGCTGGCCGCCCGAGAATTCGTGCGGATAACGCTCCATTGCCTCGTCCGGCAAACCAACCTGGGCGAGCAATGCGGCAATGGCGGCTCGCCGACTCGCCCCACCTCCACTCACCCCGAGTGCCTCCATGCCTTCGGCGATGATGTCGCCAACCCGCAAACGCGGATTCAGCGAAGCAAAGGGGTCCTGGAAGATCATCTGCATGTGGCGGCGTACCGCGCGCAGGCGCTGCCCCTTGAGGCCGACCAGTTCGTTGCTGCCCAGGCGCACCGCTCCGCCACTGGGCGGTATCAATTGCAGCAGCGCCTTGCCGACCGTCGTCTTGCCGCATCCCGACTCGCCGACCAGCGCCAGCGTCCGCCCCGGCGCGATGGCGAGGGACACGCCATCAACCGCCCGCACATGCCCGACCGTACGCTGCAGAAAGCCCTTGCGGATCGGAAAATGGACCTTGAGATCGTCGACTTCCAGGAAAGACCGGCCGGCCGCCCCCTCCATTTCCGTCAACGGATGCCGCCATTCGCCCGCTTCCGCCGCCTCGCCCTGCCAGTGACAACGTACAGCATGGCCATCCAGCTTGCGCCAGTCGGGTGACTGCTCGCGACACCGCGCCATGACATGCCGGCAGCGGTCGGAAAAACGGCAGCCGGATGGCATCCTGCCCAGCGAAGGGACCTGGCCGGGGATGGTGGCGAGACCGCGCCCGCGCCGCGAAATATCGGGCAGCGCCTCGAACAGCGCCTGCGTGTAGGGGTGGCGTGGCTGGCCGAAGAATGCCTCGCGCCCGGCCACCTCGACCAACTCGCCGGCGTACATGACACCGACCCGGTGCGCCATGCGGGCAACGACACCCAGGTCGTGGGTAATGAGCAGGATCGACATGCCGCGTTCGGCCTGCAAACGCGCGAGCAGGTCAAGGATCTGTGCCTGGACGGTGACGTCGAGCGCAGTCGTCGGTTCGTCGGCGATCAGCAGTTCCGGCTCGCCGGCCAGCGCGATGGCGATCATCACCCGCTGCTTCATGCCGCCGGAGAACTGGAAGGGATACTCGTTCAACCGACGCTCGGGATCGGCGATACCGACCTGGCGCAGCAGGTCGACCATGCGCCCGGTTGCCTCAGCCCCGCGCAAGCCCAGATGACGCCAGAGCACCTCGCCGATCTGCTGACCGACGGTGAGCACCGGGTTGAGGCTGGTGGCCGGTTCCTGGAAGATCATCGCAATGCGCCCGCCACGCCAGGTGCGCATCTCCGCTTCCGACAAGGCGAGCAGATCCTCGCCATCGAAGCAGACACGTCCGCCGAGTATGCGCCCAACCGCCGGCAACAGGCGCATGATGCCCTGAGCCGTCACCGACTTGCCGCATCCGGACTCCCCCAGCAGGGCGAAGGTTTCGCCGGCAGCGATATCAAAGGACACGCCATCGACGGCGACCAGCGTCTGCCGGCCGGACTGGAAAGCGAGGCGAAGCAGCTCAACTCTCAACATCAGGCGGCCCTCGGGTCGAATGCATCGCGCACGGCATCGGCGAATAAATTGGCGGCCAGGACGAGGATGAACATGGCGGAGAAGGCGGCGGCCAGCGACCACCAGACGACCGGTTCGCGGCCGAGTTCCATACGGGCATTGTTGATCATCGTGCCGAAGCTGGTCATGCTCGGATCGACGCCGATGCCGACATAGGAGAGCACCGCCTCGGCCAGCACCAGGCCGGAAAAGTCCATAACCAGGGCAATGATCACGATGTGCATCAGGTTGGGCAGGATGTGGCGCAGGATGATGCGCCCGTTCGATACCCCGAAGGCCTGCGCCGCCTGGATGTATTCGAGCTCGCGCAGCTTCAGCGTTTCACCGCGCAACAGCCGGCACAAGCCGGTCCAGCTGGTGATGCCGAGAATGAAGCAGAGTGCCAGCAGGCGCAGATCGGCACGCTCGGCGGCCGTCGAGAACCACTGCGGATGGGTGTCGATGACGACCTGCATCATCAGTACGGCAGCGGCAATCAGCAGCACGCCGGGAATCGAGTTGAGCACGGTATACACGTACTGGATGACGTCATCGGCCCAGCCGCGGAAATAGCCGGCGACGATGCCGAGTAATACGGCCAGGGGCAACATGACCAGTGTCGTCACCAGGCCGATGATCAACCCGGTGCGCACACTCTTCAGGACTTGGTAGAAGACATCCTGACCAACCTTGTCGGTGCCAAAAACGTGGTACTGACCAGACAAGCTGAACAAGGGAACAGCGATGAGCAGGATCAACCCGCAGGCGATCAGCACCGCATTCCAGGCAAAAGCAGTGTCGCCGCGCCAGATGCGCCGCCAGCCGTCCGTGTTGCCGTCCCCGGCGACCCGCGCGGCCAGTCCGGCCAACGCCATCCAGACGACAAACGCCAGCGCCACCGCGCGGAAGGCGGTGAATCCGGCATCCGCCGCCACCTCGCCTTCCCGTTCGCCGAGATGCTGCCCGCCATGCTTCAGGCGGGGATATTCGCGCACCGAACCCTGGCCGGGTACGTCGATGGTTTCCTTGGCATACAGGCGGGTAGCGAATGGTTCGGAATAGGTTTTCTCGTTGCGGGTACGCAAGGGTGTCGCCAGCGCATCGAGTACCGACAGCACCTCGACGGCATACTGTACCTTCTGCCCCGGCTTCCCCTCCAGCGCCACACGGTAATGCAGTGAGTCGAGCAGGCCGACCAGCACGAAGGCAAGCAGCACCGTGGCCGAGGCCATGCCGATCCGGTTGGCACCGACCCGCCGCCAGGCCGCCAGCAAGGGCGGATTCCGCGCGATCAGGACACCCAGAGCGACACCGGCCGCGACAAGCAGCCAGATCAGCAGGTCGGACCACAGGATGACGATTTCAAAACCCATCATTCGAAGCGTATCCGCGGGTCGACCAGCGTGTAGGAAATGTCGGTCAGGATCAGGCCGACGATGTAAAGCACGGAGCCGATGAAGACCATCGAGCGCACCACGGCAAAGTCCTGCGCATTGATGGCGTCGATGGTGTAGCTGCCCAGGCCGGGAATGCCAAAGAAGGACTCAGTGAGCAGCGAGCCCATGAAGAGCAGCGGAATGACCACGACGACACCGGTCAGGATGGGGATCAGCGCATTGCGCAGGATGTGACGGAAGAAGACCAGGGTTTCCGGCAGGCCCTTGGCCCGGGCGGTACGGACGTAATCCTTGCCGACCTCCTCCAGGAAAATGGTGCGATACCAGCGTGTCGAGGAGCCAATCCCGGAAACGACGCCGATCAGCACCGGCAGGATCAGGAAACGCCAGGCTTCCAGCCCCGCGCCAAAGCCCGAGATCGGCACCAGCCGCCACACCTTGCTGATTAAATACTGGCCACCGATGATGTAGAACAGACCGGAGATGGACATCATCGCCACGCACAGCACGACACCCCAGAAATCGAAGGCCGTGGCGCGGAAGAAGGCCAGGGTAAGCGCAAAGCTGATGGTGACGAACAAGCCAAGGAGGAAGGTGGGGAGCGCAATCGCCAGCGACGGCCCCATGCGGCTGGCGATTTCGCGGGCGATGTCGCGCCCGTCTTCGGCCCGCCCGAAATCGCCGACGAACATGCGTGCCGATTTCTCGAAGAAGATGGTCTCGGTCGCCTTGGCCAATCCGCCCACCTCGGCATTCCAGAGCAAGGGCTTGTCGTAGCCACGCTCGACCTTCCATTTCTGGATCGCCTCAGGCGTCACGCGCTTGACGCCCAGCTGCATGCGCGCCATGTCGTCCGGCGTGTTGACCACGAAGAACAGCGCAAAGGTGATCAGGTTGACCCCGATCAGGATGGGCAGCGCATAGAGAAGTCGGCGAACGATGTAGGCAAGCATTGGCGCGATTATGCCAAGAGCCGGGCGGGATGGGTGACCAGAGGGCACCAGCCGGTGCTGGGCAAGCTTCACAAAGCTTTACACAGTAACGACGAGGCGGATGGCGGGCTCGGGTATACTCTGCGCCGCCTGATCCGGGTCAGCCGGCATGGCAGAAAAGAAAAAAGCCACATTCACCAAATCGCAAGCGACTGAAGAATATGGCTTTGTTTCGAACCCTGGCGGAGAGGGAGGGATTCGAACCCTCGGTACCTTGCAGTACGCCTGATTTCGAATCAGGTACATTCGACCACTCTGCCACCTCTCCGCGGGAGCGAGATAATAGCACAAGACATGCGCGGGATAGTAGGTCTATTACTGCTGTGCATCACTTTTTTTATCGCCAGTTGTGGCGAGAGGGAGGCGCGCCTGCCCTTCCCCACGCCGGCACAGCATGATCTGGTCGTCCTGGTCCACCCTGGGCTACTGACCTACACGACCGACGAAAACGGCAATCCGGGCGGCCTCGAATATGACTTGGTACAGGCTTTCGCCCAGGAACTGGGTGTCGGCGTCAAATACATCATCAGCCAGCCGGAAGCGCTTGAAGACGACCTCCTCAGCAGCCGCTACCATCTGGCGATCGGCTGGCTGACATCAAACGCCGACCCGAGCCTGCAATCGACCCCGCCCATCTTCCAGACCCGCGACATCCTGATCCAGCACGAAGCGACCCTCCCTCTGAGTAGCACCGCACAACTGGCCGGCCAGACCGTTCATGTCATGCGCGGCTCGCGGCAGGCCAAAACGCTGCACAAGCTGGCCCGGGACATTCCCGACCTGCGGATCGAGGAATTCAACGGTGCCGACATCTTTGCCCTGCTGGAAAAGCTGGGCAACCGGGGCATCGACTACGTCGCGCTCGATGAAAGCCTGGAAGACATTGCCAACCAGCACATTCCCAACCTGCGCGCCTCGCTTGCCCTGAGCGACAACCAACCAGTGGCCTGGGGCCTGGGCCGGCATCCGAACGTGGAGTTGAAGGCGCGCGTCGACAAGTTCGTCGAGCGGGTCCAGCACGACGGCACACTGGCCCGCCTGGAGGACCGCTATCTCGGCCACGTCCGGCGCCTGACCCAGGCCGACATCATCCGCTTCCTGGGCGAGATCGAGACGACCCTGCCCAAGTACCGGAAATCCTTCCAGGCCGCACAAGTCCTCACCGGGATCGACTGGCGCCTGATTGCTGCCGTCGCCTACCATGAATCGCAGTGGGACCCGAACGCGACCAGCTATACCAATGTGCGCGGCATCATGATGCTGACCGAAGAAACGGCCGACCGCCTGCAAGTCGGCAACCGGCTGGATGCCAACGAGAGCATCCTGGCCGGGGCGCGCTACATCAACCTTCTGCGCGAGCAACTGCCGGAAGAAACCGAGGAACCCGACCGTACCTGGCTGGCCCTGGCAGCGTACAACATCGGACCCGGCCACTTCGGCGCCGCCCAGACCCTGGCCCGCCAGCTCAAGGCCGACCCCAATGCCTGGTACGAGATGAAGCGCATCCTGCCCCTGCTGGCCCAGCCGCGCTATGCCCAACAACTCCGGATCGGCAAGGCGCGGGGGGGGGAGGCGGTAATCCTGGTCGAAAACATCCGCAGCTATTACGACATCCTGCAGCGCAATGCGCCACCGCTCGCCCCTAGCCCGGCAGCGGCCGAGGGCTTGAAGCGTCTGGTCAACGAAATCGAGGCACGCCGCAAGGAATACGCCCGAAAAATGGCGGCTGCCAAGGCCATTACCAGCCAGCCACGAGAGGCACCGGAAGCCGCGACGCTTCGCCTGCCGACAATGGAACCAAACGAAAGCTGGTGATGTAAACGACGATGCCCGCCTGGTTTCGGCGGGCATCGCTCAAACCGGCCGAGGCCGACGGGATTATCAGATCAGCGTGGCACGATCAGTTCCAGCCCCGCCATATAGGGACGCAAGGCAGCCGGAATGACGACGCTGCCATCGGCCTGCTGGTTGTTCTCCAGGATGGCGACCAGCGTGCGGCCAACGGCCAGTCCCGAGCCATTCAGGGTGTGGCACAACTCCGGCTTGTTCTTCTCATTGCGGAAACGGGCCTGCATGCGACGAGCCTGGAAGCTGCCGAAGTTGGAGCACGACGAAATCTCGCGGTAGGTATTCTGCGCCGGCAGCCAGACCTCCAGATCGTAGGTCTTGGCGGCAGAGAAGCCCATGTCGCCGGAACACAGCACGACACGGCGGTACGGCAGTTCCAGCGCCTCGAGAATGGCTTCGGCGTGGCCGGTCAGTTCTTCATGCGCGGCGGCCGACTGGTCGGGGTGGACGATCTGTACCAACTCGACCTTGTCGAACTGGTGCTGGCGGATCATGCCGCGCACGTCGCGACCGCCCGAACCCGCTTCGGAACGGAAGCACGGCGTGTGGCAGACGAGTTTGAGCGGCAGCGCCTCGGCGGCCAGGATTTCATCGCGCACGATGTTGGTCACCGGCACTTCGGCGGTCGGGATCAGGTAGAGCGGGTCCTGCTCGCCACGCAGAACCTTGAACAGATCTTCCTCGAATTTGGGCAACTGGCCGGTGCCGAACAGGCTGGCGGCATTCACCAGATAAGGCGCGTAAACCTCCGTGTAGCCGTGCTTTTCGGTATGCGTGTCGAGCATGAACTGGGCAAGTGCGCGGTGCAGACGGGCGATGCCGCCTTTCAGCAGGGAAAAACGGGCACCGGAAATCTTGGCGGCGGTGGCGAAATCCAGTTGGCCCAGCCCCTCGCCAATATCGGTATGGTCCTTGACCTCGAACGCGAAGGTCTTCGGTGCACCCCAGCGCTTCAGTTCGACGTTGCCGGTTTCATCTTCGCCGACCGGCACGGATTCATCCGGGATATTCGGCAGCGTGGCCAGGATGGCGTTGAACTTCTCCAGCAACTCGCCAAGACGGGTCTCGGAAGCCTTCAGCTCGTCGCCCAGCGCACCGACCTGCGTCATCACGTCGGACGCATCCTTGCCCTGCCCCTTCAACATGCCGATCTGCTTGGAGAGGCTGTTGCGCTGCGCCTGCAGTTCCTGCGTCCGGGTCTGCAGCGTCTTGCGCTCGGCTTCCAGCGCAGAGAATTCAGCAAAGTCGATCGGCTTGCCGCGCTTGGCCAGGCCAGCGACGACGGCTTCAAGGTTGGTGCGGAGGAGTTGGATGTCGAGCATGGAGAATCCTGAATCGTGACGGTGGACCGCAATTTCGGCCGAAGATGAAATTATACGCGAGCCATCCCACCCACCTTCGGCCTCCGCATCGTCGAAACCAGGGTCCAGCCCCCATCGCCCCGTCTCCCTCTCGATTAACAGAGCATTTGGCCGATGCCGGCAATTGCCCTAGCATTAGCGTCTGCTTCTACTAGTCTGACGCATGCCGTTCCCCGTCCCCCGCTCTCTCCTGCCCTGTTGGCTCCGCCACTATCCGCGCCCCGCCCTGGCGGATGACCTTGTCGCCGGCCTCATCGTCGCCGTGCTCGCCCTGCCGCAAAGTCTCGCCTATGCCCTGCTCGCCGGCCTGCCGCCACAGGCAGGGCTGTACGTCAGCATCCTGCCGGCTTTCGCCTACGCCTGGGTGGGTAGTTCGATGGTGCAGGCCGTCGGTCCGGTGGCCATTACCTCGATCATGACGCTGACCGTCCTGGCCCCCCTTGCCGCGCCGCAATCACCGGAATACGTAGCGCTCGCCGCCAGCCTGTCGTTGCTCACCGGCGCGCTGCTGGTCCTCGCCAGCCTGCTCCGCCTCGGCTTTCTCGCCCAGCTGCTGAGCCGCCCCGTCACGCAAGGCTTCCTGACTGGTTCGGCAATCCTGATCGTCATCAGCCAGGCCCACCATGTCTTCGGTATCGCGCATCTCGCCGACCTGCCGGCCTTCCTGCGCGATCTGGCGGCCGGCCGGCTGTCCCCGACAGCCCAGCTTGGCATCGCCTGCCTGCTGGCCATGGCCGCCAACCGCCATCTGCTTGGCCGGCTATTGCAACGCTTCGGTTTCCCTGCGCGCCGTGCCGCCTTCGTCGTCCGCCTGATGCCGCTGCTCATCGTTGGCCTGGCGACGCTGGCCGTTATCCAAGGCAATCTGGCCAGCCGGGGCATCACCATCGTCGGCAGTATCGAGAGCGGCCTGCCGCCCCTGCAGTGGATCTGGCCAGAAGAAGCGAAGCTCGGCCATCTCGCGCTACCGGCGCTGATCATGGCCCTGGTCGGCATGGTGCAAAACATCGCCATGGCGCAGGCACTGGCCATCCAGCGCCGCGAGCGGGTCAGCGCCAATCGCGAAATCCTCGGCCTCGGTGTCGCCAACCTAGTGGCCGCCGTGCATGGCGGCATGCCGGTGGGCGGCGGCGTATCGCGCACTGTGCTCAATGTCTCGGCCGGCGCCCGCACGCCGCTGGCCAGCATGGTCACGGCGGCCGCCATGGCCGCCATCGTTCTGGCTGCCGCACCGGCCTTCGCCAGCCTGCCGCTTGCCGCGCTGGGCGCAACGATCATGGTTGCCGCGTTTTCGATGATCGACTTCCGGTCGCTGCGCACTGCCTGGGCCTATGACCGGATCGATGCCGCTTCTTGGCTGGGTACGGCCGGCGGCGTGCTTTTCCTCGGGCTGGAGCAAGGTATTGCGATCGGCATCGCCCTGTCGCTGATTGCGCTCATCGTCCGGGCCAGCACGCCGCATATCGCCCGCCTCGGCCGCCTGCCGGGCAGCGAGCATTTCCGCAACGTTGAACGGTACGCCGTCGACACCCTGCCGCAGGCCCTCTTCCTGCGGATCGACGAAAGCCTCTTCTTCGGCAACCTGGCCGCTGTCGAAACCCGGCTGGGCAGCGAACTGCTGCAATCGCCGCAGATGCGCCATGTCGTGCTGGTGATGAGCGCGATCAACCGTGTCGATACGACGGCGATGGAAACCCTCTGCGACATCAACCGCAACCTGGCCGAACAAGGCATCGCGCTGCATCTTGCCGAAATCAAGGGGCCGGTGCAAGACCGCCTGAAACGCTCGCCGCTCTGGCCGGCCTTGAAGGGCCGGGTTTTCCTCTCGGCCAACGAGGCATTCGAGGCGCTGCGCTAGACCGCGCTACGCCAAAACAGCCGGCGCAACAACCCGGCCAGGCGGAACAGCACATAGCCGGCGATCAACATGAAGACGGCCAGCAACCCGAGGAAAACGAGCGGTGACGCCAACATCGCCCATAGCCCGCCAAGCACCATGCCCTCTTCGGAGAACGATGCCAGCCAGTTCGAAAACGGTTCGGGCGACGCATTGATCGCCAACCGGCTTCCGGCCTTGGCAAAGTGGGTACCGGCCGTGATCGTGCCGCCGAGCAACCCGGCGGCAAGCCCCCAGGCCGGATCGATCTCACCCAGGGCGAAGGCGGCCAGTAGTGCGCCGGCCGGGATGCGGATGAAGGTCTGGAAACTGTCCCAAAGCGAATCGAAGGCGGGAATCTTGTCGGCCACCAGTTCGGCCAGCGCCATCAGCCCGGCCACCCCGATAACCAGCGGGTGCTGCAGCACCGCCAGTGTCGCCGGCAGTTGCAGGTAGCCGAAGTAGCTCAACATGCCGGCCAGGAACACCACCAGGTACAGGCGCAGGCCACTCGCCCAGGCCAGCCCGGCGGCGAGGGCGATCGTCTGGATCAGATCCATTACTTCTTGCCGGCCTTGCGATCCAGTTCGCGCAGGTGGTCCAGCTTCTGCCCAATCTGCCCCTCCAGGCCGCGCGGTGTCGGTGCGTACCAATGCGGCTCGGCCATGTCCTCCGGCAGATAGGACTCGCCGGCCGCATAAGCTTCCGGCTCGTCATGCGCGTAGCGATAGGCCTTGCCGTAGCCGAGCTCCTTCATCAGCTTGGTCGGCGCGTTGCGCAGGTGCACCGGCACCGGCCGCGAACCGTCCTGCTTCACGAAAGCGCGGGCCGCATTGTAGGCCATGTAGCCGGCGTTTGATTTGGCTGCGACGGCCAGGTAGATCACCGCCTGTGCCAAGGCCAGCTCGCCTTCCGGGCTACCCAGGCGCTCGTAGGTTTCCGCCGCATCGTTGGCGATTTGCATGGCGCGCGGATCAGCCAGGCCGATATCCTCCCAGGCCATGCGGATGATGCGCCGGGCCAGGTAGCGCGGGTCGGCCCCACCATCCAGCATGCGGCAGAACCAGTACAAGGCACCATCCGGGTTGGAACCGCGCACCGACTTGTGCAGGGCGGAAATCTGGTCATAGAAGGCATCGCCACCCTTGTCGAAGCGGCGCAGATTCTGCGCCATGGTTGCCTCGATGAAGGCGCCATCAACCGCCGCAAGCTTGGCCGTATGGGCGGCGTTCCGCACCTGTTCAAGCAAGTTGAGCAAGCGCCGCGCATCGCCATCAGCCAGACCGATCAACCGCGCCCGGGCGTCGCCATCGAAGGCGAGATCCGCCAGTGCCCTTTCCCCCGCCCGATCGAACAAAGCACCCATCTCGGCCTCATCAAGCGACTTCAGGACATAAACGGAAGCTCGCGAAAGCAGCGCCGAATTGACTTCGAACGAAGGGTTCTCGGTCGTCGCACCGATGAAGGTGAACAACCCGCTCTCCACATAAGGCAGAAAACCGTCCTGCTGCGCCTTGTTGAAACGGTGGATTTCATCAACGAAGAGAATGGTCCGCTTACCCTGCGCCCGCCACAACTCGGCCTGCGCCACCGCCTCGCGCACCTCCTTGATGCCGGAGAACACCGCAGAAAGGGCAATGAACTCGCAATTGAACTGCGTCGCCATCATCCGCGCCAAGGTCGTCTTGCCAACCCCTGGCGGCCCCCACAGGATCATCGAATGCGGCTGTCCGGACTCGAAAGCCAGGCGCAAAGGCTTGCCCGGCCCCAGGAGGTGCTGCTGACCGATCACCTCATCCGGCGCTTGCGGCCGTAACTGCTCGGCGAGTGGTGCATGCGCTGCACTGGCATGGCTACCCGTCAATGTTGAGAAGTTCTGAGAAAACAAATCACTCAAGGACACGCCCCGCTTAACAACTGAAAGTTGCCATTATCGGTCCGACCGATAGCGTCAGGACACTTTCCTCTGACTCGCAGAATATTTGGTAACAGATCCAAACAACTTGCAAGCCAGGCAAAAAAAATCGCAGCCCGGATGGGCTGCGATTTTTTGAAGTGGCTTGGAATTAAGGGTTAAGACTTCTTGCTCTTGCGGGACAAACCAAGCCCCAGGAGGCCAAGGCCCAAGAGGGCAACAGAGGCAGGTTCCGGAACTGCAAAGCGGATACTGCCATCAAGGGTCGACTGGCGAATCAGAGTTCCTTCAGAAGTCTGCCAAAGCTGATTAGGTGTCGGCAACGGGGGATTCACGTTTGTGTCGACCACCCAAGAGAGCGTATTCCCGGTCGGATTGGCGAGCCACAGTTCATAGAACGACTTACCCGAAGCTGCATCAACGAACAGATTCTGGATAAACGAATCACCCGCTGCATCATCAGTCCCGTTACCATCGAAGTCGAAGGTGATGAAGCCGAACACATTCAGATTGGTCAGTTGTGTATCGGAATTCGTCACTTTAAGCCGCAGAACCTGTTTGGCAGCCCCACCGTCCTGATAGAAGACATTGAAGTACCCGTCGTTGTACTGGATGTTCGTACCGGTGCTAACACCCTTCAGTTCATACTGATAAGTCAGGCCCCAGGTACCACCGGTACCGTACGGAAGCGATTCGCCGTCATTGAAACCGTTTTTATCGGTCACAGAGGGAACGTTATTGAGGGCATTGACGTTCAGATTATCGGGATTGCTTGGATATAAGAATTCCTGTGAACCACCACTCAACGTCGGATGACTTCCAGCGGAGAAGCCGTAAAAGTTCATAACAGACGCGATATTGGTGTCGATCACTTCAGTCCCTGCAACAGCAGGATTGCCAAGATAAATCGAGGTAGCCAACGTCCCGGTGTAACCCAGTTCGTTAATGGCGCTGGTACTGGTACTGCCGTTGGATCCAAAGTCCACACCGTTGTTGATCATGAAGAGAGAAGCCGAGGCGGGGGATGCCATCGCTCCGCAGATCATCAATGCTGCTAAAGTTTTCTTGAACATGATTTCCTCCGTTATTTTCCGGGAGCCGATGGCTCGCTCGGAATTCATTAAGCACCTAGCGTGCCAGCCTAAAAACCAACCCAACAAAAACAGATCAACATCATGTTTTTAATGGAGTTTTAGGTAAACAAAAATTATCAAGGCACTCAATAAAACCAAGGAAGAGAAAGCCAATGTAAGCATTTCCGACACCGCCGACGAGACAAATTTCATGATGCTGTGATCTCTGAAACGATACAGCCCGTAATCGTAGTAGAGTGTTCCCCATAACGAATCCAATTGCATCGCGCATGACAACCACGCTCGCCCTGGCCCTCTTGAGCATCTTCCGGCAACTGCGTCGTTCGATGACCGCAGTCTTGGCGATTGCCTTCGGCATCATGGCGCTACTCCTGGCCAGCGGTTTCATTGAATGGAATTTGCGCTATGGCCGCGAGTCGACCATTCATTCCGAACTTGGCCACATTCGGCTTTTCAAACCCGGTTTTTTGCAGTCCGGCCTGGCTGATCCGTACGGCTACCTTCTCGATTCCGACGCGATGCGCGACGAGAAGATCCAGCAGTTGCCGCATGTCGAACTGCTGACGCCCCGCCTTTCGTTCAATGGATTGGCCAGCCACGAGGAATCGACGATCTCGTTTATCGGTGAAGGCGTCGACCCGACTCGTGAGGAGCGTTTGAGCCGATCGCTCACGATCGTTTCAGGCAAAGGGCTTTCGGCTGACCATCCGAAAGGAATCATCGTCGGCCAGGGGCTCGCGGCGAACCTGGGGGTTGCTCCGGGCGACACCATGGTATTGATGGTGAACAGCGCCACCGGTGGCGTGAATGCAGTCGAAGTAACCATTCTCGGACTCTTTGCGACGATCACCAAAGCCTACGACGACGCCGCATTGCGCGTTCCCATCTCTGTCGCCCGGCAGCTCCTGCGGGTCAGCGGTTCGCACACCTACGCCATCCTGCTCGACAAAACGGAAAGTACGCCCGCCATCCTGAGTGAGTTGCAGCGGCAGTTTCCGGGGCATGACCTGGAATTTGTCCCCTGGTACGAGATGGCGGATTTCTACAACAAGACCGCTGAACTCTTTGCGCGTCAGGTCAATGTCGTACGCCTGATCATCGCTGCCATCATTGTTCTCAGCATTTCGAATACGCTGATGATGAACGTCATGGAACGAACGGGTGAAATCGGCACCGTCATGGCCATCGGCGTCAAACGCCGCGAAGTGTTGCTCCAGTTTCTTGCCGAAGGCCTGATACTGGGCGTTATCGGGGGGATTCTCGGCCTTGTTCTGGCCTACATGCTGGGCTCGCTGATCTCTGCCATCGGCATCCCCATGCCCGCCCCGCCCGGCATGTCGTTTGGCTACACAGCAGAAATCCTGATCACCTTGCCCATGATGACTGAAGCTTTCCTGTTGGCTGCCAGCACGACGCTGCTTGCCAGCATCATCCCGGCGATCAAGGCCTCGCGGATGGAAATCGTCAACGCGCTGCGTCACAATCGTTAGCCGACTATGGTCAAACTCGCCTTCCGCAACATTTTCCGGCAACGCGTCAGAACCGCCATTACGCTTGCGGCGATTACGTTTGGTGTTGCCGGGCTCATTCTGGCAGGTGGTTTCGTCCGGGATATTTTCTTTCAGTTGGGCGAGGCCTTGATCCACTCCCAGTCCGGCCATTTGCAGATCGTGAAGAGTGGTTTCTTCACCTATGGTTCGCGGTCGCCGGAAAAATTCCTGATCGCGGCACCTCAGCTCCTGAAGCAGGAGGTAGCGCAACTACCGGAGGTCCAGGAGGTACTGGAGCGTGTCAGCTTTTCAGGGCTGCTGAATAACGGGAAAACGGACTGGCCGATCATTGCGGACGGTATAGAGCCCGATGGCGAAGCACGTCTCGGCAGCTTCATCCAGATTGTGGAGGGTCGCCAGCTCTCTCAGCGGGACGCATTCGGCATTGCTGTCGGGCAGGGTGTTGCCAAAGCCCTCGGCCTCAAAACAGGAGACAAGGTCTTTCTACTGGCCAACACGCCGGAGGGGGCGCTGAATACCCTGGAGCTGGACGTTGTCGGCATCTTCCAAAGCTTTTCGAAGGATTACGACGCGCGCTACATCCGTCTTCCCTTGGCGGCTGCTCAGGAGCTTCTCAACTCGAATGGAATCAACCGCCTGGTGATCTCCCTGAAGTCCACAGCAGAGACAGCCACGGTCGCCAGAAAACTCGACGGCATGCTCAAATCCGGCGAATTCGAGAGCCGCACCTGGATTCAACTGAATGATTTTTACGAGAAAACCGTGGCGCTATATGAACAGCAGTTCGGTTTCCTCCAGTTCATCATTCTGATCATGGTGCTTTTGAGCGTGGCCAACAGCGTCAGCATGAGCATTTTCGAGCGCACGGGCGAATTTGGCACGCTTCTGGCGACCGGCAGCCGCCCGGCAGACGTGATCCGACTGCTCATGACGGAAAGCGCCTTGCTCGGCTTGATTGGCGCACTGCTCGGTGTTGCATTCGGTGTTACGGCAGGCGTGCTGATTTCTCATGTCGGCATCCCGATGCCGCCGCCCCCCAATGCCAACATCGGCTACCTTGCCACGATTCAATTGGTGCCCATCGATATTGCCCGGTCGTTTGCCATCGGTTTCCTGGCAACCACGCTGGCCTGTATTTGGCCGGGAATTCGTGTCGTCAAGCTGCCAATCATCGATGCACTGAGACAAAACCAGATCTGAAACCAGATGCCGGCCTCACCCTGGGTCATCCACAACAAATCAGGAGCGGGAGTTCATCATGCGCAAATTTGATTACGACGCCGCATTCTCCAGAAATATCGGTTGGGTAACTGAACAGGAGCAGGAGCGCCTGAAAAATTGCCGGGTGGCCATTGGTGGCCTCGGCGGTGTCGGCGGTGTCCACCTGTTGACTTTGGCGCGACTGGGCATCGGAAAATTTAGTGTCGCCGATTTTGACACCTTCGACTTTGTCAATTTCAACCGCCAAGTGGGCGCAACGATGAGTTCGCTCGACCGCCCCAAGCTCGACGTTCTCCGGGCGATGGCCCTGGATGTCAATCCGGAACTCGACATGCGGCTGTTCCCCGAAGGCATCACCGACGAGAATCTGGATCAGTTCCTCGAAGGGGTGGACGTCTATGTCGATGGCCTCGATTTTTTTGCCTTTCACGTGCGACGCCAGACATTCGCCGCCTGCCGGGCGAAAGGTATTCCTGTCGTCACGGCAGCCCCATTGGGTTTTGGCACTGCCGTCCTGGTCTTCAGCCCGACTGGCATGTCTGCCGAAGATTATTTCGGTTTCGAGGGCTGCGACGAACTCGAGATGGCGATTCGATTCCTCATCGGGTTATCACCCGCCGTTCTGCAGCGCGGCTATGTTGCCGACATGAGCCGCATCAGCCTGCCGGAGCGCCGTGGCCCTTCCTCGATTGCATCGTGCCAGTTATGTGCCGGCGTCGCGGCTGTCGAAACGCTGAAACTGCTGCTTGGCCGGGGCGATGTTCGCTCCGCCCCATGGGGAAGCCAGTTCGACGCTTACCGGATGAAATACGTTCGTACCTGGCGCCCCTGGGGATTCAGGAACCCGTTGCAGCGCCTGATGCGCTTCCTTGTCCGGCAGCAACTCAGGAAAACCACCCCCGCCGCTGCCCCACGCCGAGGGCAATCAAGCTGTTCGCTTTCGTGAAATACTTCTGGGCCAAGCTTTCCGCTGCGCAGTATTCTGGCATCGTTTCCATTATCATTATGCCCGCTGCTTAGCCTTGACCCCGATTGCGACTTAACCAAGGAAATGATCATGAACCGTTTCTTCAACCGGCAGACCTCCATGACGAAGTGGCTTCTGGTCGCCGTCACCCTGATGCTGGGAGCCTGTGCCTCCCACCCGAACGCGCCGATGAATGCGGCAACGGCTGACTACAGCTACAAGATTGGCCCCGGCGATACGCTCAATATCGTCGTCTGGCGCAACCCCGAGCTTTCAATGAGCGTTCCGGTGCGCCCGGATGGAAAAATCTCCTCCCCGCTGATCGACGACCTGCAGGCCATGGGTAAGGATTCGACCTCCCTGGCCCGCGACATCGAGAAGGAGCTGGCCAAGTTCATCCGTGATCCGGTCGTCACCGTCATCGTCACCGGCTTCGTCGGACCGTACAGCGAGCAAATCCGCGTCATCGGACAGGCAACCAAACCGCAGATTCTCGCCTACAAGCAGAAAATGACAATCCTCGACGTGATGATCGCGGTCGGTGGCATCACCGACTTCGCCGATGGCAACCGGGCCACCATCCTGCGTACCTCCGAAAACAACGCGCAATACCGCGTGCGCCTCAAGGACCTGGTCAAGAACGGCGATGTGACGGCAAACGTCGAGATGAAGCCCGGCGATGTACTCATCATCCCGCAGAGCTGGTTCTGAGTTCATTCTGATCCGAACAATCTGCCCCTGCTCACCCCAGGGGCTTTAATTTTGAGCTTCTAGATGGAAGAAATTCTTCGCCAGGCACTCACCATCCTGCGGGCGACGTGGAAACACCGTCGTCTCGGCATGCTGACCGCATGGATCATCGGTGCAGTGGCCGCCGGGGTGATATTGCGTATTCCCAACCAATACGAAGCATCTGCCCGAATCTATGTCGACACCCAGTCGATCCTGCGCCCGCTGATGTCCGGCCTCGCCGTTCAGCCGAACATCGAGCAGCAGATCATGATGCTCAGCCGCACCCTGATCAGCCGGCCGAATATCGAAAAACTGATCCGGATGGCAGACCTCGACCTCAACATCAAGAGCAAGAGCCAGCAAGAAGCCCTGATCGACGACCTGACCAAGACCCTGAAGATCCAGAGCGTCGGCCGCGACAACCTGTACACCATCGCCTTCCGCGACCCGGACCCCGCCAAGGCGCAACGTGTCGTGCAGGCGCTGGTTTCCATCTTCATCGAATCAAGCCTCGGCGACAAACGCCAGGATACGGACAGTGCGCGCAAATTCATTGAAGAACAGATCAAGAACTATGAAAAGAAACTCGAAGCCGCTGAAAATCGCCTGAAAGACTTCAAGCTGCGCAATATCGAACTGGCTACATCCGAGGGGAAAAGCGGCGTCGATCGCATCAGCGAGCTCAGCGTGCAGTTGAACAACGCCCGCCTGCAACTCCGGGAAGCGGAGCAATCGCGTGACGCGCTACGCCGCCAGATCGCCGGCGAAGAGCCCGTCCTGCTGCCCGACTCCTCGATCGGCGAATCCAGCGTTTCGCTGCCCGAGATCGACGGCCGGATCGACACCCAGAAACGCAACCTCGACACCCTGTTGCAACGCTATACCGAGCAACACCCCGACGTGATCGGCACGCGCCGTCTGATCAAGGATCTGGAAGAACAAAAACGCCAGGAAATCCTGGCACGCAAAAAATATGCAGCTGCCAATCCGGGCGCCTCGGTCAGCAACAACCCGGTCTATCAGCAGTTGAAGGTTTCCCTGGCCGAAGCCGAGGCGAATGCCGCCTCGCTGCGCGCCCGGGTCAGCGAATACGAAGAGCGTTACAAGCGAACGGCCACGCTGATGAAAACCCAGCCACAACTGGAGACCGAACTCGCCCAGCTCAATCGGGACTACGAACTGGACAAGCGCAATTACGAGCAGCTCGTCGCCCGCCGCGATTCGGCCGAACTGACCGTCGACCTCGACACAGCCGGCTCCATGGCCGACTTCCGCCTGATCGACCCGCCACGCGCCTCCAACACACCGGTTGCTCCCAACCGCCTGATGCTGCTGCCCCTGGGCCTGCTCCTTGCCATCGCCGGCGGCTTGTTCGTGGCTTTTGCGGCCAGCCAGATTCGCCCTGTCTTCTTCGACAGTAAAACGCTGCGCGACGCGATCGATCTGCCGGTGATCGGCTCGGTATCGCTGATTCCCAACGAAGCACGAAAGCTAAAGGAAAAATCCAGCCTCCGCCGCTTCCTGATCGCGCTGGCCGGACTGGTACTCGCCTATACAACTGGAATTGGCGCACTGGTTTTCATCGCGCAACGTGCCAACTGAGATCGATAGATGAGCCTCATAGAACAAGCTGCCAAGCGCCTCGAGCAACTTCGTCAAGCCGGCGTCGAACTCCCCCCCGACGACAAGCCGGTGCCACCGGCACCGAAGCATCCCCCGGTCGATACCGCTCGCCCACCTCTTAGCCCTCCCGGCTTTACCGACAAGCTCCCCGCGGACACGGCGACAGCCGATCGCGTGAGCAAGCCGACGAGCAAATCGGTCACGATCAATCTCGAGGCGATCGCTGCCTCCAACCTCCTGGTACCCAACGGCGCACGCAGTCAACTGGCCGACGAGTTCCGGGTCATCAAGCGGCCGCTCATCGCCAATGCAATGGGCCGCCATGGCAACGCCATCGCCAACGGCAACCTGATCATGGTGACCAGCGCACTGCCCGGTGAAGGCAAGAGCTTTACCGCGATCAACCTGGCGATCAGCATCGCGATGGAACTCGACAACACCGTGATGCTGGTCGATGCCGACGTCGCCCGCCCCTCAGTGCTCAACATGCTCGGCCTGCCGCCCAGTCATGGCCTGCTGGATGTGCTGGAAGCCAACTCCCTCGACATTTCGGAGGCCCTGTTGCGGACGAACATCGAGAAATTGTCGATCCTGCCGAGCGGTACGCCGCACCCAAGAGCGACCGAACTGCTGGCCAGCGACACGATGAATCGCCTGCTCGACGACATGTCGCGCCGCTACAGCGACCGCATCATCATTTTCGATTCCCCGCCGCTGCTGCTGACGACGGAAGCCAGGGTATTGGCCACCCACATGGGCCAGGTCGTCATGGTCGTCAATGCCGAAAACACGGCGCAGGCTGCCGTCAAGCAGGCTGTCACGACCATTGAATCCTGCCCGCAGAAAATGCTGGTGCTCAATCAGGTCCGCTCGGATAAGACCGACGGCTACGGCTATGGATACGGCTACGGATATGGGCACCAACATGAAACTTGACCGCTTGTTCCCCGCAGCACACCTCGCAGCGATGGTCGCCGCCTACTTATGCGCCCAATCCATTCAGGCGCAGCAGATTTCCGGCTCTGTACTGTCTGAATCGTCCACCGCAACAGGCTCGCAACCGGCGTTTCTCGGTGGAAACAACATGGGCAGTGGTGATGGGCGTGCCTTCATCATCACGCCACGCATCACCCTCGGCGAAACCTGGAGTGACAACGTTCGCCTGAATGCCGGATCGACAGGCAGCAAGGAAAGTGGCTTCATCACCGAGCTGGCGCCGGGGGTCCGCGTCGACGCCCGAACGGCACGCCTGAAAGCCTATTTCGACTATTCGTTGCGCGGCCAGTTCTACTCGACGCCCTCCGGCTACAGCCGGACGCAAAATCAGCTCAACACCTTCGGCACGCTCGAAGCCGTTTCAAACTGGCTTTACGTCGACTTCAGCGGGATCATTGCCCAGCAGGCCATTTCGGCGTTCGGGACACAATCTCCCGGCAGTGCCAACATCAACAACAATACGACAGAAACCTCGACTTATCGCCTGTCGCCCTACATTCGTGGCCAGGTGGCCGGAGTCGCCGAGTATCTGCTGCGTTACAACTACTCGACGACACATGCCAATGCGTCAATCGCGTCCGACGTCGACCTCGCCGAATGGGTCGGTCAGTTGCGCGGCAGCACCCCGTTCCAGAGCTTGCGCTGGGCGCTGGATGCGTCGCAGCAGACCGCCGAGTACAGCTACGGGCGCAAGACCGATTCCGACCGTTTCACGGCATCCGCTACCTATATCGTGGTTCCGCAGTTCCGGGTGACCTTCAGCGGAGGGCAAGAAGCCAACAACTATGCTTCCGTGGACAAGGAAAGCCACACCACCCATGGCTATGGGTTCGACTGGAATCCGACCGAGCGGACGCAGATTTCGGCCTTCCGTGATAAGCGCTTCTTCGGAGACGGGCATCGCTACACCGTCAACCAGCGCTTCCCATTGAGCAGCATCAGCTATTCTGATACCAAGGATGTATCGATATTGCCGAATCAGTTCACCTCCGTCGGTATGGGAACCGTGTTTGATCTTTTCAAGCAGATCTGCAGACAACAGTTGGCCAGCCAACTCCCGGACCCCATTCAGCTCGACATTGCTGCGAACAACTGTGCCAGCGTCTTGAGTGCGGCATCAGGGGTCTCAGCCAGCACGCCGGTTACCAGCAGTTTCCTGAGCTCACGCGCCACCATTCAGCGCCGGCAGCAACTGGCACTGGCTGTCCAAGGCGTACGCAACACGCTGACGATCATGTTCAACCGCAACGAGAGCGACAGCATTCTGGCCAGCGACAGCATTCAGGACGATTTCTACCGGAATAGCGTTAACAGTATCAAGCAGCGCGGCGTCAGCATCAGTCTGGCGCATCAGCTGTCGGGGCTGACCACCGCCAACCTGACCGCATCGCGCCAGGAAAGCACCGGCACCGGGACTACGGCACTCAAGGCGACGACGACGCTCTACCAGGGAGGCATCAGCACGAAGCTGGGCCCCAAGACCACCGGTTCGCTGAACGTTCGTCACTCCAAATTCGACAGTTCGACCAATCCCTATACCGAAAATGCCGTGATCGGCATGCTTTCGGTCCTGTTTTAACGACATGTACGAATCCTTCTTCGGTCTCAAGAGCAAGCCCTTCCAACTCAACCCCGATCCAGCCTTCTACTACAGCAGCAAGCAGCACCGCCGCGCGCAGGCCTACCTTGAATACGGCATGCACCAGAACGAAGGCTTCATCGTCATCACGGGGGAAGTCGGCGCCGGCAAGACGACCATCGTGCGTGGCCTGCTCGAGAGTCTGGACCCGGAAAAGGTCGTCGCCGCCCAACTGGTCAGCACGCAACTGGATGCCGACGATACCCTGCGCCTGGTCGGTGCGGCCTTCGGTTTGCGTACCAAGGATGTCGCCAAGTCGGACGTCCTGATGTCGCTGGAAGCCTTCCTGATCAGCATGGCGACCAAGGGGAAGCGCTGCCTGCTGGTCGTCGATGAAGCACAGAACCTGACGGCCCGGGCCGTCGAGGAACTGCGCATGCTGTCCAATTTCCAGTACGGCAACCAGGCCTTGCTGCAGAGCTTCCTGATCGGCCAGCCGGAATTCCGGCAGATTCTGCAAAGCCCGCACATGATGCAGTTCCGGCAGCGGGTCATCGCAGCCTGCCACATCGGCCCGCTGGATGTCACCGAAACCCAGGGCTACATCCAGCACCGCCTCAAACTGGCCGGGGCAACCGAGCAATCGCCGGCAATTTCGGCCGAGGCCTACGAAGCGATCTTCAAGGCAAGCAGCGGTATTCCCCGCCGCATCAATTCCGTGTGCGACCGCCTGCTGCTTTTCGGCTTCCTGAGCAACCAGAAATCCTTCGACGCCCACGATGTCGATGAAGTGGCCAGGGAAATCTTCGAGGAAACCGTCGGTAGCACCGGGCAGACCATGGCCTCGTCGCCCCTGCTTGAGCAGTTCGACCCTGTCGCGGCCGGCCAGCCGAGGCTCGCCCCTCCCTATGCCCAGGCGCCCCATGAACTGGTCGCCATGCTCAACGCGGAACATGTCGCGGAACGCCTGACCCGCCTGGAAAGAAGCCTGCAGCAACTGGAACACATCAACAGTGCAACGCTCGCCCTGCTCCAGAAGGTCTTCGAATCCGGCGAGCAGATCAAATAATCGATAACAAGGAAACACCCATGCCCCAACTCTGGCCCCAGACCCTTGGCCCGGTCATTTGCGTCGTCGGTGCCCGCCCCAATTTCATGAAAATGGCACCCATCCTGCGTGCCTTTGCTGCCAATACGCCCGCCATTCCGACGCTGCTGGTGCACACCGGCCAGCATTACGACCGGGACATGAGCGACAAGTTGTTCGAAGACCTGCGCCTGCCGCGCCCGGACATCAATCTGGAAGTCGGCTCCGGCAGCCATGCCGTGCAGACGGCCGAGGTCATGCGTCGTTTCGAGCCGGTACTCGACGAACACAAGCCGTCCTGCATCCTGGTCGTCGGTGACGTCAATTCGACCCTGGCCTGCACCTTGGTCGGCGTCAAGAAGGGCATTCCGGTCGTGCACGTTGAGGCCGGCCTGCGCAGTTACGACCGGGCTATGCCAGAAGAGATCAATCGCGTGCTGACCGACCAGGTTGCCGACCTGCTCTACACCACCGAGCGCAGCGCCGCCGACAATCTGGCGCGGGAAGGCATTGCCGGTGACCGTATCCGCTTCGTCGGCAACGTGATGATCGACTCGCTACTGAGCAATCGGGCCGTTGCTCGCCAACCGGCCGATACGCTCAAGGCGGCCGGCATCGATCCCGTCATTCTGGACACCGACCATGGCTATGGCGTGGTGACCATGCATCGCCCTTCCAACGTCGACCATCCGGAAGTCCTGCAATCGCTGCTCGGGGTGCTGCGGGAAATTTCACTTTCACTGCCCCTCGTCTTCGCCCTGCACCCGCGTACCAAGGGCAACATCGAGCGCTTCGGCCTGGAAAGCCTGATCGACCGCGAGCGGATGATCATCCTGCCGCCGCAGGGTTACCTTGAGATGCTCGGCCTGATGGCCGGCGCCCGGATCGTCCTGACCGACTCCGGCGGCCTGCAGGAAGAGACGACTGCCCTCGGCATTCCCTGCCTGACCCTGCGCGAGAACACCGAGCGCCCGATCACGGTCGAGCAGGGTACCAACACGATGGTCGGCCGCGATGTCGAAGCAATCCGCCATCATGCCGCAGAAACCCTGGCCGGGCGCAGCAAGAGCGGACGCACGCCTGAACTGTGGGACGGCCATGCCGCCGAACGCATCGCCGCCGATCTGGCTGCCTGGCTCATGGCCCGCCAAAGCTGATCCGGAGCGGCAAGCCATGACCGTCAAGGCCACGCGCAACGCGCTCACCATCGACGTCGAGGATTACTTCCAGGTATCCGCCTTCGCCCCGCACATTCCGCGCTCGGAGTGGCCGATCCGCGAGTGCCGCGTCGAGCGGAACGTGGCGAGCATTCTCGCCATGCTGGACGATCACGACACCAAGGCCACCTTCTTCACCCTCGGCTGGATCGCCGAGCGCTACCCGGGCGTGGTCCGCGAAATTGTCGCCAATGGCCACGAACTGGCCAGCCACGGCTATGGCCACGAACGGGCCAGCGACCAGACGCCGGACAGCTTCTACGCCGACATCAATGTCGCCAAGCTGCTGCTCGAAGATCTCTCCGGCTGCGAGGTGAAAGGCTACCGCGCCCCAAGTTTCTCGATCGGCGAGCGGAACCTGTGGGCCTTCGAGTGCCTGGAGCGGGCCGGCTATCACTATAGTTCCAGCATCTACCCCATCCAGCATGACCACTACGGCATGCCGAGCGCGCCGCGCCATGCCCATCCCATCGGCAACCTGCTCGAAATACCCGCCACCACGCTGCGCTTCTTCAACCGCAACTGGCCGGCCAGCGGTGGCGGCTATTTCCGCCTGATGCCCTATGGCCTGTCGCGCTGGATGATCGAGCGCATCAACCGCGTCGACAACATGCCGGCTGTCTTCTACTTCCACCCCTGGGAAGTCGATATCGAGCAACCGCGCATCCCGGGCATCAGTGCCAAGACCCGCTTCCGGCATTACCTGAATATCCATCGCATGGAGAGTCGCCTGCGCCGGCTGCTGGCCGATTTTTCCTGGACGCGCATGGATCGCCTGTTTCTCGATCGGACCTGATTGACCGTGAAGATCAGCCGGCTTTCCCCCTCCGATGTTGCAGGCACCCAGCGCTGGAATGCCTTTGTTCAAGCCTGCCCGGACGCCACCTTCTTTCACCGGGCGGAATGGCAAACGATCATCCAGAACGTTTTCCGCCACCCCACCCACTTCCTGCTGGCGGAAAACCGTGGCGAGATCGAGGGCGTCCTGCCGCTCGCCCACGTCAAGAGCCTGCTTTTCGGCAACGCGCTCGTTGCGCTTCCCTTCGCCGTTTATGGTGGCGTCGCGGCGACTACGCCGGATGCCGTCGCCGCACTGGAAGCAGCGGCACAGGATCTGGCCCAGCAACTCGGCGTCGACCATCTCGAATTCCGCAACCTGTCGCCGCGCCACGCCGATTGGCCGACGCAGGATTTGTACGTCACCTTCCGCAAGGCAATCCTGCCCGATGTCGAGGCCAACATGCTGGCCATCCCCCGCAAGCAGCGGGCGATGGTCCGCAAGGGGATCAACAACGGCCTGCTCAGCCAGAACGATCCGACCAGCGATCGTTTCTTCGCGTTGTTTGCCGACAACGTCCATCGCCACGGTACCCCAGCCCTGTCGAAGCGCTATTTCGACACCCTGCTGCGCGTCTTCGGCAATGACTGCCGGATCCTGACGGTCACCAGCCCGGATGGCACCCCGCTGAGCAGCGTCCTGTCCTTTTATTTCCGCGACGAGGTGCTGCCCTACTATGCCGGTGATGACGAAGCGGCCCGCCAGTTCGCCGCCAACGATTTCAAGTACTGGGAACTGATGCGGCAAAGCTGCGAGCAGGGGTTGAAGCTTTTCGACTACGGCCGCAGCAAGGTCGGCACCGGCCCCTACGCCTTCAAAAAGAACTGGGGTTTCGAAGCGCAGCCCCTGCACTACGAATACTGCCTGTACAAGCGGGACAGCATTCCGCAAAACAACCCGTCCAACGCCAAGTACAAGCTATTCATCGAGGCTTGGCGCCGCATGCCGATCCAGCTGGCGAACCTGATCGGCCCGCACATCGTCCGGAACCTGGGCTAAGGCATGGCCAACATCCTCTACCTCGTCCATCGCCTACCCTACCCGCCCAACAAGGGCGACAAGGTGCGCTCCTTTCATTTGCTGAAGCATCTGGCGGCCAGGCATCGCGTATTTCTCGGCACCTTCGTCGACGACCCGGACGACCTGCAGCACATCGAAACCGTCCGCGCCTATTGCACCGACCTGCACGTTGCCCGCCTGAATCCGCGCTTCGCCAAGCTGCGCAGCCTGAACGCCCTGCTGGCCGGCGACCCCCTCACCCTGCGCTATTACCGCGACGCCGGCCTGCGCGACTGGGTGGATCAAATCTGCCGCTCAACAGCGATCGACGCTGCCGTCGTCTTCTGCTCGGCCATGGCGCAGTACGTCGAACACCTACCCCGCCTGCCGCGGGTGATCGATTTTGTCGACGTCGATTCGGCGAAATGGACGCAATACGCCCCCGACCATCGTTGGCCGATGTCCTGGCTGTACCGGCGCGAGGGAGCCACCCTGCTCGACTACGAACGCCAGGTCGCCGCCACGGCCGATCGTTCCTTCTTCGTCACCGAGGCTGAAGCCTCCCTGTTCAGCCGGCAGGCGCCGGAATGTGCCATCCGCGTGGATGCCATCTGCAACGGGGTGGATGCCGACTATTTCTCGCCCTCCCCCGAGCAGGCGAACCCGTATGCCGAGGGTGAGATTCCGGTTGTGTTCACCGGTGCGATGGATTACCACCCGAACATCGACGCCGTGCGCTGGTTTGCCACGAACGTGCTACCCCGTTTGAAGGAGGGCCGACCCAAACTCCGTTTCACCATCGTCGGCCGCAGCCCGACGGCAGAAGTTCTGGCGCTGGCCGGCGAATCGATCACGGTGACCGGAACCGTGCCGGACGTACGCCCCTACCTGCAACACGCCGCCGTCGTCGTTGCTCCCCTGCGCATCGCGCGCGGCATCCAGAACAAGATTCTGGAAGCCATGGCGATGGGGAAAGCGGTCGTCGCGTCCAGCGAATGCGCCGGTGCGGTCGATGCGGTGACCGACGAGGAACTGCTGCAGGCTTCGACGCCGGACGACTACGTCGCCGCCATCGATAGGCTACTGCGCAATCTGGAACAGGCAGCAAGCATCGGCCAGCGTGCACGGAAGCGCGTCCTCGCCCGCTACAGCTGGGAGGCACACCTCTCCGGCATCGACCGCTACCTGCCCGACAGCGCCGGCAAGGAAGCACGATGAACCAGACCACCCCATCCCGGCAAAATGCCTGGCCAACCACCTTGGTCCTCATCGGACTCGTGCTGGCCATGATCGGTTACAGCTACCGGGAAACCCTGGCGGCGATGGCTGAAATCTGGTGGCGCTCCGACACCTACGCCCATGGCTTCCTGGTTCCAGTCATCTCGGGCTGGCTGGCCTGGCGTTCTCGCCACCGGCTCGTCAACCAGGCACCCGGCATCTGGCTGTTGCTGGTCGTCCCGCTGGCGTGCATGGTCTTCGCGTGGCTGCTCGGCGACCTCACCGCCGTCAATGCACTGACCCAGTTTTCCGTCGTCGCCATCATCGTGCTCGCCTGCGCCGCCCTGCTCGGCAAGTCCGTCAGTCGGCAACTCGCCTTTCCCTTGCTTTTTCTGTTCTTTGCCGTGCCGATTGGCGATTTCCTGATGCCGAAGCTGATGGAATGGACAGCCGATTTCACCGTCATCGCCCTCCGCCTAAGTGGCATCCCGGTCTATCGCGAAGGCCAGAATTTCGTGGTACCGAGCGGCAACTGGTCGGTGGTCGAAGCCTGCAGCGGCATTCGCTACCTGATCGCCTCGCTGACGGTCGGCACGCTGTACGCCTACCTCACCTACACCTCGCTCAAACGGCGCCTGATCTTCGTCGGCATTTCCCTTTTGGTTCCCGTCGTCGCCAACTGGCTGCGTGCCTACCTAATCGTCATGATCGGCCACCTGTCGGGCAACAAGCTGGCCGTCGGTGTGGATCACCTGATCTACGGCTGGGTGTTTTTCGGTGTCGTCATCGCCATCATGTTCGCGATCGGGATGCGCTGGGCGGAAACCGAGAAACCCCAGAGATCACCGGCCTCATCCCCCCCCGTCGCCACGCCGGCTGCGCACGCTGGTCGGCTCTGGCTATCGACCTTGCTGATCGCCGGCATCGCCAGCGCCGGTCCGCTCGCCCGAGGACTGCTGCAAGACGCCAATGACAAGACCACGCCGCAGCTCGCCTTGCCGCCGGCCATCGCCCCCTGGCAGGCGGCACCGCGCTTCATCGACCTGCAGCCGCAATTCAGCAATCCGTCCGCCACCCTCCACGAAGCCTTCCAGGCCGGGGACCAGCAGGTCGGGCTGTACATCGCCTATTACCGGAACCAGGACTACGACCGCAAGCTCGTCACCTCGACCAATACCCTGATCGCACCGGCGAATCCCGAATGGCAACTGACGGGAGCCGGCACCACAGCCGGCAGCGGCCAGGCGCTTCCCGCCGGCATCCGGATATACGAATTCAGCCGCAAGTTCGGCGTTTCCGATTCACGCTACCAAGCCTGGCAGTGGTACTGGATCAACGGCTGGCTGACGAGTAGCGATATCCTGGCCAAGGCCCTGACCGCCTGGTCGATGTTGAGCGGCCACGGCGACGATTCCGCCGTTGTCATCCTCTATGCCCCGAAGGCTGAGGCTGAACGCAGCCTGAGCGCCTTCAGCCGCGACATGGCGGACGCCATCCAGCGCACGCTGGCCGAGGCCCACGCCCGATGAAGGACAGCCGCCCCCTGGTCGCCCACGTGATGTATCGCTTCGACACCGGCGGTCTGGAAAACGGCATCGTGAACCTGATCAACCACATGCCGGCCAGCGCCTACCGCCATGCGGTGATCGCCCTCACGGAGATCACCGATTTTCGCCAACGCATCCAGCGCGACGATGTCGAGTTCATCGCCCTGAACAAGGCGCCGGGCCATCTCCTGTGGATCTACCCCGAGCTTTTCAGGCTTTTCCGCCAGCTGCGTCCGGCCATCGTGCATACCCGCAACCTTGCCGCGCTGGAAGCCCAGGTGCCGGCCTGGCTGGCCGGTGTGAAGGGAAGAATTCATGGCGAGCATGGCCGCGACGTGGGCGACTACGATGGCAAGAACAAGAAATACCAGTGGATCAGGCGGCTTTACAGCCCGTTCGTGAAACATTACATAGCGCTCTCGCGCGATCTGGCCGACTATCTGACCCATACCATCGGCATTACAGGTCATCGCGTGGCACAGATTTACAACGGCGTAGACGCTACCCGCTTCCAGCCGGCCAACAGCCGGCAACCCATTCCCGGCTCGCCCTTCCATGGCGCCCACGACTGGCTCGTTGGCACGGCCGGACGGATGCAGACCGTCAAGGACCAAACCAACCTTGCCCAGGCCTTCGTTCTCGCCATCCAGCAAGCGCCCCGGCTGCGCAGCCGCCTGCGCCTGATCATGGTTGGCGACGGCCCGCTGCGTGCGGCATCGCAGGCCATCCTCGATAAGGCAGGCATGGCCGACCTGGCCTGGCTGCCCGGCGAACGCCAGGATGTGCCGGACGTCATGCGCGGCCTGGATTGCTTCGTGCTGCCCTCGATTGCCGAAGGTGTCTCGAACACCATCCTTGAAGCCATGGCCAGCGGATTGCCGGTCATCGCCACCGCCGTGGGCGGCAACCCGGAACTGGTTGTGGAAGGAGAAAGCGGCCTGCTCGTCCCGCCCTCCAACCCGATCGAGCTCGCCGCCGCGCTGATCGAACTGGCCGATGATCCCGAACGCGCCCGCGCCATGGGCAAGCACGGCCGCCAACTGGTCGAAAGCAACTACAGCATGGGCGCCATGGTGCGCCATTACCAGCAACTCTACGACCACCTTTTCTACGGAAAAATGCGGCAGCAACCCGACGCCCACTAGAACACAGAGAACCAGACCCCATGTGCGGAATTACCGGCATCTTCGACACCCGCAGCCGGCGCGACATTGACCGCGCCGTCCTGCACCGAATGAACGAGGCCCAGTTTCATCGCGGCCCCGATGAAGGCGGCTTGCACATCGAGCCCGGCCTCGGCCTCGGCCATCGCCGCCTCTCGATCATCGACCTGTCCACCGGCCAGCAGCCGCTGTACAACGAAGACAAGAGTGTTTGCGTCGTCTTCAACGGCGAGATCTACAACTACCAGGAGCTGATCCCCGAACTGCAGGCGCTCGGCCACGTTTTCCACACCCGCAGCGACACCGAAGTCATCGTGCACGCCTGGGAAGCCTGGGGCGAGCGTTGCGTCGACCGCTTCCGCGGCATGTTCGCCTTCGCGCTGTGGGACCGCAATCGCGAAACCCTGTTCCTGGCCCGCGACCGCCTCGGCGTCAAGCCGCTGTTCTATGCCCTGCTCGATGATGGCAGCTTCCTCTTCGGCTCCGAACTGAAATCCCTGCTGGCCCACGGCGGCCTCAAGCGCGACATCGATCCCTGTGCCGTCGAGGAATACTTCGCCCTCGGCTACGTTGCCGAGCCGCGTGCCATCTTCAAGCAGGCCAGGAAGCTGCCGCCGGCGTGCACCCTGTTGCTCCGTCGTGGCCAGCCGGTCGGCCAGCCGCGCGAATACTGGGATGTGCGCTTCACGCTCGACAACCCGATCAGCGACGCCGATGCCCAGGCCGAACTCACCCACCGCCTGGAAGAGTCGATCAAGCTCCGCATGATCTCGGAAGTGCCGCTCGGCGCCTTCCTCTCCGGCGGCGTCGACTCCAGCGCCGTGGTCGCCATGATGGCCGGCCTCTCGGCCAACCCGGTCAACACCTGCTCGATCGGCTTCTCCGACCCGGCCTTCAACGAGTCCGAATTCGCCAGGATGGTGGCCGACCGCTACCACACCAACCACCACCTCGACGTAGTGGAAAGCGACGACTTCGACCTGATCGACACCCTGGCCCGCCTCTACGACGAGCCCTACGCCGACAGCTCGGCCATTCCCACTTACCGGGTCTGCCAGCTCGCCCGCAAGCACGTCACCGTCGCCCTTTCCGGCGATGGCGGGGATGAGAGCTTCGGCGGCTACCGCCGCTACAAGCTGCACCTGATGGAAGAGAAGATGCGTTCGGCCCTGCCCCTCGGCCTGCGCCGGCCGCTATTCGGCACGCTGGGCAAGCTCTACCCGAAAGCCGACTGGGCACCGCGCGTCTTCCGTGCCAAGACCACCTTTGAGGGTATCGCCCGATCCTCAGTGGAGGGCTACTTCCACTCCGTCTCCATCCTGCGCGCCCCAATGCGCAACCAGCTGTTCAGCCCGCAATTCAAGGCCGCACTCGGCGGTTACGACGCGCTGCAGGTATTCACCGACCACGCCGCCAAGGCCGACACCCAGGATCCGCTGGCCCTGATCCAGTACCTCGATCTCAAGACCTACCTGATCGGCGACATCAACACCAAGGTCGACCGCGCCAGCATGGCCCACTCGCTGGAAGTGCGCGAACCGCTGATGGATCACAAGCTGGTCGAATGGCTGGCCACCCTGCCCTCGACACAGAAGATTCGCGGCCAGGAAGGCAAGTACCTGCTGAAGAAGGCCATGGAGCCGCACCTGCCGAACGACGTGCTGTACCGCCCCAAGATGGGCTTTTCCGTGCCGCTCGCCCGCTGGTTCCGCGGCCCGCTCAAGGCCCGCGTGCAGGAATCGATCCTCGGCTCGCGCCTGGCCGACACCGGCTGGTTCAACCGCGATTATCTGCAGGAACTGGTGCGCGACCACAACAACGGCAACCGCGACTACAGCGCCTCGATCTGGACCATCCTGATGTTAGAAGCCTTCCTGCGCAACGTCATGGAGGCGGGAGAAGCGGCATGATTCGCGTCCTGCACGTCCTCGACCATTCCATCCCGCTGCACAGCGGCTACACCTTCCGCACCGCCGCCCTGCTCCGCGAACAGCGCGCCCTGGGCTGGGAAACCTTCCACCTGACCTCCCCCAAGCAGGGCAAAACATCCACCCCGTTCGACGACGTGGATGGCCTGCGCTTCTACCGCACCCCGCCCGCCACCGGCTTTCTGGCCGACCTGCCCATCGGCCGGGAGCTGGCCCTGATGCAGCAACTGGAAACCCGGCTGGAAGCAGTCGCCCGCGACATCCGGCCGGACATCATCCATGCCCATTCGCCGGTACTCAACGCCCTGCCAGCCATCAAGGTCGCCCGCAAACTCGGCATCCCGGTCGTTTATGAAATCCGGGCCTTCTGGGAAGATGCCGCCGTCGATCATGGCAGCACCACCGAAGGCAGCCTGCGTTATCGCGCCACCCGCGCCCTCGAAACCCGCGCCATCCGCCAGGTCGACCACGTCTTCACCATCTGCGAAGGCCTGCGCGCCGACATCGTGGCGCGCGGCATCCCGGCAGAGAAGGTCACCGTCATTCCCAACGCCGTCGACGTTGCCTCCTTCCAGCTGGCCAGCCCGCCTGACCCGCAGTTGCAGGAAAAATGGGGCCTGAGCGGCAAAACGGTCATCGGCTTCATCGGCTCCTTCTACGCCTATGAAGGCCTCGACCTGCTGCTCGAGGCCCTGCCGGAACTGATCCGCCAGCGCCCCGATGTGCGCGTGCTGCTCGTTGGTGGCGGCCCGCAGGAAGCCAACCTCCGCCGGCAAGCCGAACGCCTCGGCATCAGCGAGCACGTCATCTTCACCGGCCGTGTGCCGCACCAGGAAGTCAGTCGCTACTACGACCTGATCAACATCCTGGCCTACCCGCGCCACCCGATGCGCCTGACCGAACTGGTCACCCCGCTCAAGCCGCTAGAGGCCATGGCCCAGGGCCAGCTGTTCGTCGCCTCCGATGTCGGCGGCCACAAGGAACTCATCGAGCATGGCAAGACCGGCATACTGTTCAAGGCTGGCGACTGCAAGGCCTTGACCAATGCCCTGCTCGGGTTGCTCAACGATCGCCAGCGCTGGCCGGAACTGAAGGCCAATGGCCGGCATTTTGTCGAATCGGTGCGCAACTGGCGGAACAGCGTGGCGAATTACGTAGCGCCTTACCAGGCGTTGACCGGAAAAACCGGCTGCTGATGTAGCCCCATGTCGCGCCCGATCAAAACCCTCCTTTTTTCGACCCTCTTCCCCAGCACTGCCCGGCCGGTTCACGGCATTTTTGTCGAGACACGACTACGTGAGCTACTCAAAACCAGAGCAGTGGAAACCAAGGTGGTGGCGCCGGTGCCGTGGTTCCCGTTCAAGGGGGATCGCTTTGGCGATTACGGAAAATTTGCCGCTACCCCACGCCATGAAGAACGACATGGGGTCGAGGTGTTTCACCCACGCTATTTCCTGCCCCCCCGTATAGGCATGAACATAGCCCCTTACGCCCTTGCACGCGGCGCCCTGCCAACAATCAAAAGGATCATCCGCGAGGGGTTTGACTTCGACCTGATCGATGCTCACTACTATTACCCGGATGGCGTAGCGGCAGGTTTCATCGCCAAGAAATTAGGGAAACCGTTTGTGGTAACTGCCAGGGGCACCGACATCAATGTGCTACCCAATTACCCAATTCCCCACCGCCTGATCCTGGAAACAGCGGCAGCGGCATCCGCATCCATCGGCGTTTCACGGGCTCTAACAGACAAACTGGCAGCGCTTGGGGCCGAGCCTGAAAAACTCAAGGTCTTTCGCAATGGCGTCGACCTGATGCGCTTTTACCCCCAGCCCCAGGACGTGGCTCGCCGGCAGATTGGGATTCCAATCGCGCCGGATAAAAAACTGATGCTCTCGGTCGGCAACCTGGTGGAACTAAAGGGCCACCATCTGGCGATTGAAGCGCTCACCCAGCTACCAGCAAATACACGCCTGGCAATCGTTGGCAAGGGCATGGAGCGTGAACGGCTGGAGGCGCTTGCCCGCCGACTTGGCGTGGCAGATCGTGTTTATTTTGCGGGAATGATCCAGCCCGACCAGCTCAAGTGGTGGTACAGCGCTTCGGATGTCCTCGTCCTGTGCTCCAGCCGGGAAGGATGGCCTAATGTCCTGCTCGAAGCGATGGCCTGCGGGACTCCGGTCGTCGCCACCAATGTCGGCGGTATCAAGGAAATGCTCACACAGGATGTCGGGTTGATTCTGGCAGAGCGCTCCAGCGCGGCGCTGGTTTCAGCTCTTAAAAACCTATTCTCCGTGCCACCCGAGCGGCAGAAGGTTCGTCGCCATGCCGAGCAATTCGCGTGGGACCAAACGTCACAAGCCCAACTACAACTCTTCAGACAGATCAGCCATGCGTGACCTGCTTCTCGGCACCATCATTCTCGTCATCTGCATCGCGGCGCTTCGTCGGCCGTGGATAGGCATCCTCGGCTGGACATGGATCAGCCTGATGAACCCCCACGCCCTGACCTGGGCCCTGAACAAAATGCCGGTTGCGGCAGCCATCGCCGGTAGCACCTTGATTGGCCTGGTGGCGACGAAAGACCGTCGAGAAATATTCGTCACAAGAGAGAACGCAGTCTTGATCATATTCATGCTCTGGATGTGCCTAACCTTGCCCTTTTCATTCGACCTAGAAGGAAGCTATGAAATGTGGAAGCGGGTCATGAAGATTGACTTCATGATCCTCATCGCCATGGTGCTGCTGTACTCGAAAAAACACATCACCGCTCTTGTCTGGGTCATCATCGGCTCGGTTGGCTACTACGGGGTCAAAGGCGGTGCATTCACCATCCTTACGGGCGGCAGCTACCGTGTCTGGGGGCCGACAGGCACTTTCATTGAAGGCAACAATGAACTTGCGCTGGCTTTGATCATCATCCTCCCACTGTTCCGATTCCTGCAGTTGCAGATGATCTCCCGCTGGGGCAAGCACCTAATGACCATAGCCATGCTGCTCTGCGCTGCTGCTGCACTCGGTACCCACTCTCGCGGCGCACTGCTGGCGATTGCAGCCATGGCTATATCGCTGTGGTGGTACGGTGGGCGGAAGGTGGGGCTACTCCTCATCATCCTCGGCGCAGGAATTACCCTCTTGATGTTCATGCCTGAACATTGGACAGCCCGCATGACCACGATCTCGGAGTATCGCGAGGATGCCTCAGCAATGGGGCGCATCAATGCCTGGTGGATGGCTTGGAATCTGGCCGCAAAAAACTTTTTTGGTGGTGGATATGAGATCTATAACCTGATCACATTCAGCCAGTACGCACCAGATCCCACAGACGTCCACGCTGCACACAGCATCTACTTCCAGGTATTGGGCGAACACGGCTTCATCGGTCTGTTCCTGTTTATCCTCCTATGGTGGCTGGTCTGGCTTTCTGCCTCCGGATTGCGCAAGCTTGGCAAGGATAAAAATCCAGAGACGAAATGGGCATCCGACCTCGGCGCAATGTGCCAGGTCAGCATGACCGGCTATGCTGTTGGGGGGGCATTCCTCAGCTTGGCCTACTTTGACTTGCCCTACAACATTCTCGTGCTGGTCGTTTTGACCAAACGCTGGGTGGACCGTAAAGCCTGGCAGGAAGAAGAAGAGCAACCCGTGGCAGATACAGTTCCTGTGCTGGCAAAGGTAAAGCCATGACGCTCCTTAAAGCAGCTTTTCATCTTGCTTCACCAGGTGGGCGCCGCGGGAAACTGACCACTTTTATCTTTCATCGCGTCCTCCCCAAACCTGACCCGATCTTTCCGGGCGAACCGGATGCCGCACGCTTTGATCAGATACTGGGCTGGATCACGTCATGGTTCAACGTATTGCCTCTGGATGTTGCAGTTGAACGCTTAAAAACCGGAAGACTGCCGCCGCGTGCAGCAGCAATCACCTTCGATGACGGCTATGCGGACAACTGCACCGTCGCCATGCCCATCCTTCAAAAGCACAAATTGCCTGCCTGCTTCTTCGTGGCCACCGGCTTTCTGGATGGCGGGCGGATGTGGAACGACACAGTCATCGAATCAATTCGCGCCTGCCGGGATAGCCATCTTGATTTGACTGCAATCGACTTGGGCAATCATGCGATCGGTTCTGCTACCGAGAAACGGGCGGCCATCGAAGCAATCATCGGCCGAATCAAATACCTGCCGGTTAACGAGCGCCTCGCGCTAACCGAAAAGCTGACCGAAGCAGCTTCGGCCAGCCCCCCAAGCGATCTCATGATGACATCGGCCCAGGTCACGGAACTCTACGCCGGCGGCATGCAGATCGGTGCCCATACCGTTTCACACCCCATCCTGGCACGCACCTCCATCAGTGAGGCCCGCCAGGAAATCGCCGACAGCAAGCTGTTTCTGGAGAAACTACTACAGACGCGGATTGGACTGTTTGCCTACCCGAACGGCAAGCCAGGGGGTGATTATTTACCCGAACATGCAGTTCTTGTTCGCGAGCTGGGTTTCGATGCCGCGGTATCTACAGCATGGGGAGTTGCTGATTCAAACGCCAGCGTCTTCGAAATCCCTCGCTTTACCCCTTGGGACAAATCACGGCTGGGCTATGCAACCCGACTTTTAAAAAACTGTGCAAAACAGTAAAAAATTTTGCTTTTTTATAAACCCGAGTATATAACAACCAATCCTAGCAAATAAATTATCATATTAACCACGATCGCTTTCTCTTGGCCATAGCCGCCTTGGCAGTTCTTTTGCACCATCAAGACCTTTAAACTTAGACATAGAATCGAATGAATATCTCGATAATAGTCTAAGTTTTTTTATTTTGTTCCATTCTTCTGGGCAAGCGGCCACCCAAGAGCTAACCAATCTCCATACATCAGATGGCAGGGCCTCAGGTAACATCTTTTGTTTACCAAGGAAATACCTAACTGCAGTGTTCTCCAGGTCACCTCGTGATTGCCGCACTTTCCGGCTGATGGCTGATTTTATGTCCGAATATCTCCACCATTTCTTAACAGGTGTATCCCAAGTCACCTCAGAAACAACAAGCAAACGACCAATATCCCAGTTATTTGTGCTGGGATCCAACCCAAATGCAAGCCAAGCTCCAACCAGCGAGTCTGTCCGATACATACCTAAGGGGATTCTAATACCACGTCGCTTAATTGTTTCTATCACACTACCTTTAATTGCGCAGAAATTACCATGAAAACCTCCTTCAGCCAACATTTTCTCTGCCAATTTATCAGATGAATTACTGCCCGAGGGGACCCCGCAACCTCCAACTGATTGCGACTCCCGCTCTAGCGCAGAACCAAGTAATTCAATAGAACCAGATCTTAGGCCGACGTACCCATCCATAAAAAAAGCAATACTCTGTCCATCCCAAATACGATGGAAATAACTATTCCATGCATTTGCCTTATCACCAAACTCAATAACCCATACCCTTAATCGCCGATCTTCGCCCAAGCTCCCATCTAATTGACAAACCAAATCAGATGCAAGCCGAGTGTTACCATTAATCAAAACATCAACGACAGTATTATTATTAACAGACAACAAGACATTGTGAATAGTCGCAATCAACAGTGAAACCGGTTCGCGAGAGGCAAAAATAGTAAGCGACCATTTCCAAGGCCCAGAATTTTTGTTCACTTACAACCTCCTTCAGCCACTCTGGATTTGGCAACAACCTGCGCTATCAGATTTGAAAATTTATTAATTAAATATGCAAGAAAAAGAATATTAATTATCGAAAAAACATAAGAAGTTACAACACCAAGCACTGGTGATCGTACAAAAAGATAAGTATGCAAAAAATAGATTTCAAGCACGCAGGGCAGCCAACAATTTAGCGGGCCCAATAATCCACTGGGCACCCTCGCAACCAACAACAAACTCGCAACAAGGATTGACAAAATGGTGATAAAAAACACATTAGCCAGCTTAAAACCAAAGAAGTTCAGGCCCAGAAACAAACCCGACAAAAAAACAAATAAATATATTATTTTAGAAACACAGGGAATCCAATTTACTCTGGATAGAAATACACCAAAACCAAAGCCAAAAACAGTCAACCAAAGCATGTAAGGAGGGCTTGCATATATTTGACCCAAAAGGCAAAACACCCCAAGCGTAATGATAAAAAAAATGGTTCGATTTTTGGTTGAACAAATAAAATTTAAAAACGGATAAACACCATAAAAAACAAGGAGCACAGTAAAAAACCACAAGCCGTTACCAAAGGGGCTAACATTCTTAACACCAAACCAATCGAGAAAACCAACTAACCCAAATGCGGAAAAAAATGTATGGGTATGCGCAATATTTTCTCGGCCTTCCCATATAAAGAGAAGCAATAAAAAACCGTTTATCGCAATCAGCGACGGCAAAAGTCTTCTAGCCTTCCCCAGAAAAAAACTGCTAATCTTGAATGTTCCTCGGTATCGATAAGCGGTGAAGTAGCCTGATGAAAATGCAAAAACAAAAAGAGCAATAGATACAGGAACCCAAAGAATCGAACCATCAAAATAATGACCAGTAGCTACCAATAGTATCAAGACGAGTTTGGCCACTGAAAAATTCTCACTAATTTGCTGTTGACTTAACATTTTAACAATCAGCGCCCCATTGCTCAAAAACAATCACACCAAAGTTCTCTATATCCACCCATTAATATTTAGCCCACTATTCCCTAAACTAATTTTCAACCGGCACTTCGCTCCATTTATTTAATCGCTTTAAGCGATCTCGAAGTCCAGACAATGGAAACCCCATTCGGTATGCTAAATGAGCGTAATTTAATGCTTTCTCATATTGATTAAGGTCGAGATATATAAGCCCCATGTTGTAATATAGATTAGCGTTTTCCTCTCCGAGCTCTACAACCTCGTCAAGCAATTTAATCGCTTCAGCTCCACGCTTATTTTTTGCAAGAAAATTTGCATATATCATCTTGGCCATAGCGTCATCAGAACGAAATCGGTTTGCTCTTTGTAAATAACACTCCACCGAATATTTAGCACCAATCGGCTTTATCAGGTGTTGCTTTTCACCAAGGCGAACCATAGCCATTAAAGCCGGATGATGATTAGGAAAAGCACGTAGCGTATAATCTATGTCTGCCCCAATGGCAGCTGTTTTTCCCCGAGACAAATTAAGCACCTCTGGTGTCAGGTGGGCCCCCTCTACAATACCGAGCTTGTCTTTGTCGGTTCGGTAATCGTATGGGCCGTAGGCATTGCTTAATGAGCCACACGAAAAATCACTGACTTCCGCAAGTAGGTATTGCGAGCTCGCTAGTCCCATGGCAAATGCAAACAGTGACTTGATTATTTTTTCTCTTAGTTGCACCTTCCCTACTCCTATCTATCAGTTACACGAGCCTTGATTTTATTAACTCAAGTAGATACGACTCAGCTCCGTCTGGGCTGCCTGAAAGCTTCCAGAACATAAGTACCGATAATGCATAAACAACAGCACCAGCGACCACGAGCATCAAAAACTGTGTGAGATGGCCAAATGATGTTTGGTTGGATAGAAAAATCAACCCAATCGCCATAAGGCCAGTACTAATTAAGGGGCGCCAAGTGTGCATCAAAATATCCAGCAAGCGGATGGATTTGACATTTTTCAATACCAAGGCAGCGAGTAACAGCATCCCTGCGGCAGTGGTTACGAAACGTATGTTTGCAATCCCCTGCACACCTACTTCCGGGAATGCCAATATCGCCAGCACCGCCAACAGAGCGAGTTGAATCCACGCCAGAACAGCCTGGACCCAAACTTGTCCCAACGCCAAGAGAACGTAACCGCTGCTATGCCCCATCGCTGTGCAGATGCTGATTAATGCAAGCGTTTGGACAAGAGGAATTGCCTGCAACCATTGATCGCCCAAGAGCAAGGGCACCGCTTCCTGAGCCACAAGTGCCAACCCAACACCGGCTGGCAAAGCAAAAAGTGTTTGTATGCCGAGGGCTTTGCAAAAGGCTTGCCTCAGTTGTTCAGTGTCGTGAGAAACCTTGACGAATAGCGGAAACAAAACCCTCCCCAGCGGTGCCAGCAATTCAGTCGTCGGCATTGAGGAAACCTCATCAGCGAGAGAGTAGGTGCCAACCGTTGCCGCATCAGTACGATGGCCGACCAGAAACTTATCCAACTGTGCCAGCCCATAGGAGCCAATATTTCGAACAAGAATCCACTGTGAGAACGACCATAGTTCGCGCACCTTCTTGAATGAAAAGTGCGGCCGGTAGTCATGCATCCAGTAACTAAGGACAACACCAACACTCCGCCCAGCCAATGCACCGATCACCATCGCCCAATACGACCGCAGAAGGATGGCGGCAACCAAGGTCACGACAAAACCTGCGATTCGCCTGAAAAAGAAAAACCGGAAGTCACGTCCGAATTCCATGTTTTTCTGAAAGGCGACAATACCGATGTTCTCCCACGCCCCCAGAAGAACAGTGAAAGCCATGACTCGAACCACGTCCAGAACCCTTGGGTCGCGAAAGGACTCGGCTGCGTAGGGAGCGGCAAACCAGATGAGAGTTGCTACTACCGCCCCCTGAATGATGCCCAAGGTCCAGGCAGTGTCAAAATCCTCTCGTCCGGCATTTCGATTCTGGATAAGTGCCGAACCAACGCCCAAGGCAAGCAAGGTATCAACCAGGCCGACCACGATGGAGGCCATGGCAATGACGCCAAAATCCGCGGGCACCAGCAAGCGAGCCAGGATCAGGGTACTGAACAGGCCGATCAGTCGATCTGTCCAACGCATGGCAACCACGATCACTGCGCCCCGCGCCGGAGAGACAGCTTTGGTGGGATGCTTAGAAATGGGCATGGGGGCATGCCATTTGGCACCCGACAGGTTTGAGAAAATTCAAAATGACCAAACGCCCAATTAGCGGGTTTCTACACCATGCCTTGATCACGACAAAATCGATCTGCGATGGGGCTTTGACTGCAACCATTGGGACAGCATCATCAATATCCAGACCAGTTCGCCATAGTAGCCAGGATGTTGCGGGAGATATTCCGTGAGCAAATTGTCGAGGAATTCGGCACGCACAACCCTTGCCCCACGCAAGTAATCCAGCGAATCCAGAGCCAAGTTACGCAGCCCTGCATGCTCAACCGCCCAAACCCCGAACGGCAAGCCGAAACCATGCTTCTTCTTGGTGATGATCTCGGGCGGCAGGAAATCCTTTAGCGCCTCCTTGAAGAACCAGCGCAGGGTCAGCCCCTTCAACTTGAGCTCCGGATCAAGGCGAAGTGAAAAATCGACCAATCGGTCATCCAGCAAGGGGAAGCCAACATCGATGCCAGCCAGGCGGGTGGCGCCTAACACCTTGGGCAAATCATTGTCGGCCAGGGTGTACTTCCAGTCATACCAAAGCATACGGTTGACCAACGCCTGCCCATCACCGGCCTGGTAGGTTTCGCGCTGCTGGCGCAGGGTGTCCTGCGGCTCGACCAGGGCCAGAAACTCCGGCGTCAGCACCTCACTCAGCCCCAGGCGGCCCAGCAGGTTGTACATCTGCATGCGATCCGGCATCGGCACGCTGGCCTGTTCGACGTAGCTGACCGCCTTCTTGATGCCAGGGATCTTGCCGGGCAGCGCAGTACCGGTCAGTAAGGGCTCAAGCAGGCCGTGGCGCAGGAAGCCAGGAATCTGTTCATAGGCACCAAAGATCCGCTGCTTGGCATAGCGAGTATTGCCGCCAAACAGCTCATCCCCGCCATCACCGGCAAGAATCCGGGTAAGGCCCGCCTCTCTCGCCGCCTTGGCGCAGTAGAAAGCGGGAACAACAGAGGAATTGCCAAATGGCTGATCGTAGGAGGCAGCCACATCGGGAATGCTGCGCACCAGATCTTCTGGCGTTACATAGTATTCATGGTGCTCGGCACCGAAATGACGCGCGGCAATTCGGGCATATTCCATTTCATCGTAGCCGGCCGCCTCGAAGCCAATTGAAAAGGCCTTGGCAGGTTGCCCGGTTACTTCCCGGAGCAGCCCCGCTACCGTCGAACTATCAGTGCCACCGCTCAGGAAGCAACCTGTATTGCCTCCCGCTGCGAGATCACGAACGGAGTCGAGCAGAATCTGTCGGAACTCAGCCTTCAGATCACTAACCGGCGCCCGCCGACGCTCATCGAAATGCGGCTTCCACCACGGGGCAACGGTAAGTTTGCCGTTTTCAAAAAGCGCGTAGTGGCCGGCCGGCAGGCGGAAGATATCCTTGAAGACCGTTCGCGGTGCCGGAATCATGTGGAAATACAGGTAGTCGTAAAGCGCTTGAGGGTCGAGTTCGGCATCTGGGCCTGCAAGATCGTCGGCGCGCTCGGCTACTCTAAACACCCCATTCTTGAATTGGTAGCAGAGATTGCGTACTGCGAACCGGTCAACAGCCAGGAAAACCCGGCCATCCGGCTCAAACAAGGCAACCGCAAAATCACCTAGAACGTATTGAGGAGCTTCCACGCCATACCTGCGAAATGCAGTCTCCCAAGCTGAAAGATCGTCCCCGTCCTGTGCAAGGTGCTGTAATTCCTGGCTGGCGAAGTGACATTGACCGCTTTTGGCGACGGAATGGTGAAAAGCTTTATGCTGGGATTCACCCCTGCTCAATTTAATGTTCATGCTTAGGTGACCAGTTTTTCGTTACGCATTGGTGGCTTTGAGAAAAGGACGTGTATCCAATTGCCACGAGGTTTCACGAATCGTGACTGTAATTTGTTAAGAATGAATGCAAGCCTGGTTGCTAGCCGCTGTGACATAGAGCGTTCGCCAGGCTCTCCAATTGAAGCTCCGCAATACACACAAGGCTCTTCCTGTTCCCAAGTACCAAATGGATTGCCTGCATAGTCTAGAAGGGCAGCCGATAGCCAATTGGTTGAATCTTTACTCGCACCGACAAAGCTCACCCTTTCCAAAACCAAGGTGCCGAACAAGGCTTTAAGTCGATTTTCGTCAAAGCTATTGACATGCCCCCACGGTGGATTGCTCTTGCCACAGTTCTGGCAGGTAGTGCGGCCACAGCGCAAATCTTGGCGATAGGGAACTCCAATTACGACCTTATCCTTCGCGACACGGGAAATTTCACTGCATGCTTTAACTAACAGGTCTTCTGGAATGTGCTCAAGAACCTCTGCGCAAAGTACAGCATCAAAGTGACTGTCGCCAAAGGGAAGGCTTACAACATTCCCTGCAATTGGCTCAATTCCTGGATGCTGAACATCTGGGCTTTCTAGATCCAAAGCAACAACCTTCTCGAATCTCTCTGCCAACTTTTGTGCGAGATAGCAGTCACGAGCGCCAATATCGATGGCATTGGTTCCGCTGCTAGGAATCAACAAAAACAGATCGGCGATTCGATGCTGCTCTGCTGGGCTTGCGCGATATTCAGTTAATAAAGATGCCATATTAACCCTTCAAGTTTCCATGAAACCACTATGACTTATCGCTAAAAAAGAAAAATAAACCACTATAAATTATCGATACAACATGGTTATTATATATATTCAGTCTATTAATTTTCAAAACATTACCCCGATATTTTTCACCATTTATAGAAATCTGGCTCATATAACATTTTTATTGTTGTATCGCCCCAGGATTTCGAGCCCCACCCTGCAATCTTCTAATAGAGCGGGGATGTTGATACTCAGCCAAAGGGGTCAAACCTATACCACCAGCCACATTAACAGCCATTGCTTTACCGATCAGTGCTGAACTTGGCCGAAGGCGATAGTCTTCGCGGAGCACACGCACAAATTCATCAAAGTCAACATTGAAATTATTTTTGTACTCACCGGGACCAGCTTTATCTAGTGATCCCGAACCAAGCAACAGATTATTCATGGCAAAAACATCCGCCCCCGGCTTAACTCTAAGAAATATGCCGCCCTTTGGCCTCAAGTCCACAAGCGTGTTATTGACCAGATACAAGCGATTCTCTGGATGGCGATAGCCTTCTACACCAAAGGAAATGATGTGCGGGTTTTCAGTACTTGAACTTTGCTGGATGATGTTGCCAACCACATAGGCAAGGCCTCCAGCCGGAAACTCCAGTTCGTAACTTGCCCTGCCCCCTGTTTCATCTGTCAGCCGGTTGTAATAGATGAGATTTTGGGCAGCCCGGCTCTTGAGCAAATGGCCAACACGTGCATGATGAAAATAACTACCCGTCACTTTCAGCATGGCAATGGCGCCAACGTACAAATTGTGGCTTTGTCCATCCCCGTGCCCGTTGTTGCCAAATTCACTGTTCTGAATTTCCAGCGTAGATTCAGCATCCCCGCCTGTCAGTATCCCGTTTTCGTTGTCGAAGAAGCCACAGTCAACAACGCTTAGCCGCCCCTTTTCCAAGCGTATTCCAGCACCGTTTTTGTCTTTGACCTTTGCACCGACAAAATCAAACCCCTCGACGGTGAGCTTCCCACCACGTACCACCCAGATTGCCTTCGCCTCTGCGGCAGCTCCGCTAGCAACCAAACGGACACGGCCATTGCGAGCACGAATGACTATCTCGTTCTGTTTCCATGTCGCTACATCGGCCACATAGTCGCCAGCCTCAACCTCGATAAGGTCACCATCCTTTGCGACCATTGACGCAGCCGACAAGGTCTTTAGTTCTTTGTTCGGGCCGACCTCCAGGCGTTCACCGGCGGCTTGTGCGCAGGCTGCCAAGAGCAGCATTCCTGTTGCCGCCCCCAAAGCAAACAACCGGCTTTGGGCCTGGCAACGGGTGAAGCGTCCCCCATTGAAAGCCTCTTTGTCATCACTGCGACCAGTCACGAGCATTTGGCTACTCCTTTTGTGTTGGCTACGACGTCAATAACAACACGCTAACAAGAAATTGCTTATCGCATAAGCGCTAAATCGAATAGCTTGGCCAATTCTGCCGTGCGCCCTTCGCGCGAGGCGTTGGCAACAGCTTGCCGAACAGGCAGCACAGCCATGCCCTCGCGAATGGCATTCACGAAGAGTGGCAGGATTCGGCAAATATCTTCCGCTGAATCGAGGCGGGCAATGTCTGTCGCGCCCGCTGCGCGCAGTGTTGTCGCCGTATCGCCCTGAGGATCGGTCAAGGTCAGGATGGGGCGATTGGCGCGCAGGTACTCGTAGATCTTGGCTGGAATCTGTTCGTTGCAGTTGGCTGCCTGCATGACCAACAAGCCATCGGCCGCGAGCATCTCAGCCAGGGCATCACGATAGGGCACTGGCGGTTGGCAGTCGATGAATTCCGTAACGGCATAGCGAGTGGCCAGGGATTGCAGCAGATCGTCGTGCACCGATGCACGAAAACGGATGACGAGAGTTCCCGCTTGAATGGTGCCCGCCGCCTTGAGCCGCCCAAGCGCTTCGAAGAGTTGGGTTGGGTCACGCTCGGCAGGATAGACAATGCCGCTATGCAGCAAGGTGATGGCGCCTGGATTCAGACTTTTGCGCTCCACGTTACTGCTTGCTGCAGCAGCGAAGGTTTCCTCGTCATAGCCGTTTTCAAGCACTCTGACTCGGTCGCTATCGACGGGGTAGCGTGAAAGGTAGGTACGGGCTGCACCGGGTGTAGTGAAAGTGGAGAAACTTGCCGTATGCAGGGTATGTGCCTCGATCGCCTTGTAGCGCTGCCAGGTCAATGGATCAGTCGGGTAACCATCCTGCGCCATCGGGTCGCGAAAGTCGGCTATCCACGGCAAGCCACTCTTGCGTTGAAGTTCGGCACCGATCAGGTGAGCGGTGGCAATCGGGTAAGTCGACCAGATTGCCTGCGGCTTGAATTCGCGAATCATCCGCATGCCGTCGCGCACGGCGGCATATTTCCAGCTAACCCAGCGGTCTGGCCGAGCCATGGCGCCCACATAACGGCCAGCAATGGAGAGATGGCGTGCTGTGTCGAGAGCGAAAGCACGACGCACCACCGTACCTTCCGGAACATCTGCCAGAAGATCGTCGCTGGTACGTTCATAGGCCCTCGGATCAGCTGACAAAACCAGCGGTTCCCAACCGAATTTGGGCAAATGCTGGACGAAACGCAGGGTGCGCTGGATGCCACTGCTACCGGCGAGCGGCGGGAAGTGGTAGGCGATCATCAGAACACGTTTCATGATTTCTCTACGAACAGGCGAAGGGCATGTGGGGGGCTTCATTGCCGCTCAACTCTCGGCCGGCGCGATGGATGCATGGACCGCCTGGACAGCGGCGCGGCGGGCATGCAGGGCTTTAAGCCAGGCCCAGCGATAGGCGGTTGCATGATAGATGGTTCGGCTTTGTGATGCCCAACGCGTATGCCACTCCATCACCTTGCCGAAAAATTCAATACGTTGAAACTTCTTTTCAGTAAACAAATGTTGAAACTGGTCCTGACGCATGAGCGTGGATGGCGATACTGATTTGTAAGACTCGTCATAGGCAGTTTTTAGAATAACCAGCACCGTGTCGTCGTGTATGCACAGGTCCATCGCGACAACTTTTTCATCAAACCAGTAGCGATATATGCGAGCACGCCCCTTTGCAGAGAAGTTCTCAAGCATGGTGCGATAGAAGCGCCCCTGCGCATTTTCCAGTGCGACGGCAGTACCATCGGCCCCTTTCCAGCCTGCACTTTCCAACTTTCCGTAATCGGCAATTGCGTCGGCCACCAGTTCGGGGGAGGTAATGCATTCAATTCGGGGCTCAATACTTTCGCCCTGCAGTTTATTGCGCTGCTTGCGCGTGTTCTGTTTCAGGTTTTTGCCACGTGCATCCCAGTAGGCTTCGAAACTGGAGTCAATATCTACCCAGGCTGTAGCGATGTAGTCTTGGGTACGCAGCAATGCGTTGTCATCCGGCCGTATTTGCAGGGAAGGGTCGATCTGGCTTACCCCGAGCACCAGGTTGAGGCCAGGCAGCTCTCGTAGCAGGCTCCTACTGGCCGAAGTCAGGTCTACACGGCCATCAGTAATCCATGCACCGAGCGGTAGCTGGGAGGGTTGAAAGGTTTGCCAGCCAGCTTTCCCATCGCGCTGCATTATTGCCGCGGCATGCAGATGCCCACCATCTTCCAGCAGGCAAAGGCATTCATCACCAGAGCCAAATACATTTAGCAGAGGCTTGAGGAAAATCGATTCGAGAAAGGGGGTGCCAGGTCTCGCACAAACCAAGGCATCCCAACGGGCTGCATGGTCTGGATATTTTTTAATAGGCAGGATGGACCACTTCACTTCTATTTTCATCCATGTTGGGAAGACACTGAATCGTGCCGGGGGGGCGATAACTTCACGACGAGGTTGCTGCTGGTTCGCTTGACCATTCGCCCAACTATTTCCTTTGCCATCAGAATGCAACCGATGAATGTACGCCGATTAAAAGCGACGATTCCCCAGCGTTCACGGCGATCACTCATCCAGATTTTTTTGTACTCGTCATCGCCGATCAGAAAGTCGACTTCATTGACCTGATCGTGCTCGATAACGTGGCGCAGCAAGTAGCTGGTTAATACGGTGCCCGGCGATAAAGTTGCATGAGCTTCGTGATAGGCCACCTTGTAGATACTCGCCTTGGTCTTTCCTACGATCCACAACTGGGCTGCAATCGCTTGCCCATCGAGGCGTGCGATACCAAGGCGCAACATTCCTTTCGCGGCCAGCAGTCGAATCAGCGATGGCACAAAATCCGGATAGGGTTCTGGTTTTTTCCAGCTGGCTGCGTAAACCTCCAGATAGGCTGCGATGCCCTGCTCCAGATCTTCTGCACCAGACACTATTTCCAGCGTTCCACCCCGGGCAAAAAATTCCCGATTGCGACGTTTGATGCTGCTACGCAGGTTGCCGCTGCGCTTGCTTAGATAGTCATCCCAACTACCGTCCACCTTCAAAAACCAGTTGCCGAAGCAGAAGAACGTTAGCGGAACCCAACCCGTTGCACGTAGTTCGTTCAGCAGCGCAGGGTAGGCAGGGGAGTGAGGATCCATCGGCGCAAAGCGCATTACATGGGCGTTGCGGTTATCCCGAGTAGCCGCTGCGAGTAAACGGCCAAACACCTTTGAATCACAGGCCTCATCCATCAAGGGGGGGTACAAGGAGGTGTAATAGTTGCTCAGTGACTCCAGGGTGCAGACAGCACCTTGCCGGGTCTTGCGCAGGGGCAGAATGGCGGCGGGTTTTCCTTGCTCGGTGGCAAGGTAGTAGCGAACGCCAGGGTCATTGGGGAAAACCTGTTTTTGCAGCAAGTCGAACCATTCAAGCGAATCTTCAATGCTTTCATTGGCCGAGAACTGATCAAGTGCAACACCCTCTGCAACCAATTCTCCAACGCTTGCACAAGACGTAACGACCAGCGACGTGGGGACCTCTTCAGCATGGGGCTCAGCGACAGGGTTCCCCTGGTTTCGGTTTTTCAGCGCCTTGAGAAAGGTGTAGGCCAGTACAGCCGCACCGTTGCGGAACAATTGAACGTTATGGATATTGCAACTGAAGCTGGCCCACTCAGCCTGATCCCAGGTTGCGTTGGTATAGAACTCGATGGTTCTTTCGGGATGCTGATCAAGTTGCCGCTCAATGAGTTGATACAGCATCAGACGGCTGGGTGCGAAACGTGCGAGCCCTTCGTCATAGGTCGTTTTCAGGATGACCTGCATCTGCTGGTTGCCGATTAGCAACCGTGAAGCTGCCAGTTGCCCGCCAATGGTCAGCTCACACACTTCTGCCTGTGACGTGGCGGCAAACCTCGACAGTACTTCCGCGTAAAACTGCCCTTGAAGATTATCAATTGAAACATTGGTTCCTGCTGCGGCCTTCCAGCCAGCCGTTTCCAATTCGCCAAAGCGGCGAACCCCATCTGTCATCGCTTCAACAGCATTGAGGCAGGAAAATGCTGAGTTACCTGCTTCACGCTCCAAGCGATTGTTGTAGCGGCGGATATTGCTGCGGAGGTTCTTTGGACGATGGTTCCAGTACGCTTCGAAGGGGGTGCCAGATTCGACACCTATCGTTCTGGCCTGAGTTGAAATGATCACATCATCGCTGGTACAAGAGAAAGCCGGCGCGTAGCGCGGGTCGATCGCATAAAAATCGATGCTCCAGGAAAAACCGGGGAGCGCTTTCAGCAATTGCTTGAGCAAGCCTGCATCAGCAACCAGAATTGGGGTGATTTGCGCCTGCGCCGGGCGGAAAATCGCCCAACGGCCCATTCCACGCGCTTGCAAAATCACGGCAGCATTGATGGCTCCCTGCTCACGATGCACACAGAGTATTTCCTTACCATCGGCAAAATACTTGAGTAGCGGGCCCACGAATCGGCTGTCGTAGTATGGGTGGCTTCCGTACAACGCTGCATTCAAACGATCCCAATCAGCGGCGTATTGCGCAAAGCTTGCCTGGGCGGGGTAAAACGCCCAACTCACTGCCGCACCCCATTGGAAGATGCACGCAAAGCCTTGGTCAGTGCTGCCACAAGCCAGTTCATTTCGTCATCGTTCAATGACTGGTGACAGGGTAAGTGGAGGAGGTGCAGCCGATAGTCTTGTGCCACCGGGCAGTCGGAAACAGCCATTTCATCCCAACGCCAGACGGGTACGGCAAGTTGTTTCAGCCAGTGGAAATGCGGCATCGGGTGATCGATGTACAGCGGAAACATGTAGGGAACAACGTGTTCTGGTAGTTCAGGGTATAGCGCGTGGCAGTTGGGCAAGCCTTCCATAGCCTGCAGCCAGCGACGGTAGTTGGCCTGGCGTTTGCTGATGATGGCGCTGACCGATTGATGATTGATCAACCAGCGCGAACTCCGAAAAGCGTCGGCACGTTCAAGATCGGGCTGGTATTGAGTGGACTGGGCTGGACGAATCCGCCGTTGGTCGATACCGGCTTCCGGAAGCTTTCCTGCAACTGATGCGAGTTGCTGATCCAGGTTCTCGATATCGACAGGGCCGACACGTGCTTGGCGAGCCATCTCGAAACAGTGTTTGATGCCACGCAACTCAGCAAGCCAGCTTGCAGCGCTTTGGCTGGCGCCGGCTAGCTTTTCGGGATTCGGCGCATACAGCCAGCCGCCATCGGCACTGGGGAAAAATTTGTACGGGCTGGATGCGACAAAATCGCCTTGCTGCCCAGTTCCCATGGCTTGATAGGGCTCCGCAAAAAGGGTGTGAGAACAGTCTTCGACGAAGACTATTCCTCGTCTGTCACACCATTGTTTCAACCCGGAGAAGTCGCGGACAAACCCAAAAAAATGTGTCGCAAGCAGCACTTTGACAGGCTTGCCCGAGCGTTCGAGCAATTGATCCAGCGCTGGAATTATGGGGACCAAGTCGGTGCTCAGCGGGTAGAGCTGCACATCGCTCCCCAGAGCGAGCGCAGGGTCCAGCATGGTTACGCAATGGTAGGCCGGGGCCAGCAGTGCGGAGTTGCCATCCAGACCTGCACGCCGATAGGCTTCACCCAATGCATAGCGGCCCCGGCTGAAGTAGAGGCCCTTCCCTGCCAAGGGCGCTCTACCCGATAAGTACGTTGAATCGTCACTACCTGAGGGCTCGTAGCCATGCGGCAACACAGATACCCTTGGCTTGGGGAATTGGCAGGAGGATGGATCGAAAACCTGATATTCGAGAGGCATGGCCAGTGACCCCGGCATCAGTGCTGCATCGACTTCTGCAGCCAGCCAAGCGTTGCTTCTTCGACTGCCAGACGCCAGGAAGCGGAAGAGAAGGTATGGTCAGCGTCGGCTAGCTTGCACGTACTCACCCGCTTTTGTGCCAATACCTGCTGCCAGGCCGGGGCGATCTGCGTGGCTTCTACAAATTCCTTGGCGGTGTAGTCGTTGCCGCTAAGTATCAACAATGTCGGCAGTACCGACTCGGTCATGGCGCAACACATTTTTTCCTGAAAGGAGAGTTCCCGGTTTGCCGGCGAGTTGGTTTGCCGTGCATTTTTCAAACTCCCGAGCAAACCGCCAATGGCGCGCCCAATGCCCAACTGCCTACTCAACAGCTTGCGCCAGAACTCCGGTTGCAGCAGGCGCTGGACGTAGTAATGCTTGATGTGAGCCCGCGCCAGGGTTGCCGCCGAGCGCACCCAGGGGTTAAGCAGGACCAGCCCGCCCAGACGCTCATCCTTGTGGGCATGCAGATAAAGCAGGCAGGCCGATGCGGCGTCGCATAACCCCCACAGAACGACCCGCTCAAGTCCCGGGCTGGCGGCCATGAAGGCTTCGATGGCGGCTGCGATGTCTCCATCGACAGCCTCGAAACCCCGCTGCTCGCCGCTGCTATCACCCATGCCACGATAATCAAAACGCATTACCGGGTAGCCGGCAGCGGCCAGACGGCGCGACAGAAGAAGGAATTGCCGGTGGCTGCCGGCGCGGTACTGCGGCCCACCAACAACGATCAGAACCCCGGTGTGCTGCGGCGTTTCCGGCAAGGCAACGATGCCGAGCAGTTTCTCGCCCAGACATTCGAAGACGAACGGTTTTTCACTGAATTTCATGAGCCTGTCGCCAGAGCCGCCAGCGTTGCCGCAATAAGTGCCGGGGCATCCCCGATTTCCGTTGTTTGCCAGAAGGCCGGGCCGCAGGCGATGCGGGCATCCACGGTGTAGCCAGCCATTTGCCACTGTGTAACCCCCTTCTGGGCGGCAGGGGAAAGCGATGCATCCTCGCGCAGCGAGGTTTCCAGCCAGATCAGCCGGCCATGGCGAGCCGGGGGCGGAGTTAGGTCGGCCTGTTCGAGTCCGGTGGCGAGCGCCGGGGAAATACCGTAGCCGGCGATTTCGACTGACTGGTCATTCGCCAGTTGCTGGCGAAGTTGCTCGCCAACTGCCTTGGCTTGCCCGGAGGCCATTTCACCAGCCATTTTCAGGCGCATGAACTGCTGCCAGTGCTGCTTACCGGAGATCACCGGTTGCCAGAAGATGAAGTCGGCAGCTTCCGGAATGTCGGCTGCCACCTCTGCAGCCAGCAGGCAGCCCGCTCGCAGCCCCCACAAAATCAGCGGTGCCGGTGAGCGGCTGCGCAGCCAACGATAGCCGGCCAGTACATCGTCACGCCAGGCCTGCCAGCTGGCATCGACAAAGTCGCCACTGCTGTCGCCACAACCCAGCAGATCGATCTGCAGCACGTCGTACCCGGCAGCAGCCAGCGCCTGGGCCTGCAGCGCGGCCATGCGGCGGGATTTGTTCATTTCCTCGGCAAAGGGGTGCAGGTAAAGCACTGCACCCAACGATTTGCCGCTTGCCGGATGAAACAGGCAAAAGCGCTCGCCTACCGAACAGGGGAGGAAAAACGGCTGCACAGCCTGGCTTAGCCTGCCAGCTTCCCGTCAACGAACTGAACCAGCGAACCCACGGTGGCAAAGGTGCTGCCTTCGATTTCATCATCATCCACCGTAAAGCCGAAACGCTCTTCGAGACCGCCGATCAGGGCGACGACGGCCATCGAGTCCAGTTCCGGAATCGCGCCGAGCAACGGGGTGCTGGCGACAAATTCCTTGGCACGACCGTTCAGACTGAGAATTTCATCCAGAAGGGACAGGACTTCCTTTTCCGTACTCAAACCAAGCTCCTAGGCGACACGATGCGAAGGTTAGATTATAGAAGGAGAATGACATTTCGACTGTGAGATACTCCTCAACGTCATACTTCGACTTATGCCAGACTTCGCCTCATGCAAGACACCAGCCTGCTCCCCGACCTGATTTTCCGCGCTGCCGAACGGGCACCCGATGCTCCGGCGCTGACTTATGGCAAACACACCCTGAACTACGGTGAACTGCAGGATCAGATCACCCGCTTCGCTTCCGGCCTGATTGGCCTGGGTTTGCAGCGCGGTGAGCGGGTTGCCATCTATCTCGAAAAGCGATTCGAAACCGTCATCGCCAGTTTTGGCGCACCGGCCGCCGGTGGCGTGTTCGTGCCGCTCAACCCCTTGCTCAAGCCGGAGCAGGTCGGCTACATCCTGCGCGACTGCAACGTGAGGATGCTGGTCACCTCGCCGGAACGGCTCGCCCTGTTGCAGGAGACCCTGCCCGCCTGCCATGACCTGCGGCACGTCATCGTCCTTGACGGCGCCACTGGCTCAGTCGCCCCGGCAGGCCTGGCGCTGACCGCCTGGCGTGCGCTACTCGAAGCTGCGCCGGCCGCCGGGCACCGCGTTATCGACACCGACATGCTCGGCATCCTGTACACCTCCGGCAGTACCGGCAAACCCAAAGGCGTCGTGCTGTCGCACCGCAACATGGTGGCCGGTGCCAAGAGCGTTGCCAGCTACCTGGGAAACCATGCCGGCGATACGCTGCTAGCCGCCTTGCCGCTTTCCTTCGACGCCGGTTTCAGCCAGCTGACTACCGCCTTTCATGTCGGCGCCCGGGTTGTCCTGCTCAACTACCTGCTGCCGCGCGACGTGCTCAAGGCCCTGGAGCGGGAGAAGGTCACCGGCCTGACTGCAGTGCCGCCGCTCTACATCCAGTTGACCCAGCTCGAATGGCCGTCCGGCATTACCGAACACCTGCGCTACTTCGCCAACACGGGCGGCCGCATGCCGCGCGAGACGCTCGACGCCTTGCGCCGCCACCTGCCGAAGACCAAGCCCTTCCTGATGTACGGCCTGACCGAGGCTTTTCGCTCGACCTATCTGCCGCCCGAGGAAGCCGACCGGCGGCCGGATTCGATCGGCAAGGCGATTCCCAATGCCGAAATCCTCGTCCTGCGCGAGGATGGTTCGCCCTGTGCACCGCACGAGCCGGGCGAACTGGTCCATCGCGGCGCCCTGGTCGGCATGGGTTACTGGAACGATCCGGAAAAGACTGCCGAGCGCTACAAGCCCCTACCAGCCAACGCACCGGGCCGCGAGGCCGGCCTGGTGCTGCCGGAAATTGCCGTCTTCTCGGGCGATACGGTGCGCATGGACGAGGAAGGCTTCCTCTATTTCATCGGCCGGCGCGACGAAATGATGAAAACATCCGGCTACCGGGTCAGCCCGACGGAAGTCGAGGAAATCCTCTATGCCACCCGCCTGGTCGGCGAATGCGTCGCCTTCGGGGTGGATGACGACCGGCTCGGCCAGGCCATCCAGGTCATCGTCACGCCCCCCACGGCGGATGGCACGGTGGATATCACTGTGCTGCTCGCCGAATGCAGGGCCCGCATGCCGGCCTACATGGTGCCCTCGGGCATCGAGGTGCGCACTGGCCCGCTGCCACGCAACCCGAACGGCAAGATCGATCGCAAATCCCTGGCCACCGCCTGGGTCGAACAGCACAATCAATAAATCTCGAATTCAGCTCAGGATTCGCCATGACAACTACGCCCAGCCCGGCGCCCGTACACGCGCCGATGAATCAGTTCGCCACCGATGGCAACCAGTTGCTGATCGGCGGCATGCCGCTCAGCCGCCTGGCCGAGCGCATCGGACAAACGCCCTTCTACGCCTACGACCGGCAGTTGATCGCAGCCCGCGTGGCGGAACTGCGCGCCGCCCTGCCGGGCGAAATCAAGCTGCATTACGCCATGAAGGCCAACCCGATGCCGGCCCTGGTCGGCTTCATGGCCGGCCTGGTCGATGGCATCGATGTCGCATCGGGCGGTGAGTTGAAGGTGGCCCTCGACGCGGGTACGTCGCCCCACGAAATCAGTTTCGCCGGCCCCGGCAAGCGGGAAGGCGAACTCCGCCAGGCGGTTGCGGCGGGCATCCTGATCAATATCGAATCCTTCCGTGAGGTCGAGTTGCTGACCCGGATTTCCCGTGAGCTGGCGCTGCCCGCCCGGGTCGCTGTGCGCGTCAATCCGGACTTCGAACTGAAGGGCTCGGGCATGAAAATGGGCGGCGGCCCCAAGCAGTTTGGCGTCGATACCGAGCAGGTGCCCGAACTGCTCGCCCTGATCGGCCGGCAGGGCCTGGCCTTCGAGGGTTTCCACCTGTTCGCGGGCTCACAGAACCTGAAGGCGGAATCCATTTGCGAGGCGCAGCAGAAGTCCTACCAGCTTGCCCTCCAACTGGCAGCCCACGCCCCCTCACCAGTTCGCTTCCTGAACCTGGGTGGCGGTTTCGGCATCCCCTACTTCCCCGGCGAGCAACGCCTCGACCTGGCACCGATCGGCAATAACCTGCAGCAACTGGCCGAACGCGCCCGGACGGATTTCCCCGGGGCGTCGCTGGTCATCGAACTAGGGCGCTACCTGGTCGGCGAGGCCGGCATCTATGTGGCCCAGGTGGTCGACCGCAAGGTGTCGCGCGGCCAGACCTACCTGGTCATCGACGGCGGCCTGAACCACCATTTGTCAGCATCCGGCAACTTCGGCCAGGTCATTCGCAAGAATTACCCGGTGGCCATCGGCAACAAACTGTGCCACGCCGCTGATGAGAGCGTCAGCGTCGTCGGCCCATTGTGCACCCCGCTCGACATCCTGGCCGACCGCATGCGCCTGCCAACGACCGAGGCGGGCGATCTGTTCGTCATTTTCCAGTCGGGGGCCTATGGCGCGAGCGCCAGCCCGCAAGCATTTCTCGGTCATCCGCCGGTGGTTGAGGCGCTGGTTTAGAACACACCTTCGCCCCCCTGGTTTTCGCGTCACTTTGCTCCTTTTATCGACCGGCTACCATTGGCCCGGCAAGACCGGATTTCGCCTGTTCCGGATGCCCACTATGCCCTTCGTGCTACAGCCTCCAGCGGCTGATTTGGCTACAATGCGCCTTGGATAGTACGCTGGCACAGCATTGAAAACATTAAAATATTTTCGCGTATTGAGGGTTTTGGCAAATAAATTCAAGAATCTGGCATATACAAGATTGTGCTGCGCCGAGCAAAGCTCTAGATTCTTAGTCAATGTGAAATAGTGCCTACTTAGACTATGCCAAAGTCAATACAGTGAAGGCGTAGAGATGTTATTGGGATTCATGCCGGTCATCGCGATTCGCGTCGCTAGGCACAGAAACGGCATGTTTTGGGGTTGAATTGGCTGCTGCTTGTTCGACAAGCGGTATCACATGCAGCAAGGGTGGGAGCGGGACGTCATGATCAAGGTGTTCAATCATTGGTTCTCCGTGCGCAGTGTCGCCGGAGCGTTGCTGGACAGTTCCTTCCTCATCGTTGGCCTGGTTGTCGTCCTGATGTGGGTTGGCAGCGGCCTGCCGCTGCATTTGGGGCAGGTGATCGCTTTTTCCTGCGTTTTCGCGGTCGTGATGCTGGGTATCAACCTCCTGCTCGGCTTTTACCAGCGCACGACGACCCGTCCCTACCGGAATGACCGGGCCCGTGTCGTTCTCTCCATCTACCTGGCCATTCCGGTCGCCTACCTGCTTTATGGCCTGCTGCCGATCGCGACGCTGAACCGCGAGTTGATCCAGCTTTCCGCCATGTCGGCGCTGTTCGGCACGCTGGTCAGCCGCATTGGTGCCACCCAGTCGTCAGCCACCAAGATTCTCCGACGCCGCATCCTGGTTTTCGGAACCGGTCCGCAGGCTGTAGCCGTCAAACATGCCCTGGAACGCTCCGACCCGTCGGCCGAGATCATCGGCTTCTACCCGGGTGCCAACGAAGATCAGCCGCAGGTTGCCTCGAACATGGTGCTCAGCCGGGCGCTGTCACTGACCGACACGGCCCGCAATCTGAAAACCGATGAAATCGTCGTCGCCGTCAGCGAACGGCGCGGCGGCTCGATGCCGCTGCGCGAGTTGCTGGACTGCAAGCTGCAAGGCATCAAGGTGGTCGACCTGGCCAGCCACTTCGAGCAGACCCTGGGTCAGATCCGGCTCGATTCCCTCTACGCTGGCTGGCTGATCTTTGGTGACGGCTTCCGGCAGGGCTCCCTCCGTAGCGGAGTCAAGCGACTGTTCGATATCGCTTGCGCCAGCATCCTGATCCTCCTCGCCTTCCCGGTCATGCTCATCGCCGCCGTGTTCATCGTGCTGGAAGACGGCTTTCCGCTGCTCTATCGCCAGGAGCGCGTCGGCCTCAACGGGCGGTTGTTCAACGTCATCAAGTTCCGCAGCATGCGGCGCGATGCCGAGAAGGATGGCAAGCCGGTCTGGGCGCGTGCCAAGGACAACCGGGTGACGCGGGTCGGGCAGATCATCCGCAAGCTGCGCATCGACGAACTGCCGCAATTGTTCAGCGTGCTCAAGGGCGACATGAGCCTGGTCGGGCCGCGCCCGGAACGTCCCTTCTTCGTCGATCAGCTGACCAAGGAGATTCCCTTCTATGCCGTGCGCCACAGCGTCAAACCGGGCGTCACCGGCTGGGCCCAGGTGCGCTACCACTACGGCGCAACGGTCGAGGATTCCGCCGAGAAGCTGCAATATGACCTTTACTACGTCAAGAACCACTCGCTCTTTCTCGATCTGGTAGTCCTGTTCGAGACCGTCGGCGTGGTCCTGACCGGCAAGGGCGCCCATTGACGCTTCCCGCTTTAACGTGAACGCCATCCGCTGATGGATACCGCCGACACCCCGCTCGCTTTCTGGAGCTTTTCCCTGGCCGCTGCCGGCTATGTCGCCCTGGCCGCTTACCTGCTGACGGCGGGCGGCGACTGGCGACACAACGCACGGACCCGGCGCATCGGCTATGCCGCCGTCCTGTCGGCCATCTGGGCGCTTGCCTCGCTGCTTTCCGCCGAGGCCGGCCGGCCGCTCGCCGTGCTATCTGCCGCCCTGCTCGACACCTGCCGCTACGGAGCCTGGTACGCCTTCCTGATTTCGGTGCTCTCGCCCGGGCCGGCCGACTCCGGCGCGCGGCCACGCCTGCCCGCAATGCTGGTTCAGGCCTGCTGGCTGATGGTCGCGTTGGGCGTCGCGATTCAGGGGGCGCTGCTCACCGGTTGGCTGAAGCCGGAGGAATGGCTGCGCGCCCTGATCCTGCACGGCCTGTCCTCGGCCGTACTCGGCCTCGTCCTCGTCGAACAGTTGTTCCGGACGGTTTCCGACGATTCGATCTGGAACATCAAGCCGCTCTGCCTGGCCCTGCTCTTCCAGTTCGGCTTCGACCTCTACCTGTTCTCCGATGCCATGATGTTCAGCCACATCGACCCCGATGCACTGGCCGTGCGCGGTTTCATCCATGTCATCACCCTGCCGCTGTTGATGCTCTCTTCGGAGCGAAGCCGGGACTGGACATCGAAAATCCGCCTGTCGCAAAAGGTAGCCTTTCACTCCGTCACCCTGCTCTTTGCCGGGGCCTATCTGCTGTTTGTCGCCGGGGTGGGTTATTACGTGCGCTATTTCGGCGGCGACTGGGGACGCGCCTTCCAGTTGGCTCTCGTCTTCGCCGGCCTGCTGACGCTGGGCATCCTGCTGGTATCCGGCTCGATGCGGGCAAAGATCAAGGTGCTGGTCGGCAAGCATTTCTTCCATTACCGCTACGACTACCGCGAGGAATGGTTGCGCTTCACGCAGACGCTGACCACCCAGGATTCGCCGCAATCCATGGGCCAGCAAGTCATCCGCGGCCTGGCCAACATGGTCGAGAGCCCGGCCGGCATGCTGTGCCTGCGTGAAGCCGGCCAGGACAACTACGTACAGACCGCACGTTGGAATCTGCCGGAATGCACTGCCAGCGAAGCACATGATTCGCCGTTCTGCCAGTTCCTGATTTCCAGCGGCTGGGTCATCAACATGGAGGAGTACCGCTGCTTCCCGGCCCGCTACAACGATCTGGAAATCCCGGGCTGGCTGTCGGAAGTCCCCAACGCCTGGCTGATCGTACCGCTGATGGTCGGCCACGACATGCAGGGCTTCGTGATCCTGGCCAGTGCCCGCACGCCGATCAGCGTGAACTGGGAAGTCAACGATCTGCTGCGCACGGCCGGCTGCCAGGCTGCCAGTTTCCTGGCCAAGATGCAGGCTACCGAGGCGCTGCTTGAAATACGCAAGTTCGACGCCTTCAACAAGATGTCGGCCTTCGTCGTCCATGACCTGAAGAACATCGTCACCCAGTTGTCGCTGATGCTGAAGAATGCCGAGCGGCATCGCGACAATCCGGAATTCCAGCAGGACATGCTGATGACCGTCGACCATGCCGTCGAGCGCATGCGCCAGCTGATGCTCCAACTGCGCGAAGGAGCGAAGCCACCCGGTGGCGTCTGCGGCGTCAGTCTCGACGACATCGCCCAGCGCATCCAGAAGGACAAGATGAAGCAGGGCCGGCCGATCGAAATCGATTGCCAGGAGCACCTCGTCGCCCGCGGCCACGATGAGCGCCTGGAGCGCGTCCTCGGTCATCTGGTACAAAACGCCCTGGACGCCTCGGCCCCCAGCGGCCGGGTCTGGCTGCACATCACCCGACAGAACGACCGGGCCCTCATCGAAGTTGGCGATACCGGCCACGGCATGTCCAAGGAATTCATCCGGGACCGCCTGTTCAAGCCCTTCCAGAGCACCAAGGAAGCCGGCATGGGAATCGGCGCCTACGAAAGCGCCCAGTACATCCGTGAACTGGGTGGCGAAATGCTCGTCGATAGCGAACCCGGCCGCGGCACCCGTATTACCGTAGCCCTCCCTCTGTTCGTCATCCGAACCGAATCCGATCTCAGAGAAAGAATAAGCGCGTGACAACCGAACGGCCCCGCCCCCTCCTCATCGTGGAGGACGACCTGGCGCTGCAGAAGCAGCTGCGCTGGTCGTTCGACCAATACGAAACGCTCACGGCAGCTGACCGCGAAAGCGCCCTGGCGCAGATTCACCGCCACAATCCGCCGGTCGTGACGATGGATCTCGGCCTGCCGCCCGATGCCGATTCGGTATCGGAAGGCTTCCGCCTGCTCGAGCAGATTCTCGCCGCCGCCCCCGATACCAAGGTCATCGTGCTCACCGGGCAGAACGACCACGCCAACGCACTGCGCGCCATCGCACTCGGCGCCTACGATTTCTTCGCCAAGCCCTTCGAGCCGGAATTGCTGGCCCTGACCATCGATCGGGCCTTCCGTCTCTACGATCTGCAGCAGGAGAACCGCCGCTTGCTCGCCAGCCAGCACCCTTCGGCGCTGGGCGGGCTTCTGACGCGGGACGCCGGCATGCAGCGGGTATGCCGGATGATCGAGAAGGTCGCCAGCAGCAATGCGACCGTCCTCCTGCTCGGCGAAAGCGGCACCGGCAAGGAACTCCTCGCCCGCGGCCTGCACGAAGCCTCGCCGCGCGCCCGCGAGCGCTTCGTCGCCATCAACTGTGCGGCGATCCCGGAAAACCTGCTGGAAAGTGAACTCTTCGGCTACGAGAAAGGCGCCTTCACTGGCGCCGCCAAGACAACCCCCGGCAAGATCGAGACGGCCGACGGCGGCACCCTGATGCTCGATGAAATCGGCGACCTGCCCTTGCCGCTCCAGGCCAAGCTGCTGCGCTTCCTGCAAGAGCGTGTCGTCGAGCGCCTGGGCGGTCGGCAGGAAATCCCGGTCGATGTGCGGATCGTCTGCGCCACGCATCAGGATTTGAAGACGCAGATCAGCGACGGCCGTTTCCGCGAGGACCTGTATTACCGCCTGGCCGAAATCGTCGTTCCCATCCCGCCGCTGCGCGAGCGCACGGGCGACGCGGCACTGCTTGCTCATGCCTTCGTGCGCCGCTTCGCGGAAGAAGAGAAGCGCGGCAGCATGACCCTCGGTGAAGACGCGATCCGCGCCATCGAGGCGCATCGCTGGCCGGGCAATGTGCGAGAGCTGGAAAACTGCATCAAGCGGGCCGTCATCATGGCCGATGGAACACGCATCACGCAGGAAGACATTGGCCTCTTCGGCGAGCCGGCCGAGGAGAACGGTTTCATCGACCTGCGCAGGATTCGCGACGAAGCGGAGCGCCAGGCCGTCGTCACCGCCCTCGGCCGCACCAACGGCAATTTGCTGAGAGCCTCCGAGATGCTCGGCATCAGCCGCCCGACCCTGTACGACCTGATGCATCGGCTGGGCTTGAAATAACCTCCCCTGAAAAGAGAACCGTCATGACTACGTTGCGCCCCCGCTTCACCAAGACCGTTTCCTGTCTGCTGGCCGCACTGCTCATCGCCGCCTGTGGTGGCGATTCGCCGGAAAAGCTGATTGCCTCCGGCAAGGAATATCTTGAAAAGAAGGACACCAAGGCTGCCGTCATCCAGCTCAAGAACGCCTTGCAGCAGAACCCCAACCTGGCTGAAGCGCGCTTCCTGCTGGGCTCGGCCCTGCTCGACAGCGGCGACATCCAGGGCGCGGAAGTCGAGCTGCGCAAGGCGCAGGCCCTGAACTACGCTGCTGATTCGGTCGTTCCATTGCTCGCCCGCAGCATGCTCAGCCTCAACCAGGCCCAGAAGCTGATCGACGAATTCGGCAAGACAAGCCTTGCCAGCGGCCCGGCGCAGTCCTCGCTGAAATCCTCGCTGAGTGCCGCCCATGCCATCCTGGGCAACAACGAGCGCTCGAAGGAGCTGCTGGCCGAGGCACTGGTGGCCGACCCGGACAACATTCCGGCCCGCCTCGCCGACATTCGCAGCACCTTCGCCAGCCGCGACATGGCCGGTGCCCGCGGCAAACTGGATGCCTTCCTGGACAAATTCCCGACCAACCCGGAGGGGCTGCTGCTCAAGGGTGGACTGCTCGGCAGCGAAGGCGATACCACCGGCGCCCTTGCCCAGTTCCAGAAAGCGATCGACACCAATCCGACCTACGTTCCGGCCTATGCAGCAACGATCGGTTCCCTGCTCCAGGCGAAGAAACTCGACGAGGCCGCCACGCAACTCGAAGCGCTCAAGAAGGTTGCTCCGAAGAACCCGCGCACCTATTTCCTCGACGCCCAGCTCAATTACCAGCGCAAGGATTTCAAGACGGCCCGGGAATCCATCCAGCAACTGCTCCGCATCTCCCCGAATGACCCGCTCACCCTGCAACTGGCTGGGGCCATCGAATTCCAGATGCGCTCCTTCCTGCAGGCCGAGACCTATCTCTCCCGCGCCCTGCAATCGGCCCCCCGGCTGCCGCTCGCCCGCCGCATCCTAGCCAGCATCCAGCTGCGCAGCGGCCAGCCCGCCAAGGCGCTCGAAACGCTGCAACCGATGATGGACGTCATCGACAAGGATTCGAACCTGCTCACCCTGGCCGGCGAAGCCTATCTGCAAAGCGGCGAAGCGAAGAAGGCGGCAGAATTCTTTGCCAAGGCAAGCAAGCTCGACCCGGAGAGCGCCGGCAAGAAAACCTCGCTGGCCGTCGCCCACCTGGTGCAAGGCAATACTGACCACGCCTTCCAGGAACTGCAGGAAATCTCCGCCGAGGACAAGGGCATCTCGGCTGACCTCGCACTGATCGCCGCCCACCTGCGCAACAACCAGCTCGACAAGGCCTTGAACGCCATCGACGTGTTGATCAGGAAGCAACCGGAGAACCCCGCCAGCTACAACCTCAAGGCGCAAGCCCAACTGGCCAAGAAGGATGTGCCGGCCGCCCGCCAGAGTCTGGAAAAGGCCCTGACCGTATCGCCCACTTTCTTCCCTGCGGCGGCCAACCTGGCCCGCCTCGACATGGTCGAGAAGAAACCGGATGACGCCCGGAAGCGCTTCGAAGCCATCCTGGCGGCCGATGCCAAGAACACCCAGGCCCTCCTCGCCCTGGCCGAACTCAAGGCAGCGACCGGCGGCAGCGCCGACGAAGTGGCAACGCTGATCGGCAAGGCGGTGACGGCGGCGCCGACCGAATCGGCCCCGCGCCTCGCCCTGATCCAGCTCCACCTGAAGAACAAGGACAACAAGAAGGCACTGTCGGCCGCGAATGATGCGGTTGCCGCCCTGCCCGACAAGCCGGAAATCGTCGAGGCACTGGGCAAGGTGCAGCGCCTGTCGGGCGACCTGAACCAGGCCAGCACAACCTTTGGCAAGCTGGCCACGCTGCAACCCGGCTCGCCGCTCCCCCTGATGCTGCTCGCCGAAACGCAACTGACCAGCAAGAACCGCGAGGAAGGCATCAAGAGCCTGAAGAAGGCCCTCGAAATCAAGCCCGACCTGCTCGAAGCGCAGGCTATCCTGGCCAACCTGGCGATGGAGAACAAGGACAACAAGGAAGCGCTGCGCATTGCCGGCACGATCCAGCAACAAAAGCCGAAGGAGGCTGCCGGCTACCTGCTGGAAGGCAACATCCACGCCACGCAGAAAGCCTGGCCGAACGCCATCGGCGCCTATCGCAACGGTCTGCGCCAGGCTTCCGCCTCGTCCGACCTCGCCATCAAGCTGCACGGCGCGCTGCTCGCAGCCGACAACGCGGCCGAAGCGGACAAGCACGCCGCCGGCTGGATCAAGGAACACCCGAAGGATGTCGCCTTCCGCATGTATCTCGGCGACCTGGCCAGCGCGCGCAAGAACTTCGCCCAGGCAGCGGTCCATTACCAGGCCGCCCAGGCCCTGCAGCCCAACAATGCGCTGATCCTGAACAATCTGGCCTGGTCGCTCGGCCAGACCAAGTCGCCCAAGGCGCTCGAGTATGCCGAGAAGGCGAATCAGCTCGCCCCGAACCAGCCGGCTTTCATGGATACGCTGGCCATGTTGCTGGCCGACAAGGGACAGACCGACAAGGCGCTCGACCTGCTGCGTGCGGCACTCAAACTGGCTCCGCAAGCCTCCACAATCCAGCTGAATCTGGCTAAAGTGCTGGTCGCCGCGGGCCGCAAGGACGAGGCTCGCCGGGAACTCGAGGCACTCTCGCAGTTGGGAGACAAGTTCAGCCAGCAGGCGGAAATCGGCCAACTGCTCAAATCGCTCTGATTCACCCCATTCAACCCATTCCTAAATCATCAAGGACTAGACAAAAATGACCGTCATCGCAGTAGTCGGCCTCGGATACGTTGGCTTGCCCCTGGCCGTCGAGTTCGGCAAGAAATTCCGCACCATCGGCCTCGATCTTTCCAAAGAAAAGGTCGAGAGCTACAAGCAGTTCATCGACCCGACCGGGGAAGTCAGCACCGCCGACCTGAAAGCCGCCACCCAACTGAGCGTGACGACTGATGCAACCGCGCTGCGTGAAGCCGATTTCATCGTCGTCGCCGTGCCGACCCCGGTGGATGACGCGCACCAGCCGGACTTCAGCCCGCTGGTCGGCTCCTCGACGGCGGTTGGCCGCAACCTCAAGCCGGGCGCCATCGTGGTCTATGAATCGACGGTCTATCCGGGCGCCACGGAAGAGGTGTGCATCCCGATCCTCGAAAAGGAATCGGGCAAGACCTGGAAGAAGGATTTCTTCGTCGGCTATTCGCCCGAGCGCATCAACCCGGGCGACAAGGAACGTACGGTGACCAAGATCGTCAAGGTCGTTTCCGGCGACACCCCGGAAACCCTGGCCAAGGTTCAGGAAATTTACGGCAGCGTGATCACGGCCGGGGTTTACCCTGCCTCGTGCATCAAGGTCGCTGAAGCCGCCAAGGTCATCGAGAACACCCAGCGCGACCTGAACATCGCTCTGATGAACGAACTGGCGATCATTTTCGACAAGATCGGCATCGACACCCTGGAAGTGCTGCAGGCAGCCGGAACGAAATGGAATTTCCTGCCCTTCCGTCCGGGCCTGGTCGGTGGCCACTGCATTGGCGTAGACCCCTACTATCTCACCCACAAGGCACAGAAACTGGGCTACCACCCGGAAGTCATCCTGGCCGGCCGCCGCATCAACGACGGCATGGGCAAGTTCGTCGCCGAACAAACGATCAAAATGCTGGTCCGCGGCGGTCATCCGATCAAGGATTGCCCGATCATCGTCCTCGGCCTGACCTTCAAGGAGGACTGTCCGGACCTGCGTAATTCCCGTGTCATCGACGTGATCCGCGAACTGGAATCCTACGGTGCCCGCGTTGTCGTGCACGACCCGGTGGCGGACGCGGCCGAAGCCCGTCACGAATACGGCGTCGACCTGGTCGAATGGGACAAGCTGCCCAAGACCGCAGCCATCGTCGTCGCCGTCAATCACAAGCACTACAAGGCCCTTCCCATTGCCGATTACCAGTCTAAACTGGAAAAAGGAGGCGTCATCGCCGACGTCAAGAGCATGCTGGATCAGGATGCCTGCCAGGCGGCCGGTATCACGCTCTGGCGTTTGTAAAGGGTAGTTCGTCGAGGAGTTGATGAGCATCGTTCCGACACTGCGGACGCACGGCCGGGCAGGCATGATCCTGCTGGCCTTGCTCGCCGCCCAGCCAGCCTGGGCGGACGATGCGGCTGGACAACGGCAACGCGGTGCGGCCTTGCGCGAGGAAGCCAAGGGGCATGAGCATGGCAGCAACGGCTCGCCGCGCGCACCGGAAAAGGCCGTGGCCCTCTATTGCGAGGCGGCCCGCCTCGGCGATGTCGAAGCCCAGTACAACCTCGGCTGGATGTATGCAATGGGGCGCGGCATTGCCCGCGACGATGCACTCGCCGCCCACTTCTTCAGCCTGGCAGCCAGCCAGGGCGATCGCTTGGCCGAGCGCATGCTGCGCCAGGTGGGCGAACCGGCCGGGGCCCCGCCCGACTGCCTGCTCGCACCGCCCGACACCGACCACAACGGCCACGACATCGTCGCCCGAGCCTCCCCGGAACAACGCAAGGTGATGGAACTGGTGCAAAAGCTGGCCCCGCAGTACGGCGTCTATCCGCGCCTGGCCATGGCCATCATCCGGGCCGAATCCAATTACAATCCGCTCGCCGTTTCGACCAAAAACGCGCAGGGCCTGATGCAACTGATCCCGGAAACCGCCGAACGCTTCAATGTCAAGAAGCCCTTCGATCCGGAACAGAACATCCGTGGCGGCCTGGCCTACCTGCGCTGGCTACTCGCCTACTTCCAGGGCAACATCACCCTGGTGGCCGCTGCCTACAATGCCGGTGAGGGTGCAGTGAATCGCTATGTCGGCATCCCGCCTTATCCAGAGACGCGTGGCTACGTCCAGCGGATACGGGAGATTTTCAAGCGTGATGACCATCCCTTCGATGCCACGATCACGCCCCCCTCCCCCGAACTCTCGCGCATCGTCGCGGCAAGAAGAATGATGTGACGGCACTTTCGGCGGCACTGCGGGTTGTCTTGTTCTGGCTGGCCGTCCTGCCGGGTTCCGCTTTCGCCGATCTTCCGGCGACCATCGAGCGGGTCAAGCCCTCCATCGTCGCCATCGGAACCTACAAGAAGACACAGAGCCCGCCCTTCGTCTTTCGCGGCACGGGTTTCGTGACGGGTGACGGCACGCAGGTGGTGACCAACGCCCATGTCCTGCCCGAACTGAGCATTCCGGATGCCCCGGAACTGGCCATCCTGATCCGGCCGTCGCAAGGCGGTGCCACGATACGACGGGCCCGGGTCGTCGCCCGGGTCGACGACCGGGATATCGCCTTGATCCGTCTCGAAGGCCCGCCGCTGCCGGCGCTCCAGATCGGGGATTCCGGAACCATCCGGGAGGGCCAGCCGATCGCCTTCACCGGCTTTCCGATTGGCGGTGCGCTGGGCTTCTCACCCGTCACCCACCGGGGCATCGTTGCTGCCATCACGCCCATCGCGCTGCCCGGCGGCAACGCGAATCAGATCAACGAAAAGCTGATCAAACAGCTCAAGCGCGGCAGCTTCGAAATCTTCCAGCTCGATGCCACCGCCTACCCGGGGAATAGCGGCAGCCCGGTCTACGATGCCGAAACCGGCCTCGTCATCGGCGTCATCAACATGGTGTTCGTCAAGGGCAGCAAGGAGGCAGCCCTGTCTGCCCCGTCGGGGATTACCTACGCCATCCCGGCCGTTTATGTGAAGCAGTTGCTGAACGAGAACTGAGCGGGCCGCTCAGGCTTGCCGTTCGCCGTCGAGCGGCACCGACACCGCCTTGGGTGGGAACAGGAACTTGTGGGCCAGATGATAGGCCAGCAGCCAGGGCGGCATCCTCAGCCAATGCGCCCGGACATAGAGCAGGCGGCGCGCGACCGGCGAGAACCAGTCGGCAACCGAGTCGTGTTGAGGCCGCAGAACCCGCCGGTAGATCGCATCCCGCAGCCACGGGCCCGGCCCGCCGTTGATCCTGTGGCGGACCGTTTCAAGCACCTCGGCGGGCACCGGGGTGTCGAGCACGGCATTCGCATAGTACAAGGCCAAGGCGAGGGGATGCTCAAGCCCGAGCAACTCGGCCCGTGCCATCAGGTTCTGCCAGAAGCCGCTTTCGGTGCGGGCGAATTCCCGCAGGAGCGCATCGAGATCCGTCAGGTCGCGCAACAGGTTATCCGACTCCCCTTCGTGAAAAAGGTGGGTCGCGCTGTGCAAGACCATATCGCACGGAGACAGCACACGCACGCCCGGGCAGGCCGCGATCTCGACACTCGCTTCGAGCAGCAGCGCGGGGTCGGGCTTGTGCCGGGAAGTCGGCGGGAGGATGGTGTGATGAACGTCAAGCGCCGTACCGCGAAACAGGTGCTGCATGGCCGGCAGTTCGTGCATCCACTGGCGATAGTAGCGCTGATCGTAGGCGTCCGTAGCGGTGCTCACCCACCCCGTCTGCATGAGCAGGGATTCCGCTTCCGGCAGGCGATCGCGCGGCACCAGGATGTCGATGTCGGCAAATACCCGGCCGCTGGCAGCCGGCAAGCCGGCGATGACATAAGCCGCCCCCTTCAGCAGGATGAGCGGCAGGCCATGGCGGGCGAGCGTCTGTTGCAGGATATCGACCTCGCGCCGGATCGACAGGTGTTGCCGCTCAGCCATCGTTGCCGCCGAACGCAAATGATTGAGCGGGCGCTGCGGCACACTGGCCAGTTCGCCAGCCTGATCGAGCAGCTCGTGCAGGCGTCCGAGCAGATTGGCGTGGCGCGCCTGGCGAATGAGCAAATCCCAGGGCCCATCGAGCAATTCCCGCACCATGGCCGGATTCCTGAACACCGTGACAAGCAGGCTCATCGGCTCACGCCTCCCCAGCCAGGCGGTCAAAACAGCCAATCGCCTCGTCCAGATCGCCGTACTCGAAGCCAAAATGATCGCAGCGGTCGACAAGCGCCGACACGGCTGCGAAGCCCTTCTTGCCAAGAACGTGATAGTTCATCGCATTGTCGGCAATCTGCAGGAATGCGGCGCCGGTCTGCAACGGTGCCCAGGCCGCCCGGCTTCCGGCGACATAGCGGGGAAAGACGACCCAGCGCGGCCAGGCCGCTTGGCCAAGTTGGCGGACGCTGTCTGCGGGAGGTGCCATCAGGGCGACGGTTCCCTTGGTGGTATCCCGCACCGGCGCAGTCAGAAAGGCATCTGGCGCAAAATCGCTGATGACGTCAATCGACTTGTTCTTCAGGTTGACTGGCCGCGCCAGTCCTTCGATTTGCCCGGTATCCAGGCGGATGATGGTCAGTTCGTCCGACAGCAGGCGCCAGCCGCGATTGGCCAGGGCAGCGCACAGCGTGCTTTTGCCGGAGCCCGGCGGGGCCGGCATGATAATCGCCCGCTCGCCGCGGACCAAGGCAGCGGCATGCAGAATCAGGACATGCTGACTGTACGCCGTGATGCACCAGTTCAGCCCCCATTCGATCATGGGCAACGCCTGAGCGCGCGGCAGGGGCGTGAAAGGTTCGACGCCATCGACCAGAAAGCGTGCCTGGGGCCGGAACCAGCGGTGCAGGCCGCGCCCGGTTTCGATGGCGATGTGAAAATCGACGAAGGCATCGTCCGGAATGACCGGATGATGGGCGTAAAGCCGAATCAGTTCGGGGATAATCTCGCTGATGCGAGTCTGAATTCGGCAATTGAATGGCCCGGATGAAAGTCGTAAACCGTCGCTACGCAAACGGCGGTGCAATTCCGGAGGTGCCAGGTCGCTGACGATCAAAGGCGGCAGGGTTCGATGAGTTCGGCCCCGGATAATATCTGCAACGTCGACTCCACTTCAACGAAGCAGTCTGCCGGATCGGCATCGCCCTCCTCGGCCAGGACCAGTTCGACGATCTGGGCTGGCGAAAGCGCTTCCGCGCTTTCATCGATTGCCGACAGTACGAAACGGGCCAAAGGGCTCAGGAGCAGCGTGGTGCCGGAAAACGTGTCGAAACGTATCCAGCCCTCATCCACTTCCTTCCAGAGGATTTCCGCCTCGGCCCGAGGCTCAACCCTGACCATGCTGCGAAAAAGTTGAGACAAGACGTTAATGGGACCGCACCGGGGTTCAGCGAAGCGGCAGGCCCATCACATAACGCAGATAGTTCTCGCCCTCTTCCTTGGTCCACGGTGGAGCACCGGCGGTCGGGCGATATGTTCCGTTCCACATTTCTTGGACCGACGACAGGGAAACACCGGAAACAAACCGGCCAGCCTTGAGATTCAAATACGCAGCGACAACCAGCGAGGCAAAACTGCCTTCCCCGAGAACATCGATAAACTTTCGCTCGTCCGTTCCACCAAAAACATCTTTGAATTTGGTATCGGCACGAACATTTGCATACCGGAAATACTTCGTCGCCCTCCCTCGGCTGCTGTACTTGTCGTAGGTATTAGCAGACCAGTAAGTCGGACTCTTGGCTGGATCAGTACAACTCGCCCCTCCATTCCGACTCAAATTCCCGGATGTGGAAAAACCTGACGGTTGCTTGCAATTGCAGGCCAAAACTGGCGTGCTCTTCAGGGCGAGCAGGACCGGTGCGCCGATAACCCCACCCCGAATCAACTTTCGTCGATTACCTGAAATCGCAGGGGAAGGCCGCTCGCTGAGTTGCTTGCCTTCCTTGTTTTCACTATTGGATTTCACGTTGAACCTCTTTGCGAATTCCTGGCCAACTGCCGGAATTTCATGAATCTTCTGGCGATTTGACGCCTCGTCAATCTCTATCGAAGCAAATTTCAATCCATGCCGTCGATTACTTGCCGATTCCATTTAAGAACAGTGACGTAGCTCAGTCAAGCAGTGACAGCGGCATTATGCGAAATAATACACATGTAAATTTTTCCGACACAAACCCAGGGAAGCGCTACAGGAATGCCCAGATGCCCGTCGGTTCTACCGCCAGCGACTACAAGGCAACCTCGCTTCCTTTTCTCAGGCCTACGGGAAAAAACGCATTGAATGGCTCGGTATCAGCCTAGTGCCTCGTTACTTCGGGCCAGCCGCCCGCCACAACATCCATTTGGCATATATGGCGTTTGCCTTGCGATTTTCATATTCCTTACTTTTGGGTGTTGTAACTTTACGGGATTTGGCGCAACTTATCGGGTGAGTCATCGAACCCGCCTTTTCATCAGCTGGACGTTCTGCCGTCATGCATCGTCTTCCCGAAGCCGTTCAAGATTCGATCGAAAGCAGCCAGATTCCGTCTCCGCCGGAAATCCTGCTACGCCTTTTGCGCACGGTGGATGACGAGCAGGCGACGATGGCCGATCTGGCGGGCATCGTTGGGAAAGACCCGGGGCTGGCCAGCCGGGTTCTCGGGGTGGCCAACTCCCCTGCCCTGCGTCGTGGCCGCGAGCTGAAAGATATCGACACCTGCCTGATCGCCCTGGGCACCCGCCTGATCCGTTCGCTGGCAACCTGCCTGGCCATCCAGCGCCTGTTCGAGCGGGATACCCGGATGGAGGGCGTCGATATCGCCGATTTCTGGATGCATTCGCTGCTGGTCGGCGAACTGGCGCGCGGGATTGCCGACAGCGCGGCCTACCCGGCCCCCGACGAGGCTTATCTGGCCGGTTTGCTGCACAACATCGGCGAGCTGGTCATGCTCAATGCGATTGGCGAGCCGTATCGCCGCTTTTTGCTCAATTCGGCCGACAACCCGCGTTTGCTGGGCGAGGAAACGCAGCTTTTCGCCACTACGCATGCCGAAGTGGGCGGCTGGCTGATCGATCGCTGGGGGCTGGATTCGGTGCTCGGTGACAGCGTCGCCTTCCACCATGCCGCGCCGGCGCAGATCCTGACGGCGACGGCACTGCCACAGATTATCTGGCTGGCCCAGGCCTTGGTCACCCTGCCGGATGACACGCCGGATGTGGGCCTGGTCATCAACGGCGCCAGCTTCACGGTGCGCAAGGCCGATTTGCTGACGGTGCGCGAGCAGGCCATCGAACGCACCCGGCAGATTGCCGAGGCGCTGGGCATGGCGTTGCCCGAGACCTTCCCGAAGCGACGCACCACCCTACCCGCCCAGCCAACGGCACCGCCGGTCCCCGGCAACCCGACGGAAGACGAGCTCACCGCCTTGATGGGTGGCATGGCGCTGCTGCAGCCGCTGCAACAGGACTTGTTCCAGTTGGGCAGCGACAAGGAGGTACTGCTCGCCCTGCAGGAGTCGGCGCGCATTCTCTTCGAGCTTTCCAAGGTGGCCATCCTGCTGGCCAACGACGCGGGGGATGCCTTGTCCGGCGAGCAGGTGGGCGGCCAGCCCGATCTTTTCCGGCAGTTGTCGATCCCGCTGCTTGCTTCACGTTCACTGGCCGCTGCTGCAGTCGTGCAGCGCCAGGTGCGGACAACCTTCGACAGCCCGCAGCCGCTTCCCCTGCTGGATCTGCAACTGGCCCGCGCCCTGTCGGCCGAGGGCTTGTTGTGCATTCCGATGCTGGCACGCAGCCGGGTGATCGGGGTGATGATCTGCGGCCTCTCGACCCGCCAGCACGGCCGCCTGCAGAAGCGGATTCCGTGGCTGGCCAATTTTGGCAAGATCGCGGCAATCAGCCTGGATGCGGCACAGGAGGCCGAGCGGCATCGCCAGCAGGTGGCGGTGGAGCTGACCCAGCAATTCACCACCCAGGCACGGCAGATTGCCCACGAGGCGGGCAACCCGCTGGGCATCATCAAGAGCTACCTGAAGATCCTGGAGCGCAAGCTGCCGGAGGATGGCGGGCGCCATGAGCTGGCGGTGCTAACCGAGGAGATCGACCGGGTAGCCAACATCGTCGGCCACATGACGCAAACCCTGAAGGGTGCAACGACCGGGCGCGATCTCGATCTGGTCGGCGTACTCAACGATTTCCTGATGCTCTATGCCGACACGCTGTTCAAGACCCGGGGGATACGGGTCGAGACCCTGTTCCCGGCATCCGGCGTGGCGATCCGGATCAATCGCGACAACCTGAAGCAGATCGTGCTCAACCTGTGGAAGAACGCTTCCGAGGCCCTCACCGGGGGCAAGACGGTGAAGATCGCAGTCAGCGACAACATCATCCACGATGGGGCGAATTACGTGCAGTTGCGCATCGACGACAACGGCCCGGGCATGACGGAGGAGGTCATCCAGGCGCTCTATCGGCCAAAGGCCACACCGGAGGGAGCGCGACGCGGCCTGGGGCTGTCCATCGTTGGCAGCCTGGCCCGCCAGGAGGGTATCCTGATCACGTGCCGCAGCCAGCTGGGCGTCGGAACCAGCATCGCCCTGCTCATTCCAAGGCATGACGGGGGAAATGCCGGATGAACGTCATCAACGCACTGTACGAGCTGGCGACCTTGCCCGGCATTCCTTCGCAGCAGCGCATCCTGATTGTCGATGACGAGCCGCATTTTCGTCGCGCCTACAGCAGCCTGCTCGCAGCCGATGAACGCATGATCGACGAAGCCGCCACCGGCCAGGTAGCCCTGGAAAAGCTCAAGGAGGGCCGGATCGATCTGGTCATTCTCGATTTGCGGCTGCCGGACATCTCCGGTCTGGAGATCATGGAGTGGCTGGTGGCGCACGAGATCGACACCACGGTCATCGTGTTCAGCGCCGACAAGTCGATCAATTCCGCCATCCACGCCTTGCGCCATCGCGCCTTCGAGTTCTTGCGCAAGGATTGCGATCCGGACGACATGATCATCGCCGTCGAGCGCGCGCTGAGCCAGCGGCAACGGGAGAAGGAGCATGCGCTGATCACGGCCCGCCTGCGCCATTCGGAAAGCCTGCACCGTTTTCTGGTCGAGCAGTCGCCGGACCTCATCTTCACGCTCGATAGCGAGGGTTACTTCACCTTCTTCAACGGCCGGGTGCAGACCTTGTTGGGCTATGCACCGGAGGAACTCACCGGCCAGCATTACAGCGCCATCGTCGATCCGCGCGACCACGAGCATGCCCGCTTTGCCTTTAACGAGCGGCGCATCGGCCCGCGTTCGACGAACAATCTCGAAGTGCGCTTCCGGCGCAAGCCGTCGGCGGGCCGGGCTCGCAACGGCGTATGCATCACGACCATCCTGAGTTCCCAGGGGGTATATCGCACGACCAACCTCGGGCAACCGGGCCTCTTTCTCGGCACCTCGGGCGTCGCGCGGGACATTTCCGAACGGAAGCAGGCGGAAGAGACCATCGCCTTCCAGGCCTTTCACGACCTGCTGACCCGCCTGCCCAACCGCACCCTGTTCGTCGACCGTCTGGAGATGGCAATCACGCAGGCGGTGCGGCGCAAGGAAAAGCTGGCGGTGATGTTTCTCGATCTCGACCGCTTCAAGCTGGTGAACGACACCTATGGCCATCAGGCCGGTGACCAGTTGCTGCGCGAGTTCGCCGCCCGCATCCGGCGCTGCCTGCGCACGGGCGACACCCTGGCCCGCCAGGGTGGCGACGAGTTCACGGCGCTGCTGCCCAACCTGACGAGCCCTGAGGACATCGGCGTCATTGCCGAAAAAATCCTCAGCGAACTGCGCCGGCCCTTCCTGGTGGCGGATACCGAGTTCCTGGCGACGGCAAGCATCGGCCTTGCCGTTTATCCCGACGATGCGGTCAGCGCGCAGGACCTGATTCGCTGCGCCGACGTGGCGATGTACCAGGTCAAGGCGCAGGGCAAGAATGGCTACGTCGCTTTCCAGCCGTACATGCACCAGGCGCACCGCGATCGGTTGTCGATCGAGAACGACCTGCGCAACGCGGTCAAGACGGGCGATCAGTTCGAGTTGCATTACCAGCCGCAGATCGATGCGCTGACCGGGTGTGTCGTCGGCCTGGAGGCGCTGATCCGCTGGCATCATCCGCAGGAAGGCCTGATCCGGCCTGATGTCTTCATCCCGATTGCCGAGGAAACCGGCCTCATCGTCGCCATCAGCGACTGGGTGCTGAACGAGGCCTGCGCCCAGTTGAGCGTGCTCCGGGAGCGCGGGTACGGGCACCTGCGGATGGGCGTCAACCTGTCGCCTCGGGAGTTCGAGCGGACCGATCTGCTGGAGCGCGTCGAGGCGCCGCTCGCCCGCTTCGCCGTCCCCCCCGAATCGCTGGAAATCGAAATCACCGAAAGCCTGTTGATGAAGGATGTCGAGAATATCGTCGTCCGGGTCAAGCACTTGCGCAGTACCGGCGTGCATATCTCGATCGACGATTTCGGGACGCGCTATTCCAGCCTCAATTACCTGCGCCGCTTTTCGGTGAGCCGGATCAAAATCGACCAGTCCTTCGTGCGCGACCTGAAGGCACCGCAGGATTCCTGCGCCATCATCCAGGCCATCGTCGGGATCGCCCGCAATTTCAACCTGCAGGTGATGGTCGAGGGGGTCGAAACTGCCCACCAGGTCGCCGTGCTGCGCCAGCTCGGCTGCCATGAAATGCAGGGTTACTTCTTCTTCCAGCCCATGCCGGCCGGGGAACTCACGGAGTTCCTGGAGGGACAGCTCGCGGCTTGATAAAGCTGGTGGATTGACTGGGATTTGTTAATTCCTACGGCATGGAATGGCGCATACCCGGGCAACGTGGCAGCGACAGGCTGGAACACCAACGCATGAGCTACAACGCTTGGGCGGCTGGCGGACCCGGGGGAGTGCTAAGCGTACCTGGCTCCCGACCATCTGGCGGAAGCGGCCTACCTGTTGAATTCGGTACTGCCTGGCGGTACTGCCTGGCAACGATTCAGCTACGGTGGCCTAGAAAGCAAAAAGCCCGGCCAAATTGGCTGGGCTAAGTGCTTGATTCTTTGGCTCGCCAACTCAGACAGTTCTGAGTACTGGCAAGTTGAGTTCTTGATTCCGTAGTACTACTGCCTGGAATGTGCCCTAAGGCGACCTTCAGTACCATGGCAAGCAGTCCTTAGAGTGGGGGGCTAACAGTGCAGGCGCTGATTCCCAACTCATAAACATGCTCGCGTGTATTCTTTTCAGAAAACCGAATTTAGCCCCAGTTCGTGACTATCTCCAATCAATCTATGGAGCCAACAGCAACGCGTTGGGAAATTGCTCGATCAATTAACGATTTTACCGTTGACGAAACTCCATTAAATTTAAATCGACTCATAAACGATATTGCTCCAACTTCAACAAACAATTTTGCAATTAATTCATCTGCGAAACTACTTGAAATAAGTTCAACGTCTGAAAAGTCAATAATCACAGGATAGTTTGGACACATCTTTGCGAGGTTCAATAGCTTCTTCCGGAGTGGTGTTCCTGCTACACGACTACCGAAGGAGTTTGACTCCTCAGATACTTTAAAAATTATTGAGTCCTCAACAGGGTGCTCATAGTATTTTTCAATATGATCCAAAGGTGAATACTTTTTTCCATCAAACCTTAAAGCTTCCTCCAGCAAGTGAGGGACCGAAAAGTCGATTTCGGCGACAACTAATGTGCCTTCATAGGGAACTTTCTCCGTATTTATGCGGAGACCAGTGCGCTCGCTATAGGAAAGTTTTCCGTAACCGGACTCCAATTGAAACTTCCCTTTACTTCCACTGCATATCTGATAACTGCCAAAGAGTCCATTGCCTTGCCCTATTGCTTTGTCTCTTGTGACGCCCTCGCGAATTGCATTGTCAAGAGCATCTGCATCGGAAGAAATATTTTTATGCCCTTCCCTTAGGGAGGCTGGAATTCCAATTCCTGCGTCGGCGACCATAAACAAAAGGCGCTTGGATTTGCTTTGGAATGTTGAAACTTGGACAAATCCACCAACAGGGGATTGTGAATGAACCAAAACGTTATCTGTTAACTCGTTTATTGACCATTCAAGAGCGGCAAAGTCGTTTCTCTCCAAATCTGGTATGGCACCAAGAATTGCATTGGCAATTCTATTGACGGCCTTGAATTGTTCATCTGTTGTTCTGTACTGAGTGGCTGGAACTTGTGTATGGCCACGGAAATTTGATGTCTCAAACTGCTTTGGTGAAATAATATTTGCCCAATTTGAATTTATGAACAATCGCTTGAGTTTTTCATTATTCGGAAGAGTTAGCTGTGTTTCAATCTGTGCAAATTGAAGCCTTGAAACTTGTGCGCACAAAGCTAACATTGGTGCCGGGAGTGCCGCAGTACACTCGCTAAAATCAAATTTAATTTCCTGATAACCAGCATTCTGAACTGTTTGATGAATTGCTGCCAAGGGTCGGTGTAAATCAGAAATCGTGAATTCACCTTCAAATACAATACTGTTTTCAGATCTGTATATGCTTGACATAAATATCCTGCTATTTTCAAATCAATCTCTGAATCAAAGGAAGTTAGAGAAGGTAGGCTTGCGTCTCTTTAGAGGCTTCGCTGAACGCTAACAGCGTATCCGCACCAATGTGGATGTCCGCTTTGGGCCTTACCACTCGTGGCCGATTGTTGTCCCCCGTCCATGTAACACGGGGGGCTATAGATACATCGGTAAAAAATAAACTTCACGGAATCCGCACCGGCCGTCTTTAAGGCTTTGCTTGTATTGCGACGAGTGATGGCTCGACGTTGCCACGCATCGCAGATGCAATCACACCGCACACCTCAACGGGTGAGTAAGTATGTTGTGCAGGGAAGAACACCAGCGGCAACCCAGCCTTCTTGCAGACATCTTCCAGAAATTGATCACGGCCCTTCCGAGCCTCTTGGGCATGCGATTTGTCGTTCAATTCAACAGCGCAGACTGGCTTGAGGTCGCTTGGGCTGCACAAGACAAAATCAAAGTGCTTGGCGTTGATACGATTGAATGCGCGCTGCCAAACGGATTTCGACTTTCCTTTTTCGACACCGATCACATCGGCCACGCGCACTTTGCCGAAAACACGGAAATCCGAGCCCACGGACTGATCTAGCACGCCGAGAAACGAGCGTTCTGCTGGTGTGAACAATCGGTCACCCACGACATAAGGCAATTCGACTTCCTGCCCAGATGAAGATTGGTTGCGGCGCTTGAGCGCAAAAAAGCCAATAACAATGAGCACGAAGATGAGAAGCGGCAACCAACGCATTGAGCATCCTATGACTTGAAAATCGAAATAGGACAAAAGACTACCCCGTTTGCATTCCGTGCTCAAGGAAAAATCCTCAAAAAGCTGATGGCAGAACGTACCGCGCGCGATGCGCGGGCGTACCGCCATCAGCCTTTTGGAGTGCTACGTTGACATGGGTTACGCCGTGGGTTACGTTTACATCCCATCAGTAACCAAAGTGGTGGGACATATGGAAAACGAACGTTACGTACCAACAAAGGCAGAATTCCTCGCTGACCTCATCCAAGGGAGCGCGACTTATCAATCCACAATGGCATCGGTACAGCGTAGTCATCGCTTTCCACTGCATATCTTTGTACAGATCGAAAACATGGCACGCATGGGCGACGTTCCGGTTTCTTTGATCATCAACCAGTTGCTGGAATGTGGCTTGGAATCCGTATACAACGAGTTACCGGAAGAGCGTGCCCGAGAACTAGGCCGCTTGTCGAAAGAGCAACTAGAACGAAAGACGGTTACGGAAACTGTTGAAGTGAAGAATGTTCGCGTTGCTAAGACCAAGGTGCAGCGCAGCAAGTAAGCACAACTGATGAAGCTAGCCAATCTTCTCCACGGCCACGACACCATCGAGTGCGCGTACTACCTCGCACCGCTTCCTGAGTGTTCGCTCAACTATGAGCAACTGGCCGTCGAGAAAGAAAACCTCCGTCTAGCCAAAGTCCGTCGCCCCTTAGCGATCAAACTCGGCAACGAGGAATTTCTACTGGCTGCAAACGGCACCAAAAGCGGCTATCCGTTCCTGATCGAGAACGACTGTTTCAGCATTCAGTTCGGCGAGTTCAACAAACCCAATTTCTTCGTCACCTTCCGCAGCTTCGCCTTGTGGCAATTCGGGGCGCTGGCTTTGCATCGGCGCTTTCTGGCGTGGGCGGCCTCGGTCGGCTTTTCGACCTTCCAACCCGAACGCCTGTCACGGGTCGATTTCACCTTCGACTACCAGATCGACGCGATTGATTTCGATGAGGACAGCTTTGTCACCTCATCCACCAAAGACAAACAGTTCCGCAAGAACCGAAAAGTGCAGACCTTCGGCTTCGGTGAAGGCGATGTCGTGCTGCGGGTCTATAACAAGGTCGATGAAATCACCGAGAAAAGCGCCAAAACGTGGTTCTTCGATCTGTGGGGCTGCGCCGAGAATGTTTGGCGCATCGAGTGGCAGATTCGTAAAACGTGGCTCCGTACCTTCGGCATCCAGACCTTTGCCGATCTGACCGAACGCCAAGGCGATCTGCTGCGCGTACTGGTCAACGACCACACCCGATTGCATATCCCGACCGACGACAGCAACCGCTCCCGCTGGCCGATTCATCCCCTGTGGGCCGACCTGCAAAGCCGAGTCGCCGAAATGGACGGTTTGGGCATCCTCAAGGAACTCGATCCGCTGGCCTTGCTGGAAGAACGCGAAACCCGGATGGCGATCAGTATCTACGGCTATCTCAAACGGCTCGGGGCGATTCAGGGCATTAAGCGCAAAACCGCCGAAATCGGCTTCGAGGAAAGCCTCGCCTTCCTGCAGAAGAAGCTTACCCGGATTCACGATGAATTCGCGTGGGACAACGATGTACGCCGCCGTTACGACGAAATGAGGCTCGGGCAATGGTAACGCCGCTTACCGAAGCCATCATGAAGCTGGTCATGTGCCGTATCGGGCGCATCCTCGATGCCGCTGCCGTGGGGATGCCGACACCGAACCAGCATCATGCGTATCGAAAGATCGTTCTCAACGAATTTGGAAACCAAGGCTTCCTACCGGAATTGGAAGCCTTGTTGCAGCAACAAGGGCAGGACAGGAACGGGCAGGCCAAGACCGCAGGAAAGGAGGTGCCACGATGAGTGCGCGAACAATCCACGATCCACCGGGTTCTGTCCGACGACTTTGTACCCCCTAAACCGCCACATGAGGAAATCGCATTGATCGCTTCGGTATTCGATGAACTGCTCCTGTTGGTGCAGCGGTTGGACGATAGCGAGGACGATTGAGCAACCAGAGAGCCGCATTCGGCATGCAGACCAATAAAAGCGGGCGGGATGGCCTGTCAAGGCTGGTTCCACCACCGCAGGCTGCCTTGACAGGCCATCCTGCTCGCTTATAACCCTGCAGGCCGGGTGCGGCGGTGTATCCACGGAGGAAGATCATGGCAGTTGCCCTTTATGCTCGGGTATCCACGGTAAAGCAGGCCGAGAAGGATTTATCCATTCCCGACCAGATACGGCAGATGCAGGACTGGTGCGCCGCACAGGGCTATGCCGTCGCTGAAACCTACATCGAACCCGGTGCCTCAGCCACCGATGACCGTCGCCCGGTATTCCAGCAGATGATCGCCGAGGCCACCCAAAAGCCGTCACCCTTTGAAGCCATCATCGTGCACAGCTTGTCGCGATTCTTCCGTGATGCTTTGGAGTTCGCCCTCTATGAGCGTGATCTCAAAAAGGCCGGGGTTCGGCTGATCTCGATCACCCAGCAGACCAGCGACGATCCCTCCGGCGAGATGGCCCGCAAAATCTTCTCCATCTTCGATGAGTACCAGAGCAAGGAGAACGGCAAGCATACGCTGCGCGCCATGAAGGAGAATGCCCGGCAAGGCTACTGGAACGGTTCGCGGCCTCCCTTTGGCTACAAGACCGTCGAAGCGGAAAAGTTCGGCAACAAGGGCAAGCGCAAACAACGGCTGGCGATCGATCCTGCTGAAGCGGGTTTAGTTAAGCGCATCTTCGAGTTGTACATGAATGGCAAAGGTGATGGCCCGATGGGAGCCAAACAGATTGCCAGCTACCTGAATGAATCCGGGCGTAAGCATCGGGCCTCCAGCTGGACCCGGAGCCGGGTGCATGAAGTGCTGTCGAACCGCACCTATATGGGCGAGTTCTATTTCAATCGAATGGAAGACAAGACCAAACGAGCCAAGCCGGAATCCGAGTGGATTCTGCTCAAGGTTGAGCCGATCATCGAGGCGGAACAGTTCAACGCGGTACAGGAACGCAAAGCCTCGCGCAGCTTTGACAAGGTGGCACCGAGCATCATTGGCTCCGATACCTTGCTCACTGGCATCATCAAGTGCGGCTGCTGCAATTCGGGCATGACTACGGCCACCGGCAAAGGTGGGCGCTATCGTTATTACAAGTGCAACACACGCATTGCCAAGCACATCAACCATTGCAGCAATCCCGCCGTGTCGATGCCGAAAATGGATGCCGCGGTGCTGGATGTGCTGGCCGACAAGCTCTTCACGCCGGAGCGGGTGAAAGACATTCTTAGCCAACTGCAGAAGCAACTCAAAAACGCCAAGGCCACAGAAGCCGACGAGATCAAAGTCCTGCAGGATGAACTCAAGGAACTCGAACAGCGCAGCGAACGGCTATTCGAAGCGGTTGAAAAAGGTGTTCTACCGCTTGATGCTCACTTGCAACAGCGTAGCCATCGGATTCAGGCGAGAAGGCAGGAAGTGCTGACGCAGATGGCCGGTTACAAGCGCCGCCAGCAAATGCCGACGATCAAGCCAAAACAGATTGACCTGTTCTGCCAAGCCTTGCGCATGAAGCTGAAAGAAGGAAAGCCGGGATTTGCCAAGCAGTATCTGCGATACTTTGTCAGCGAAATTCGCGTGACCGGCAATCAGGTGGTGATGACTGGCAGTAATGCAGCCTTGGCTGCGGCCATCGCAGAAACAAAAAAGGGCACCTCTTGCGAAGTGCCCAAATCTGTATTCGGTTGGCTCCCCGACCTGGGCTCGAACCAGGGACCTACGGATTAACAGTCCGGCGCTCTACCGACTGAGCTATCGGGGAATCGGTACAGTCAGCATTTGCTGCCGACAGGGCGCGCATTATAACCAATTCCGGAAAAGCTGCAATGGTCGGCGTTTGCGGATTCCATCCGGTGCCGATTCAGGCCTCGTCGGCTTCCCGGGACGCTGGCTCCGCCAGGCTCGCGGCGCGCTCGGCGCGAAGGGCGGGCGTTTCCAGGCTGATGCGGCCGAGGGTGCCGCTGCGGTAGTCAGTGAGCAGGATGCCGGAAGCCTTTTCGAGGTCGAGTTCGCCGCCCCGCCCCTTGATGATGCAGCCGCGCTTCTTGGCGACGCCTTCGAGGACGGCGACAGCATCCAGACCTTGCAGGTCGAAGCCGTAGCGGGCCTTGAGCAGGGCCGGATAGTGTTCGAGCAGGAAGCCGGCCAGCCAGGTGGCGACGTCCTCGCCGATGTAGGCGTTGACGCCGACGGCGTGGCTGGCGGCGAGCATCAGGCCGTCGATGGGATGGTCGATCTTAGGCCACAGCATGCCGGGGGTATCGTAGATCGTCAGGCGGTTGCTGATGTCGATGCGTTGCTGGCTCTTGGTGACGGCCGGCTGGTCACCGACGGCGGCAACCTTCTTCTTGACCAGGGCGTTCATCAGCGTCGATTTGCCGACGTTGGGGATGCCCATGATCATCAGGCGCAGCGGCTTGACGGCGTCGTTGCGATGCGGCGCGAGCTTCTGGGCCAAGGCCGGAATCTTGGCCGCGTCGCCAGCCTTCTTGCAGGAGATGGCCACCGCCTTGACGTTCGGCTGGGCGTCGAAATAGGCCAGCCAGGCCTTGGTCGCTTCCGGGTCGGCCAGGTCGGCCTTGTTGAGCAGCTTGAGGCACGGGCGCTGGCGGAAGGTGCGCAGCTCGTGGATCATCGGGTTGCTGCTCGCCTGTGGCAGGCGGGCGTCGAGCACCTCGACCACGACGTCGGCCACGGCCAGCGTTTCGGCGGCCTTCTTGCGGGCCGAGGTCATGTGGCCGGGATACCATTGGATGGACATGCGTTTTCCTTGTTTAGCCGCCCGTGACGGGCGGGAAGAAGGCGATTTCGTCGCCATCCTGGATGGGTGCGTCGAGCTTCGCCATATCCTGATTGACGGCACAGCGCAGGTTCTTGGCGGTCGCCAGGGCGTCTCTGCCCTGCCCGACCAGCCAGTCGCGCAGACCGCCGACGGTTCGGATGTCAGCCGGCAGATCGATGCTTTCGCCCGGCATGCCGAGGCGTTCCTTGAGGCCAGCGAAGTAGAGAATCTTGACGCTCATGCCAGCAACTCCGCGAAAGACACAAAACGCACCGTATCGCCCGCTGCGATGCAGTTGCCCGGCGGGTTAAGGATGAGGCCATCGCTCCAGCACAGCGACGTGGCGACGGCCGAGCCCTGATTGCCGTACAGCTCGATTGCCCCCACTTCGTTGATGCGGCCGCGCAGGAATTCGAGGCGGGCGCCGTCCGGCTTGTTCCAGGCCGAGGCAGACGGCAGGTTCAGGATGCGCGGCGCAACCTGGGCGATACCTTGCAGGCGCATGACGAAGGGGCGGACCATCATCAGGCAGGTGACAAAAGCCGCCACCGGATTGCCCGGCAGGCCGATGAACCAGGCGTTGCCATCAGCCTTGCGAACCGTGCCGAAGGCCAGCGGCTTGCCCGGCTTGATGGCGATCTTCCATAGATCGAGCGAACCTTCGGCCTCGACGGCCGGCTTGACGTGGTCTTCCTCGCCGACCGACACGCCGCCGCTGGTGATGACCAGATCGTTATCGGCGGCAGCACGGCGCAGCGCGTCGCGGGTCGCGTCGAGCGTGTCACCGATCGCGCCCAGGTCGCGCACCTCGCAGCCCATGCCTTCGAGCAGCGTACGCAGCGCGTAGCGGTTGGAGTTGTAGATGGCGCCCGGGGGCAACGGCTCGCCCGGTTGCACCAGTTCGTCGCCGGTGAAGAACATGCCGACGCGCACACGACGATAGACCGGCAGTTCAGGCAGGCCGGCCGCGGCGGCGAGGGCGATTTCCTGCGGGCGGAGCTTGACACCCGCGGGCAGGATTTCGGCGCCGGCCGCGATGTCTTCGCCGGCCCGGCGGATGTTCTCGCCCAATTTCGGGACATGATTGATCACCACGCCGCCCTCGCCATGCTCACAGCGTTCCTGCATGACCACGGCATCGGCTCCGGCGGGAATCGGCGCGCCGGTGAAGATGCGGGCGGCGCTCCCCGGCTGTAGCGTAACGCCGACCGTGCCGGCCGGGATGCGCTGGCTGACTGGCAGGCAGACACCGGCAGCGGCGACGTCGGCAGTGCGCACGGCGTAACCGTCCATCGCCGAGTTATCGAGCGGCGGAACGGAGACGCCCGATTTTTGTGCAACAGCCAGCACGCGGCCAGTGGCGGCGAGCAGCGGCACGCTGCGGATTTCCTCGACAGGCTGGGCGGCGGCCAGCAGTTTTTCCAGGGCTTGTTCGTAGGTCAGCATGGGCGTTCCTGCAGTTGCATGGTGTGCATGACAAAATCGGCGATGGCCACGTAGTCGTTCAGCGGCAGCTGGGGGAGGTCCGTGGCGAGATCGACATCGGTGGCGATGGCGACGATGTCCGAACGCTCGGGGAAGAGCGGCGGTTTGCCGTTTTCCGGGCGATAGACTTCCAGCTTGGGCACCGGTTCCTGCTTGAAGCCCTCGATCAGCACGAGGTCGCAGGGCGACAGGTGACGCAGCAGTTCGTCGAGGGTCGGTTCCGGCTCCTCGCGCCGCTCGTGCATCAATGCCCAGCGGTCGCCGCAGGAGAGGAGCACCTCGGTGGCGCCGGCCTCGCGGTGGCGATAGGAATCCTTGCCCGGGCGGTCGATGTCAAAACCGTGGTGGGCGTGCTTGATGACCGAGACCTTGAGGCCACGGGCGGTGAGCTGGGGTATGAGTTTTTCCAGCAAGGTGGTCTTGCCGGAGCCGGAATAACCGGCGATGCCAAAAACTTTCATGGCGGGATTTTACTCGGCAACGAACACCGGGGCGAAACCGCCGCCCGGCGTCCGGAAATTGGTAGTCTGCCCCTGGTAAAGGCGAGCGGCAACCAGCTGGATATGGCCGTTATAGACATAGCAGCGGATGTCGGCCTTCATGGTCTGCTCACCGACGGCGTGTTCCGACGGCGGCGCGATTTCCTGCGCGATGTAGCCGCCGTGCAGGATTTCCTCGAACACGCGCTTGGTCAGCTTGTCGCCGCGATAGGCGGCGCGGCTGCCGAAACCGGCCGGCGGCTTGAAGAACCAGCGTTTGCGATCGGCCCAGAAGGTTTCCGCCTGCTCGGGCGTAACGGCGACGGTTTGCGGGATGCCGGCGAGCAGGGTCTGCCGGGTGGCCGCATCAACGCCGAGACCATTCAAGGCAGCCGCATCGGACAACTGCATCAGGTTGCGCTTGTCGGCATAGAGGGCGTGGGCCCGCGGATTGGGGGTCAGGACGACCTTGCCCTGCTCGAAGGCCGTCCGAATGGCGGTGCTGGCCGTCGTGTCGAGGGCGAAGTCAGTCAGGCGCTTGTAGACCAGGTCGACTGGCTGGCCGGCATGGCGCAGCGCCTCGCCGTCGAAGCTCAGTTCGCTCGGGTCGCAGACGACGGCGGCGATGCCGTACTCTTCGAACAGTGCCCGGAACAGCGTGAATTCGGGCGCCAGGAACTGTTCCGCCGGGTTTTCATCGACGATGGCGATGCGCCGCAAGAGGGTATCACCCCGCTCCAGACGCCATTCCTCGCGAAACATGGCGACGAATTCATCACGGATGCGCGCCCCCTCGGCTGCCCGGCCGTGCTCGGCCAGCAGGTAGGCATTGAGCAGGCCACCGCCGGCATTGGTGTTGATTTCGATGAGCTTCGGGCCGGCGGCCGTCAGGTGGAAATCGTAGCCCATGAAGGCACCGCGCGCCGCGCACGGCAGGCGGGCGATGGCTGGCGCCTGGGCCAGGGCATGCGCCTGGTAGGCCGGCAGCGCGATGACCGATTCGATGGCGGCGACCAGGTCGGCCATCGCCTGCAGCGACGCGGCCGGAATCGTGAGGGCGGCGGCCGAGAAAAATTGCGGCTGGGTGTCGCGCAGTTGGTCGAAAGTGGTTTTCATGGCCTCAGCGTTTGGCGAAGAAATCGAGCACGACCTGCAATTCGCGGGTGCGCTTCATCGGCGGCAGGCTTTGCCAGATCTTGCGGCCGTAGGGCTTGGAAATCAGTCGCGGGTCGCAGATCATCAGCACACCCTTGTCGTTCTCGTCGCGGATCAGACGGCCGGCCCCCTGCTTGACGTTGATGACGGAGCGCGGCAACTGGTACTCGATGAAGGCGTTGCGGCCCTCACGTTTCATCTGCTCGATACGGGCCGACAAGACCGGATCGTCGGGCGGCGCGAAGGGGATCTTGTCGATGACGACCAGCGACAAGGCTTCGCCGCGCACGTCAACGCCTTCCCAGAAGCTCTGGCTGCCGACCAGGATGGACGCGCCGTGGTTGCGGAAGCGTTGCAGCAGGTCGTTCTTGCTGCCCTCACCCTGCACCAGTAACGGGATATCCAGGCCTTCGTCCTCGATCTTCGCTTTCAGGAGTTCGTGCGTGCGGCGCATGGCGCGCAGGCTGGTGCACAGGAAGAAAGCGCCGCCCTTGGCCGCCTTGACGGCCGGCCAGGCAGCTTCAACCACCGTGTCGGTGTAATTCCAGGCATTCGGGTCGGGCATGCCGAGCGGCGCGTAGAGAACGGCCTGCTCGCCGTAGTCGAAGGGGCTGTGCCAGCAGGCGGAATCGGGGTCGCCGAGGCCGAGTTCGGCGCAGTAATGGTGGAACTTGCCCTGCACGGCGAGCGTCGCCGAGGTGAAGATCCAGGCCCGCGGATGGCCGCCCATCTGCTTGCGGAAAATGTCGGCAACCTTGAGCGGCGTCGAGTTCAACTGCAGCGACTGGGTAAAGGCCTCGCCCCAGCGTACGTAGCCGAGATCGGCCAGGTTCTGCCATTGGGCGAACGCCTGCTGCAGTTCGAGGGCACGCTGCCAGCACTTCTCGATGCCCTCGGCGCGCTGGGCCTGAGTTTCGAGGATGGCGGCGAATTTGGCGACTTCCTCCTCAAGCGTTTTCAGGGCCGGGACGAATTCCGGCCGCTCCTGCAACTGCTCGTAGGAGAAACGCCCGGCATCGACACCCACCGACAGGCGCAGGTCGCGCGCCGCCTTTTCCATGGCCTTGGCGCCGCTCTGGATATCGAGGCAGTCGCGGGCGCTGGTCAGGCCCTCCGCCTTGGCGTCGCGCGCCAGATCGACCACCTGCGCCGTCGACACGCTGTCGCCGAAGAACAGGGTGGCCACTTCCGGCAACTGGTGGGCCTCGTCGAAGATCACCGTGTTGCAGGCCGGGAGCAGCTCGGCCATGCCCTCGTCGCGCAGCATCACGTCGGCGAAGAACAAGTGGTGATTGACCACGACCAGATCGGCCGCCATCGCCTCCTTGCGGGCCTGCATGACGAAACATTCCTTGTAGTCCGGGCAGTCCTGGCCCAGGCAGTTGTCGCGCGTCGAGGTCACGCTGTTCCAGACCGGGGAATTTTCGTTCACCTCAAGGCACTCGGCCTTGTCACCGGTCTGCGTGGTCTTGGCGAAGACCGAGATGCGACGGGCATCGGCGGCATCTTCCTTGGTCAGGAAACGGCCGTCGGCCAGCGAGCGCTGCAGGTGGTAGGGGCAGACGTAATTGGCGCGCCCCTTGAGCAGCGCGATCTTGACCGGCGCCTTCAGGATGTCGCGCACCATCGGCAGGTCCTTGTTGAACAGCTGATCCTGCAGGGTCTTGGTGCCGGTGGAGACGATCACCTTGCCGTTCGACTGCAGCGCCGGCACCAGGTAGGCGAAAGTCTTGCCCGTACCGGTCCCCGCCTCGGCGATGAATACCGAATTGTTCTGGATGGCGGCGGCGATGCGCTCGGCCATCTCGACCTGCTGCTGGCGCACGCGATAGCCGCCAATGGCACGCGCCAATGGCCCGTCGGGCGAGAAGATTTCGGGGAGTGAAGGCAAGGGGAAGCGATCCGGAAAACCGGGGCGAATCTTAACAGATCGCTACCCGCGCTTGCTTCCGGCTGCGCTGTTGCGCCCCGGGCACAGACCCATTGGTGAATTTTGCTGCTGCGCAACAATTTCACATTCCGGCTGCATCCCGCTGTGCTAGAGTGGGTCAAAACAAGAGGTGGAGACGACATGCCGGCCAACGGTAGAGGACGAAACCATGACCCCCCTGAACCCATCCCCCGAGCGCCATGATTTGCTGGCTGCCAGCACGGCCGAGACAACGCCCCTGGCTGTCGCCTCCGTCGCATCACGGGCAAAACCCGGCAAGAGCCGCTGGCCGGCCCGTCTCGATCTGTTGCAAAGCCTCTCCGGCCTGCTGCTCGCCCTGTTCCTGATGGCCCACATGGCCTTCGTGTCGTCCATCCTGATCAGCCACGACGCTTTCTACACCGTCGCCCGCTTCTTCGAAGGCGCCTACTTCCTCGGCAAGCCCTACCCGATCCTGGTTTCCGGCGTCGTCGCCGGCGTCCTGGCCCTGTTCGTCGGCCACGCCTGGCTGGCGCTGCGCAAATTCCCGGCCGGCTTCCGCCAGTACCGTGCCTTCGTGGCACACAAGAACCGCCTGCGCCACGGCGACACCTCGATGTGGTGGCTGCAGGTGTGGACGGGCTTTGCGCTGTTCTTCATGGCCACCATCCACCTCTACCAGATGCTGATGAACCCGTCGCTGATCGGCCCCTACGAGTCGGCCGACCGGGTGTGGACCGGCAACCTGTGGCCGCTCTACCTGTTGCTGCTGTTCGCCGCCGAGCTGCACGCCAGCATCGGTCTCTACCGCCTGGCGCTGAAATGGGGCTGGTTCGATGCCAGCGATCCGAACCGCAGCCGACGCCGGCTGCGTTGGGTCAAGCACGGCCTGAGCGCCTTCTTCATTACCCTCGGCCTGGTGACGCTCGGCGCCTACATCGACCTCGGCCGGGCCCATGCCGAGCATGCCGGCGAGCGTTACGTGCCGGCCAGCCAGAGCGCCCCGGCCGCCAGCGGAAGGCACTGACATGGAAACCATCCACACCGATGTCCTGGTCATCGGCGGTGGCCTGGCCGGTTTGCGGGCCGGGCTGGCGGCCCGCAAGCGCGGCCAACAGGTCATCATCCTCAGCCTGGTGCCGCCCAAGCGCTCGCATTCCGCCGCCGCGCAAGGCGGCATGCAGGCCAGCCTGGGCAATGCGGCACGCGGCGGCGGCGACAACGAGGATGTGCATTTCGAGGACACCGTGCGCGGCAGCGACTGGGGCAACGACCAGGAAGTCGCCCGCATGTTCGTGCATACCGCACCGAAAGCAGTACGCGAACTGGCCGCCTGGGGCGTGCCGTGGAACCGCGTGCAGCAAGGGCCGCATGCGGTGGTGATGGACGGCCAGCGCGTCACGCTGACTGAAAGCGCCGCAGCGCATGGCCTGATCACCGCCCGCGATTTCGGCGGCACCAAGAAATGGCGGACCTGCTACGTCTCGGACGGCACCGGCCACGCCATGCTCTACGCCGTCAGCGACCAGACCATCGCCGCCGGCATCCCGGTGCATGAGCGCATGGAAGCGGTGGCGCTGATCCACGACGGCGGGCGCTGCTATGGCGCCATCGTCCGCAACCTGATCGACGGCCGCCTGCTGGCCTATGTCGCCCGTGCCACCTGCATCGCCACCGGCGGTTTCGGACGCATCTACCAATCGACCACCAATGCGGTGATCAACGAGGGCATCGGCGCCGCCATCGCGCTGGAAACCGGCGTCGTGCCGCTCGGCAACATGGAGGCGGTGCAGTTCCACCCGACGGCCATCTTCCCGGCCGGCATCCTGGTCACTGAAGGTTGTCGCGGCGATGGCGGCCTGCTGCGCGATGTGGACGGCCACCGCTTCATGCCGGACTACGAGCCGGAGAAGAAGGAACTCGCCTCACGCGACGTCGTGTCGCGGCGCATGGAGGCCCACATCCGCAGTGGCAAGGGCGTCGCCTCGCGCTACGGCCCGCACCTGTGGCTGGACATCACCCTGCTCGGCGCCGCGCATATCGAACACAAGCTGCGCGAGGTGAAGGAAATCTGCCACTACTTCCTCGGCATCGACCCGGCCAGGCAGTGGATACCGGTGCGCCCGGCCCAGCATTACTCGATGGGCGGCATCCGTACCGACGCCCACGGCCAGGCCTACGGCCTGCGCGGCCTGTTCGCCTGCGGCGAGGCGGCGTGCTGGGATCTGCACGGCTTCAACCGACTGGGCGGCAACTCGGTGGCTGAAACCGTGGTCGCCGGCATGATCGTCGGCGAGGCCATCGCCGATTTCTGCGCTTCGCCGGACGGCGACATGCAGGTATCGACCGCCCTGGTGCGCGAAACCTGGGCAAAAGCCAGCGCCGAATTTTCCGCCATCGCCGACAACCGTTCGAGCGAGGACGCCAACCAGTTGCTGCGGCGCATGCAAACCCTGATGAGCGAACAGGTCGGCATCGTGCGCCAGGGGGACCAACTGGCCGCCGCCGTCGCCGAACTGGAACAGTTGATCCAGCGCTGCCGGCAGGTTGGCCTGCGCACCACGCGGGCAGGTGCCAATCCGGAACTGACCACTGCCTGGCGCCTGCAGCGCATGCTCAAGCTGGCGCAATGCGTGGCCTACGGCGCACTGCAACGGACCGAAAGCCGCGGGGCCCATTTCCGCGAGGATTACCCGCGGCGCAACGACGCCGAGTGGCTGAAGCGCACGCTGGCCACTTGGCCGGATGGCGAGCCGACCCGCCCCCGCCTCGACTACGAGGCACTCGACGTGGCGCGTATGGAATTGCCGCCCGGCTGGCGCGGCTATGGCGCGCGCGACGCCATCGAGCACCCGGCCACCGCCCTCCGCCAGGCCGAAATCGAGGCCATCCGCGCCAGCCTGGGCAACGCCGACCGCCATGCCGTGCAGCAGGCACTGATGCCCTACCGCCATTTGCTGCCCCCGCACCTGCGCGGCCTCAATGCCCGCATCGGAGAAGAAAGATGATTCCCCTGCTCCGTCGCCGGCCGACTGCCGGCCAGCCCCGCCGCCTGACCCTCAGCATCCTGCGCTGCAACCCGGCCGACCCGGCCAGCGTGCCGCACCTACAGGACTACGAACTCGACGAGGCGGACGGCATGACGCTGTTCATCGCCCTCAACGACATCCGGGCACACCAGGACGGCTCGCTGCAGTTCGACTTCGTCTGCCGTGCCGGCATCTGCGGCAGTTGCGCCATGCTGATCAACGGCCGCCCCGGGCTGGCCTGCCGCACGCTGACCCGCGACCTCGGCGACCACATCACCCTGGCTCCGCTGCCCTATTTCGAGTTGATCGGCGACCTGTCGGTGAATACCGGGAAATGGATGCGCGGCACCAGCGAGCGGCTGCAAACCTGGATCCACAGCACTACGCCGGTCGATCTCGATGCCCTGGAAGCCCGCATGGAGCCGGCCGAGGCCGAGGCCATCTACGAACTCGACCGCTGCATCGAATGCGGCTGCTGTATCGCCGGCTGCGGCACGGCGCAGATGCGCGAAGGCTTCGTCGGCGCCGTCGGCCTCAACAAGATCGCCCGCTTCCGGCTCGACCCGCGCGACCAGCGCAGCGATGCCGATTTCTACGAACTGATCGGCGACGACGACGGCGTGTTCGGCTGCATGTCACTGCTCGGCTGCCACGACCTGTGCCCCAAGCAACTGCCGCTGCAGACGCAGATCGCCTTCCTGCGCCGCAAGATGGCCGCCCTCGGCCTGCGCTAAACGCTACGCCTTCCTGGCCAGCCGCCTGACCGTCGCCGACATGGCGATACTGCCCTGGCTGGCGAAGGCTTCCAGATTGGCCTCGATATCGTCCGGGCTGTACAGGTAATTGACCATCAGCCCGAAGGACTGGCGGAAACCCTTGGCCGACGTGTCGCCCAGGTAATTCAACCGCTCGACACGCGCGCCGTTGCCGAGGTGGAAGCGCGACACGGGATCGGCTGGCGGCCCGCTCTCCCCACCGCCCTGCTTGGCGCTGGCCAGGTAGCGTGCGGCGAGGCGGGACAAGGGTTCACGCAGGGCACGCACCTGTTTCTTGTCAGCCGACCAGGCGCCGGTCGATAGGTCTTCCAGCGACAGCTCGATGCCGGCTTCGCCCAGCACCGCCGGGTTCTTGCGCACCCAGGATGCCAGGCCGGGCATCGGCGACAAGGTGGCGAAATGGGCCAGCTTGGGGAAATCCCGCTGCAGATCATCAATCACCCGCTTGAGCAGGAAGTTGCCGAAGGACACGCCACGCAGGCCGACCTGGGTATTGGAGATGGAATAGAAAATCGCCGTGTCCGCCTTGCGGTTGTCGAAAACCGGCGCGTGTTCGTCGAGCAGGGCCTGCACGTTGTCGGCCAGATGGTCGGTCAGCGCCACCTCGACGAAGATCAGCGGCTCGGCCGGCATGCGCGGGTGGAAGAAGGCATAGAGACGGCGGTCGGAATCGAGGCGGTTCTTGAGGTCGGCCCAGGAACGGATTTCATGCACCGCCTCGTATTCGATCAGCTTTTCGAGCAACGCGGCCGGCGACTGCCAGGTGATGCGCTGCAACTCCAGAAAGCCGACATCGAACCAGGCGCTCAGGCGCGACTCCAGTTCGCGGTCAAGCACGGCCAGTTCCTTGTCCTGCTCCAGATAGCGCAACAGGTCGGCGCGCAGATCGACCAGGAACTTGACGCCCTGCGGGATGGCGTTGAACTGGGTCAGGATGCGGATGCGCGACGAGCGCATGGCGCCGCGCAGGGCGGCCTCGGCCTTCCATTGATCAGCGGTACCGACGGCCTTCTGGTAGGCGGCATGGGCCTTTTCGACCTTCTTCGGATCGGGGCCGAACTCCAGCGCGATCAGCTTCAGGAAGCGCTGCCGCCCCTCGTCGTTCAGGCGCAGATAGGTTTCCGCCAGCCGCGCCGCCCGACCGCGGGCCGACACCTCGCCGCCCAGTCCCTCGGCACACTCGCGCAACTGGCCGCGCAATTGTTCGACTCCCCTTGCCGTCAGCGCGACGCGTTCGGCGTTGCCGCCCATCAGGGACCGCAGTTTATGAACCAGATTTCCTGCCACCATGACTCGCCTCCTTTCAGCCATTGTGCATCAAGAAAAGAGGCTGGAGAACCGCTCCCTGGCGCTCGATCAGAAGGAATTCGACCAGACCAGCTTGACGATCGTCCGTTCCGGGGTCCCCTTGTAGCCGCGGCCGATACCGAGATGCAGCGAGCCAAGCGCCGTTTCGGTCTCGCTCACCAGATACAGCGTGCGGTCACCCTGGCCGGGGTGCAAATGCCCGGCCTTGCCCCAGTCGGTGTACAGCTCGGCACCCCAGGCAAAGTCAGCGCTCGCCTTTTGCAGCACCTTCCAGTCGATGTTGAGATCCGGCGCATGATCGCCACCGCTCCGCCCGAAACCCCAGATCAGGTGCGGGTTGGCGGTCACCCGGAAATGCTCGGCGTCGAAGCCGACAATGCCGCGAAACTCGATGCTGCGCGGGTCGGCGACATAGCGCTTGGCATTGATGTCGTACTCGGCATTGAAGCCGTAGAACACCCCGCTGTCCTGCCGCCGGATATGCTTGAGGCGGAACATGACGGCCGAGGCGCCCCAGTCGCCGCGCTGCGACGTGTCGCTGTCGATGCCGGCACGCATGAAGGGCAGATGGATGCCCGCCTCCCAGCCCGGCGCCAGGCCGGTGGCAAACTCCGCCATCAGCGAAGTCAGGCGGTGCGTCGGCCAGGTGCCGTCGTCGCGCCGGCGGTCGCCCTTCGGCGTGTAGTTGCCGTGCAGCGTGGCAAGCAGTTCGCCGCGCTCGGCGAGATCGCCCTCATGCACCATGATTTCCGGATCAGCCAGGCAGCCGCCTGCCACGCCCAGACCGATAAACAGCGCCCACCCCTGACGAAAACTCACCTTGCCTCGCTTACTCGGTTGCAAGCTGCCCCAGCCCGAGCTGCGAAAATGCCGGACGCCAGTGCATGCGGCGCGTATTGAGCCAGAAATCGCCCAGAATCTGCAAGCGGCCGGCGATTGTGGCCGGCTCGTAGCTCATCAGGCTGACCCGCTCGATCCGCACACGGATCGCAGGAGCGTCCGACAAATGACGGAAGCGGCTGAGCACCTCGCCGGTCGGCCACTCGGCACCGTACAGTCCGACCGTGCAATGCGGCACATAGTCGCCGAACAAGCGGTTGCTGCCGGATTCGGCCAGTGCGGCGCGCAGGGTGGCCAGCCGGTCAGCCGGATCATCGACGTCAAGATAGGCCGCCGACAGGAAACTGTTCAGGCCGCCGATGACGATCTCGAAGGGGGCCAGACCGGCCGCCGACAACCGCGCAATCTGCCCTTCCAGCAGACCAGCCCCGAATTCATCGTCGCCAGCCGGCCGAGGCTGGGGAAAGCCGCACAGGTCGAGCGTGACGTGGGGCTGCCGCTGATACTCGTCGAGCAGCAACCCGCCCAGGCCAGCCGCGACCCGCGCCAGTTCGGCGCGCACGGCGGGAAGATCGACATCGAGCGCCCAGAAGACGTAGGGCGAACGGCCGCGATGCCACTCGGCAAAATCGCGCCGCTCGGTCTTCATCGTCCGTGATGCAGTTTCAAGTTCCATAATTGCCCCCATGCTATCCATTGGCGCCGCCCAAACCTCCGAAATCCGGCATGCCCGATCAGCCGACAACCCGATTTAACCCGGAAGCGCAATCGCTCTGGGATCACGTCACACACCGCTGGAATCTGGCGCGCGATCACGATGCCGCCGCGATACGGCCCCTGCTTCACCCGGCCTCCGTCGGCTGGGACATGAACAGCCCGCTGCCGCACGACCGGGAGGCAGCCGTCCAGTCGGTAGCCGGCGATTCGCCCCGTGTCATCGAGCATGCGCTCAAGCCGCTCAGCGTCAGGGTTTACGACCACAGTGTGGGCGTTGCGCTTGACACCTACACGGCAACGCGGGCGGCGGAAGGCTCAGGAACCCGCCGGATTACCGGCAAATGGTCGGCGGTTTACCTCGGACGGAACGGAACCTGGCTGATGATCAGCGTCAGCGGCAAGCCGGATGTTGACGCCGACCAAGAGCGAAATTCCTGACCGGTCGGCACCTATTCGCCGATGACGTCCGCCCCGGCCGGCGGAGTGAATTTGAAGGTTGCGGCCGGCAGATTCGGGTTGCGTTCGATGCGGCTGAAGCGGACCAGCGTCGTCTGGCCAAAGCTGTCGAATAACTCCATGGCCTGCAGGTCCGCACCGGAGAAGCCCAGGCGCACCCGTTCGAAACCGCTGTCGCCGGTCTTCGGCGTCGCCTCGACCCAGGCCAGGCCGTCTGCCTCACCGGCTTCCCGCAGATTGAAATTCCTTTCCAGGTCGTTGCTGCCGGACAGCAGGGCGGCGGGCGACGCACCGAGGGCCTTGTCGGCCTTGCGGACAGTCACCTGCTGCAATTCCGGGTCATGTATCCAGAACCGCTCGCCATCACCAACCACCAGTTGCGGATAGGGCTTGGCGATTTCCCAGCGCAGCTTGCCGGGCCGGGCAACGGCCACCGTGCCGGAAGATTGCTGCGGTTTGCGCCCGTTTTTGGCCAGCAGCGCCTGCGAGAAATCCGCCTTGAAACTGCGGGTGTTCTTCAGGAAATCATGCAACTGGTCGATGGCACCGGCCTGGGCGAGCGCCGGCAGCAGCGACAGGGCAAGGAGGGAAGCGAATTGGCTGAGCGTCTTTTTCATGCAGCAAGCTTAGCGCGCCGTGGCCGGCCGCGCTGTTTCAGGGTGTAACAACGGAACCGCTTATTCGGCCGGCTTCTTCATCAGCACTTCGCGCCCGCCGCGGCCATCCATGGCGGAAACGAGGCCGGCCTTTTCCATCGCCTCGATCAGGCGGGCCGAGCGGTTGTAGCCGATGCGCAGGTGGCGCTGAACGAGCGAAATCGACGCCCGCTGGTTCTTCAGCACGATGTCGACCGCCTGATCGTAGAGCGGGTCGTTCTCGGCATCGCCGCTGTCGCCCCCCTCGCCACCGCCCTCCTCGTCGTCACCGGCAGCACCGCTCAGGATGTCCTCGACGTATTCCGGCGCACCGGTCGTCTTGAGATGCTCGACAACACGATGCACTTCATCATCGGACACGAAGGCGCCATGGACGCGGGTCGGATAGCCGGTACCTGGCGCCAGGTAGAGCATGTCGCCCTGGCCGAGCAGCGCCTCGGCGCCCATCTGGTCGAGGATGGTGCGCGAATCGATCTTGCTCGACACCTGGAAGGCGATGCGGGTCGGGATGTTGGCCTTGATCAGGCCGGTGATCACATCGACCGACGGCCGCTGCGTCGCCAGCACGAGGTGGATGCCAGCCGCCCGCGCCTTCTGCGCCAGGCGGGCGATCTGCTCCTCGACCTTCTTGCCGACCACCATCATCAGGTCGGCCAGCTCGTCGATGATGACCACGATGTACGGCATCGCCTTCAAGGGCTCGGGCGTTTCCGGCGTCAGGGACAACGGATTGGGAATGTGCTCGCCTTTCTTCTCGGCGTCCTTGATCTTGGTATTGAGGCCGGCGATGTTGCGGACGCCCATCGCCGACATCAGCTTGTAGCGCTTTTCCATCTCGGTCACGCACCAGTGCAGCGCGTTGGCCGCCTGCTTCATGTCGGTGACGACCGGCGCCAGCAGGTGCGGAATACCCTCGTAGATCGACAGTTCGAGCATCTTCGGGTCGACCATGATCAGGCGGACATGCTCCGGCTCCGACTTGTAGAGCATCGACAGGATCATCGCATTGACCCCGACCGACTTGCCGGAACCGGTCGTACCGGCGACCAGCAGGTGCGGCGTCTTGGCCAGGTCGGCGACCACCGGCTGGCCGCCGATGTCCTTGCCGAGGCAAACGGTGAGCGGGCTGCTCATGTCGTTGTAGGGCTTGCTGGCGATGATCTCGGAGAGCTTGACCATCTGCCGCTTCGGATTGGGTAGTTCGAGTGCCATGCACGACTTGCCGGGCACTGTCTCGACGACGCGGATCGACACCATGGCCAGCGCCCGCGCCAGATCGCGCGCCAGATTGACGATCTGGGCGCCCTTGACGCCAACCGCCGGCTCGATTTCGTAACGGGTGATGACCGGCCCGGGCATCGCCGCCAGCACTTTCACCTGCACGCCGAAGTCGGCCAGCTTGCGCTCGATCAGGCGCGAGGTGTATTCGAGGGTATCGGCACCGACCGTCTCGGTCGCCGGCGGCGCCGGGTCGAGCAGGTGCAGCGGCGGCAACTGGCCGCCGACGATCGCCTCGGGGAAGAGCATCTGCTGCTTCTCGCGCTCCAGGCGCGCCTCGGCCTTCTTCGACACCGGCACCTCGGGCGGCGGCGTTTCGATGACAATCGGCTCATGCAGTTCGACGCGGCGCTTTTCCTCTTCGACCACGACTTCGCGTTGCTGCGCCACTTCCTTGCCGATCTGCCGGTCGCGCCAGGCATCGACCCGCCCGTAGAAGAAACCGACGAAAGCTTCGAGGATCAAGCCCAGTTTTTCAAAGGCCCACAGCCAGGACATGCCGGAAAAGATGCTCCACCCAACCGCCATCGCCGCCAGCAGAAAAAGCGTCGAGCCTGTATAGCCCAACTGCTTGGCCAGCACCCCGCCCAATTCGATGCCCAGCATGCCGCCCGGTGCGAGCGGCAATTCGGCCTGCATGGAGTAGAACCGCAGGGCCTCGAGCGAGCAACTGGCCAGCAACAGGAACAGGAAGCCGCCCAGGGCGATCAACAGGGGGTGCTGCCGGTGCGCTTCCGGCGCATTGAACTTGCGAACGCCCCACCACACGAACATGCCGAGCAGCACGACCCACCACCAGGCCGACAGGCCGAACACATAGAGCATCAGGTCGGCAATCCACGCCCCGGCCCGTCCGGTCGGGTTGTGCAGCGACGAGGAAACGACGGCATGCGACCAGCCCGGATCTTCCTTGTCGAAGCCCCAGAGGGCGAGGATCAGGAAGAGCGCGACGGCGCCAACGCCCAGCCAGCGCGACTCCTGCAGCAGGTTGCCGATCTTCTCGGGCAGCGGGCTGGGTGCCGTCGCTGCCTTCGCCATACGGGCCATGCTCAGGCCCCCGGGATGACCAGCAGGTCACCCTCGTAGCAGATGTAACCGCTCAACTCCAGGTCACGCATGACCTTGCTGACCATTTCGCGCGACGCACCGATCATTTTCGCCATATCCTGTTTCGACATCTTCTTCCTGATCACCCGCCGCCCATCGGCGATTTCCGACATGTCGAGCAGCAGGCGGGCAACCCGGCCATAGACATCGAGCAGCGCCAGGCTCTCGATCTTGCGGTCGGCTTCGCGCAAGCGCATGACCAGGGTTTTCATCAATTTCTGCGCGACCTGGAAATTGTCCTGCAAGCAGCGCTGGAAGGATTCCTTGCTCAGGAACAACAACTCGCAGGCTTCGGCGGCGACGACATTGGCCGAACGCGGACTGCCGTCGATCAGGCCCATTTCACCAAAGAACTCGCCCGGCCCGAGCCAGGCCAGGATGATCTCCCGCCCTTCCTCATCGACATTGGTTACCTTGGCCCGCCCGACGAGCAGGAAGTAAAGCGAATCGGTGCTTTCGCCGGAACGGACGATGAAGGCGCCACGCTCCACCCGCTTCCGCCCGGATACCTTGGACAGCTTTTCCAGTTCGAGGTCGTCAAGCCCGGAAAACAGCGGGACATTGCGCAGGACAACCGGACTATAACCAACAGGAGTGGTTGCCATAAATCAGTTTCCGTTCATAGAGTTACGCGATAATTATAAACTCATTTCCCATCTTTCATAGGGCTTTGCGGAAATTCACTCCCGGCCTCGCCGACGCCCCTGCGCACAGCCTCTCCGGCCGGGCAATCTGGGTGGCCAGCGCAGACAACGCTATAATTTTCCGCTCAGCCACCCAAGAGGATCGTCATGTCCCAGAATGCCCGCCACACGCCGCTCATCATCCTCGGTTCCGGCCCTGCCGGCTATACCGCCGCCGTCTACGCCGCCCGCGCCAACCTCAAGCCGGTGCTGATCACCGGCATGGCCCAGGGTGGCCAGCTGATGACGACAACCGAGGTCGACAACTGGCCCGCAGCAGCCGACGGCATCCAGGGCCCCGAGCTGATGGCGAATTTCGAAGCGCATGCCCGCCGCTTCGATACCGAAATCATCTTCGACCACATCCACACGACGAAGCTGACCGAAAAGCCCTTCATGCTGATCGGCGACAGCGGTACCTACACCTGCGACGCGCTGATCATCGCCACCGGCGCCTCGGCCATGTATCTCGGCCTGCCCTCCGAAGAGGCCTTCATGGGCAAGGGCGTCTCGGCCTGCGCCACCTGCGACGGCTTCTTCTATCGCAACAAGCCGGTCGCCGTCGTCGGCGGCGGCAACACGGCCGTCGAGGAAGCGCTCTACCTCGCCAACATCGCCAGCCACGTCACCGTGATCCATCGCCGCGACAAGTTCAAGGCCGAGAAGATCATGCAGGACAAGCTGTTCAAGAAGGCCGAGGAAGGCAAGGTCACCATCCTGTGGAACAGCACGCTCGACGAAGTGCTGGGTGACGACTCCGGCGTCACTGGCCTGAGCGTCAAGAACACGCACACCGGTGCGATCAGCAAGGTGGACGTGCATGGCGTGTTCATCGCCATCGGCCACAAGCCGAACACCGACATCTTCGCCGGCCAACTGGAAATGGACAACGGCTACCTGGTCACCCAGGCCGGCCGCAACGGCAACGCTACGCAAACCAGCATCCCCGGCATCTTCGCGGCCGGCGACGTACAGGACCAGATCTACAAGCAGGCCTGCACCTCGGCCGGCTCCGGTTGCATGGCGGCGCTCGATGCCGAACGCTACCTCGACAACCTTGGGCACTAAGCCGGCCAACGACCAGCTCAAGGCGGGATTGCGGGCGGCCTGGAAAGGCCGCCCGGAGAGCGCCCGTACCGTTTCCCCCGCCCCAACCACAGCCCGGCCGCCGGCCGTGCCTCTCGAACCGGACGACAACGCAGCCACCTTCCAGGCAGCCATTGCGGGGGCACAGCCTCTGGCAACAGACAATCGCGTCCAACTCGGCCGGCCACCGTCGCGCCGTCTGCCACCTCGCCCAAGCCCGACGAGCCGCGCCGATTCCAGCACCTCGCCGCCGCTCGCGCCCAACGATGGGTTACCGTCCCACTGGCACCGGGAAGGAACCCTGCCGCCCTGTCTGTCACGCGATCCGGACGCCGCGGCACTGGCCATCGCGATGCATGGTGTCGCGCCATTGCCTGACTGCAACCGGGTGGCGCTCGGCACACCGCCCCCGGCACCGCGCCCTCGGCAATTCCTCAAGGACGAGCGCGCCGCCCTGCACGAAAGCCTGCACGGCCAGATCGGCCTGCAGGATCGCCTGGAAGGCGGTGACGAGCCGCATTACCTGCGCCCGGGCCTCTCGGCCAATGTGCTGCGTGATTTGCGACGGGGCCGCTGGGTGACTCAGGCCGAACTCGACCTGCACGGCCTGAACCGCGACGAGGCCCGGCAGCAACTGGTCGACTTCCTGGCCGAATGCCTGCACGACGGCCGGCGCTGCGTCCGGATCATCCACGGCAAGGGCCACGGCTCGCCACAAAAACTTTCCGTCCTGCGCCAGCTGGTCCGTGGCTGGCTGGCCCAGCGCCAGGAGATCCTCGCCTACTGCCAGGCCCGGCCGCACGATGGCGGCGAAGGCGCGCTGATCGTGCTGTTGCGCGCCGCCAAAAAATAAAGGGCAGCCAAGCGGCTGCCCCGGTGTGCTTCCTGGCGCCCGGTTACCGGGCCGCCTGCCGCAACAGCAACATTCAGATGGCGGCTTCGTTGGTCTCGCCGGTGCGGATACGGACGACCTGCTCGACGGGCATCACGAAAATCTTGCCGTCGCCGATCTTGCCGGTGCGCGCGGCCTTGATGATGGCTTCGATGGCCGGGTCGACCTGCTCCTCATTGACCACGATCTCGATCTTGATCTTGGGCAGGAAATCGACCACGTACTCGGCGCCGCGATACAGCTCGGTATGCCCCTTCTGACGGCCGAAACCCTTGACCTCGGTCACCGTCAGCCCGCTGATGCCGATTTCCGACAGGGCTTCGCGCACTTCGTCCAGTTTGAACGGCTTGATGACAGCTTCGATTTTCTTCATGGTCTGGTTCCCCTATCAGGTTCTTAAAATTCGTCGACGTAACGGTTGGTAATAGGATACCGCCAATCCTTGCCGAAACCGCGCGGCGTGATGCGGATACCGACCGGTGCCTGGCGCCGCTTGTACTCGGCGATGCGCAGCAGGCGCACGACGCGGCGCACATCGGCTTCCGGCAAGCCGGCCGCGATGATTTCGCGCGGACTGCGGTCCTCTTCCATGTAGGCCTTGACGATGGCGTCCAGCACCTCGTATTCGGGCAGCGAATCCTGGTCCTTCTGATCCGGCTTCAACTCGGCCGAGGGCGGCCGGACAATGATGTTTTCCGGAATCACCGGGTCGCCCTGGCACAACGAGTTGCGATAACGCGACAGGCGATAGACCAGGGTCTTGTAAACGTCCTTGATTACCGCGAAGCCGCCGGCCATATCACCGTACAGCGTGCAGTAACCCACCGCCATTTCGGATTTGTTGCCAGTGGTCAGCACCAACTTGCCGGTTTTGTTCGACAAGGCCATCAGGATGTTGCCGCGGATGCGGGCCTGGATGTTCTCTTCCGTCGTATCGGCCGGCAGGCCGACGAACAGCGGATCGAGCATCGCCGCGTAGGTCGCCATCGCGGGCGCAATGGAAATTTCGTCGTAGGAGCAGCCAAGCTGGCGAATCATTTCGCGCGAATCGTCGAGGCTCATCTGCGCGGTGTAGGGCGACGGCATCATGACCGCATGCACCTTGTCGGCCCCCAGCGCGTCGACTGCGATGCACAGGGTCAGCGCCGAATCGATGCCACCGGAGAGGCCGATGATGGCGCCCTTGAAGCCGGTCTTGCCAATGTAGTCGCGCACGCCGAGGACCAGCGCGTTGTAGGCCTCGGCCTCGAGGGGGAGTTCGTCGCACAGATCACGCGACGTCAGACGGCCGGCCTCGAAATCGACGACACCCAGCGCCTCCTCGAATTGCGGCAAGCGCATGCAGACGCTGCAATCGGCGTCGAGGGCGAAGGAATCGCCATCGAACACCAGTTCATCCTGGCCGCCGACCAGATTGCAATAGACTGCCGGAATGCCCATTGCCGTCACGCGGTCGGCCAGCACCTGGACCCGCTCGCGGGTCTTGTCGAGGTGGCAGGGCGAGGCATTGAGGACGAGCAGCAGTTCGGCGCCGGCCTGGCGGGCCAACTCGGCCGCGCCCTCTTCCCAGATGTCGGCGCAGATGTTGATGCCGCAGCACACGCCATTCAGCGTGACGACGCAGGGGGCGCTGCCCTGTTCGAAATAGCGCTTCTCGTCGAAGACTTCATAGTTCGGCAGGCGCATCTTGCGATAGGTCGCGGTGCGCTGGCCATTGTCGATAACCGTGGCAGCATTGAAGCAGGCGCCTTCGCTTTCTTCCGGATGCCCGACAATGACGGCGATGCCGTCGAGCCGGGCGGCCAGGTCATCAAGCGCCCGGTTGCAGGCCCGGTAGAAGTCCGGGCGCAGCAGCAGATCTTCCGGCGGATAGCCGCACAACGCCAGTTCCGGCGTGAGCAGCACGTGGGCGCCGCGGGCCTTGGCCTCGGCGGCGCACTGGATGATGCGTTCGACGTTGCCCGTCAGGTCACCGACGGTGGCGTTGAACTGGGCAACGGCGATTCGCAGCATGGGAACTTAGTAGTTCGGCTTGTCCTTGGCGTCGTTGAAACGCTGGATGCCATCCATGATTTCCTGACGGGCTTCCTCGATGCCCTGCCAGCCGTTGACCTTGACCCACTTGCCCGGCTCGAGATCCTTGTAACGCTCGAAGAAGTGGGCAATCTGCTTGCGCAGCAGTTCCGGCAGATCCTCGATGGTCTTGACGTCGTTGTACAGCGGCGTCAGCTTGGAAACCGGCACAGCCAGCAGCTTGGCGTCATCGCCACCTTCGTCGGTCATGGACAGCTGGCCCAGCGGGCGGCAGCGGACAACGACACCCGGCGGCAGGGAGAACGGGGCGACGACCAGTACGTCGACCGGGTCGCCGTCGCCAGCGATGGTGTGCGGGATGTAACCGTAGTTGCAGGGATAGTGCATGGACGTGGACATGAAGCGATCGACGAAAATCGCGCCGCTGTCCTTGTCAACTTCGTACTTGACCGGCTCGGAGTGAGCGGAAATCTCGATGATGACGTTGAAATCGTCGGGAAGGGACTTGCCGGAAGGAACGTTGTTCAGTGCCATGAGGTTTCTCTCTGCGTGTAGATGTTTGAGAACTTGCGATTATAACGCCGCCCCGGCTGGTGTTCAGCCCCAGGCGGCGAGAAACTCCTGCCAGTGCGGCGCACCGATCCTGGCCAGCTGTGCCTTGACGAATTCGACCTCCGCCACTTCCTCCGCGGCCGTCAATTCACCACGCATGCGGCGAAAGCGGTTGTAGACCAGATAGGTATTGACCACGTCGGTCTCGCAATAATCGCGGATCTCGGCAATCTGGCCATCCTGCCAGGCCGACCACACCTTGCCGCCATCCATGCCCAGCTTGCCGGGGAAACCGAACAGCTTGGCCAATTCATCGAGCGGGGCATTGGCCCGGCCGTTGTAGAGCGCGAGCAGGTCCATCAGGTCAAGGTGGCGCGTGTGGTAACGGCTGATGTAGTTGTTCCACTTGAAATCACGGGAATCCGCGTAGTCACCGTCGCCCATGTCCCAGTAGCGCGGCGCCACGACACCATGCAGCATGCCGCGGTAGTGCAGCACCGGCAGGTCGAAACCGCCCCCGTTCCAGGAGACGATCTGCGGTGTGAATTTTTCGATGCCGTCAAAGAAGCGCTGGATGATGGCGCCTTCGTTCAGGTCCGGCTCGGACAGCGACCAGACCTTGAAACCCTCGCTGGTACGCAGCACGCAGGAAATGGTGACGATGCGCTGCAGGTGCAAGGGCAGGAAATCGTTGCCGCTCTTCGCTCGCCGCTGCTGGAAGGCGAGTTCCGCCACCTCCTCGTCGGAGAGTTCGGCCGGCAGCTCGTTGAGCCGACGCAAGCCGGCGACATCGGGAATGGTCTCGATATCGAAGACGAGGACCGGTTTCATGCCGGGAAGACACCCGTCGACAGGTAGCGGTCGCCCCGGTCGCAGACGATGGTGGCGATGACCGCATTCTCCAGCTCATGCGACAGACGCAGCGCAACAGCCAGCGCGCCGCCCGAGGAAATACCGGCGAAAATGCCCTCCTCCATGGCCAGGCGCCGCGTCATTGCCTCGGCATCGGCCTGGCTGACGTTCTCCACCCGATCGATCCGGCTGCGGTCGAAAATTCTCGGCAGGTAGGCTTCCGGCCACTTGCGGATACCGGGAATCTGGCTCCCCTCGTCCGGCTGGCAACCAACGACCTGGATGGCCGGGTTCTTTTCCTTCAGGAAGCGGCTGGTGCCCATGATGGTACCGGTCGTGCCCATGCTCGACACGAAATGCGTCACCTTGCCACCCGTATCGCGCCAGATTTCGGGGCCGGTTCCCTCGTAGTGGGCCAACGGATTGTCCGGATTGGCAAACTGATCGAGGATGATACCCTGCCCGGCATCGCGCATTTTCTCGGCGACGTCGCGCGCCAGTTCCATGCCGCCATCGCGCGGCGTCAGCACCAGTTCTGCGCCGAAGGCACGCATGCTCTGCCGGCGTTCGATGCTCTGGTTTTCCGGCATGACGAGGATCATGCGGTAGCCCTTCATCGCCGCGGCCATGGCCAGCGCGATGCCGGTATTGCCGGAAGTCGCCTCGATCAGCGTATCGCCCGGCTTGATGTCGCCGCGTGCCTCGGCCCGCACGATCATCGACAGCGCCGGCCGGTCCTTCACGGAACCCGCCGGGTTGTTGCCCTCCAGCTTGGCCAGGATGACATTCCCCCGCCGTTCGTTATCCAGCCCGGGGATGCGCACCAAGCGCACCAGCGGCGTATTGCCGACGAAATCCTGCAGGGTTTTATACATGGTCATGCAGCCAGTCGATATATTGGGCGACGCCTTCCTCGACCGTGGCCATTGGTGCCTCGTAGCCAGCCTCGCGCAGCCGGGTCAGGTCCGCCTGGGTGAAGGCCTGGTACTTGCCTTTCAAGGCCTCCGGGAAGGCGACGTATTCAAGCAGGCCCTGCGTCTGCAGCTCAGTCAGCGACAGAGCGGCTTCTCCCCTCGCCTTGCGGCAGCCGTTGACGGCCGCGACGGCGACATCGTTGAAGGCCTGCGCCCGACCGGAACCAAGGTTGAAGATGCCGGATTTTTCCGGATGATCGAGGAAGAACAGATTAACCTTGGCGACGTCGCCAACAAACACGAAATCGCGCTTCTGGTCGCCGTTCTCGTAGCCGTGCGAGCCTTCGAACAACTTGACCTTGCCCTCGGCCTTGAACTGGTTGTAGTTGTGGAAAGCGACCGAAGCCATGCGCCCCTTGTGCGTTTCGCGCGGGCCATAGACGTTGAAGTAGCGGAAGCCGACGATCTGCGACGACGGGTTCTTCGCCAACCGCTGACGGACGATCTGGTCGAAGAGGAACTTCGAATAGCCGTAAACGTTCAGCGGCCCCTCGTACTGACGCTCTTCCCTGAACACGCTGCTTCCGCCGTAGGTCGCGGCCGACGAGGCGTAGAGGAACTGCACGTCCTGATCCTGGCACCAGTCGAGCAGGATCAACGAGTAGCGGTAGTTGTTCTCCATCATGTAGCGGCCATCCGTCTCCATGGTGTCGGAGCAGGCGCCTTCATGCAGGATGGCCTCGATCTCGCCGTCGTAATGGCCGGCCTGGATGCGCTCGATGAAATCGTGCTTGTCGAGGTAGTCGGCAATCTCACAGTCGATCAGGTTCTTGAACTTGTCGGCCTTGGTCAGGTTGTCGACCGCGATGATGTTGGTGATGCCGCGCTCGTTCAGCGCCTTGACGATATTAGAGCCGATGAAGCCGGCGGCGCCGGTGACGACGTAATACATGGAATTCTCCTTACAGGGCGGCGAGCAGTTCCTGGCGGGTAACGACCGCCGTGCCGAGCTTGCCGACGACAATGCCGGCGGCGATGTTGGCGACGCGAATGGCTTCATCCCAAGCGGCACCGGCCGCTAGCATGACAGCCAGGGTGGCGATGACGGTATCGCCAGCGCCCGACACGTCGAACACTTCACGTGCCTTGGCCGGCTGGTGATGGACTTCATCAGCGAAGAGGGTCATCCCCTCCTCGCTACGGGTGACGAGCAAGGCCTCGAGGCCGAGCTCGCCGCGCAATTTGCTGGCCTTGGCGACCAGTTCCGCCTCGGTTTTCCAGCTGCCGACGACTTGTTTCAGCTCAGAGCGGTTCGGTGTGATCACCGTCGCCCCAGCGTATTTGCCCCACTCGTCGCCCTTCGGGTCGACCAGCACCGGCTTGTCGGCCGCACGGGCGATGCGGATCATCTCCGCGATATGGGTCAGCCCTCCCTTGCCGTAATCCGACAGGATGACCACGTCAGCATCGGCTACCCGACGCTCGAAATCGGCCAGCTTGGCCTGCAGGATCTCGTGCGACGGCGGCGTTTCAAAGTCGATGCGCAGCAACTGCTGCTGACGTCCAATGACGCGCAGTTTGACGATGGTGTCGATCTCTGGGTCGACATGCAACCCGGCATCGATCAACCCCTCCTCGAGCAGACGGCCCAGCGAGCGGCCAGCATCATCGTCGCCGACAACCGACAGCAGCGCCGTCGTGGCACCCAGCGAGGCGGCGTTGCGCGCCACGTTGGCGGCGCCCCCGAGGCGCTCTTCCTGCCGCTCGACCTTGACCACCGGCACCGGCGCTTCCGGCGAAATCCGGCTGACGTCGCCGAACCAGTAGCGGTCCAGCATCACGTCACCGACGACCAGCAGGCGAACCTGCGAAACCTTGTCCAGCATGTTGCGAATCTCTCAGCGCCCGATGGCGAAATACTCGATACCCGAATTGCGCACGAACTTCGGGTCATACAGGTTGCGGCCATCGAAGATAACCGGGTTCTTCAACGTACCCTTGATGACCTCGAAATCCGGGCTGCGGAATTCCTTCCACTCGGTCACGATGACCAGAGCGTCAGCCCCTTCCAGCGCACCCATCGGGCTCTCGGCATATTTCAGTCGCGCCTCGTTGCCGAAAATACGCTGCGTCTCATGCATGGCGACCGGGTCGTAAGCCGTGACGGTGGCGCCGGCCTCGAACAGGTCGGCAATCAGCTCCCGGCTCGGTGCTTCGCGCATGTCGTCGGTATTCGGCTTGAAGGCCAGGCCCCACAGGGCGAAATGCTTGCCCTTGAGATCGCCGAAACGGCGTTTGATCTTGCCAGTCAGCACATGCTTCTGCGCGTCGTTGGCTTCCTCGACGGCGGTCAACACCTTGAGATTGATATGGGCGTCATCCTGCGCCGTCTTGATCAGTGCCTTGACATCCTTCGGGAAGCAGGAACCGCCATAGCCGCAGCCCGGGTAGAGGAAGTGGTAGCCAATGCGCGGATCGGAGCCGATACCCTGGCGGACCATTTCGATGTCGGCCCCGAGCACCTCGGCCAGGTTGGCCAGTTCGTTCATGAAGCTGATACGGGTGGCCAGCATGGCGTTGGCGGCGTACTTGATCAGTTCAGCGCTCTTGATGTCGGTGACGATCAGACGTTCGTGGTTGCGCTGGAACGGTGCATAGAGGGCACGCATCAGATGGATGGCTTGATCGTCCTCGGCGCCGACGACGATGCGGTCGGGACGCATGAAGTCTTCGACGGCGGCACCTTCCTTGAGGAACTCCGGGTTGGAAACGACGCTGTACGGCGTATTGATGCCACGTTTCTGCAGTTCTTCCGCAATCGCGGCATGAACCTTGGCACCGGTGCCGACCGGCACGGTGCTCTTGTCGACGACGACCTTGTAATCGGTCATCAGGCGGCCGATATTGCGGGCGGCGCCGAGGACATACTGCAGGTCAGCCGAGCCGTCCTCATCGGGTGGCGTACCGACCGCGATGAACTGGACGGTACCGTGCTGGACAGCCTTTTCGATATCAGTCGTGAAGTGCAGGCGACCAGCCGCCACATTGCGGCGAACCATGTCCTGCAGGCCCGGTTCGTAGATCGGAATACCGCCTTCCTCAAGGATGCGAATCTTTTCCGGATCGACGTCCAGACACAGGACGTCATTGCCGACCTCGGCCAGACAGGTACCACTGACCAGACCGACATAGCCGGTCCCGACGACGGTGATTTTCATAGAGCTTCCTACAAGGATTGATCGAATTCTTCGCTGCGCCGCGGCGGGTAAGTCTCCCAGCCGCCGCAGGCCGGGCAGCGCCAGTAGAACTGGCGGGCCTTGAAGCCGCAATTATCGCACCGATAGCGCGACAGGCGCTTGGTATAGCCCTGGATGATGGTCTTGGCCAGTTCGACGTCCGGCCTGACCTCGGGCGAGACCAGTGGCAAGCGCGCACTCATCAGTTTTTCCAGGCCCAGCAGGGTCGGATTACGCTGCAATTCGCCACGCACCAGCCGATACGCGGCCTCGGTGCCTTCGCTCTCAAGCACCAGTTGATAAACCACTTCGAGCAAGTCGAGCGAGGGATAGCGCTCGAGATAACCGCTGAGCAGCGCAATACCCTCGGCCAGCCGCTCCTGCTTGCGGTAAGCCTCCAGCAGGCGTTGCGCGACAAGGGCCAGGTAGGCCGGATCCTGCTGCTCGATGCGCTGCCAGGCCTCGATGGCCGCCTGCGGCTTGCCCTCCTGGAGCAGCAGATCCCCCTGCAGCAGGCTGGCCCGGACGCATTTGCGGTTTTCCTGCATGGCGACGTCGAGATACTGGCGCGCCTCGTCGGGTCGCGAACGCATGATTTCGTTAGCCGCCAACTCGCAGTAGTACTCGGCAATTTCGCGATGGGATGCGACATCCGGCAATTCGCGGGCGATAGTGACCGCCTTCAGCCATTCCTTCTCAAGTTGATAGATTTCCAGCAGATTGCGCTTGGCTTCCTCCTCGAGAGCGGTTCCAAGCAGCTTGTTGAACATTTCCTCGGCCCGATCGAGCAGGCCGGCCTTGAGGTAGTCCTGACCCAGTTCGGAGAGGGCTTGCAGGCGGATACGCTCTTCCACCTCCGGCAAGTCGATCAGGTTCTGGTGCATGCGGATGGCCCGCTCGGTTTCGCCACGTCGACGAAACAGGTTGCCCAGGGCGAAATGCAGTTCAACGGTCTGCGAATCGACCTTGGCCACTTCGAGGAAGGAGTCGATGGCCTTGTCCGGCTGCTCGTTGAGCAGGAAATTCAGGCCCTGAAAATAGGAGCGCGGCAAGGCGCGGGATTCATGTACCACCTGCCGCATATCGACCCGCGCCGCAGCCCAGCCCAGACCGAAAAAAACGGGAATGAGCAGGAGTTGCCAGTATTCGATCAGCTCGTTCATACAGCCGGAGGAACCACGACATCCACCGCTTCCGGCTTGCGCGGCGCGGCGCGCTTCAGGCGGGCGATTTCGCGCCGCTGGCGGAAGATCACGCCGAGCAGGGACAAGGCGCCCAGTATCACGCCACCGACGAAAAAGGCCAGCAGCACCAGGACCAGCGGCGCCTGCCAGATTTGCCCGGTAAAGAAACGCAGGCTGACCGGGTCGGTGTTCTGGGTCGCGAAAACGAGAAGGGCGACGAAGATGATGAGCCGGATGGCCCAGGTCAATGCTGTCATGACATTCAATAAAAAAGGGCAGTGAAAACTCACTGCCCCGAATCTACCACATTGGGCCAAGTCCGGCTTTAGATCGCCTGATCGACCCGTTCGCGCAATTCTTTTCCGGCCTTGAAATGGGGAACCCATTTGGCCGGGACGCTGACCTTCTCCCCCGATTTGGGATTGCGTCCAATGCGCGGGGGACGGTAGTTGAGCGCAAAGCTGCCGAATCCGCGGATCTCGATGCGATCCCCGCGCACCAGCGCTTCGGACATCGCATCGAGAATCATCTTGACCGCAAAATCGGCATCCTTCGCCACCAACTGCGGAAACCGCTCCGCCAGCCGGGCGATGAGCTCGGATTTGGTCATGCTTTTTGCCTATCAGCCTTGCTGGTTGAGCTTGGCCTTCAGCAGGGCACCCAGGTTGGTCGTACCGGAAGCGGCGGAGGATTCAGAAGCCAGCTTCTGCATCGCTTCGTGCTGCTCGGCATTGTCCTTGGCCTTGATCGACAGGTTGATGCCGCGGGTCTTGCGATCCACGTTCACAATCATCGCCTCGACTTCGTCGCCGACCTTCAGGTGCTGCGACAGATCGTCGACACGGTCGCGCGAGAACTCGGAAGCACGCAGATAGCCTTCGTTGTCACCGTCGAGGGCAACCACGGCACCACGTGCATCGACCGACTTCACGGTGCCGCGCACGATGCTGTTCTTCTCGTGGGTGGCGATGAAGTTGGTGTACGGGTCCCCTTCCATCTGCTTGATACCCAGGGAGATGCGCTCCTTCTCGACATCGATGCCGAGCACGATGGCTTCGACTTCGTCGCCCTTCTTGAAGTTGCGGATCGCTTCTTCGCCGGAGGTGCTCCACGACAGGTCGGACAGATGAACCAGGCCATCGATGCCGCCCGGCAGGCCAATGAAGATACCGAAATCAGTGATCGACTTGATGGCACCGCGGACCTTGTCGCCCTTCTTGTGGTTCATGGCGAAGTCATCCCACGGATTCGGCTTGCACTGCTTCATACCGAGGGAGATACGGCGACGCTCTTCGTCGATCTCGAGGATCATGACTTCGACTTCGTCGCCGAGCTGGACAACCTTGGACGGGTGAACGTTCTTGTTGGTCCAGTCCATTTCGGAGACGTGCACCAGACCCTCGATACCCTGTTCGATTTCAACGAAGGAACCGTAGTCGGTCAGGTTGGTGACCTTGCCGAACAGGCGGGTACCAGCCGGGTAGCGGCGGGCGATGCCGACCCACGGATCGTCGCCCAGCTGCTTCATGCCCAGGGAGACGCGGTTCTTTTCGGCGTCGAACTTGAGGATCTTGGCGGTGACTTCGTCGCCCACGGCCAGCACTTCGGACGGGTGACGGACACGGCGCCAGGCCAGGTCGGTGATGTGCAGCAGGCCATCGATGCCGCCCAGGTCGACGAACGCACCGTAGTCGGTGATGTTCTTGACGATACCCTTGACGGTGGTGCCTTCCTTGAGGTTCTCGAGCAGCTTTTCGCGATCCTTGTCAGCGGTGGCTTCGAGCACGGCACGGCGGGACATCACAACGTTGTTGCGCTTGCGGTCCAGCTTGATGACCTTGAATTCCAGGGTCTTGCCCTCGTACGGCGTGGTGTCCTTGACCGGACGCATGTCAACCAGGGAACCCGGCAGGAAGGCGCGCACGCCATTCGACATGACGGTCAGGCCGCCCTTGACCTTGCCGGTGATGGTGCCGGTGACCAGGGTGTTGTTGTTCAGGGCTTCTTCCAGGAAGTTCCAGGCAGCGATGCGCTTGGCGCGATCGCGCGACAGGCGCGTGGCGCCATAGCCGTCTTCCAGCATTTCGATGGCGACCTGGACGAAGTCGCCTTCCTTGACTTCGACTTCACCCTGATCGTTCAGGAATTCTTCGAGCGGAACATAGGATTCCGATTTCAGGCCGGCATTGACCACGACGAAATTGTGATCGATGGCCACCACCTCGGCGGTGATGACTTCGCCTTGACGCATTTCCTGGCGAGCCAGGGATTCTTCAAATAGTTGAGCAAAAGATTCCATTACGGAGAGAACTTTCATGCCACGAATCGCGAGACCCGCAGCGGGTTAAGGTTGAACGACAGGCAACCGGCCATTGCAGCCGGTCGCACCCACTACTTCGATACTTCGCCGAACCACGCCAGCACTTGGTTCACCGCCTGTTCGATGGTGAGATGCGTGGTGTCGAGCAGCTTGGCATCAGCTTCCTGCCGGAGTGGAGCCACGCTGCGTTGCGAATCGCGTTCGTCGCGCTGCTTCAGGTCTGACAGAAGGTCCGCGAGATTAGCAGAGAATCCTTTTTCGATCAACTGCTTATAGCGACGCTCGGCGCGCGCTTCCGCACTTGCCGTCAGGAAGACCTTGAGTGACGCTTTCGGGAAGATTACCGAGCCCATGTCGCGCCCATCGCCAACCAGCCCGGGCGCAGTACTGAAGGCGCGCTGGCGGAACAGCAAAGCCTCGCGGACAGCCGGCAGTGCGGCAACTTGCGAAGCCCCGGAAGACATCTCCTCGCTGCGGATGGCGTCGCCGACCACCACTCCGTTGAGGCGAATATCACCGGCCACGAACTCGACATCCAGCGTTGCCGCAATGGCCGCCACACCCGCCTCGTTTGCCCAGTCCACCCCAGCCTGCCGGGCAGCCAGCGCGGTCAACCGGTACAGTGCGCCAGAATCCAGGTAGGCAAAACCCAGCGCCTCAGCTACCCGTGCGGCAACCGTGCCCTTGCCCGAGGCCGACGGCCCGTCAATGGCAATCACCGGCGCCGCTGTCGTGACGGCGGCAAATCGCTCGAAATAGTCCGGGAAGGTCTTGGCGACGCACTTCGGATCGTTGATCCGCAAGGGCGTGCCGAAAGCCGCCAGCGAGAGGCACATCGCCATGCGATGGTCGTCGTAAGTGTCGATGGTGGCTGGCTTCAACCTGGCGACCGGCGTGACGCGAATGAAATCCGCTCCCTCTTCAACGGCGGCACCGAGCTTTCGCAATTCAGTCGCCATCGCCGCGATGCGATCGGTTTCCTTGACCCGCCAGCTGGCAATATTCCGCAGGGTCGTCGGGCCTTGTGCGAACAAGGCCGTCGTCGCCAGCGTCATCGCAGCATCGGGAATGTGGTTGCAATCGAGATCGATCCCCCTTAGCCCCCCTTCCGGCGCCCGAGCCTCCATCCAGTTAGGTCCCATCTCAATCACCGCCCCCATGCCGGCCAGCGCCTCGGCGAACCGAACGTCGCCCTGGATAGAGTCGCGCCCCACGCCCTCGACCCGCACCGGCCCACCACCGATGGCACCCAGCGCAAGGAAATAGGAGGCTGAAGAGGCATCGCCTTCGACATAGATTATCCCCGGCGAGACATAACGGCTACCCGCCTTGACCGTGAAGCGCTGCCAGCCATCACGATCGACCACGACGCCAAAGCGGGCCATGGTCGCCAGTGTGATTTCGATATAGGGCTTGGAAATCAGCTCGCCGAGCACCTCGACCACGACGGTTTCCCCGGTCAACGGCAAGGCCATCAGCAAGCCGGTCAGGAACTGGCTGGAAACATCACCGCGCACCTTGACCACGCCTCCGGGCTGGATGTTGGCTGGCTTCAAGTGCAGTGGTGGATAGCCCTCGTTACCCAGATAGGTGATGTCGGCACCCAACTGACGCAGGCCATCGACCAGATCGCCAATCGGCCGCTCATGCATGCGGGCGACACCCTTCAAGACATAGTCGCCGCCAGCCAATGCCAGTGCGGCCGCCAAGGGACGGAAAGCCGTGCCAGCGTTGCCGAGAAAGAGCTCAGCCTGCTTGATCGGAAAGCTCCCACCGCAACCAGTAACCTTCCAACTTTCCTTACCAAGCGGAGTAACACCTACACCTAGTCTTTGTAACGCTTCGAGCATGCGCGCCGTGTCGTCGGAGGCGAGAAGATCGCGAACCTCGGTTTCGCCTTCAGCCAACGCAGCAAGGAGCAAGACACGATTGGAAATACTTTTGGAGCCAGGCAGGCAAATTGTTCCGGTTGCCGCCGATAGTTGGGGAAGATCAATAAATGCGGTGCTCAATTCAAACTCCATCAGCAAACAAAACTGTCATTGAATGACGTATTCGGGAACAAAGCGCTTCAAACCTTCCTTGACCGAATCCGCACTGCGAACACTTGGCATCAGCCACGCGAGCAACTCATGCCGCTCGGCTTCGCTCATGTCATCGACCAGGCGGGCGATGCGCAGCTTCGGGTGCGGCGTAGGCAAAGTCGCCTCATCGTCAGCCAGGAGTTCCTCGTAGAGCTTCTCGCCAGGGCGCAAGCCGGTGAACTCGAGGTGTATGTCCTCTTCGGAAAACCCAGACAAACGAATCATGTCGCGCGCCAAGTCCACAATCTTTACCGGCTCACCCATATCGAGAACGAAGATCTCACCGCCCTGCCCCATCCAGCCCGCCTGCAACACCAGTTGCGCGGCCTCGGGAATGGTCATGAAATAGCGCACGATATCTGGATGCGTCACTGTCACCGGCCCGCCCCGCGCAATCTGCTCACGGAATTTGGGAATGACGCTGCCGTTACTACCGAGCACATTGCCGAAACGAACGGTGACGAAACGTGTTCCCCCAGCAGACTGGTGAGCTCGGCACAAACGCTCCGCCAGACGCTTGCTGGCGCCCATCACATTGGTCGGGTTGACCGCCTTGTCCGTCGAAATCAGAACAAATTTATCGACTCCTGCCGCCTGCGCCGCCTGAGCCAGGGTGAGTGTGCCAAGTGCATTTGTGCGCACCGCCTGCCAGGCGTTGCCGTGCTCCATCAGCGGTACGTGCTTGTAAGCCGCTGCATGGAAGATCACTGCCGGTTTTTCGGCCGTCAAAACCTCTTCCACCCGCTCAGCATCACGCACATCGCCAGCCCAGGCAGCAATGACCACGCCAGGGAAGGACTGCGCCAATTCCTCGTCAATTCGGTAAAGTGAAAACTCAGAGGCTTCGAAGAGAACCAAACGGGAAGGTGCGAATTTGGCGATCTGCCGACAAAGCTCGGAACCAATTGACCCCCCCGCACCGCTCACCATCACCACCCGCCCGGTCAACAGTTCATGCAAACCAGCATCGTCGAGCGAGACCGACTCCCGACCCAGCAGATCTTCCAGTTCAACCCGACGAATGTTGGAAACCGAGAGCCGGCCCGCCAGCAGATCATCATAAGACGGCATGGTCATCACCGTTAGACCAGCTGCCGCCGCATGCTCAGCCGCACTTCGCCGCTCAAAAGACTTGGCGCCCGGCAAGGCCATGATGACGTGCTTGACCCCATATTTTTCAGCCACCTCACCCACCCTGGCCAGCGGACCAAATACCGGCAACCCCCGCAAGCGACGACCAACCTTGCTGGGATTGTCATCGACCAACGCAACGGCATACCATAGGCCGCTTCGGTTCATCTCCCGCAATAGCGAGTCGGCAGCCTCGCCGGCACCAAGCACCAGCACAGGCTGGCCCCGCATTTTGGTCGGGCCGTACAGGCGATGCTCCTTCCAGCTCCGATAAGCAAAGCGGCTTCCCCCCATTGCCAGCGCCAACAACAATGGGTACAGAACCAAAACGGAACGTGGAATCGGCCCGAGGCCAATAAAGACAACAGCAGCCGTGGTCAGCAACGCCCCCGTCAGCACAGCCGCCACCAAGTGTTGCAAATCCGATAGACTGGCAAAACGCCACAAGCCGCGATACAGGCCGAAAGCAAAAAACAGCGCACCGAACAGAGGCAGAACCCAAAACAAGGACTGCCAAGCCGCGGCATAAAACTCGGGCGGAATATCGAAATTGAAGCGTAGCGCGAAGGCCAGCATCCAGGCCAATACAGCTGCCACCAGATCGTGAGCAAAGGCGGCCAAAGTACGCGGATTGGTCATGCAACGGCTTCCAGAAAAAGTCAGGGCGCCCTATTCAGGACGAAACCGGTGATTTTACCCCGCCCGCGAAGCCCCGGCTTGCGCTTAATGCGAAACGCCGTCGCGCCGAATCACCTTGACGAAGGTTAGCCACAATATCCGGATATCGAACCAGAAAGACTGGCGACGCAAATACTCAACATCCAGCTTGACCTTCTCGGGGATCGGCAACTCGTCCCGACCATTGATCTGCGCCCAACCGGTCAGCCCCGGCACCAACTCATGCACGCCGCACTCAGTCCGCAAAGCAACCAGATCATCCTGGTTGAATAGCGCCGGACGCGGCCCGACAAAGCTCATGTCGCCAACCAAAATACTCCACAACTGAGGCAATTCATCCAGGCTCGACTTACGCAAAAATGAACCAATCGGTGTCAGATAAACCTTGGGATCCTGGAGTAGATGCGTCGCAACAGCCGGCGTTCCAATACGCATGCTTCGGAACTTCGGCATCTTGAAAATTCGATTATGACGTCCAACACGATCCGACCAGTACAGCGCAGGCCCCGGCGAAGTCAGCCTGACCATCAACGCAGCCAAGGCGATCGGTAGCGCTAGAACTACGGCAGCAGCAATCGCCAGCAATAAATCAAAAAAACGCTTCATGAATTCAACATTTCCGACAAGCCATCGACAAGCGAAACTTGCGCCCGCCATCCCAACTCACGCTCAATCCGCGCCGGTGAATACCAGGCCGAGTTGAGCAAGCGATCGACCACTTCGCTATCCAGCGGCAAGCGACGCCCAGCAAGCTTCTCCAGCCAGTCACCGACTTTGGCCCCTCCCCAAAGCAACGAAGCCGGTACCGACAAATGGCAAGGTGGCAAGCCCTGCGCCTGACGCAAGGCGTCAAACAAGGCACGCCCCGAGGGGGCATGCTGGCTGGCAACAATGTAAGTTCGCCCGTTGGCACGCCCATCACCGGCAACCAAGCGCATCGCCGAAACTACATCATCAACGTGAATCAGGGAACGATGATTACCCGTCTCAGGCAAAGGGGGAAACAATCTGCGCTTTACCAGACGCCCCATACGCTCCAAATTACCCCTCCCGCCCGAACCATAGACCATGGCCAGACGGAGATTGACAACATGCATCCCGTAACGCCGCCCTGCTTCAAGCACAGCTTGCTCAGCAGCCAACTTGGACTGACCGTAGGCTGTTTTGGGATCACCAAGAAAGCTCTCGTCCACACACTGCTCGCCTGGTTCCGCCATGGCCTTGACGCTGGACAAAAAAATAAAAGACCTAACGCCAGCGAGGCCCGCTGCCTCCACAAAATTGCGGGTACCTTCAAAATTCACAGCCCAATGCTTGGCTGAATCCTCTTCGGACAACGTCGAAAAAGCATGGGCATATCCAGCACAGTGAAAAACGCTCGTAACTTGAGAGCAAGCTTGAACTAGGCTATTCGCGCCCGCCAAGTCTGCAAACACATCCGCAAAACCAACACCCAGCCGGTGCGCAAGTTGACGGAACGCAACCCCTTCAGCCGACAATCGGGATACAAGACGTCGCCCAATAAAACCCGAAGCACCAGAAACGAGAATCACAGTACGGGGCAACAAAAATCAGTTTTTACCACGCGGCAACCGCCCCCAATGCTTCAAGAAATAGCGTCCCATGCTCGCCAAATGCCAGCGCAAATGACGCAAGCTGCGGTGACTATCACGGCGCGCATCGTGGATAACAGCTACCGACGGGCAAACGATGAGTCCCAACCCAACCTTTCTCGCGCGCACACAAATATCGACATCCTCGTAGTACAAGAAAAATTTCGGGTCGAAACCACCCAATCTTGCATAATCCGCACTACGAAACAGCATGAACATCCCTGCAACCCAATCCGGATGAAAAACAGGAGCGTTCAATTTCAGCTTGTAACGGCCATCCTGCCCCCCACACGCCTTCTGCAACAGCGAAGCCACCGTCGGAAACCGCCTAACGCTATCCTCCACCGCTCCACCGGGAGCAAGCACCAACGGTGCTGCAATAACTGCCCCTGATTTCTCCAACTCGGTCAGCAAAGTTCCGAAAGGGTTACCTTGCAAAGAAATATCCGGGTTCAACGGGCAGAAAAATGGCTGGGTGCAATGCTCAAATGCCGCATTGTGATTTTCCCCAAAACCTTTGGGTTGAGGGTTATCGAGCACGACAATGCGGTCACTTTCCGGCATCTGTATCGCCTCGGGAATATTTCGTGTGACGATGATCTGCGCCACTTCCCCACACATCAATAGCGACTCGATCAAGCGCACGACCATTACGCCATGGCCATGACTGACGATGGATACGGCGATCAATTCAATCTTCCCATTCGCCCTGTCAAACCATGCCACCCCCCCTTTGTCATCATCCACCAATGCTTATGTCGGGGTTTGGCAAAAAGAGTGTAGAACCCGTACTTGAGAAACAACCTCCACCCATCAGCCAGCTTCCAATGCAACGGTGGCCAATCCTGACAATACATCCAGATTGCATTACGAAAATGGTAATAGTGGCGTAGCGCGCTGTGATGCGGAAATTTATTCCCGAAGAACACAAACGGCTCATCACCAAGATCATGACTCATCAGCGCCGCACATGCTCCAAATGACTGAAAACCCTTGGCTTTCGCCCGCAACCCCCACTCGATATCGACATAGTCAATGAACATTTCTTCGTTCATGCCGCCAACCAAAGTTAATGTTTGCGTTGGAATCAAGCAACCTGAAGCAATAAGATAATCAACCTCCACAACAGAATTGCAACTTCTACAAGGCTGACGCTCCACCTTCAGGCCCCGCACTTGAATAAATGGCGGAGGATTGTCATGCCTCTCGTCAAAATAACGCGGCCCAACTGCAGCAAGTTTCACACCGGCTGCCAGCTTGACCTCGGCCACCTCCTTCAGTTTGGCAACCATGCTGCCTTCCGGATGGCTATCGTGATCGAAGAGAATCACGTAATCTGCCTTTTGGTGTATTGCATATTGGATCCCAATATTTTGCGCAGCGGCAATTCCTTTGTTATCCCCTAAAGCAACCAGTTGTAGCGGTACGGAATATTGATACTCACCCAACCAAGACAGGACAGCTTCCGATGAACCGTTGTCCACGACCACGACGCCGTTGACCTGAGATGCCAACGAATTCAACAGCATCCCCAGCTTATTAAGCTCAGGCCTATAAGTCACCACAACAGCCCAAACGCCCCCTTTATTTATTGTCATTCTGTTTTACACATACCAAAGTGATAAACTCCCGCGTATCCGGAGAAAAACGAGCCTGAATTTCAGCCAGAAACTGCCCCAACAACGAATAGCGGAAGCGCCGTTTTCCCGATGCCTTGGCGACAATCAACCGACTCTCTCGCCACATGGCAGCAGTAGCAAAACAACTGAAGCAATCCTGAACATTTGAAAACCCGATTTCTGTCAATTTCTCCCGCAGTGATTTTCTGGAAAAAATGTGCAAATGACGCGGCGGTTCGAGGCCACGCCAATATGGTCCGAATACAGATTGGCCGTTGCTGCCTATGTTGGGTGTCTCAAGCCATAAGACTCCACCAGGTTTGAGTAGTCGATAACAATCGGCCAGAAGATCCCAAGGGTCGAAGACATGCTCCAAGATATGGCTAAGAGTGATACGGTCATAACACGCACGCTCGGAAGCAAGAAGGTGGATCGTACCCTCAAAAACATCCAGCCCACGCGCCCGCGCAGCTGCAACTGCCCGGGGATCGAAATCAACTCCTTGCACCTGCCACCCGGCGCGTCGAGCAAACTCGAGATAATTTCCGTTACCGCACCCGACATCCAGCAACCTGGCTTGGGAATGAGGCAACGGCTCCAAATTCCGCGCAAGTGCCGCATCGACTCCCTGACGCCCGGTGGAAAACAACCTTAGCAACCACCGACCTGGCCAAAGCGCAAAATCAGAACGAACACCAAATTTGGCAAGCAAATAATCATCTCTCAGGCCATGCCAAATTCGACGTGACAGCCCTGACGCCACATCATAAGAACGATGGGTGTAATAGCTCCTATAGGCGAGTGAAATAGTCTGCTGATTGGGCCGCGGGTCAAGAAATGCACTGCCGCAGTGCTGGCACTCGAATAACGACCACTCTCCTGGTGCGCACTTGAAGAAAAAATCCTTTAAACCGTCGTGCAAGAGCGCCCGTTCGTTTCCACCACACAAAGGGCAAACGGGAACAGGTTCCAACCCGTCGGTTGGCCATATGGCCTGCGCAGAAGCTTTGGATTGCATTATTGACCTTGAAGGTTTTTTACCGGCCTGCTTGCCGCACGGCCTAGCTGACGTAGCTGACCGGGCAAGAAAATACCACAAGCCAAAAGTATTAGACACAGCAAGCCCAAACGCCACCAACCACTTTCCAGAAAATCCACCATCCAGAGCAGACTCATCACACAAATTGACGCCACAATCAATTGAATAACGAATCCATCTCTCGCCAACAGCAAACGTTCGGCCAACACTGTCATCACGATCATGTCGAACAGAACACGCAACATCCACACTATTGCGACCCCTTCTATGCCATAACGCTCCGCGGCAAACACCAAGGCCACAAGATAAAACGGCAACTCGAACAAATGTAACTTCGCCGCCCAATCGGCACGACCTGCCCCATGAAGAACAGTGATAGACACCTGCCCCAGAGCATTGATAAATACACCCACTAATAAAATACGCGCAGCTCCCGCTCCTTGCCGAGCAAAATCGCCCCCCAGCCACCAAGCAAGGCCTTCATCAGCAAAAACATAAAGTATGGCTACAGCAGGTAACATCAGCCCGAAAACTGACCTCATTGCATAACGATAGACAAGCCTAACAGCACCAAAATCGCTCACCAAACGCGCAGCGACAATGGGAAATAACACGCCAGTCAACGCTCCGGAAACAATCCACAAACGCGTAACGATCTCATACGGCGTTGCGTAATAGGCAACAGCCACAGCCGAAAGCAAACCACCAATCAGAAATCGATCCGCATAAACCATTAACGGCCCAACCACATTTGAAATCGTCATCCATCCGCCAAAAGCAACAAGCGGCCGAACCATAGTCTTTTTGAATCTCAGCCCTGCGCTCAGGTCAGGGCACATACGCAAACACATCCTTCTCGACACCCACCAACCAGCAATTCTGGTAACAGCTAGCGAGATCATGACCGGAATTAATCCGTCAGCGAAAAGCAAGCTCAGCAACGGTGCCACAAAAAGCGCAACCCCAAGCGGGATCCGGACCCAATTCACCAAATCGAAGCGACCATAGGCTTCTAGCACCCCTCGCCATCCAGCCGACAAGAGTACAAACGGCAGCGCAAGTGAAAGTATCCATAAGCTAGTCAGCGTCTCCTCCTTCAAAGCGACGGAGATCGAAAGCCAATCAACCAGCCACGGAGCCATACAAGCCACAGAAGTACCAGCGATTACACCAAACCAACGAATCACAGCAATGGCAGTACCTGTCAAGTCACCAATTTCCTCGACCAGCCCTGAGCCAAGCTTTTCGGCAACCAAGCGGGTCAGCGCCCGTCCGAGGCCAAAATCGAAGAGACTGAAGTAACCGACCAGTAACCACGCAAGATTCAATATCCCGAAGCGCTCGATCCCTAGTTTGGATACAAGCACCGGCATCGTTGCCAACCCAACCCCCAACGGCAAAATGGAACCCCAAAGGCTCCAGAGCGCATTACGAAAGAAGCCCGCACCACTATTCACAGCCCCCCCTTGTTTATTCGGCACTACAAAATTTATTTTCAAACCACAGCTGCTAGGTGAACGACAGTCACTGGCTTGGCGGTAATCTGATCACTCCAACGGCACCGAAGCAGTTCTGGACGCGGACATCACCCACCAGTAGCCGGATGAAGGCTGGCTGTGCCTAGCCATTGTGATCGACCCGATCAACCGTGAGCTCGTCAGCAGGTCGCTGAAACCGCTTGTGACGGTAGCCGTCCTGAAGAATGCGCAACCATGGCTGCTGCACAACGCCGACCGGGGTAGCCAGTACTTCAGTCATGCATTTCAGGGAAAGCTTGATGGTTACGGAATGACCTGTTCGGCGAGCCGAAAGAGGACCTGCAAGAATAAGGCGCCGAGGGAGAGTGGGTTTAACACACTGTAATCCGTTCTACGACCAGCAAGCATGATGCTTCAAGTGATTTCGCAGGATTGATAAAGAGGCTATTCACATCAGAATCGGCGAAAACCAAATCGCAACTTCATCCACATCAAAACGGATTCAAAGCGCCCCTTCCAGAGCGCATAACGATCACCAATCACATGCGCAACAGCACTCAACCGTAAATGATGACCTAACCTTATTTCATGCTGACCTAAATGTATATAGCGCTCAACCAGTTCGAGATAGGCTGCCGGGTAACCCTCCAACGAAAATTCCTGCGCGATTGGTGAAAACCTATTCGCAACTAATACGCAATCCTGCACAGTCGCAATTGCAGATGCCTTGGTGTGCTCATGAGTAACCAGAAAAGTCATTGGCACACCTGAGGCCACTTCACGCAAATAACTAACCGCACACCCCACGTCGTCACCATAAGTGGTCAAATCTACGATTGCTCCAAAAGATTGGAGGGGTAGTAATACGGACAGTGGCTCAAGTTCCTTTTTATTAGAAATGATAAAGATGCTGGCAGCGAGAAAAGGGCGAACTGGTGACTTTAAATATTCCGAAGCACTGTTAAAGTGTAGAAGGGTAGCCATGGGTAAAGCACCAATGGAAAGCTTCAAGTATTCATATCGATGGTCAACCTCGTTTGAGGACCGCAAGTGCACTTGAGCATATAAAGGCCATTGTTTCGATAAGGGAATCCATTCCGGCACCTCTGACTTAAATTCTTTCAGCAGCCTTAGGCACTCACGCCAACTCTCGACCGCGGACTCAAAACTATAGTTACTCCTTACATCGTAGGCTGCATTTTTAACAATCCAGGCTCGCAGTTTGACGTCTAACATCAGTCGCTCGATAGCGGCAACCCATTCCTCAGTGGAGCCTCCCACCAGTAGTCCTGAATACTCATGAGTCACGGAGTTGGTGTAAGGAGGGAAGTTGCTATAAATCCCAGCAACACCACACCCACCAAACTCTCGGTATTTGTTGTTTGTCTTGGAATGAAAGAACGGTGTATCAACTCCGGGCGCAAGGCCTATGTCAAAACCAGCCTGAAAAAACGATTGTATAAATTTTTCATAGCTCCTTACCCCCTTGTTCAACACAACCCCACTAACACCAGAAAGTTGCCGGGGCACAGAACTGCGCCAAAGGTGAAACTCGATCTTTCCAGCATGTTTTTCAAGGATAACCCGCACCGCTGAAAAAACTGTCTCCTCCAACTTGTCATCATCAATACGACCGGTTGGATAGGCAATCCTGGTCACCCCATCCGGTGTTCGCCTAGACAGTCCATTAACAATGGATCTATCGAAATAACTACGTATTACCTGAGGGTGGCCACCATGAGAAACAACGCGCTGAAATATGCGATCAGAATAGACCCGCGTAACCTCACTGAGGGAAAAAAAACGCTTTAAAACGTGGAGCCTAAAAAAGGCTCTGTGGTGGAGCCCGATATACGTTGTAAGCGGTATTTCCTCAAAGTTATCGTCTATTTCATAAACTATTTTTTTCCCTTTGCGCTTCAGTTCGTAGAGAACTGACAGGTCCTTAATCTCGCAGTTTCGACAAAAAACAGCAACATCGCACCAATTAATATCATGAGAAATAAGAATAGTAAGGCTGGAAAGCCGCACACGTAGCTTGATTTCACCCTGCCGCTCCAGATCGGCGAGAGGCCGAAGGACACCAATGATCGTGCTTGGGATAAACCCTGGCAGGACAGCTAACACATTCATCGGTTAGCACTCCCGGAAATGATATTTGTTTGGTGCCTGTCTATAAGACGTCGAAGGGCTTGAATAACATCATCCAGCTCAAAAACCAGGAAATTTACAGGAGTCAGAATCTTATCTATACAGTACAGAGCCCCTCCCTCCACTCTCCGGCTTCCAACGAGAAGGCGGCCTCTTTCAATTTCTGACGACGAGCAAATGCCCTGATCTTGCAGGTAGGTCAGTTGCTCTGACAGAAAAGACAGCTGCCGTTCAACAAAAAGATACGGATCGTCGGGTGGCGAAATAGGGCCGGTTTCTGGCCTGACAGGGCATGGCTTGACTGCCTGGAGTGAATAGATGATCTGTTCTGCCACATTCAGTTTCGACGAGCAAGCAACTACTCTATCCGGCCCACTCTGTTGCGCATACTGAGGAAAGTAGAACTTATCGATACGTAGCGTCTTGAACTCGAGATCAATTTCGCTATTCGCGGAATAACGAAGCCCCCAGTGCGGACAGCTCGGCGTCTGGTATTCGAGCTTTGGAATCGCCTCACATTCGAGATCGGAGGAGAAAAATCTGAACGTGTGCTCATTAAAGCAAATGTTATTGTTATGAAAAGGATTGGCGAGATTAACCGAGGTAGTGAAATAAGGCACAACGATCTTGAACTGCGCTTCAGGTCGGAGCACACGGTAAGCTTCCCTCATTACATGGAAAAAACCATCCAGACTAAGGTGTTCCAGCGTATGCGACGAGTAAATAAAGTCAACACTACTGTCGTCGAATGGCAAAGGTTCATAGTTTAAATCGATGACGACATCGGCATCGCTCATTGGTGAGAAATCAATTCCAACTGCGCCCGCTATCTTCTTTCTACCACATCCAATATCGAGAATAAGCATTTCTCCACCTCTATTCACTCTCAACCTCATCGTTCCATCAGGGGGGCACGCGCTTCGTAATCCTTAATGACCGCATCACTGTCCCCATCAGCAATGATTCTCCCATGATGCAACCAGACAACCCGATGGCAGAACCTGCGAATAAGGTCCATTGAGTGAGAACTCAACACGGTTGTACGCTCACCGGATAGCAGTTCTTCGATGCGTTGCCTGGCCTTCTCAGCGAACTGAGCATCCCCTGCGCCGACCACCTCGTCTGCTATTAATATCTCTGGATTAATCGCTGTGGATGTTGCAAATGCAAGACGCATGAACATCCCCGTTGAATACGTTCTTGCAGGCAAATGGATGAATTCACCTAGTTCTGAGAACTCGGCAATGTCCCCAATCTTGCGTTCAATGGACGCTGGTGACTCACCAAGAAACATCAGACGAATGCGAATATTTTCTAGGCCAGTATGGTGCAACTCTAGGCCAGTCGCAAAATCAAGTAGCGGCGATACGCGCCCGACAATCTGAACCGAGCCATGGCTTGGTTGGAATATTCCTGACATGACACGCAGGATTGTGCTTTTTCCCGCCCCATTCAGACCGATCAAGCCCACTCGCTCGCCTTTGTTAATTCTCAGAGAGACATCATCGAGAGCTCGATAATGAGATTTTGGCTGCTTGCGATTCCTATTAAAGACATTCAGCAAAGCACTTTTCAGACTAGCCCCGTCTGCGGGGTCAAGTGGGTAATCAATTGAAACGTTTTTTAATTCGATCATGACCAGAATGGTACGAAGCGGCTCCAACGGAAGCCCAGTTGGAAGCGGAGAGCAACGAACGCCAGAGCAAAAACCGAAGACGCCAGGTAATGGAGCGGTTCAGCAAGTTCGCCGTTCAGAATTGGATACCGAACCACCTCGATCAACGAAGCGAAAGGATTAGCGTAAATTGCAGCAGCAAATCCTTTTTTGATCAAAACTTCGGCAGGATAAATAACGGGCGTAACAACGAAAAGCAGGCTAAAGATTCCAGCTAGGCCGTGCTGCAGGTCCCGATAACGAAGACCCAAGTAGGCCAACGACCCAATAGCCCCATAAGCATAGACGATCAGGATCAAAATTCCGGGTATGCCAAGAACGAGACCAAGCAGCGTTAGCTTGCCAAAATAGAGCAGGACACCCAAGGCGGTCGCCAAACCGATAGCTAGAAAAATCAATTGTGTGAGAACTGTCCTAAAAATAAATATCGACTGTGGCAAAGGCAGTTGCTTAAGGTAACCGTGTGCAATGACAAAAGCCGAACAACCTTCCGTCATAGCGGCAGCAATGAAAGCCCATATCGCAAAACCAAGTGTTAAGAAGGGGATAAAGTCATCTGGCTTCAAATGAAAGACCGCGGCCCAGATGAAACCTGCACCCAGTGAAAATGCCAACTGGTGCAAAACTGGCCACACAATTCCTAATTTGGAGCGCCTGAATCTGCTTTTTACATCTGAGCCCGAAAGATAAGTCCAAATTTGGAAGTTATTTATCGCGAGCTTGAACTCCCGGAGTAATGGTGTCATTTCAAAGTCTTGGTTAATTCGCTAAGGCCCATGCGGACCAATCCGCTATAACGTTGCTCTTCCAAAAAGCCAAGTCGCTTATATAGGCGAATTGCGCGATCATTCGTTTCGATGACCTCAAGAAACAGGTACTGAAGGTTGAGCACATTAGTACATAAGCAAATCAGTGCTTTGCATGCCGCCATCATGTAACCCTTGCCACTACTATCCGGTGCGACCAGGAAACGACCGATTTCGGCGCACCCCTTGTCCCACTGGACCTCGTAGACCGATACCTGCCCGACCATTTTTCCCTCAGCTTCTATAACAAACAGAAAATCATCATCCTTATTGAGATAGCGATGAAACCATGCCTGATGCTGCTCAAGAGTAAGCAGATTGGAAGTCTTAAACCAGACACGGGCATCATCACGATTTCTCCAGTCCAGAGTTTTTTCCAAATCTGACTCTTCAATCAATCTCAGACTAATGATTTCGTTGCCAAATGGTGCGATGCTTCTCTTCATTTTGTGTATCGAATGATAAGCTCTGAAACCAAATCAACATCTGCTTTAGTCAGTCCCATGTGCATCGGCAAGGAGAGAATCTCTTGGCTAGCCTTGGCCGAGTTTGGACATGATCCTTGGGCGTACGAATACATACAGTATTCAGTATTGTCCCGATAATGTACGCCGGGATAAATTTGGTGTTCATTGAGTGCAAGCATCAGTGCGTCGCGGTTTTGCACACGTATCTGAATAAGGTGTGTTGATGACTCACAGCCAGAAGCAACAGGAACCACCTTGATATGCTCATGCCCATCTAAATTCTCGCGGTACCATTTTGCGAGCTGGCGACGATAGGCGTTATCCTGATCTAGATATTTCAAAGAAACCAAACCAATCCCCGCCATGATGGAATTGCCGTGATATTTGTAGCCGACCTCTTCAATGTCGTACATCCATTTATAGGCCCCCTGCGCTGCCGTACGCGCGTAGGTATCTTTGTTGATCCCTAACCATGCCAGCTTGCGCGCACGCACATCACGCGCCTCATCCGTGAAGCAGATCATCCCGGAATCAGCTGTGGCGAGATTTTTTACCGCTTGGAAACTGAAGACAGTGCAATCGGCATCGTATCCGACATGCTTGCCATTTAGACGCGTACCCGCCATATGGGCTGCATCCAAGATGAGGATCAGACCCCGATCCCTGCAAAGCTTAAGGACCTCTTCATAGCGTCCGGTATTACCACCAATTCCCACAAAGATGACGGCACGAGTACGTGGTGTAATTTTTCGCTCTATATCCTCGGGCGACAGACATAGATATTCATCAACGTCAGCAAAGACAGGTTGCAGGTTGGTATAAACAATTGCGTGGTTGGAAGATACAAATGTGAGTGATGTAGAAATGACTTCATCACCGTCTGCCCAACCAAACTCTGTCTTGAACATGTGTAGAGCCAGATGCAGACCGACAGTGTTTGAACTCAGAAAATGTGCATAGGGCAGCCCCGTGTACTCTTTCCATTTGTTTTCCATCTCGACTGTTTTGAAGCCCAGTCCAGTCCAGCCTTTTTCCAGACATTCGCGAATTTGGGCAAGGCACTCGTCAACACGAAAATTTGGTACAAATAATTGAATAGCCATCTCTTATATTCCTTAAAAGTTAATATTTTTCTGCGTTTTTAAAGTCAAGACCTTGCTTATCTTTATCGGATAACATTGGGTCAAGCGCAATTGGAAATCCGCAGGGCACGACTGGCCAATGAATGTTGATATCTGGGTCGTCAAACCGGATGCAGCGCTCGTGCTCCGGATACCAGTAGTCGGTAACTTTGTAGTGAAATCTCGCCACTTCTGAAAGAACGAGAAAGCCATGAGCAAAACCCTCAGGTACCCAGAGTTGTTTTTTATTTTTAGCAGATAGTGTTTCACCCACCCATTGGCCAAACGTGGGAGAGTTACTACGGATATCAACGGCAACGTCAAAAACTTCACCTTCAGAGACTCGCACTAATTTGCCTTGTGGTTTCACCACCTGATAGTGGAGTCCACGAAGCACGGCCTGCTTGGACATCGATTCATTATCTTGAACAAAACAGATGTCACGTCCCACGGCTTCATTGAAGCGTTGCTGGTTGTAACTTTCGAAAAAGAAACCGCGATCGTCACCGTAAAATTTAGGCTCCAACACCAGAACATCAGGGATGCGTGTGGGTGTAATTTTCAAAATGAACCTCCCTCTTTTAGCAAACGCAGCAGGTACTGCCCATAGCCATTTTTAGCGAGTGGTTGCGCAAGCCTTTCAAGCTGACAGTCATCGATAAAACCCTTTCGGAAAGCAATTTCTTCTGGGCAAGCAACCTTCAGGCCTTGGCGGTGTTCAATAGTTTCGATGAAGTTACTGGCTTCAATCAGACTCTCGTGAGTACCTGTGTCAAGCCACGCGTAGCCGCGCCCCATAATCTCCACGCGAAGCTGGTTACGTTCGAGGTAAATGCGATTCAAGTCAGTGATCTCCAGCTCGCCCCGCGCCGATGGTTTAAGGCTGGCGGCAATTTCTGCAACCTGTTTGTCATAAAAATACAGGCCAGTAACCGCGAAATTGCTCTTGGGTTTTTTAGGCTTCTCTTCCAAGCTGGTAGCACGACCTTGGGCATCAAAAGCAACCACGCCATAACGTTCTGGGTCGTTCACATGATAGGCGAATACCGTTGCACCTTGTTCGCATACCGTAGCTTTTTCAAGTTGCGCATTAAGGTCGTGACCATAAAAGATGTTATCCCCCAACACTAGAGCACTCGGGGCATCACCGATGAAATCCTTTCCAATAATGAAAGCCTGAGCTAGACCGTCCGGACTCGGTTGAACAGCGTAGCGCAGATTAAGTCCCCAGTCTCCGCCGTCGCCAAGTAGTTGCTCAAAGCGCGGAGTATCTTGTGGAGTAGAAATGATTAGGATGTCACGTATTCCAGCAAGCATTAGAGTGCTAAGGGGATAGTAGATCATCGGCTTGTCGTAGATCGGCAGTAACTGTTTGGATACTGCCTTTGTGACCGGGTAGAGTCGGGTTCCGGAGCCACCGGCCAGGATAATACCTTTACGTTTCATAATGGTTTTGGCATCACAAGTTCGTTAACAAATCTCTCAACATCAATTTTCCATTCAGGCAAAACAAAACCGAATTCAGAGCATAGTTTTTTGCTATCTAGCATGGAGTTTTTGGGTCGTACAGCACCTGTTTTGTAGGTATCGGCACTGACAGGGAATATCTTGTTTGATGCAACCTTGACCGGAAGACCTTTTTTCTTGGCTAAACCAACAAGGTATTTTGCATATTCATACCAAGATGTTCTACCTGTAGCAACCAAATGGTAAATGCCACTTGCAGATTCTTTCAACAACTGATCCCACGTAACTCGATAAAGCATCTGAGCTGTAATGTCTGCAATTAGGCTTGCACTGGTTGGCGCACCAAAACTGTCAGAGACTACGTCGATCTGATCCATTTCGATAGCGCGCCGAAGTATCGCGAGAGGAAAATTAGCGCCATGTATGGAATAAACCCAGCTACTACGAAGGATTAAATGTTTGCATCCACTATGTCTAATAGCATTTTCACCATCTAGCTTTGTCAGCCCGTAAATACTAAGCGGTAGGGCTTGGTCGCTCTCAACATATGCTGCCTGTTTTCGTCCATCGAAAACATAGTCCGTTGAATAATGAACCAACCATGCATCAAGCTTTAGCGCCTCTTCGGCTAGTACCTGAACAGCAAGTTCATTAACTAAGCGAGCTTTATCGGGCTCAATTTCAGCCTTGTCAACGGCAGTATAGGCTGCAGAATTCACAATAACGTTTGGACGATACAGCCTGACACAACTACGAACTGCCTCCAGTTCGGTCAAATCGACCTCTTGGCGTCCAAGAGACAACAACTTCCCCAGTGGCGAAAGGGTTCTTTGTAGTTCCCATCCAACTTGTCCATCTTTACCGATCAGTAAAATTCTCACGTTAAGCTCCGTATTGCTTGCCCACCCACTGCTTGTAGGCGCCACTGGTGACATTGGCCACCCAAGCCTGGTTGTCGAGATACCACTGGACGGTCTTGCGGATGCCGGTCTCGAAGGTTTCGGCCGGCTTCCAGCCGAGTTCGCGTTCAATCTTGCTGGCGTCGATGGCGTAGCGGCGATCGTGACCGGGGCGATCCTGGACGTAGGTGATCTGTGCCCGGTAGGGCTGGCCATCGGCCCGTGGCTGCAGTTCGTCGAGGATGGCACAGAGGGTATGCACAACATCGAGGTTGGGCTTTTCGTTCCAGCCGCCGATGTTGTAGGTCTCGCCCAGGCGGCCGGCTTCGAGCACGCGGCGGATGGCGCTGCAGTGGTCCTTGACGTAGAGCCAGTCGCGGATTTGCTGGCCGTCACCGTAGATAGGCAGCGGCTTGCCGGCCAGGGCGTTATGGATGACCAGCGGGACGAGCTTTTCCGGGAAGTGGTAGGGACCGTAGTTGTTGGAACAATTGGTGGTCAGGACCGGCAAGCCGTAGGTGTGGTGATAGGCGCGGACCAGGTGATCGCTTGCCGCCTTGCTTGCCGAGTACGGACTGTTCGGTTCGTAGCGGTTGGTTTCGCGGAAGGCCGGATCGTCCTGGCCGAGCGAGCCATAGACTTCGTCGGTGGACACATGCAGGAAGCGGAACTGGCTCTTGGCCGGTTGCGCCAGGCCGCCCCAGTAGGCACGCACCGCTTCGAGCAGGCGGAAGCTGCCGACGATGTTGGTCTGGATGAAGTCTTCCGGGCCGTGGATGCTGCGGTCGACGTGCGATTCGGCGGCGAAATTGACCACGGCGCGCGGCTGGTGTTCGGCCAGGAGCTTGCTGACCAGCGCGAAGTCGCCGATGTCGCCATGGACGAAGACGTGGCGCGCATCGCCCTCAAGACTGGCGAGGTTCTCCAGGTTGCCGGCGTAGGTCAGCGCATCGAGGTTGATGACTCTTTCATCAGACTGGGCCAGCCAGTCCAGTACGAAATTGCTGCCGATGAAGCCGGCGGCACCGGTCACGAAAATGCTCATATAGTTCTCTCACTTAAATCAAACGTCTGGCGCTAAGCCATAGAAACGACGGCGAACTAACAGGCTGCTGAAATACCGCCCTGCAAATGCAGACGGTGGCATGGAACGGAGTCGTTTTTCGTAAGGCGAAGCGGATTTTCGGTCGTTCGCACGTGTTTTACAGGGATTCCGAGGTGTTTTCCTATCATATTGCCCCCAGCGGACGGATTGCTCCCAAGGAGCGCATGCGCGTCAGGTTGTAGGCGGCCATGGTCAGCACGAACAACTGATCGACCTTCTCCAGTCCGCGCACCATCACCTGGCGTATCGGCCCAATGAACTTGGCCCAGCCGAATCCCTGTTCGATGAGTTTGCGCTTTTGCTGGGAGATCGCGTAACCGTCACTGCCGGCAATGTCGTCCGGCACGGCAGAACGGCGATGGCTGGTGTTCTGCGCCACATGGGGAATGACATTCAGTTCGATGAGTGCCGCAATGAATTCCTGGGCATCGTAGCCCTTGTCCGCGCCAAGGGTGATTTCAGCCGTTTCGCCGGCGACTTGGCGGGCATCGGCGATCAGGGCCTTGGCAACTTCCCGCTCGGCATAGCCATCGGCCGTGGTCACGACCGCACTGGCAATGAGTCCGTGGCGGTTGTCGCTCAAGGTGTGTCCCATGTAGCGCAACTCACTGGCGGTATTGCCCTTGCGGTACAGTCGGGCATCCGGGTCGGTACGCGAGGCGTGGGTGTCATTGCTGCGTGACTGGCCCTTGAAATTGCCGCCGCCTTCATCATCTCCGCCGTCTTTGCGCAGGAAACTCTTGTGTCCCGCCCAAGCCTGGATGAGCGTGCCGTCGATACTGAAATGTTCGCCTGATAGCCAGTTCTGCTTCTCGGCAATGGCCAGTACCGCATTGAAGAGTTCGATCACGGCATCGTGGGCAATCAGGCGTTCGCGATTCTTGGTGAAGACGGTGGGCACCCAGACTGCATCGTCCATCGATAGGCCGATGAACCAGCGAAAGAGCAGGTTGTACTGGGTCTGCTCCATCAATTGCCGTTCCGAGCGAATGCTGTAGAAGATTTGCAGCAGCATGGCACGCAGGAGTTTCTCCGGGGCAATGCTGGGGCGACCGCCTTTGACGTCGGCGGCATACATGCCGCTGAGCAGGGGCTCGATATCCTTGAGCGCCAGGTTCACCATCGCCCGGATCGGCCGCAACGGGTGCTGCGCCGGCACAAAGTCGTCCAGGCGACGCATCGTAAACAAACTCTCGGTGAAGGTGTCGGCTCCGCGCATGATCCGCTTTGTGCTCTCGGTAATCTCGGTGAATCTCTATAACAATCAAACCCGCTGTTTCGTCGACAGGATGCGGAAGTATTTCAGCAGCCTGCTAAGCTAAAAGTTAAAAACCAGTAATTATACAAAGCAAACAGGGAGACGTCGTTATGACCAAGGTAATACCCCCCAACTAACACTACTTACTTCCTGCGAGCCTGAAGAAAACAACTCGAAACTTCCGGTTAGCTCTATGCGCACAGAAAGCAAGTTGGATTGTCACGCTGCCAGTAACACGCATCTATGCACATTGCGCTCAACTCCCTATTTGCTTTCCAACCAAGTAAACTGTCCTCGAGAGTAGATCGTGATGGTAGGCTGCCACATCACTAGGGTGACGACGGGGAAGCTGATAAGGAGCATGGCGGTTACTGGCTGTGGCAAAAGCATTGATCGCATCAAGAACACTGTAGCCATAACCTGTTCACAAATTAACAGCAATGCACTACAGCTCCCATAACCGTGCCAAAGCTTTCAGGTGCCCGGCAACAAGGTAACTACGTGAATATTCACCCCACTATCCGGCGCTGGGTAATCGTTGCCCCTGACTTTCAGGCATTCACATCGCCCAACCGCCGCCTGGGCGACGAAAGGCATCCGGTTCTTCGGAAGATCCTGCGAACCTTCGCCGATCAGTCCACGGTCACGCGCCCCAGCGGATTGAAACAGCGCAGGATGCCGATGCGCCAGGAGGAGCCGGAAGATGCAGATCACACAATACTCCTCGATAATCGATTTGGTGCCTCCATACGGATTGGTTGCCGATAGCGGGTGTTGCTCGGTCAAAGTCCAAAACTGCGGTTTGCCAATAGACCGTTGCCGAGGAACTGAAGACCAACATTTTGACGCCACATTTGGCCATGGCCAGGAGCGGGTGATACGTACCGATTACGTTGTTGTCGTGGTAGCTGAGCGGCTTTTCGAGTGATTCAACGACTTCTTTCAGAGCATCACAGTACATGATCGCCATGCAGCTGTAGCGGGGATCACCTCCTCTAGGGCATTTTGGTCAGAAATATCGCCTTTGACGACATTGAGCTTGCGGCCGGAAATTTTTTCACTCAGGCCAACGCCTCGGGCGTGGCTGATGCAAGAATAGTCGAACACCGCCAATTCATGCCCTGTGTTGAGTAGTTCGACACACGTATGCGAGCCGATGTAGCCGGCCCCGCCTGTCACCAGGATCATGCGTTCTCCTCAGTACTCCCTAACGCGTAAAAAACTGGCGAATCTCGGCAGCCCTGTGCGTGTAAGTTCCCGATAGCGATAAGTTACTCTCGCCCCGATCGGTGGCGGGTTTTGCCGCTGGGCATCCGAGAAACCGGTGCCCAGCAGAAAGGTCTTTCCCTCTGGCGTCCGTACCTGGAGCGCGCCCAACCGGCCAGTGTGACGCCCTTTGCCCGCACGGTGACCGATGACTTCGGCCTCGGCATCGAGCCAGGGTTTCAGTTTGAGCAGGGTATCGCTACGCCCGGTTTCATAGACGGCATCGGCACGGTGCAGCATCAGCCCTTCGCCACCAGCGTCGAGAATTGTAGCAAGCCATTGTTGCAACTCGTTGAGATCACTTACCGTAGACTGATCGATTCGCTGCAGCCAGGGCACATTGGCCTGGTGAACCAGTTGGCCGATCTGATCGACACGCTGGCGAAATGATCCCGGCGCCCCAGGCAGTTCAAAAATCATGTAGCGCACGTGGCGCCATTCGGCATCGACGGGAATTTCCTTGCGGACGATGCCTGATACGCGCTCGAAGCTGCCACGGCCAATCCATAGCTCGCCGTCCAGCGGCTGCGCTGGCAATGCATCGACAAACCACGCAGGGGCATGAATGGGCTTGCCACTGCGAAAGCGCAAACTCCGCCCATCCCAAACCGCCCGCACACCGTCCAGCTTCTCGCTGACCAGGTATTGGGTTACATCAACCTGATTGCGGTAAACGTTGGCCAACAGAATGGCTGGCTCTTCGTCGGCATTGGCAGTGAATGAAATGCTCATCAGCACCCCGATCCACAGCGCCAGCAGCCAGCGCAACATCAGCCCTCGCCTGCCCAGCTGCGCCGCGCCTGACGGGCGATACCGAAGATTTCCTCAAGGCGTGCCCCATCGTTTTGTGACAGGGCGACATGCAATTCGTCGAGCTGCGCACGATAGCTCTCCAGCTCACCGAGCAGGGCCACGCGATTGGCTAGACAAATGTCACGCCACATTTCGGGATGGCTGGCGGCAATGCGCGTGAAATCCCGGAAACCGGAGGCGGCAAACGTGAAGAACAAGTCGGCGTCGTCACGCACGGCGAGGTCATGAACCAGCGCAAATGACAGCAAATGGGGCAGGTGGCTGACGGCAGCGAAGACGCGGTCGTGCATTTCCGGCGTCAGTTCATAGATGTCGGCACCACACAGCGACCAGGCGCGCTTGATGCGATCGAGACGTTCGTCTTTGTTTTCCGGTAGCGGCGTAACGACGACCTTCTTGCCTTGATACAAATCCCAGCGTGCCGCTGCCGGACCACTATTCTCGGCGCCGGCTATCGGGTGTGCCGGAACGAATTTGCCGATATGCCCCTTGAAGGCTGCCCGCGCGGCGGCAACGACATCGCCCTTGGTTGAACCGCCATCGGTGACGATGGTGTTCGGGCCGAGATAGGGAGCGATGCGTTCGAAAATTTCCGGCATCTGCGCCACTGGAGTTGCCACCAGAACGATGTCGGCGTCGCCGATCTCATGCGCCGGGTTGATGCCGGCCCGGTCGATCACGCCGAGTTCCTGGGCCTTGCGCAGCGTTGCTGGCGTGCGGCCAAAACCGACAACTTCCTCGACGGCTCCCGCTTCTTTGAGGCCGAGCGCAAACGAGCCGCCGATCAGGCCGGTGCCGAAGATGACGACCTTGCCGAACTCGGGCAGACCGGCGTCCATTTAGCGGGCCTTTTCCAGCGCCTCGATGAAGCGGGCATTTTCTGCCTCGGTGCCGATCGTGACGCGCAACCATTCAGGCAAACCATAGCCAGCGATCGGACGAACGATGACACCTTGCTTGAGCAGCTTTTGATTAACCGTCGCGGCATCGCCGGCGCGAAAGGTCACGAAATTGCCGCAGGACGGGATGTATTCCAGCCCCAGGCGATCGAAGGCAGCGACCAGTTGCGCCATGCCGCGACGATTCAATTCATAGCTGGCGGAGAGAAATTCGTGATCGTCCAGGGCAGCCAGCGCCCCAGCCAATGCCAGGTTGTTGACGTTGAATGGCTGACGCACGCGGTTCATCAGATCGGCCACTTCGGGCGAGGCCAGGCCGTAGCCAACACGCAAGCCGGCCAGGCCGTAAATCTTGGAGAAGGTACGGCAGATGAGCAGGTTCGGGAAATCCTTGAGCCAGGTCGCCGTATCGATGCGCTCGTCAGCCGGGATGTACTCGTTATAGGCCTCATCGAGGACGACGACGACATCCTTGGGGACACTTTCGAGGAAGGCACGCACCTCGGCATAAGGCAGGAAATTGCCGGTCGGGTTGTTCGGATTGGCGATCCAGACGATGCGCGTATCCGGGCGGATGGCCGCACGCATGGCGTCGAGGTCATGGCCATAGTTCTTGGCTGGCGTAGCGATCAGTTCGGCACCGGTGGACAGCGTAGCCAGCGGATAGACGGCGAAAGCATGCTGGGCGAAGACAGCAGAACGACCGGGGGCCAGGAAAACGCGGGCGACCAGGTCGAGGACATCATTCGAGCCGTTACCGAGAACGACCTGATTCTGGGCAACGCCGCACCGTTCGGCGATCTTGGCGATGAGGTCGAACTGGTCCGGGTAGCGCTCGACCCCGCCAATCGCGCTCTCAACCGCCTGGCGGGCCTTCGGGCTCATGCCCAACGGGTTTTCGTTGGAAGCCAGCTTGACGATGCTGTCAACTGGAATGCCCATCTCGCGGGCCAGTTCGGTGATCGGCTTGCCCGGCTGATAGGGGGAAATGGCACGGACGTAGGACAGGGCTTGCTCGGCAAGGCTCATGGACAATCCTCAGTAAACGGCGACCGGGTAGGACCCGAGAGTTTTCAGATAAGCAGCGGAGGCAGCCAGCTTGTCGAGTGCTGCCTTGATTGCCGGCTCATCACGATGGCCTTCGATATCGACATAAAACACGTACTCCCACAACGCATTGCGGGCTGGGCGGGACTCCAGGCGGCACATCGAGACGCCGGCGGCGGAAAGCGGCTGCAACAGTTCATGCAGCGCACCGGTGCGGTTGGGCGCGGACATGATCAACGACGTCTTGTCACGCCCCGAGGGGCCGGCATCGTGCTTGCCGAGGACGAGGAAGCGCGTGGTGTTGTTCGGCTCGTCCTCGATGTTCTCGACCAGCTTGGGCAGCTCGTAGCGGGCGGCGGCGGCCTCGCCGGCAATGGCCGCCGTGCCCGGCTCCTCGGCGGCCTTCTGGGCAGCTTGGGCATTACTGCCGACCGAGATACGCTGGGCATTGGGCAGCATGCGATTCAGCCATTCGTGGCACTGGGCCAGCGACTGGGCATGCGAGTAGACCTTGGCAATCTGGCTGAAATCGGTTTCGCGGGACAGCAGGTTCTGGTGGATACGCAGCACGACCTCGCCACAAATCCTGAGCGGCGTGGATAGCAGCAGGTCCATCGTCCGCCCAACCGCCCCTTCGGTCGAATTCTCGACCGGTACCACGGCGTAATGGGCATGCCCCGCCTCGACCTCACGGAATACGTCGTCGATCGACGTCTGCGGCAGCAGGCGGGCGGCGTGGCCGAAATGCTTGGTCGCCGCCGATTCGGAAAAAGTACCGAGCGGGCCGAGGAAGGCAATGCCGAGCGGCTCTTCGAGCGACAGGCAGGCTGACATCACCTCGCGGAAGAAGAAGGTGATGTTCTCGTTTGCCAGCGGTCCGGGATTGGTGTCCTGCAAGCGACGCAAGACCTGCGCCTCGCGCTCGGGACGGTAGATGTAGCCTGCGTCGCCATGCTCAGCCTTGATCGCGCCGACGCGCTGGGCACAACGGGCCCGTTCGTTGAGCAGCTTGAGCAACTCGCCATCGATGCGATCAATGTCGGCACGGACGCCGGCCAGGGCCTTTTGCAGATCGTCGCTCATGGTCTTATCCGTTGCGTTTGGCGAACTCGTTCATAAAAGCGACCAGCGCCTGCACCGACTCCAGCGAGACCGCGTTGTAGATCGAGGCGCGCATGCCGCCGACCGATTTGTGCCCCTTCAACGAGGCGAGGCCGGCCGCCTTGGACTCGGCCAGGAACTTGGCGTCCAGATCCGGATTGGCCAATACGAAAGGCACATTCATTGCCGAACGACAATCCGCATCGACCGGGTTACGGTAGAAGCCGCCGGACTGGTCGATGCACGCGTACAGGATGCGCGCCTTTTCAGCATTGATCCTGGCCATGCCTTCCAGGCCGCCCTGCCGCTTCAGCCACTGGAAAACCAGGCCGGCGATGTAGATGCCGTAGGTCGGCGGCGTGTTCAGCATCGAGCCGTTTTCGGCCATCACCGCGTAATCCATCACAGTCGGGATGGTCAGCGGCGCCATGCCGAGCAGGTCGCGGTGAATAATGACCAGCGTGACACCGGAAGGGCCGATGTTCTTTTGCGCCCCGGCGTAGATCAGGCCGAACTTCTCGACCGGGACCGGGCGCGACAGGATGTGCGAGGACATGTCGGCGACCAGTGGCACACCGGTATCGGCGATACGCTCGGCCGGAATCTCCACGCCGTGGATCGTCTCGTTGGTGCACACGTGCAGGTAGGCGGCGAACGGATCGAGTTTGATCTCCTCGGCGACCGGCAGACGGGTGAAATTGCTCGCTTCGGTCGTCGCGGCGCAACGGACATTGCCAATGCGCTGCGCTTCCTTGAAGGCCTTCTTCGACCACGAGCCGGTCACGATGTAGTCGGCTGAACGGCCGGCCAGCAGGTTCATCGGGATCTGCGCGAACTGCTGTGTCGCCCCGCCCTGCAGGAACAGCACCTTGTACTGCTCGGGGATCCCCATCAACTCGCGCAGGTCGGCTTCGGCCTGCTCGATGATGCTAGTGAACTCCTTGCCGCGATGGCTCATCTCCATCACGCTACAACCGGAACCGTGCCAGTCGAGCAGTTCTTCCTGGGCCTGCTTGAGTACCTCTTCGGGCAAGGCCGCCGGGCCAGCGCTGAAATTGTGGATGCGAGTCATTTAAGCCTCTCCGCCTTCGTTGTCTGCGCCTGCCCCCTCGGCGGGGTTGTCCGCAGTGAGCGGCGCTTCGCCTTCATTGTCGTTCTCGGCGACCGACTCGGCTACCTTCTCCAGACCGGCCAGCTTCTCGCCGTCGTCCAGCGAAATCAGCGTGACGCCCTGCGTCGCCCGGCCCATGCCACGGATTTCCGAGACGCGGGTGCGGATCAGCACACCGCCGGTGGTGATCAGCATCACCTCGTCGTTGTCGTCGACCAGCTTGGCCGCGATCACCACGCCGTTACGCTCGGAATCGGCAATCGCCTTGACGCCCTGGGTGCCCCGACCGGAATGGCGGAAGTCGGCCAGCACGGTGCGCTTGCCAAAGCCGTTTTCGGTGGCGACCAGAACCGTTTGCTGATCGCTCTCGGCAACCAGCAGCGAGATCACCTTCTGGCCCTCCTGCAGCTTCATGCCGCGCACGCCACGCGCGCCACGGCCCATCGGGCGGACATCCTCCTCGTCGAACCAGACCGCCTTGCCGGCGTCCGAGACGAGCACGATGTCGCTCTGGCCAGTGGTCAGCTCGACACCGATCAAGTAGTCGTCATCCAGCAGGTCGACGGCGATGATGCCGGCCTTGCGCGGGTTGGAGAAGTCGGACAGCGGCGTCTTCTTGACCGTGCCGTCACGGGTAGCCATGAAGATGAACTTGTCGTCGACGAATTCCTTCACCGGCAGCACCGCATTGATCTTCTCACCTTCTTCGAGCGGGAAGAGATTGACGATCGGCTTGCCACGGCTGGCCCGGCTACCCTGCGGCGCTTCGTAAACCTTGAGCCAGTAGCAGCGGCCGCGGTTCGAGAAACACAGAATGTAGTCGTGCGTATTGGCAACGAAGAGATGATCGATGAAATCCTCATCCTTGATCGCCGCCGCCTGCTTGCCGCGCCCGCCGCGCTTCTGGGCGCGGTAGTCGGCCAGCGGTTGCGCCTTGATGTAGCCGCCATGCGACAGGGTGACCACCATGTCGGTCGGTGTGATCAAATCTTCGATGCCGAGTTCCTGCGTGTGCAGCACGATCTCGGACTTGCGCTCATCACCGTACTGCTCGCGCACGGCGTTCAGTTCATCGACGATGATCGCCGTGATGCGCTCCGGCTTGGCCAGGATGTCGAGCAGGTCGACGATCTTGTCCATGACTTCCTTGTACTCGCCGACGATCTTGTCCTGCTCCAGGCCGGTCAGGCGCTGCAAGCGCAGTTCCAAAATCGCCTGGGCCTGCGTGTCGGACAGGCGATAACCCTGCGCTGACAAGCCGAATTCCGGCAGCAAGCCATCCGGACGCGAAGCATCGGAAGCCGCCCGGGCCAGCATTTCCTCAACCACCGGGCTGCGCCAGGTGCGCCCCATCAGCCCTACCTTGGCATCCGGCGGCGTCGGCGCGGCCTTGATCAGGGCGATGATTTCATCGACATTGGACAGCGCGACGGCCAGGCCTTCCAGGATATGACCGCGTTCGCGCGCCTTGCGCAGTTCGAAGACCGTGCGCCGGGTGACCACCTCGCGGCGGTGCGACAGGAAGCACTCCAGCGCCTGCTTCAGGTTCAACAGGCGCGGCTGGCCGTCGACCAGCGCGACCATGTTCATGCCGAAGGTGTCCTGCAACTGCGTCTGCTTGTACAGGTTGTTGAGGATGACCTCGCCGACCTCGCCGCGCTTCAGTTCGATGACGATGCGCATGCCCGATTTGTCGGACTCGTCGCGGATGTCGGAAATGCCTTCGATCCGCTTCTCGTTGACCAGCTCGGCGATCTTTTCGATCAGCGACTTCTTGTTCACCTGGTAGGGAATCTCGTCGACGATCAGCGCCTGGCGGTCGCCCTTGCCGATGTCCTCGAAGTGCGTCCGGGCGCGCATCACGACGCGGCCGCGGCCGGTCTTGTAGCCCTCGCGCACGCCCATCACGCCGTAGATCAGGCCGGCGGTCGGGAAGTCCGGGGCCGGGATGATGTCGATCAGGTCGTCGATGGTGATTGCCGGGTTTTCCAGCAGCGCCAGGCAGCCGGCAACGACCTCGTTCAGGTTGTGCGGCGGAATGTTGGTCGCCATGCCGACCGCGATACCGGCCGAGCCGTTGATCAACAGGTTCGGGATGCGCGTCGGCAGGACCGAGGGTTCAAGTTCCTTGCCGTCGTAGTTCGGTTCGAAATCGACCGTTTCCTTGTCGATGTCGGCCGTCAGGTCGGACGCAATGCGATCAAGGCGGCATTCGGTGTAACGCATGGCGGCGGCGTTGTCGCCGTCGATCGAGCCGAAGTTGCCCTGGCCATCGACCAGCGTGTAGCGCAGCGAGAAATCCTGCGCCATGCGAACCAGGGTGTCGTAAATCGCCGAATCACCGTGCGGGTGGTACTTACCCATGACCTCGCCGACGACGCGGGCACACTTGACGAAGGGACGGTTCCAGACGTTGTTCGTTTCGTGCATCGCGTACAGCACGCGGCGATGCACCGGCTTCAGGCCGTCACGCGCATCCGGCAACGCCCGGCCGACGATGACGCTCATGGCGTAATCGAGATAGGAACGCCGCATCTCGTCTTCGAGGCTGATCGGCAATGTTTCTTTGGCGAATTGGTCCATGTCTCACATCCGCGCCGCCGCGACGGCGCTTTATTGGTTGAATCGAGCGTAATTTGTTATTTTAACATGCCGCATTCAACGCACAGATGCCGATTTCCATGACAAACACACCCGAAGTGATCGACCTTCTGATCGAGGCCCGCTGGGTTGCCACGGTCGAATCCGACACGGTGCTCAAAAACCATGCCGTCGCCATCGACAAGGGCCGGATCAAGGCCATCCTGCCGGCCAGCGAAGCCCGCCCCCGCTATTCGCCGCGCACCCTGCACGTCCTGCCGGACCACATCCTGATTCCTGGCCTGATCAACCTGCACACCCACGCTGCGATGAGCTTGATGCGCGGCATCGCCGATGATCTGCCGCTGATGGAATGGCTACAAAAGCACATCTGGCCGACCGAAAGCGCGCACCTGTCGGCACAATTCGTCTATGACGGCACCCGCCTAGCCTGTGCCGAAATGCTCAAGAGCGGCGTTACCTGCTTCAATGACATGTATTTCTTTCCCGATGCTGCCGCCCGTGCTGCCTCGGAGATGGGCATGCGCGCCACACTGGGCATCACCACCCTGGAATTCCCGACGCCGTTTGCCAGCGACGCCGAGGACTACCTAACCAAAGGCCTGGCTGTCCGCGAGAAGTGGCATGACAACAAGCTGATTCAGTTCTGCCTGGCACCGCATGCCCCTTACACCGTCTCCAACGACACTTTCGAGCACGTCCTGACGCTATCGGAACAACTCAACCTGCCGATCCACTGCCACATCCACGAAACGCGACAGGAGATCGAAGACAGCCTGAAACAGCATGGGCGACGCCCGCTGGCCCGCCTGCACGGCCTTGGCTTGCTTGGCCCCAACTTCATCGGTGTGCACGCCGTACATCTCGACCCAGCCGAAATCGAACTGCTCGCCAGTACCGGCAGCAACATCGCTCATTGCCCGACCTCGAACCTGAAACTGGCCAGCGGCTTTGCACCTGTGGCGCAAATGCGACAGGCCGGCATCAATCTCGGCCTCGGCACCGATGGCGCGGCGAGCAACAACCGCCTCGACCTGTTCGGCGAAATGCGTCTTGCCGCCCTGCTCGCCAAGGGCACGAGCGGCGACGCCAGTGCCTTGCCAGCGGGCGAAGTGCTGCACATGGCGACCCTCGGTGCCGCCAGTGCGCTTGGCTTGGCCAGCGAGATCGGCTCACTCGCCCCGGGCAAGCAGGCCGACCTTTGTGCCGTCAGTCTCGGCGACCCGGAAAGCCGCCCCTGCTTCGACCCGCTTGCTCACCTCATCAACGTTGCTGGCCGGGAGAACGTCACCCACGTCTGGGTGGCCGGAAAGTGTTGCGTAGACAACAAAACTTTGCGGATCGACAACCAAAATGACTTGGAATCTGCCTTGGCGCTATGGCAGAATGTTTTGGAATTCCGCCACAGGCAGTGACTAGGCCTTGGTACGGGTTAAGAGATTTCCAAAATTTTCTTCAATGAGGGAAAACAATGATCAAAAACATCGCCAAGAAGTCCCTGGTTCTGGCCCTGCTGGCCGGTATCGGTTTGTCCGCTGTCGCGCAGGAGCGCGTCTACCTGATCGACCAGCGCGACGTCGTCGCCAAGAGCGGTTTCGGCCTGTGCTGGCGCGATGGCTACTGGACCCCGGCTGCCGCCGCCCAGGACAAGGCCGGTTGCGAGTGCGACAAGGACCTGCTGCCGAAGGAAGCCTGCGAGCCGAAGTCCGCTCCGGCAGGTGCCGCCGCCGCCCCGGCCGGCGTCAAGCCGACCGGCGAGAAGATCACCGTCGCCGCTGACGCCCTGTTCGACTTCAACAAGGCTGTCCTGCGTCCGGAAGGCAAGGCCAAGCTCGACGAGCTGGTTGCCAAGGCCAAGGAAATCAAGCTGGAAGTGATCCTGGCCGTCGGCCACACCGACCGCATCGGTTCCGATTCCTACAACCAGAAGCTGTCCGAGAAGCGCGCTGCCGCCGTCAAGGAATACCTGGTTGCCAAGGGCATCGAAGCCAACCGCGTCTACACCGAAGGCAAGGGCGAGAAGCAGCCGGTCACCGGCAACAAGTGCAAGGGCGACAAGAAGACCAAGGCACTGATCGACTGCCTGCAGCCGGACCGCCGCGTCGACATCGAAGTCATCGGCACCAAGTAATCCGCCGACGCCGTACCGAAAAGCCCTGCCTCGGCAGGGCTTTTTCTTTTCCCTGCCATTTGCGAAAACCATGCTCAACGCCGACCAAGCCGAACTCGACAAATTTGGAGATCTTGCCCACCGCTGGTGGGATCCGAACAGCGAATTCAAGCCGCTGCATGACATCAACCCCCTGCGTCTCGACTGGATTGACCAGAGCGTTGGGCTAGCCGGCAAGCGCGTGCTTGACGTTGGTTGCGGTGGCGGCCTGCTGTCCGAGGGAATGGCGGCACGCGGCGCCAATGTGACCGGCATCGATCTTTCGGAAAAGCCGCTCGGCATCGCCCGGCTGCATCTGCTGGAAAGTGGCCACAAGGTCGATTACCGCAAGATATCCGCCGAGGCGCTGGCCGACGAAATGCCTGGCGCATTCGATGCGGTGACCTGCCTCGAAATGCTGGAACACGTTCCAAATGCTTCCAGCATCATCACCGCCTGCGCGCGCTTGGTCAAACCGGGTGGCCAGGTTTTCCTGTCGACGCTGAACCGGACACCCAAGTCCTACCTCTTCGCCGTACTGGGCGCCGAGTACATCCTGAAAATGCTGCCCAAGGGTACCCACGACTATGCCAAGTTCATCAAGCCTTCGGAACTGGTGCGCTGGGCCAAGCTGGCCAACCTGGAACCGGACGAGCTGGTCGGCATGAGCTACAACCCGCTGACCCAGCGTTATTCCCTGAGCCGCGACACCAGCATCAATTACCTGATGCGTGCCACGCGGCATGCTTGAAGCTGTCCTTTTCGATCTTGACGGCACCCTGGCCGACACGGCGCCCGATCTGGGCGATGCGGCCAATGTGCTGTTGCGCGAGGAAGGGCGAGCGGCAAAGCCCCTCGAATTCCTCCGCCCCTATACCTCGCAGGGGGTACGTGGCCTGCTCAAGGCCGCCTTCGACATCGACAGCAGCCATCCGACCTACGCGCCCCGCGCGCAACGCTTTCTCGATCTCTACGCCGCACGCCTGTGCCAGGCAACCCGACTGTTCGACGGCATTCCCGAACTGCTCGATGCACTGGAGGCGCATGAACTCGGCTGGGGCATCGTCACCAACAAGCGGATGCGCTTTACCGATCCCCTGGTCGAGCGCCTCGGGCTAACGCCGCGCACCACCTGCGTGGTCAGTGGCGACACGACGGCCGAGGCCAAGCCCTCCCCGCTCCCCATCCTGCACGCCTGCCAGTTGCTCGACTGCCATCCGCAGCGCACTTGGTACGTCGGCGATGACCGGCGCGACATCGTCGCCGGCAAGGCGGCGGGCTGCTTCACCGTGGCCGTCAGCTACGGCTACCTTGGCGACAGTGGCCCGGTACACACCTGGGGCGCCGACCTGATCATCGACCATCCGGCCGAACTGACCCTCCATATCGCTAGACGCGTCTCGCCGAAATAAGTAGGTTACGCGGCGTCAGCCGGCGTTGGCAGAACGTACCCAGCTCCACGGTGTAGCCGCTGTTTTCGAGATAAGCGGCGAGGTCGAGTACGAGCCAGACTTCCAGGGCGCGCCGAAAGGCATGGCGCACGATGGACAGGCGCATCACCTCGCGTTGCCGCTGCCAGCCCTGCCCCTCCAGTCGCCCGGCCAGGCGCCCGGCCACTTCCGGCGACAAGCCTTCGCGACGGGCCATCTGCTGCAGAAATTCAACAAAGCTGCTGCGGAACCAGGCGGCTGGCACGGGTTTGAAGCTGCGATAGGCGCTCCCGGAAACCTCCCGGCGAAAGAGGTCGAAACCCAGCTTCCAGGCCATCTCGCGATCCCGCTGCCGGGCCAGGCGCGGCGAGGCGGTTACCGTTTCGGTAACCGCCAGCCGGGTATCATCCCGGGTCAGGCTAAGGGGCCCGGTTCCGGCCAGCGGCTGATAGACCTGCTCAACGCCACGGTAATAGCAGCACGGCGCCATGTCGAAATGACGGACCCCGGCCGCACAGCCCTGCGTGATCAATCGACGGTGCAATTCGCCACAGGCATGCAACGCGACGGCATGCTGGCCGGTCTGCGGCCAGTCGGTGACGGATAGCGCATCGCGCTGCCAGAAATGCTGTTCGATCGGCAGCTTGCCGGCCAGCTTGCTCCCCTCCGCACATAGCACCGGGTCGATTTCCAGGGTATGCACCGGCAAACGCCATTCGAGTGCCAGGCGCCGCCCGAGATGTCCCTTGCCGCCACACCAGTCGAGTAAGCTCGCGCCGGATGGCTGGCAGGCCGCGGCGAAGGCTTCGATCTGCCCTTGCTTGCGCCCGGGAACTTCCCAGGCCCAGCGCGCCCCTTGGGTGCCAAGCGGGCTTACCGGCCGCGGTGAAATCGAGGTCAGGGCGGGGAGTTCGGCCAGTTCCTGCAGATGGCGGGCCAGGTAGGCCAAGGCTGCTTCGCAGTCATCGTTGAGGGCGACGACCGTCGCATCCGGCAAAGCCAGCAATTCGTCGGTCAGGGCCGGCCAGGTTTCGCACCAGGCCGGCCGCAACTCGCGAAAAGGCTGCGCATGCCAGAGCGAGCGACAAGCCAGGAGCAGGGCATCCAGCCGCTGCCGGCGTTCGGCCAAGCGACTCAACGGAGAGCGGCTCGCCGTTCGCGGCGCCGATAACCGAGCACGGCCGGCACGACCGCCAGCGCGAGAACCACGAAGCCAGCCACCAAGGGCCACAGCACCGGCTGATTCCAGGTGCGCCGCGCCGCCCCCCGCTCAGCCGGATCGATCCGCTGGTATTTCAGGATGTTGTTGCCGACATCGTTCGGCTTGCGGTTCTTCAGCCAGCGATGGCCGAGGGTGTAGCTCTTCGGGTGCAGGCCGAATACCCAGGGCGCGTCGTGCTGCAGTAGGCGGTTCATCTGGCGGACGATGGCCAGGCGCTCCGGCGTGTTGTCCATGTTCTTCATCTGCGCGAACAGGCGGTCGAATTCGGGATTGGCGTAGTTCGACGAGTTCTCGCCCCCCTTGCCGACCCGCGCCTCGTCGCCGTTGAGCAGGAAGAAAAAGTTCTCCGGATCGGGATAGTCGGCATTCCAGCCGAGGTAATAGAGCTGCACGTTGCCCTTGCGCAGCTTGTCCTGGAAACGGTTGAAATCGGTCGAGCGAATGACGAGCTGGATGTCGATCTTGGCGAACTGGCGGGTCAGCCAGTCGAGGCGGGATTTCTCGCCCATCCCGCCGCCGGTGGTATCGAGGTTGACGACCAGCGGCTCGCCGGTCTTTGCGTCGCGCCCATTCGGGTAACCTGCCTCGGCCACCAGTTGCCGAGCCACCTCGACCGGCTTGCGCCTGGCCTTGCCATCGACCCAGTCGTACACCACGCGGTTGATGCCGGCCTCACCCGCTTCGTAGCCAAAGATACCCGGCGGCAGGGGGCTTTGCGCCGCGATGCCCCGCCCGTTCTGGAAGATGGAGATGAACTCCTCCTGGTCGATGGCGATCGAGATGGCTTGGCGCAGCTTGGTTGCCCGCTCGCCAAGCCCGCCAATAACCGGGTCGAGCATGTTGAAACCCATGTAGAAAGTCGAAGTCTTGACCGAGGTCAGCAGGCGGATGCCCTTGTCACGCATTTCGTCGGTCAGGGCGACATCCCCACCGACGTTGACGCGCACGGCCTGATCGAAGCTGTCGGATGAAATGCCCGAGGCGTCGTAATAGCCCTGCAGGAATTTGTTCCAGTAGGGTATCGCCTCCTTCTCGCGGGTGAATACCGCCTGATCGATGAACGGCAGCGCCTTGCCGCAATCCGCCAGCAGGCCAGCCTCCCGATCGCCCGGTTCACCGTCGCAGGGATAGGTCTGGCCGTGGAAATTCGGGTTGCGCGACAACACCATGCGGCGATTCGGATCGTTCTCGGACAGCAGGTACGGCCCGGTACCGACCGGCCACCAATCGAGCGTCAGGTTCTTTTCCGCCATGCCGGGCTGGGCGTAGAAGCGATCAACCTCGCGCGGCACGGGGGCAAAGAAGGGCATGGCCAGCCAGTAGGTAAATTGCGGGTATTTGCCCTTGATCCGGATACGCCAGGTCAGGGTATCGACCTTCTCGACTCCGCTCAAACCGTGGGCGTCGAGGTCGAGCCAGGCAGCGGCCGGTTGGGCCTGCGCCGCCTTCTGCAGGTTCTCGCCCAATTCCTTGAGGCCGACGATCTTGTCGGCCATCATGCCGAAGATCGGCGAATGCAGCCGCGGATGGGCGAGACGCTTGATCTGGTAAATGTAGTCGTCGGCTGTCAGGTCACGCGTGCCCACCAGGGGAAAGTCACGGATCGCCTGGCGCCCTGCCGCAATCTCGTTCCCCAGGTATGCCGGCTTACCCTGCCCATCCAACGCAAAGGCCGGGTGCGGCTGGAAGCGGATGCCGGGCTTCAGTTTCAATTCATAGACACTTTCGGCAATCCGCTCGACTGGTGCATCGTGCGGCAGTTCCCGGCCAGCCGTATCGTAATAGCGGGGCACCGGCACCTGCTCGACGGTCGCCGGGATCAGCTCGTAGGGCCGCTTCAGGTAGTGATACTGCAAGGGCGGTTCGTAAATCTGGGCGGTGAAAGTGGCCTCGTCTTCGGTATAGGACTGGGCCGGATCGAGGTGCTTCGGGCGATCGGTAAAGGCCGTGTACAGGATGTTGCGGCCGGCATCGCTGGCCGGATAGGGATCGTTCCAGGCCTGCCCACAGGCAGACAGGAGAAGGACGCTGACGAGGCTGGCGCAGATTTTTCGCATGGCCGGCAGTTTAGCAACTTGACCAGCCACCTGCCCATTGACCACAATGAACCACACTCACAACAAAAAGGCAGTCCATGCTCGATACCCAAATCCCCGACTTCTCGCTGCCCGCGACCAGCGATACCACCTTCAACCTGGCCGAGCAGGCCGGCAAGGTCGTCGTCATCTATTTCTACCCCAAGGACAGCACGCCGGGCTGCACCACCGAGGGACAGAACTTCCGCGACCTGCATGCCGAATTCGCCGCAGCGGGCGCCGTCATCCTCGGCATTTCACGCGACAGTCTGAAGTCGCACGAGAACTTCAAATCCAAGCAGGCTTTCCCCTTCGAACTCGGTTCCGACAAGGATGAGACCGTCTGCACGCTGTTCGACGTCATCAAGGACAAGATGATGTACGGCAAGCCCTGCCGCGGCATCGAGCGCTCGACCTTCGTCATCGACCGTGCCGGCGTGCTGCGCCGCGAATGGCGGGGCATCAAGGTGACCGGCCATGTCCAGGAAGTGCTCGATTTCGTCAAGACCCTCTGATTCCCCCACCCCGACCAAAGGCCCATCCCATGCCGCGCAAACCAGCAGCAGCCAAGAAGCCCGCCGTTACCAAGATCTTCGTCCTCGACACCAACGTGCTGATGCACGACCCGAGCTGCCTGTTCCGCTTCGAGGAACACGACATCTTCCTGCCGATCATGACGCTCGAGGAACTCGACAACCACAAGAAGGGCATGTCGGAAATCGCCCGCAATGCCCGCCAGGCCTCGCGCATGCTCGACGAGATGCTGGCCCACGATGACGTCGATATCGATGAAGGCATCGACCTCTACGGCCCGTCGAACAAGCTGGCCAGCGGCCGGCTCTACCTGCAGACCGAGGCAATCAGTGGCGAGCTGCCACAGGGCCTGCCGACCTCCAAGGTCGACAACCAGATTCTCTCGGTGGTCATTCACCTGCAGAAGAAATTCCCCAAGCGGCCGGTCATTCTGGTGTCGAAAGACATCAACATGCGCATCAAGTCGCGGGCGCTGAACCTGCTGGCCGAGGACTACTTCAACGACAAGGTGCTGGAGGATACCGACATCCTCTATTCCGGCACGCGCGCCCTGCCCGACAACTTCTGGGAGAAGCACAGCAAGGGCATGGAGTCCTGGAAGAAGGAAACCAAGACCTACTACAAGGTGAACGGCCCGCTCTGCCCACAGCTGCTGATCAATGAATTCGTCTGGCTCGAAAGCGACGGTTTCGCGGCCATCGTCAAGGAAACCGCCGGCAAGAGCGCCGTGCTCGAAACCCTGGTCGACTACACCCACCCGAAGAATGCCGTATGGGGCATCACGGCGCGCAATCGCGAACAGAATTTCGCCCTCAACCTGCTGATGAACCCGGATATCGATTTCGTCACCCTGCTGGGCCAGGCGGGCACCGGCAAGACCCTGCTGACGCTGGCCGCCGGCCTGAACCAGACCCTGGAAAACAAGCGCTTCGCCGAAATCATCATGACCCGTGTCACCGTGCCGGTTGGGGAGGACATCGGCTTCCTGCCGGGTAGCGAGGAAGAGAAGATGGCCCCGTGGATGGGAGCACTGGAGGACAACCTCGAAGTGCTCACCCACGCCGACGACAGCAGCAGCCCCTACGGCGGCGACTGGGGCAAGGCGGCGACAAACGACATCGTCCGCTCAAAGATCAAGGTCAAGTCACTCAACTTCATGCGCGGCCGTACCTTCCTGAAGAAATACCTGATCATCGACGAGGCGCAGAACCTGACGCCGAAACAGATGAAGACGCTGATCACCCGCGCCGGCCCGGGTACCAAGGTGGTCTGCCTCGGCAATATCGCGCAGATCGACACGCCCTACCTGACGGAGGGCAGTTCCGGCCTGACCTACGTCGTCGATCGCTTCAAGGGCTGGCCGCATTCCGGTCACATCACGTTACAAAGAGGCGAGCGCTCCCGTCTGGCTGACCACGCAGCCGAAGTGCTATAATTTTAAGCATTCAATTCAAGGGGCCGTGTCAGTGACACGGCCTTTTCGTTTCAGCCACGGAGTATTTCCGCCGGAGGAGTCTTTTGAAACGTCGCAATTTTCTGGCGTCCGCCGCTGCTCTGTCCCTGCTCGTATCCGATGCCTGGGCAGCAAAGAAAACCAAACCGGCCACCGGTACCAAGCCTGCCGCCACCACCAGGGCCAAGGCCGGCAGCAAACCCAATGCCCGTAACGTCAGCAATACCACGTCGGCACGCGGCCTGCGCGGCAAGCAACCCGTCACCTACAAGCCGCAACAGCCGGTTGTCCACACGGCTGACGACCCGATCATCGAGCGCCCGCCACAAGGCACATCGGCTTCCCGCCTGCCTCCGGTCAAGGCGCCGGAGCCCCCCGCCGAGTGGCGCACCTACGAAATCACGACCACCATCAACCTGAGGGCCAAGGGCGGCCCAGTCCGTTTGTGGCTCCCCCTGCCGCTCAACCAGGACACACTCTATCAACGCACGCTTGGCCATTCGTGGAGCGGCAACCCGGCAACCGCCAGCATGCGGCGCCTGCCGGACGGCGACCTCGAGGTTTTCCACTGCGAATGGCCGGATGATGCCGATGCCCGCTTGCAACTGACCACCCTGGTGACCACGGCAGACCGCCATTTCGACATCACCAAACGCACGGTTGCGCCGGAGCGGGACGATATCCTGCGCCGCAACCTGCAAGCCTCCCAATTGATTCCCAACGACGGCCTGGCCTTCCAGCTGGGCGAACGCATACTCGGCCGCATCAAGGATCCCGTGGCGCAGGCGAAAGCGATCTACGACTGGGTCGTGGACAACAGTATCTACGACCCCAGCCTGCCCGGCTGCGGTACCGGCGACGTACGGCAGCAGCTGATCAGCGGGCAGTACGGCGGTCGCTCGGCGGACATCAACGGCCTGTTTGTCGGCATCTGCCGGGCCATCGGCATCCCGGCCCGCTGTGTCTATGGCTTGCGTACCGGCTCTTCCCGACTCTTCCGCAGCCTGGGGATCGCCGGTGACGACGCCACCCGCGGGCAGCACGTCCGGGCCGAGTTCTACGTCCCGGGCTACGGCTGGATTCCGGTCGATCCGAGCGACGTCCGCCGGGCCATCGCCATAGACGCCCTGTCCGACCGCGACAGCAAGCTGCTCTCGCTACGCAAGGTACTGTTCGGGGTGTGGGAAATGAACTGGATCGCCTTCAACCTGGGCACCGATATCGCCTTGCCCGGCAAACAGGCGACGATGCCCTTCCTGCTTCACCCGCAACTGGAAATTGCCGGCCGCTCAGTGAGCGATGCCACGCAATACAGTATCAAGACGCGGCAGGTGGTGATCTGAAAACGCGGGGCGGGCCGGCCAGCGGTGCCGGCCTGTCGTCAATTCGGTGAATCGACGAAACCGCCGCTGGCAAGATTTTCGAAGCGCGTGTATTCACCCAGGAAGGCGAGGCGTACCGTGCCGGTCGGGCCGTTACGCTGCTTGCCGATGATGACCTCGGCCATCCCCTTGTTGTCCTGGCTTTCCTTGTTGTAGTACTCGTCGCGGTACATCATCAGGATCACGTCGGCATCCTGCTCGATGGCGCCTGATTCGCGCAAGTCGGACATCATCGGGCGCTTGTCGGTCCGCTCCTCGACTTTACGCGACAGCTGCGACAGGGCGACGATGGGCACCTGCAGTTCCTTGGCCAGCGATTTGATCGAGCGCGAAATTTCCGACACCTCGGTTGCCCGGTTCTCACCCTGCTTGTTGCCCGACATCAGCTGGATGTAGTCGATGACCAGCAAACCGAGCTTGCCGCCGTACTGGCGCGCCAGGCGCCGCGCCCGGGCGCGCAGGTTGGCCGGGCTCAAACCGCCTGTTTCGTCGATATAGATCGGCGCCTCGTGCAACTTGCCCAGTGCGAAGGACAGCTTCGACCATTCGTCGTCACTCATCCGCCCGGTACGCAGGCTCTGCGAGTTCAGGCGGCCAATGGAGGCCAGCATACGTGTCGCCAGTTGGGCGCCCCCCATTTCCATCGAGAACACACCAACCGGCAGGCCGGAATCGACCGCCACGTTCTCGGCGATATTCAGGGCAAAGGCCGTCTTACCCATCGAGGGTCGGCCGGCAACAATGATCAGGTCGCCCGGCTGGAAACCGGAGGTCTTCTGGTCGAGATCGATGAAGCCGGTCGGCACCCCGGTAATGTCCGACGGGTTGTCGCGGTCGTGCAATTCCTGAATACGCTCGACCACCTGGGTCAACAAGGGATTGATGTGCACGAAGCCTTCGTTGTGCCCGGCGCCAGCTTCGGCGATCTTGAAAATCTTGGACTCGGCCTCATCAAGCAGGGTTTCAGCGTCCCGACCGAGCGGATTGAGTGCGTCAGCCGCGATCTCGTCGGCCGTTGCCACCAGTTGGCGCAGGACGGCCCGCTCACGGACGATCTCGGCATAGCGCCGGATATTCGCAGCCGAAGGCGTATTGGCTGCAAGTTCACCGAGGTAGGCCAGACCGCCGGTCTGCTCCCCCTCCCCGGCGGCATCCAGGGCTTCCGCCACGGTCACCACGTCGGCCGGTTTGGCTTTCTCCAGCAGGTTGCGAATCTGCCGGAAAATGCGCCGGTGCTCGTCACGATAGAAATCGGTGTCAGTCACCTGATCGCCGATCCGGTCCCAGGCCTGGTTGTCGAGCAACAAGCCGCCGAGCACCGACTGTTCGGCCTCGATGGAATGCGGCGGGACGCGCAGGGAATCCAGGGTGGCGTCGGAAATCTTGGGTTTGGCTGGGCGCTGATTCATGGCGGAGAGTTTAAATTAAAAAGGCTCCGCAACTGCGGAGCCTTTCCGGGTGACGATGGAGCCGGTATTACTCGGCAGCCACGGTCACGGTGATGTTGGCCAGCACGTCGGTGTGCAGGGCGATATCGAGCGGGAACTCGCCAATCGCCTTGAGCGGGCCTTCCGGCATCCGGACGGCCGACTTGTCGACATCGAAACCGGCAGCCTTGAGGGCCTCGGCGATATCGGCGTTACCGACGGAACCGAACAGACGGCCATCCATACCGGCCTTTCGGGTCACGGTTACGGCGGTACCGGTCATCTTTTCGGCGACAGCCTGGGCGGCGGCCAGCTTCTCGGCGGCAGCCTTTTCCAGTTCGGCACGACGTGCTTCGAACTCAGCCATGGCAGCCGGCGTAGCGCGCTTGGCCTTCTTTTGCGGGATCAGGAAGTTACGGGCGTAACCGTCCTTGACTTTGACGACATCGCCGAGGTTACCGAGGTTGACAACCTTTTCGAGCAGAATGATTTGCATGTTTCGTCTCCCCGAGAATTATTGATGGTTGTCGGTGTACGGCAGCAGGGCCAGGAAGCGGGCGCGCTTGATGGCGGTGCCCAACTGGCGCTGATAGCCGGCCTTGGTGCCGGTCAGACGAGCCGGCATGATCTTGGCGTTTTCCTGGATGTATTCCTTCAGGACATCCACATCCTTGTAGTCGATCTGTTCGACTTTTTCAGCAGTGAAGCGGCAGAACTTGCGACGCTTGAACAGACCGCCGCCGCGCTTCTTTTTCTTGTCGTCATCCTTCTTCTTGAAGAATCGAGCCATTTTCGTTTCCTTCCAAAAATTCGAGTGTGTTCACATGCAGTACGGGCGCTTTGCTGTTCCGGCTTCTGGCAGCGAGAAATCCTGTCGCTTTCAGCATTCCTCCGAGAGGAGCTGCTTGCAGCCAACGGGCATTTTCACCGAGGGCCACGACAGGAAGTTCGACTTCCACCAGGCGTTCGGCACCGTTTTCGATCTGCGAGGAGCTGTGCTGCAGCCTTCCCTCACTGACCGGAACCCCGGCTGGCGTGTAGCGCAAGGCTTTGCGCTCGACCAGTTGACCGGAGATCGCGATGTCGTTCAGCCGTTCTATCCCGTACCGATATGGGTTATCAGGCAGCAGCCGGTTCAGCGGCAGCTTCACCGCCGGCGAGCAGGGACTTGGACTTCTCTTCCTTCATCATCGGGGAAGGAGTCGTCACGGCAGCCTTCATCTTGACGGTGAGGTGGCGCAGCACGGCGTCGTTGAACTTGAACGAATGCTCGAGTTCGTTCAGCGTCTCGCCGTCGCACTCGATGTTCATCAGAACGTAGTGGGCCTTGTGGATCTTCTGGATCGGGTAAGCCAACTGGCGGCGACCCCAGTCTTCCAGACGGTGGATCTGGCCGCCCTTGGTGGTCACGATGGAGCGATAGCGCTCGACCATGCCGGGCACTTGTTCGCTTTGGTCCGGATGGACGATAAAGCAGATTTCGTAATGGCGCATGCAAACTCCTTTTGGGATGAACCCTCCGCCATGCGTTTGCGGTAGGGCAAGGTTGAAAAGCCCACGATTATAACAGCAATCGCGGGCTTGGATGATGCAGAATGACGCGTTGCCGTCAGAAACTGTCGTCGGCCATGTCCAGGGCGCCGGCCGCACCATCCACCACGGACTCGGCGAGACCAGCAGCCTGGGTCAGGAAATGATCGGCGAAGAAACGCGTCGTCGCCAGCTTGGCAGGCCAGAACGGATCACTGTCGCCGGCTGCGATCCGCTCGCGCGCGATCAGCGCCGCCCGCCCCATCTGCCAACCGCCGGCGACGATACCCAGCAGGAACAGGAAGGGCACGGCGCCGGCGTGGGTTGCCTTGGGGTGCTCCTTGAAGTTGGCGACAATCCAGTCGACGGCCTTTTCCACGGCATCGATGCCAGCCTGCTGACGGGCGCCGATGCCAGCCAGGTTACCATCCAGTTTCGCCGCATCGGCCCGCATCTCGGCGATCACGGCCTTGATGGTGACACCCTGTTCCCGAGCAATCTTGCGGCCGATCAGGTCGTTGGCCTGAATGGCAGTCGTCCCTTCGTAGATGGCCGTGATGCGGGCGTCGCGCAGGTGCTGGGCAGCACCGGTTTCCTCGATGAAACCCATGCCGCCATGCACCTGAACGCCAAGCGAGGCAATGTCGATGGCACTCTCGGTACTCCAGCCCTTGACCACCGGAATCATCAGGTCGGTAAAAGCCTGCCCTTTCTTGCGTTGGACTTCATCCGGATTGCAGTGGGCGTTATCCTGCGCCGCCGCCGTCACATAGGCCAATGCCCGCATGGCCTCGATGCGTGAACGCATCGACATCAGCATGCGGCGGACATCCGGATGCTTGATGATCGGCACCTTCGGACCACCCTTGACACCCAGTTCGGTACCCTGGACGCGATCCCTGGCATAAGTCACGGCACGCTGGTAGGCGCGCTCGGCATCGCCCAGGCCCTCCAGGCCGACGTTGAAGCGGGCAGCGTTCATCATGATGAACATGTACTCCAGGCCGCGATTCTCCTCGCCGACCAGGGTACCGATGGCACCGCCGTTGTCGCCAAAGGCCAGCACCGCCGTCGGGCTGCCGTGGATGCCGAGCTTGTGCTCGATCGATACGCAATAAACGTCGTTGCGCTCGCCCGGCGTGCCGTCGGCCTTGAGCAGGAACTTGGGCACGACGAACAGGGAAATACCCTTGACACCTTCCGGTGCATTCGGTGTCCGGGCCAGCACGAGATGGACAATGTTGTCCGTCATGTCGTGCTCACCCCAGGTGATGAAAATCTTCTGGCCGAAAATCCGGTAGGTGCCATCACCGACCGGCTCGGCGCGACTGCGCACGGCAGCCAGGTCGGAGCCGGCACTCGGCTCGGTCAGGTTCATGGTGCCCGTCCATTCGCCAGAAATCAGGTTGGGCAGGTAGGCCGCCTTCTGCTCCTCGGAGCCAGCAATGGTCAGCGCCTCGATCGCCCCCTGGGTGAGCATCGGACACAGCGAGAAGGCGTGATTGGCGGCCTTCCACATTTCGCTGACTGCCGTCGATACCACTTTCGGCAAACCCTGGCCGCCGAAGTCCGGTTCACAACCGAGACCGTTCCAGCCATTGTCGACAAACTGGCGATAGGCTTCCTTGAACCCCGGCGACGATCTCACCTGCTTGTCGTGCCATTTGGCACCATTGGTGTCGCCAATGCGGTTGAGCGGCGACAACACCTCGCCAGCGAACTTGGCCGCCTCCTCCAGGATGGCATCGACCACATCGGGCGAGGCTTCCTCACATCCCGGCAAGGCCACGACCTGATCCAGGCCAGCCAGATCCTGCATGGCAAAACGGATATCTTTTAAAGGTGCAACATATTCGCTCATAGGTCTCACTCCATTCGATTGGCGGTTTCTTTTAGTTCGATCAGGAACAAAATATCGTCGACCACGGGCAAGGCGAATCCCTGCCGCTGGCCGCCGCGATTGTCACGCAACAGTTGATACAGATACCCGACCACGTCGCCGGATTCCCACAAATCGAGCACGGCATTCATCAGGCGCGGCATGTCCTCCAGGGACTGCGGGCGCGGACCGCTGGACACGTTCTCGGCGAGGAGATCGCCCAGTGCGGCGGCCCCGCCCTCCCAGCTCTGCACTTCGACGTTGAAATGCTGATTGAGATTGCGCGCCACCTGCTCGAATTCGGCCCGCATGCCGGCCATGCGGTAAACATCCATCAGGCGGATCCAGGGCTGCAGAGCCTCCTGTGGATTGTGGTCGATGAATTCCTGCAACGCCTGCGCTGCCCCCTTGACCCGACCAAAGGACAACATGATGTCGGCCAGTTCCATGACCGGGTTGGCCTCGAAGTGCTCATCCAGCGTCGTGGCGTTGATCGACAGCACGGAATCGGGAACCGGTGCCTTGGCCGGCTCTACCGGCTCCACCACCGTTTCGGGATGGGTTTGGCCAAGCAGATCAAAATCGACCTGCATCGGCATGCCCATGGCGGCAGGCTCAACCGGGAGGTCGATTCCACCCGGCTCTTCGCGCTCCTCCTCCCGTTTGGGATCGACCCGCACCTCGGGCACTGCGAGCGGCAATTCGGTGGCGGCAGGGCTTTCCTTGCCCTCACGATATCGGCGCCAGCCGATCCAGCCCCCCAGGCCGAGCAGGACACCCAGCAGCAGGCCGTAAACACTCCACGGGGTTTCTTCGGGTGCACGGCTGGCCCCGGTTTCCTTCGGCGCAGCCGGGGCAGGTTTTTCTGCGGTTTTGAGTGGTGTCGACACCTGATCCGCGGCTGTCGCGGCCAGCGGGGTAGCACCATCCTTCTCCACCCGTTGCGCAAAATCGGCAGCACGGGCCTGCAGTTCAGTCAGGGCGCCCTCCATGTTGCGCAGCTTTTCCGCCGCCGCCATCTGGGAAAAGGCTTGCTCATGCAAGGCCATCAACATCCGGTATTCAAGGCGCAGGATGTCGCGCTGGGCCTCCTTCGCTGAGGCTTCACCCAACAATTCAGTCGCCAGGCGCAACGACGGTTCGCCGACGGTCAACTCCCCGCCGGACAACAGCAGGCGATCCGGAATCCCTCGCTCGCCGGGCTGACTCGCTGCTTTCCGGGAGGACAGGCGGGTAGGCGCTTCCTTGGCCACTGCTTGCGAAGTACGCGTCGGGACGGGACGTCGCTCGACGGGACCTTCCGGCGCAACCACGGCAGGCCGATCCGGACGCAAGGCAGGCGTTGTCATCGCAGCATGGCGAGGAGGAGACGCCATCAGCATGTAAGTCCGGGAAATCTCATGGCCACAGCCAACCTGGATCGTCATCTGCATGACCGGCTCGCGCAATGGCGCATCGGTACGGATTTCCAGGATGGGCTCCGCCCCCTGGCGAAGCGTAAAACTGGCCCGTCGCAACCATGGCAAATCATCGCCGGCCGGCTGGGCGAGACGGAAACATGACGGATCGATGCGTTGCCGGTCGACACCGAGCAGGCTCACCTCAAGCCGGATGCTTTCACCCAGCACCGGCTGGCTGCGCAAGTCGCCAAGGCCGATGGCCCAAACCTGCCCGGACAACAGCAGAGTCAGCAACGACAGCGAAGTTCGGCCAAGCGCGCGATCCAACAAAACAGCCCCTGATGACAAAAGTATCGAAATTGTAGCCCTTATTTCCCGGCCAGATAACGGGAATCATCGAAGGTCAGCATCCAATTCGGCCGATAGACCACGAAAAGCGTGATCACCATGCCGGAAAGCCAAGCCTCGGAAAAGGCCAGCAGCAGGAAATAGGGGAAATATTCGCTGATCAGGTAGTCCCAGGCATAAACATCAGCCAGGGCGAGGACGGATGTGATGGCGAACCCCACGCCGAGCGTCGTCAGGGCCGCCCCGAGAAAACCATTGATGAAGATGTAGATGAAGAAATGTCGCGGCAGAGCCGCGGTAAAAAGGCGGAAGAAGGCCTGACTCAACCCAACGCCAAGCCCCGCCTGCAGCAGCACATTCATGGCATAGGCCAGCGGGCCGGCAGCACCATTCAGCGTGACACCCAGCGCAACGAGCGATAGCCCGACAAAGGCCAGCCAAGGCCCGAAACTCAGTGTGAACACCGTGGCGCCAAGCAAGTGCAGGACCAATCCGGGCTTGACTCCGGCCTTCAGACTCCAGAGCAAGGTCAGCATGACCACCATGCCCAGCCAGACGTTGAGCAACTCGCCATCCTTCAGGCGCGCCCACGGTGCGCGCCAAAGAGCAAGGGCGAAGAGCGGTAGCCAGACGACCCAGGCCGTCCAGTACCACACTTCGCCCAATAGGGTATCGTTCAGATTCATGGGGCTATTCTAGTGCCAGCCCCGGTGTCTGCGGTATTACCCGACAGCGGCGGCCAGTTGCGGCACGGCTTCGAACAAGTCGGCAACCAGGCCATAATCGGCAATCTGGAAGATCGGCGCATCCGGATCCTTGTTGATCGCAACGATAACCTTCGAATCCTTCATGCCGGCGAGATGCTGGATGGCGCCGGAAATACCGATCGCGAGGTAGAGCTGCGGGGCAACGATCTTGCCGGTCTGGCCAACCTGATAGTCGTTCGGCACGAAGCCGGCATCAACCGCGGCACGCGAAGCGCCCAGCGCAGCACCCAGCTTGTCGGCGAGCGGTTCGAGCAGCTGGTGGTAATTCTCGCCGCTACCCAGGCCACGACCACCGGAGACGATGATCTTGGCGGCGCCGAGTTCGGGGCGCTCGGACTTGGTCAGTTCGCGGTTCTGCAGTTGGCTTTGGGCAGTGTCGGCAGCCGGGGCGATGGCTTCGACTGGCGCGCTACCGCCAGTACCGATGGCATCGAAGGCAGTGGTGCGGACAGTGATGACCTTGACGGCATCGGCGCTCTTGACGGTAGCCAGCGCATTGCCGGCGTAAATCGGGCGGACGAAGGTGTCAGCCGATTCGACGGCGGTGATTTCAGAGATCTGGGCCACATCGAGCAGCGCGGCGACGCGCGGGGCGAGGTTCTTGCCGAAGGTGGTGGCAGGAGCCAGGATGTGGCTGTAGCCGGCCGCCTGGGCGATGACCAGGGCCGTCAGGTTTTCGGCGGTTTGTGCGGCGTAGTGGGCCGCATCGGCCACCTTGACCGTGGCGACGCCTTGCAGTTGAGCGGCTTGCTGGGCAGCAGCGGCGCAGTCGGCGCCGGCTACCAGCACGTGAATGTCGCCGCCGATCTTCTGGGCAGCAGCAACGGTATTCAGGGTAGCGGCCTTGAGGGCGGCGTTGTCGTGTTCGGCAATAACGAGGATAGCCATTTAGATCACCTTCGCTTCGTTCTTGAGTTTGTTCACCAGGTCGGCCACATCGGCCACCCGCACGCCGGCGCTGCGCTTGGCCGGCTCGCTGACCTTGAGGGTGGTCAGGCGCGGGGTGACGTCGACGCCGAGGTCGGCCGGCTTGACGGTGTCGAGCGGCTTCTTCTTGGCCTTCATGATGTTGGGCAGGGTGGCGTAGCGCGGCTCGTTCAGGCGCAGGTCGGTAGACACCACCGCCGGCAGGCTGATCGCCAGGGTTTCGAGGCCGCCGTCGATTTCACGGGTGACCGTGGCCTTGCCGTCGGCGATGACCACCTTGGAGGCGAAAGTGGCTTGCGGCCAGTTTTGCAGGGCAGCGAGCATCTGGCCGGTCTGGTTGGCGTCGTCGTCGATGGCTTGCTTGCCGCAAATGACGAGTTGCGGTTGTTCCTTGTCACACAGGGCCTTGAGCAGCTTGGCTACGGCCAGCGGCTGGAGGTCGGCGTCGGTTTCGACCAGGATGCCGCGGTCGGCACCAATCGCCATGGCGGTGCGCAGGGTTTCCTGGCAGGCCGCCACACCGCAGGAAACAGCAACGACCTCGGTCGCAATGCCAGCTTCCTTCAGACGGACGGCTTCTTCGACGGCGATTTCGTCGAAGGGGTTCATGCTCATCTTGACGTTGGCCAGATCAACACCCGAACCGTCGGCCTTGACCCGGACCTTCACGTTGTAATCAACGACCCGTTTGACGGGAACTAGAATCTTCACAAGCCTTCTCCTCTTACTTGGTTAGATTTGTTGCAGCGACTTCGCCTGTTTGACAGACGTCCACTCTATCAGCACAATGGCCATACTGTGTCGTATGGAAAAGCATACGGTAGCGTATGGAAAACAAACTTGTCAAGCCCCCGATGAAATCCTCAGCGATCAAGCCCCGCAGCCGGGCGGCGTCGCCGCGCACGCAACTCGACCCGGAACGCTGGGTGGATGAGGCAATCGAAGTGCTCGCCAAGGAAGGCGTGACCGGCTTGCGGGTCGAAGTGCTGGCCAAGCGTTGCGGGGTGACCAAGGGTAGTTTCTACTGGCATTTCAAGGACCGCCAGGCCCTGCTCGATGCTGTGCTCGAACAGTGGAAGATCGGCCGTATCCGCGACATCGAAAAGACCACGGCAGTCACCCCGGGCAATGAGCGCGACCAGTTGCACTACGCCATCGAGGTATATGGCGCCAGCCGCAACCGCAAGGGCATGTCCATCGAACTGGCGGTCCGCGACTGGGCACGCCACGACTCGCGGGCCGCAGCGGTTGTCGAGGAAGTCGACCTTTACCGCCTGGAATGCACCCGCAAGCTGTTTGTCGCTGCCGGGATGTCCGATGCCGAAGCGAAGAGCCGCAGCCTGCTGCTCTATGCCTGCGTCTTCGGGCTGTCGCTGATGCACTACGCGCATTTCGACGACGACCTGGCCAGCCTGAAACAGCGCATTGCCGAGCGCATCGTTTCCAATTAGTCGAAACAGCCTCCGGCAGCGGCCGTTCGGCCCTGCCCCCGCTCCCAGGCAAGCAGGTCGACCGCCAGTTGGTCGGCCGCCCGGATCAGGGCACCGACTCCGCCCCGCGCATCCGCCGTTTCGGCCGGCTTTTCCAGATTGATCGGCGTTTCCGCCAGCGTGCGCCGGGTGCGGTCGAGCAGCACCGCCCTGCCCTGCACGACGCCCTGACTCCGCTCGGCTGACGAGAAAATCTGGCTGAATTCGCTTATCTCGACCCGCAGCAGGCAGCGTGACTGACCAAGACCGGAAGGCGACAAGTCCAGTTGTTGTGTCAGGCGCTGCTGCAGCAATTGGGCCGGCGGCCCGGCCCAGCGGGCCTTGGCGTATTCGCGGAGGCGTGCGGCATCGACATAGGCCAGGCGGTAATCGATGCCCATGCTGTCGAACCACAGCGGCGCCCTGACTTCGAGCGCCAACGGCATCTTGCGGGGCGCCGTCAGCAGACTGGCGGCAGGCGGACCGAAATCGTAGATGGCCAGCGGCGCATCGCCGCCCCGTTTGCCAGCGGTGAAACAACCTGCCAGTAGCAGGCACCCCATCAGGCACGTCAGCCCGCGCATATCACTGCCCCCCCGCCGGATTGAAGCCCGCCTCACCCGGCCCCGGCGCCTGTGACGGTGCACCGAAGACCAGGCCCTGCGGCGTGTCTTCGAGTATGCGCAGCACCCGGCTCAACTGGCGTGACGTCAGCGAGAAATCCTGTGCCAGTTCGTTCAGTCGCGGCATCAGCGCCGAGGTACCGCCGGCCGAGGCATCGCCGATGGCGATGTCGAGCTTGTCGGTTGCCGCTTGCATCTTGCCGATCAGGTTCCGCGTATCGGCCAGCAGCGGGCCAACTTCGCCAGCCGCCTGCGATAGGTTGCGGACATTGCGGTCATCGAGCACCTTGTTGACCTGCACCAGCGTACGGTTCAGGTTTTCCAGCGCCGGCTTGAGATTGGCCGAAGCGCTTTCGAGATTGCCCAGCGTCGCCGTCAGGTGCGCCCGGTTCTCTTCATTGAGCAGCAAATTGGCGCTCTGCATCAATTGCCGGGCCTGCTTCAGCGTGGCGGTGCCGGTTTCGCCCAACTCGTCGAGCAGGGACGGAATCATCGTGATGCGCGGCGGTGTGCCGTCCTTCGACTCGAGGGGCGACGTGTCCTTGCCGGTTTCGAGCAGCAGGATGTGCGCCAGCCCGGTCACCCCCTGGTAATTCAGCTTGGCCACAGTGCCGGTAGTCAGGGGTACATCGTCGTTGACCGAAATGGTAATCAGGATATTGCTGTAATCGTCGGGATCGAGGCGGATATCGCTGACCTTGCCGACCCGGATGCCGCGATAGCGCACCTGGGCCTGGGGATTGAGGCCTCCGATGTTCTGCTTGGTGACGACGATGTAATCGTGCGCCGCATCGTGGTTACCCCCCAGCCAATAGAGGGCAAGGATAGCCGCCAACCCGAGGCAGAGCGCGAAAAGTCCGGCAGCGAAAGCGTGCGACTTGTTTTCCATGTGGCGTAATTAAAGCAGCTTCCGGCGGTCGGCGCCAAAAAAGCCGGTAACGAAAGGGTGATCGACGGTCATGATCTCGTCCCGCGTGCCGAAGGCCAGGATGCGGTGGTCAGCCAGCACCGCGACATGCGACGCCAGACCGGCCAGGGTATTCAGATCGTGCGTCACCATGACCACGGTGAGGCCCAGTTCGCGTTGCAGATCGCCGATCAGCTCGACGAAATTCTGGCTGCGATCAGGGTCGAGGCCGGCCGTCGGCTCATCGAGCAACAGCAACTCCGGTTCGAGGGCCAGCGCCCGGGCCAGCGCAACGCGCTTGACCATGCCGCCGGACAGTTCGGCCGGCATCAGCTTGCCGTGACCATTGCCCAGGCCGACCATGGCCAGCTTGAGATGGACCAGGCGACGTATCCAGTCTTCGTCGAGACAATGCAGTTCGCGCAACGGGAAGGCGATGTTGTCGAAGACCGACAGGGCCGAGAACAGCGCCCCGTGCTGGAAGAGCATGCCGAGGCGGCGCCGTAATTGGCGCTGCAATTCGACATCCGGATCATTCAAATCCACGCCGAACAGCCTGACCAGTCCGGCATCCGGACGGTGCAGACCGAGGATTTCGCGCAGCAGCGTGGTCTTGCCGCTGCCCGAACCGCCAAGCAGGCCGACGATCTGCCCGGCGTGAACCTGCAGCGACAGATCCTGATGCACGGCAAAACCGCGAAAGCTGGTGCAGATGCCTTGCAGCTCGATGACCGGCACCTGATTCATAGCTGCGGCACCCCGACATGCCGGGTGAAGATGGCGAACACCGCGTCAACCAGGATGACCGTGGTGATCGCCGTCACCACGGCACTCGTCGTATTGGCCGACAGGCTTTCCGTGTTCGGCCGCACATGCAGCCCGAAATGGCAGGCGACGACGGCAATCACGAATCCGAAGACAACCCCCTTGCCCAGTCCGATGAGCAGGTTGGCAACCGGTACCGCGCGCGGCAGGTTTTCCAGAAAGTAGACCAGCGACAGATCGAGTTGCAGCAGTGCAGCCAGCATGCCACCGAGCAGCGCGACGGACGAGGTCCACAGAACGAGCAGCGGCATGGCGACGGTCAACCCGAAGATCTTGGGCAGCACGACGCGGATGCTGCGCGAGATGCCCATCGTCGACAGGGCGTCGATTTCCTCGGTCACCCGCATGACGCCGATCTGCGCCGTCATCGCCGACCCAGAGCGGCCGGCGACCAGCACGGCGACGAGCACCGGACCCAGCTCGCGGATGATCGAGATACCGAGGATATTGACGATGAACACGTCAGCCCCGAAGGTCTTGAGTTGCAGCGCCGACAGATAGCTGATGGTGACGCCGATTAGGAAACCGACCAGAGCCGTCACCGGCAAGGCCAGGGCGCCCGCCTTGTAGACGTTGGCCGAGAATTCGCGCCACGGAATCTGCCCCGGATAGCGGGCGAGGTAGGCACAATCAAGCAGCAATTGCCCGAACAGGGTAATCAGACCGCGCAGGTTGGCCAGCGCCTTCAAAACCTGACGGCCAAGAAATTCAGGCAGATGGACGAAGGCCACCGGTGGCGGTGGCATTTCCTGCGGCAGTTCGGCGACGCGGGCGATCACCTGCCGATGCAGCGGGCCGATCGCCAGGCTGGCCGGCCACGCACCTTGCCAGGAGCGCCAGAGGAGGACCGCTGCCGCACTGTCCAGCCGGCTGACCGCCGATAAATCCCAATGCCGCACCGAGGCCGGTACGGCTTCCAGGCCGCTGCGCAACAGATCGAGCATGGGCAGCATTTCAGCCAGCGTCCATGGCCCGGACAGCACCACCGTCCCCGACTCGACTCGCAAGCGGGGAATGTCGCTCACGCCGTTTTCCTCGCCGCCTTGGATTTGAATGCGTACTCCCGGCCGATCTGCTTCCAGACGGCCAGTTCTTCGCCGAAGGCCGCCGCCGTCCAGGGATTGGCCGCCAGCCAGTCGGGGGGCAGGTCAATCTGGTAGCCGGCAGCGGTGCGCACGACGCGCCAGGCCGGCAAAGCGCGGTCGTCACGGGTGCGGTGCAGCAGAACGGCCAGGCGCAGGCAGAAGATCAGGTCCCAGGCGCTGTCCGAAGCGGGCAGCGCACCGAGTTTTTCCAGCTTGCCGCGATGGCCGAGAACGATCATCGCCAGGCGGGCCTGATCCTTTTTCGAAAAACCGGGCATGTCGGCATAGGTCAGGATATAGGCGCCATGCTTGTGATACGCGTTGTGAGCGACCGAAATGCCGATTTCGTGCAGGCGGCAGGCCCAGGTCAGGAACTGCACGTCCGTCTCGTCCGGCTCGCCTGCACTGATCTGCCTCAGGGCGGACAGCGCCGTCGCTTCGACCCGCTCGACCTGGTCACCCTCGACCTGGTAGCGACGGCGGAACTGCGTGACGGTCGAATCGCGCATGTCGTGGTGATGGAAGCGCCCGAGCAGGTCATACAGTACGCCGAGACGCAACGCACCGTCGGCATAAGACATGCGTTCGATGCCCAGTTCCTCGAAGATCGCCGACATGATGGCGACACCGCCCGGAAAAACTGGCAGGCGGTCGCCCTTGATACCCGGCAGGTCGAGCGCTTCGGCCGAACCGGCCTTGATCAGCATGGCGCACAGCTTGTCGAGGCCGGCGCGGGTGATGCCGCTTTCACCGCCCGGATTGAGATCATTCAGTTCCAGCACGTCGGCGATGGCCCGCGCCGTGCCGGACGAGCCGACTGCTTCCTTCCAGCCCATGCGCTGGTAATCGTGGGCGATCAGCTCGATTTCCTTGGCCGCCGCGATCTGTGCCTCGCGCAAACGCTTCTTGTCGATCTTGCGATCCGGGAAGAAGCGCAGCGTGTAGCTGACACAGCCCATATACAGCGATTCCATCAGCTGCGGCTCATGCCGCTTGCCGATGATGAACTCGGTCGAACCGCCACCGATATCGACGACCAAGCGCTTGTGGGGCGCCATCGGCAAGGAATGGGAGGCGCCAAGGTAGATCAGACGGGCCTCTTCGCGGCCGGCGATGATTTCGATCGGAAAACCGAGCGCCTCCTCGGCCAGCGGCAGGAATTCGACGGCATTCTTGGCGACGCGCAGGGTATTGGTCGCCACGGCGCGGACGGCGCCATGATCCAGGCCGCGCAAGCGCTCGCCGAAGCGGCGCAGACCGTCCAGTGCACGGGCTTGGGCGGCGGCATCGAGCCGCTTGTCCGGCATCAGCCCGGAAGCCAGGCGGACTGGCTCCTTCATCGAGTCGAGCGGATAAATCTGGTCATCGACCACCCGCCCCACCTGCAGGCGAAAACTGTTGGACCCCAAATCGACTGCGGCGACGGTCTCGTAAATCATCGGAAATCGGCTGATTGCTTGATCAGACGGCCATTCTACCACCCGCCATGGAGCCGGATTCTTACACTGGGGCGTAAAAAAACCGCCGGTTTTAGCCGGCGGTTTGGGGATTGAAGGCGGGCGGTGCTTAGTGGCCCAGCAGCTTCTTGATGTTTTCCAGCGTGGACGGATCCTCGATGGTGGTCAGGTCGCCCGGATCGCGGCCTTCGGCCAGCGCCTGCAGCGAGCGGCGCAGCATCTTGCCGGAACGGGTCTTCGGCAGGCCAACGACGAAGTGCACACGGGCCGGACGGGCAATGGCACCCAGGATGCCATCGACCGTTGCCATGACTTCCTTCTCCAGCGCAGCGGTCAGTTCCGGCGTCGCCACCTTGGCGGCATCCTTGACGACGGCGAAGGCCATCGGCATCTGGCCCTTCAGCTTGTCCTCGACGCCGACGACGGCGACTTCGGCGATGGCGGCGTGCGCCTGGATCGCTTCCTCGATCTCGCGGGTGCCCAGGCGGTGGCCGGCGACGTTGATCACGTCGTCGGTACGGCCGAGGATGGTGAAGTAACCTTCCTCATCCTTGATCGCCCAGTCATAGGACGAATAGACCATCGGATCCTTGAACAGCGTGAAGTAGGTCGAGACGAAGCGATCGTCCTGGCCCCACACCGTGCTCAGGCAGCCCGGCGGCAGCGGCAGCACGACGGCGGCAATGCCCTTCTCGTTCGGGCCGCATTCGGAGCCATCCTCACGGAAGATCTTGAGGTTGTAGCCGTAGACCGGGAAGGATGGCGAACCGAACTTGATCGGGGTCTTTTCGACGCCGTGCAACGCGGCCAGCATCGGCCAGCCGGTTTCGGTCTGCCAGTAGTTGTCGATGACCGGCTTGCCCAGTTCATTCTGGAACCACTCGTGGGTCGGCTGGTCGAGCGGCTCACCGGCCATGAAGATGTGCTTCAGGGACGACAGGTCGTACTTGTGCATGTACGCCGGGTCCTGCTTCTTCAGGACGCGCGCGGCAGTCGGCGCCGAGAACATGACGTTGACCTTGTACTTCTCGACGATCTGCCACCAGATGCCCGGATCCGGGCGCAGCGGCGTGCCTTCGTACATGATGGTCGCCATGCCAGCGATCAGCGGGCCATAGATGATGTAGGAATGACCGACCACCCAGCCGATGTCGGAGGTGGAGAAATACGTTTCGCCCTCACCGCCGCAGTAGATGTGCTTCATCGACGAGGCCAGTGCCACGGCGTAACCGCCGGTGTCGCGCTGCACGCCCTTCGGCTTGCCGGTGGTGCCCGAGGTGTAGAGGATGTAGGACGGCTCGGAGGATTCCAGCCATTCGCATTCCACCTTCGCATCCATGAACTGCTCGCGCAGCGTTGCGTAGTCTACGTCGCGGCCTGCGACCTTGTTGAAGCCCTGGTCCAGACCACGGTCGATCATCAGCACCTTGGCCGGCTTGTGCTCGGCGATTTCGATGGCTTCATCGAGCAGGTGCTTGTACGGCACGGCCTTGCCGCCGCGCATGCCGGCGTCGCTCGAGACGATCAGGGCCGGCTTGGCGTCGTCGATGCGGGTGGCCAGCGAACCGGAAGCGAAACCGCCGAAGACGACGGAGTGAATGGCGCCAATGCGGACTGCGGCGAACATCGCGAAGGCCGCCTGCGGAATCATCGGCATGTAGATCAGGACGCGGTCGCCCTTCTTCACGCCGAGACTCTTGTAGATCGCGGCCATGCGCTCGACTTCGCGCTGCAGTTCGGCGAAGGAGTAGATCTTCTCCTCGTTCGTCTCGGTCGAGATGTAGATCAGGGCGCGGTCATTCGGGCGCTTGGCGGCATGGCGGTCGACTGCGTTGTAACAGAGGTTGGTCTTGCCACCGACGAACCACTTCACGAACGGCGGCTTCGAATAGTCGCAAACCTGTGTAAACGGTTCCTTCCAGTCGATGAGTTGGGCCTGCTCGGTCCAGAACTCGTTCGGCTTTTCGATGGAATATTGGTGAAACTCCTTGTATGTCGCCATAAAGTCCCTCTAAAAAGGCATTTCCTGCACTACAAAAACTGAACGGGCTAGTTTTTTTGTGATTCCCGTTCACTCAAACGGCGTTCGATCTCCGCCATCGGCAGAGCCAACCCCAATTCCTTGTCCATCAATCGCAACATGGGCAGCAGCCGCTCCAGCAAGGCCGGCAAATGCGGCACCACCGGCTCAACTCGGCCTGCGCCGAGAAACTCCAGTGCCTGGTTGAGCGATATCGGGCGCGTCGCGGGCGAGACGCCGCCCGCTTCCGTCCGGTTGCCCCCCTCAGCCACTGCCTTTTGCATGCGCTCACCGGCAAGGTCGAGCAGGGCACCGGCCGACGGGACCTTATCGTTCGGCATGCTGGCCAGACCGATACTGACCGTCAGCGCGACGGTCTCGCCGCGGACGGCGAGCTTGGCCATTTCGACCGCCTCGCGCACCCGTTCAGCGAAGGTCGCGCAGAAGGCCGGCGCCGTGCCAGGGGAAACAATGGCGAACTGCCCCATGCCGTAGTGACCGAGGCTGTCCTCGTGGCGCACCTTACCGGCCAGCATCTTGGCGAAACGGTTGCAGATCTGCTCGGCAACTTCGACGCCAAATCGCTGGCACATGCCTTCGAAACCGTCGAAGCCGAGCACCATCACGCTGACATCCGAGCCATGCCGAGCGGCATGCGACAAGGCCTGTGCCGCCTGCAATTCAAGATATTTACGGGTGTACAGGCCTGTGACCGAATCCTGAACCAGGCGCTCCCGGTCGGCCTCCAGGCTTTCCTGGGCCGTGCTCAAATTCAGCAGGTGCTTGAGCCGGGCCAGCAGTTCGGCACTGCCAGCGCCCTTGGTGACGAAATCGGAAACCCCCATCGCCACGGCGCGCTCGCGCTCTTCCTCTGTCTCCGCCCCGGATACCAGGATGAAAGGCATCTGCTGCAAGCGCCTCAGCTTTGATGTGCGCACGCGCTCCAACAACTCGTAGCCGTTCAGCTTGGGCATCTGCAGGTCGGAAATCACCGCCTTGATCGAGTGATCGACGACCAGCGTCTGCCAGGCTGCCTCGCCGTCACCCTCTTCCCGAATCTCGAAATGCTCCTTCAGGTGCTTGATGAGGGAAATCCTCACCACCCGGGAGTCATCGACGATCAGGATGTGCGGCAGGTCGGCCACGTCAGTCTCCGGCAATATCCACCACGACGCGGCCCTTGGCGCGGCCGGCGACATACTCGTCGAAAATCGCCGGCAATTCCTCGAACGCAATACGGCGGGACATCGTTGCCAGGTGCGGCGGCCGCAGGTCGGTCGCCAAACGCTGCCAGACGCCGCTGCGGTATGGCTCGCGGATGTAGCCCGAATCGACACCGAGCAGCGATACGCCACGCAGAATAAACGGCGCCACCGTGGTGTTCAGCTTCATGCTCGCCGCCAGGCCGATACTGGCGATCGTTCCGCCCTGCTCCATGGTGCTGGCGATCCAGGCCAGCACGTCGCCCCCCAGGTTATCGACGGCCCCGGCCCAGCGCCCGCTGTCGAGCGGCCGGATCTTCGACAAATCGAGATTCTGGCGCAGCATGATCTCGGCTGCCCCCAGGCTGCGCAGGTAGTCGGCCTCGCTTTCCTTGCCGGTCAGCGCAACGACGTGATAGCCACACTTGGCCAGCATATCGACTGCCAGGCTGCCCACCCCGCCTGTCGCTCCGGTCACGATGACCGGGCCTTTTTCCGGGCGCAGTCCGTTCTCTTCCATGCGCACGATGCCCAACGCGGCCGTAAAACCGGCCGTACCAAGCGCCATCGCATCGTAGAGCGAGAGGCCGGCCGGCAGCGGGACGACCCAGTCGCCCGGCACGCGGGCGTACTCGGCATAACCGCCATGATGGGCGACGCCGATGTCAAAACTGGTTGCGATGACCGGATCGCCCGGTTTGAACCGTACGTCGCCGCTTTCGACTACCGTACCCGACAGGTCGATGCCGCCGACACAGGGAAAGCGGCGAATGATCTTGCCGGTACCGGTTGCCGCCAGCGCATCCTTGTAGTTGACGCTGGAATAGGCGACCCGGATGGTGACATTGCCGGAATCGAGCTGACTTTCGGTCATGCGAACGAAGCCGTTGACCACCTTGCCGTCACGCTCCTCAATCAGCAGAGCCTTGAAGGAATCCATTGTTCTCCCCATTATTCCCACGCCTTGGACAATAAATTGTATTCATAATTACGGAGTATGAACATAGTTAAACGCCGTGAATTTTTACAGTGCCTTTACAGGGTCGGTGTTTTGAAATACATTTCGCGGCTATGCAAAAAGTCATGGCCTCCCTCCTGCTGTCTGTTTCGCTGCTCGTCGGCGGCATCGGGGCGTCCAGTGCGGCTGAACAGGCGCGCAAAGACGAACAGCCGTCGTTCCTTGAACGTTACACCAACGCCGCACAGGATGTCATTCTGCAAGGCCTCAAGCTGGTCGGCGTCCGCTACCGCCTGGGTGGCAATAACGAGGAACAGGGTCTCGACTGCAGCGGCTTCGTTCGCCTGGTCTTCAAGGACAGCATCGGTGCCTCCCTGCCCCGCACCGCCAAGGAAATGAGCGAAGTCGGTCAGCAGATCGACGTCAGCCAGCTCAAGCCGGGCGACCTGGTTTTCTTCAACACCATGCGCCGTGCCTTCTCGCATGTCGGCATCTACTTGGGCGACAACCACTTCATGCATGCCCCGCGCACGGGTGCCGAAGTCCGCGTCGAGAGCATGGACAGCAGCTACTGGGTGCAACGCTACAACGGCGCTCGCCGGATCCTCGACGGCAACTGAAAACACAAGCGGCAGACAAGCCGCTTTTTTTACAGCCAACTCGGATAACCATTCTCATTTACATGAGCTGATTCGGTCATTAGACTATGCACTCCCCGAATCATCCCGGAGTCGCCCGATGAAGTTGAACGCCAGCCTGCTCGCCACCCTCATCCTTTCGCTGAGTGCCGCTACCCAGGCGGAAGAGAAAGTCCTCAACCTGTATTCCGCCCGCCATTACCAGACCGACGAGGCGCTCTACAGCAACTTCACGCAACAGACCGGGATCAAGATCAACCGGATCGAGGGGAAGGAGGACGAACTCCTCGAGCGCCTGAAGAACGAGGGCGCGAACAGTCCGGCCGATGTCTTCCTGACCGTCGATGCCGCCCGCCTGGCGAAGGCCCACGAACTCAACCTGTTCGCCCCGGTCGCTTCGAAAACGCTGGAGAAACGCATCCCGGCCCACCTGCGCACCGAAGACTGGTTTTCCTTCTCGACCCGCGCCCGGGTCATTGTCTACAACAAATCGCGGCTCACGGCCGAGGATGTGCAGAATTACGCCGACCTGGCCAATCCGAAGCTGAAGGGCAAGTTCTGCTCGCGCTCCGGCTCCCATCCCTACAACCTGTCGCTGTTGGCCTCGATCATCGCGCACCAGGGCGAGGCCAAGGCCGAAGAATGGGCACGCGGCATGGTTGCCAACTTTGCCCGTGCTCCCAAGGGCGGCGATACCGACCAGATCAAGGCGGTAGCGACTGGCGAATGCGGTGTCGCCATTTCGAACAGCTACTATGTCGCCCGCCTGCTCCGTTCGACCAAGCCCGAGGAACAGAAGCTGATGGAGAAGGTGGGTATCGTCTGGCCGGACCAGGCCGGAGTCGGGACGCACATCAACGTATCGGGCGGCGGCATGCTGAAGCATGCGCCGCACAAGGAAGCGGCCGTCAAGTTCCTCGAATACCTGGCCTCCGACCAGGCCCAGCGCTATTTCGCCGATGGCAACAACGAATGGCCGGCCGTCGAGCAGGTCAAGATCAGCAACCCGGCGCTCGAATCACTCGGCAAATTCAAGGCCGACCAATTGCCGGTCAAGAACCTGGCGATGTACCAGGCCAAGGCACAGATGATTTTCGACCGCGCCGGCTTCAAGTAGGCCCTCGAAAAACCGGGCGTAATTGCCTACAATCGGCGTTCTGCGCGACGCTTCGACCCAGATGAGCCAAGGACGCCCCCCCAGCAAACTGATCACCGCCATTCGGTCCGCCCGACTGAGCGACGTGATCGATGCGCTGCGCGACGGCGCCGATATCGAAGAGGCGGACATGCACGGCTACCGCGGCTTGCCGCTGCGTACCGCCTGCTTCGAGGGTAACCCGGCCATCGTGCGGGAATTGCTGGCACACGGCGCCAACCCGAACAGCGCGACCAGCGACGGCAGCGGTGCCCCGCTCCGGCTTGCCTTGCGCCGCGGCCATCAGGACATCGTCGCCCTCCTCCTGCAACACGGCGCAACACCACCGGTCGAGCCGGCCACTTCCCAGCCGGCCCGGGAAATCGGATGCGAAGCCCGGGTGCCCGCTGCGCCCTCCGGCCAGCCAACGGCAACGGTGCCGTACGACAATCTGATCGAATTCACCCCGACTCATTTCCGCCGTGGCCAGGGATCCGACTCGCTAGCGGCCGACGAAGCGGCTTTCGGGACCGCCACCGAGGCGATTTCGGCCGACCTGATGTTTCTCGAAGAGGACGAAACGCCTGCACTTTTCCCGCGCGGTCAGGGCACGCCAGCTGGCTGATCGCCGGTCAGCCAGGTGTCACGGCCGGCGGGCAGCGGAAACCTGGCGCGACAAGGCAATCAGGGGCAGCAAGCCGACGACGACGATGGCCAGTGCAGCGGTCGATGCCTCGGCCAAACGCTCGTCGGAAGCCAGCGTGTAGGCCTGGGTCGCCAGCGTGTCGAAATTGAACGGCCGCATGACGAGCGTGGCCGGCAACTCTTTCATCACATCGACAAAAACCAGCAGGCCGGCAGTCAGCAGGCTGCCGCGCAACATCGGCGCATGCACCCGCCGCAAGGTTTCCCCCTGGCCCAGGCCGAGGCTGCGCGCCGCATCGTCCATGCTCGGCGTGATCTTGCCCAGGCTCGATTCCACGGTATGCAGCGCCACGGCAAGGAAGCGGACAAGATAAGCGTAGATCAGCGCCGCGATGCCACCGGTCAGCAACAGGCCCGGATTGTGGCCGAACCACGCCAGCCATTGCCCGGCCAGCCAGTTGTCGAGACGGGTCACCGGAATCAGCACGCCGACCGCGATCACCGCGCCCGGCACGGCGTACCCCAGGCCGACCAGGCGGTTCAGGCCGCTGGCCAGGGTTGTGCGGGACAAACGTGCACCGTAGGCCAGCAGCAGCGCGAGGAGAACGCCGATCGCCGCGGTCACCCCGGCCAAGACGAAACTGTTGCGCGACAGGGTCAGGAAGCGCTCGCCGAACTGGGCGTCGCCCTCGGTCAGCGCCATCTTGAGGAGCAGGCCGGCCGGCAGCAGGAAGCCGAGCAGCAGCGGCAGCAGGCAGGCCAGGACGGCCAGGCTGGCGGCCAGGCCCTTCAGGCGGGCCCCGGCCATCGGTCGGTTGCGGCCGGTGGTGTTGTGGTAGCGTGCCCTGCCGCGCGAGATGCGCTCCATCGTCAGCAGGAAGAGGACAAAGGCAAGCAGCATGGCGGCCAGTTGGGCGGCGGCAACCCGGTCGCCGAGGGAGAACCAGGCCCGGTAGATGCCGGTGGTGAAGGTATTGACCGCGAAATACGCCACCGTGCCGTAATCGGCCAGGGTTTCCATCAGGGCCAGCGCGACACCGGCGACGATGGCCGGCCGGGCCAGCGGCAGCGAGACGGCAAAGAAGGCGCGCCACGGCCCGAGACCCAGGGTCCGCGCCGCCTCCAGCATGCCACTTGCCCGCTCCAGGAAAGCCGTGCGCGCCAGCAGATAGACGTAGGGATAGAGTACGCAAACGAACATCAGCATGGCGCCGGGCAGCGTGCGGATGTCGGGAAACCAGTAATCGCCATGCGCCCAGCCGAAGGTATCGCGCAGGAAAGTCTGCACCGGGCCGACGAACTGCAGGAAATCGGTATAGACGTAGGCCATGACATAGGCTGGCACGGCGAGCGGCAGGACAAGCGCCCACTCGAAGACCCGGCGGCCGGGAAAGTCGTGCATCGCCGTCAGCCAGGCCGTCGTCACGCCAATCAGCGCAACACCAACACCGACACCCAGACAGAGCCAGACCGAGTTGGCGATGTACTCCGGCAGCACCGTCGCCGACAAGTGCGCCCAGGTGGCGCTGGTGCCGCCGACGAACAGGTTGAGACCGACGCTGGCGACTGGCAGGGCGGCCAGGGCAGCGACGATCAGTCCGACAATCAACAGGGGGGAAACGTGGGTTTTGCGCATGGCAGCGAATGCGAATTATACGCGCTACACTCATGCGCCGCCGACAAACGGGCAGCCTTTCCCGATCGCCCCAAACCGCCGGGTCAATCGGGCCATCGTGAAGGCGCCACGCCGTTCACCGGACAATGCGGCGCGGCGTTCTCACCCCATCGCCGTCACACCTGGAAGCAGGCGACATTGGTATGCAGGTCGCGCGCCAGCGCCTGGAGTTCTTCCGAGGCCGCTGCCGTATTCTGTGCCTCGGCGTTGTTCGATTCCGTCATCTGGGCGATGGTTTCCAGGCCTTTCGCCACCGTCGAACTGGCGATGCTCTGCTCGCGAATGGCGGCGGAAATGCCTTCGACCGCTTCCAGGGCGCGTCCGGCCCCGACGCGGATTTGTTGAATCGCCTCGCCGGCCAGCGCCGCCAGATCGACGCCGGCACTCACTTCGCCGGCTCCCCGATCCATATTAACCACCGCGTCTTCCGCCCCCTTCTGGATGCGGGCAATCATCTCGGTGATCTCGTGCGTCGACTTGGTGGTCCGTTCAGCCAGCTTACGTACCTCATCGGCCACCACGGCGAAGCCGCGCCCCTGCTCGCCGGCCCGGGCCGCCTCGATGGCCGCATTGAGGGCCAGCAGGTTGGTCTGATCGGCGATTTCCTTGATCACGCTGGCGATCGTCGATACCGAATTGATCTCGGTGCCGAGCATGGCCACGGTTCCCGACGCATTCCTGACCGTATCGGCGATGCGGTTCATCGCCGCAACCGCCTGCTGAATGGTGTCCGAACTTTCCCGGGAGACCATCTCCGAGGCGCGGGAAATTTCCTGCGCATCCTCGGCGTGCTGCGAAATCATCGCAATGCTGGCGCTCATCTGCTCGACTGATGCCGCCATGCTGGCCGCTGCGTCGCTCTGTTCCTGTGACCCCTGCGCCACGGTCTGCGCCGAAGCGCGCAACTGGCTGGCATCGCTCGCCACGCTGGTCACCGTATTGCGTACTTCGCGGATGGTGTCGGCCAGATGCGCCTGCATTTTGCTGAAAGCCTGCATCAGGTTGCCGATCTCGTCATTCGAGCCGGCTTCGATCCGGCTCGTGAAGTCGCCTTCGGCCACCCGTTCCGCCACGGCGACGACGGCCTCGAGCGGCTGCGCGATCCAGCGCCGGGCGCTCCACCAGACCATGATCACAACCACGGGGATCAACAGCAAGGTGAGCAGCAGCAGGCCGCGCCCGGTGGTCTTGCCTTCCGAATTGAATTCATCGAGATAGCTGCCCGAGGCGATCAGCCAGTTCCATTCCGGGAAATGATTGAAGGCAACCACTTTCTCGCGGTCCTCGCTGTCGTCGGGATTCTTCCACCAGTAACGAACGAAGCCATTTTTCTGGGTCATCATCTGTTCGACGAAGTCATTGCCCCGGCTATCCCTGATGCCGAGCAGCGACTTGCCTTCGCTGGCCGGGTGGATGGTCAGCAGGCCACGATCCTTGCCCATATCCATCGCATAGGCGTAGCCGGTGCTGCCGATCTTCATGGCCAGCACTTTCTTCTTCAGGGCCACCAGGCCATCCGAAAAATCCAACCCAACGAAGAAGGCACCGACGACCTGCCCATCGCGGTCCTTGATCGGCCGGTAATGGGTCATGAAATCGCGCCCCAGCATCCGGGCCTTGCCGGTAAACACCTCCCCCTTGAGCAGATGGGGAACCGCCGGATGCCCGGCGCCGAGCGGCACACCCGCCGCCCGTTGGCCGCTGTCGTCCTTGATCGAAGTCGACGTGCGCACGAAATCGCTCCCCTGGCGCGTCAGCACCGTCGCCGCCACCTGGGCCTGCGCCGTGAAGCGGTCGGGAATGACCGTGTTATCCATGGAAATGGTTTCATTGCCGTGATGCAGCACACCGTTGGCGTCTAACGAGAAGGGCTGTCCGTAGTTGCCGGAAAAGACGCCCCCCAGTCGGATCACCGTCTGCTCCAGCGAACGGTTGTAGGTGTCGATCATGTCGATCACCATCCGGTTGTTCGCCTGCAGCGCGTCAAGCGCCTTTTTCTCGAGGGTATCGGTCAGGAAGGTAGACAAGCCGAAGGCAGCCGAAACCAGAACAACCGTAATGCCGGAAGCGATGACGAGGATGAGTTTCCTCGCCACGGAAGTACTTTTTTTGAACATGTCAGGCCCTTTTCTTATCGCTGTTCTCAACTTGGCGGTGTGGTTTTTTATTGGAAACAGACTTCCGGTGCGGCCAACTCCGGGTTACCCGGTGTGCCGCCCCTGAATTCATCGATGATTTCCTGCGGTGGTCGCGGACGACTGAAATAGAACCCCTGAATCTGGTTGCATCCGTTGTTGCGCAGGAATTCAAATTGCTCGCGGGTCTCGACCCCCTCGGCAATGACCGCCAGGCCGAGTTTGGAGCTGATCGCAATGATGGCTTGGGTGATCGCCACATCGTTGGCGTCCCGCGGCAAATCGCGGATGAAGCTCCGATCGATCTTGAGCTTGTCCAATGGCAGGCGCTTCAGGTAATTCAGGCTGGAATAGCCGGTACCGAAATCGTCGATCGAGACCTTGATGCCGATCCGGCGCAAATCGCTCAGGACTTCCAGTGCGCGGTCGGTATCACGCATCAGCACGCTCTCGGTGATTTCCAGTTCCAGCAATGCCGGCGGCAAGGCGTGGCGACGCAAGGCGGCCGACACGGTGGCGGACAAACCGGCCTGGGTGATCTGCAAGGCCGACAAATTGACGGCCACGACCAGGGGGCCGCACCCGGCGGCCAGCCAGGCCGCATTCTGCCGGCACGCTTCGTCGAGAACCCACTCGCCGATACTGACGATCAAACCGGTCTCTTCCGCGATCGGGATGAAACTGGCCGGGGAAATCAGGCCCTGCTGCGGATGGCGCCAACGCAGCAAGGCTTCGACGCCAAGCATGCGCCCATCACCGGCATCGTATTGCGGCTGGTAATCGAGGAACAATTCCCGCCTGGCCAGGGCCTGCCGCAAATCGTGTTCAAGGCGCAACCGTTCGCCGATGACACTGTTCATTTCCGCCTCGAAGAAGCGATAGCTGTCGCGCCCGACGGCCTTGGCGGCGTGCAATGCTGTGTCGGCGTTCTTGAGCAGCGCCTCGACATCGTCGCCATCCTCCGGATAGATGCTGATGCCGATGCAGGCGGACAGCGCGATGTCGTGGCCGTCAAGGAGCAGCGGGCGACGGATGCTGGCCAGCAGGCGCTCGGCAATCAGGGCGACCATCGAGACGTTGCCGCAATCGTTGATCAGGATGGCGAATTCGTCGCCACTTTGCCGGCTGACCGTGTCTTTCTCCTGAACGGACTCCTTCAGACGCCCTGCCACTTCGAACAGGATGCGATCGCCGACGCCCGGGCCGAGCGTGTCGTTGAGCCCCTTGAAATGGTCGAGATCGAGCAGCAACAGGGCAATCAGGGTGTTGCGGCTGCGCCCCTCGGCCACCGCATGCGCCATGGTCGATTGCAGCGCAAGGCGGTTGGGCAGGGTGGTCAGGGTATCGTGGCCGAGCAGGAAGAGGATGCGATCCGCCGCTTCCTGGCGCTCGGTCACGTCGCGCGCAAAGCCGGCCACCCCCGAGATGTCGCCCGACTTGTCGTGCAGCGGGGTCAATTCGTATTCGTAGTGGCGCATCGTGCCGCCTGCCGTCGGGTGGCTGCCCTCGGCCTGAATCGCCTCGCCCGAGGCCAGGATCTGTTCATCCCGTGCGCTGAAGATGGCGGCCATCCTGGCCGGCCAGACATCGTAGACTTTCTTGCCGATCACCTCGGCGCGCGATTTTCCGCAGAACCGCAGATAAGCCGCGTTGACGGCGACGAAGACACCATTCCGGTCACGCAGCCAGGCCGGATCGGGCACGCTATCGAGCAGCTCCCGGGCCTGATGCTCGGCATCGTCAAAGGCCTGCGACAGGGCCGACGCGATCGTGCATGCCTGGTTGTAATTGCGCGACCAGAAATAAAGCAGAACGACCAGGAGCAGCATCAGGAAGAAGATACTGATGCCGTAGGCCAGAATCTTCTCCCGCCAGGTTTTCAGGGCTTCATCGCGACTCGAGATGACGATGATGTCGAAGGGGTAATCGCCGACGGCCTCCCGGCTGAACAGCTTGCCATCGTCCGTTTCGAGCGCTGGCAGATCTTCGTAAGCCTGGCCGAGCGCTGCCGGCTCCAGCGCCGTATGGGCGACGACCCGTCTCTGACGGTCGAGCATGATGATCTCTTCTGCCGCCGGCCGGTTGATCCCGGCAAACAGGCGGCTGAAATCCTCGGCGTTGATGGCGGCCTGCACATGGCCGGCGAAGGAGCCATCCGGATTGTTCAGGCGACGGCTCAGGGTGATCACCCAGTTGCTGGTGATCCGGGCAAAGATCGGCTCCGAAAATACCAGGCCGCTCTTGGGATCGCTCTGGTGCTGGCGGAAATACGCGCGGTCGGAAATGTCGACCTGGGGCAGCGACCCCGAGGCATCGAAGCGGAAGCGGCCGGTCGCATCGACGATACGCAGGCTTTGCGACTCCGGAATGGTATCGAGCAGCGCCTTCAGTTCGGCATTGGCCGCTGCCCCCGGCAAAGCCGAAAAACGTGGGTAATCGCGTGCGACCAGGCGAAGAACCACGTCGATCTTGGCAAAGGTCTGGGCAATCTGCCGGTTCAGCACATAGGCCGTCCCGTCCAGGCCGGCTTGCGACTGAGCCAGGGCGCTTTCGCGCGTCTGGCCAAAAATGACCGTCAGCAAGCTGGCCAGAACCAGCAGACTGGCTGCCGCCGCAACGACAAAGACCAGTCGGCGTGAGGAGAATCCTTCCTGTTCGCTCACATTTCCCCCGCCGGCACGATCGCCTGGTAATTGACGACCGGTTCGGCTGCGTGCCACGCCCGTTCAACGGTGCTCTCATCGCTATCGCACACTTGGTTGCGGCCACGCCGCTTGGCGACATACATGCGCTGGTCGGCAGTTTCAACCAGCTTTCGCCAGTCTTGGCAGTTGTCGGCCTTGATTTCTGCCAGCCCGATGCTCGCCGTTACCGGCTCCCGGTCCGGGCGCCACCCAAAGCCCCCCTGGCGCAGGCGGGCCAGGGCAACACCCGCTTGCTGGTGGTCGGTATTGGGCAGGATCAGGACGAACTCCTCCCCCCCCCAGCGAACCAGCATGTCACCCCGCCGCAGATGCTTGGCGATGGTCGATGCCGCTGCCTTCAACACGCTGTCGCCGGCCTCATGGCCGAAGCTGTCGTTGATGCTCTTGAAGTGATCGAGATCGATGAAGGCCAGACTGAGCGCTGCGTTGCTGCGCTGGGCGATGGTGAATTGCAGATCCAGGGTTTCCTCGCCGCTGCGCCGGGAGAAGACGCCGGTCAGGGGATCACGGATGGCCTGGCGGACCAGGGCGATCATGAAGGCCAACTGACTGATGCCAGCCAGCGCCGACACCCCGGTGATCAGCGCCAGCAACCAGAAGGCACCGGCAAACGTCGGCCAGTCCATCACCCCCCAGTTCAACACGCCGGCCAGGAACTGGGCGAGCAGGATGGGCGCAGCGAACAGAGCGCTTTCGATCAGGCTGAGCGGAAAGATCGACAGACCGGCCAGCAGGACGAAGGGCAGGAAGGCGTAGCCCGTGGCAATGGCCGCCGACATCCCGGCCAGCGAGTAACCGATGAGCAATTGATGCGAGGCAACGTAGAACACGGTCGGGATGGCGAACAGCAAGGCCATTGCCCGATAGGCATTGCCCAGACTGCCGGAAGGCCGGTAGTGCACGACGACGAGAATGAAGGCGATGCAGGCCGAGAAACGCAGCGCCGCCAGTGCGAACCAGAGCGGCAGGGGAAAGACGAAGTAATCGATGATCGCCCAGAGCGGCGTCAGGACGGCGAACAGGAATGCAAACAGGCGAACCCGATTGACGATCATCGTCGCCCGCCGTTGTGCCAGCAGGGAGAAATGACGGGTTGGCAAAAGCAGCCAGCTGAACTCCGAGGAATTCAACTCATCCGGCACCAGCCCCTTCAGCCGAGCCCAAAAAATGCCCGCAAGCCTCCCCATAACCCCCTCCGCAAAAAAATAATTATCATTTTTTATCGTTATGACGCTTATGTTATTTATTCATTAACACCACAAACAACGCGGTAAATTACTGAAACAACCCATGCGCCTACTTGATAATTATCAATTGTTAAGCTGTATGTTGCAATGTGAAAAACAGGCCACAAGCTAATCTATTGAATAAAATCAAAAAAACGCAAAAATACACCCCGTGACCAAATTGAATCTTCATATAGCAACCGGGATCTTCGTTACATTTAACACTTTGAATGATTTTTTTGTATCACCCCATTACCCGAAGATCGCTGTTGCTCCGCCGCAGCACAGCACCGCACCGCACCGCGATGCGAACTATAATCATCCGCTATGGCTCAACTTGAACTGAACGGCGTCTATCAGCGCTATGGCCGGCAGACTGTCGTTGCCGGCGTGAATTTCCAGCTTTCGGCTGGCAGCATCGCCTGCCTACTCGGCCCCTCCGGCTGCGGCAAGACCACGCTGCTGCGCTGTATCGCCGGCTTCGAAGAAATTGCCGACGGTGAAATTCGCCTGCATGACGAAGTTGTCAGCCGGGCCGGCCACTGCACGCCCCCGGAAAAACGCCGGATCGGCATGGTCTTCCAGGATTACGCGCTGTTTCCGCACCTGACGGTTGAACAGAACGTTGCCTTCGGCCTCGGCCGCAAACCGGACGAGGCGGCCTGGCGGCGCGTCCGGCAGTTGCTGGCGACGGTCGGCCTGCACGGCCAGGGCGACAAGTACCCACACGAGTTGTCCGGTGGTCAGCAGCAGCGCGTTGCGCTGGCGCGCGCCCTGGCGCCGCGGCCGGAACTGATCCTGCTCGACGAACCCTTCTCCAACCTCGACGTCGGGCTGCGCGAAAGGCTGTCGGTCGAGGTACGCGAAATCCTCAAGCGGGAGGGATCGACGGCGATCATGGTCACCCACGACCAGAACGAAGCCTTCGCCATGGCCGACGAAATCGGTGTCATGTACGACGGCCGCATCCAGCAATGGGACGTGCCGTACAACCTCTATCACCGGCCGGCCAATCGCTTCGTTGCCGACTTCATCGGGCAGGGTGTCCTGCTGCCAGGCGTCGTCGCCGGCGGCACGCAGGTCGAGATGGAACTCGGCACGCTGGTGTCCGACATTCCCGTCGAATGCAGCGAAACCTGCACCGATTGCGCCGACGGCTGTGCCGTCGATGTCCTGCTCCGCCCGGACGACGTCGTCCATGACGACCGCAGCCCGCTGCAGGCGGAAGTGCTGCACAAGGCCTTTCGTGGCGCCGAGATCCTGTACACCCTGCGCCTGACGAGCGGCGCCGAAGTGCTGTCGCTGGTGCCGTCGCACCACAACCACGCCCTGGGCGAGAAAATCGGCATCCGGCTCGATGCCGACCACGTCATCGCCTTCAAGAAATCTCCCCAATCCGCTGCCGCGTGATTCCCTACCTCGGCCCGCTCGACCCCTTCCCGCCCGTCGCCTCGGCGCGTGAAGACATGGGCGGCCTCGTCGCCATCGGCGGCAACCTGGCGCCGGACCGCATCCTGACTGCCTACCGGGGTGGCATCTTCCCCTGGGGGACGGTCGATGGCCTGCCCCTGTGGTACAGCCCCGATCCGCGCATGGTGCTCTTTCCCGAGGAGTTCCGACTCACCCGTTCGCTGGCCAAAACCGTACGTTCCGGAAAATTCACGGTGCGCTTCGACAGCGATTTTCGCGGCGTGATCGCCCGTTGCGCCGCAACCCCACGTCCCGGTCAGAACGGCACCTGGATCACCAACGCCATGCATGATGCCTACGTCCGCCTGCATGAACTCGGCTGGGCGCACTCGGTCGAAACCTACGCAGCGGGCGAACTGGTCGGTGGTTTGTATGGACTGGCCATCGGACGCATGTTCTATGGCGAATCGATGTTCGCCCACCGGACGGACGCATCGAAGGTCGCCTTCGCCCACCTCGTGCGTTATCTTGTCGCCAACCAATTCGGGATGATCGATTGCCAGATGTACACCGACCACCTCGCCTCGCTCGGCGGGCGCGAAATTCCCCGTGCTGACTTCATCGAGCGCCTGACGACGCTGATCGCCAGCGGCAGTCCCCGTTCGACCTGGACGACCGACCCGCTCGCCCCCTTGAGGTAGTAGCCATGGCCCAGCCGGACGACGCCGACCTGCCCTACTCGCTGCTGCTCTACTACGCCACCTCGCCCTACCCGTGCAGTTACCTGCCCGACCGCGAGGCCCGCTCGCAGGTCGCCACGCCAGCCCACCTGATCGACAGCGAAATCTACAGTTCGCTGGTGCGCGCCGGCTTCCGGCGAAGCGGCATCTTCACTTACCGGCCGTACTGCGACCATTGCCGGGCCTGTGTCCCGGTCCGCCTACCGGTCGCCGAACTGGCGCCCAACCGCAGCCAACGGCGCGCCTTCCGCCACCATGCCGGGCTGCGCGCCAGCGAACGGCCGCTGGTCTATGTCGAGGAGCATTACGCGCTCTACAACCGCTACCAGCAGTCACGCCATCCGGGCGGCGGCATGGACGAGGACAGCCATGAGCAATATGCCCAGTTCCTGCTGCAAAGCCATGTCGACACCCGCCTGGTCGAGTTCCGCGACGGCGATCAACTGCGCATGGTCAGCCTGATCGACGTTCTCGACGACGGCCTGTCCTCGGTCTACACCTTCTACGACCCCGCCGTGCCCAACGCCAGCTTCGGCACCTACAACATCCTCTGGCAGGCCGAACAGGCCCGAACCCTGGACCTGCCCTACCTCTACCTCGGCTACTGGATTGCCGAGAGCCCGAAAATGGCCTACAAGGCCCGATTCCACCCGATCGAAGGCCTCATCGACGGGCGCTGGATACCGCTCAACCCCTCCGAAAACGCATGAAACCCCTCTACCTGCTTCCCCTTCTCGCCGCCCTGACGGCTCACGCTGCCGAGGAACGCCTGCCCTACACCTGCGACAACGGCAGCCGCATCGACATCTCATTCGCCACCGACGCCGACGGCCGCCCCCAGGCGACGCTGCATTTCGCCGACGAGGCATTCGCCCTGCCGCAGGTTCCGGCCGCCTCCGGCACGCTCTACCGCCAAGGGGAAATCCGTCTGCACACCAAGGGAGACGACGCCCTCTTCGAAGACGGCAAGGGCAACCTGCGTCGCTGCGCGCGCGGCACCACGCCGCCGGCCAGCAGTACCCCATCGCCGGCCGCCAGCAGCTTCATTCAGGTCGGCGGCAGCGTCAGCTACCTCTCCCGCATCGCCCTGCCCCCCGACGCCATCCTGACCATCCGCGTCCTCGACATCGCCCGGGCCGGCGCCCCGGCCCGCGTACTGGCCGAACAGCGCTACGAACTGAACGGCGCCCAGGTGCCCATTCCCTTCTCGACCACCCTCGATCGCGACCTGATCGGCAAGAAGGCCCGCCTGTCGGTCCAGGCCCGCATCGAGCACCGCGGCAAGCTGCGCTTCGTCAGCGACAAGACCTATCCGCCGCTCAAGGATGGCCAGCCGGTTCCCGTGGACATCGTGCTCAAGCCCGCCGGCCGTGCCGCACGCTGACCCGATGCGGCCTGTTCCCCTCGATTTTTTTCCGGGAACCAACCGGCAGATTCCGACCATTCGCCACCACCGGAAGGACCTTCATGGACACGCGCTATCTTGACGACCTCGCGCCCGGCCAGCGCTTCACCTCGCCCGGCCTGACCCTCAGCGAAGCGGAAATCATCGATTTCGCCTGGCGCTACGACCCGCAGCCCTTTCACCTTGATGCCACCGCCGCGCTCGGCTCACCCTATGGCGGCCTGATCGCCAGCGGCTTCCAGAGCCTGGCCATCTGCTTCCGGCTGTTCATCCAGTCCGGTGTGCTGGCCGAGTCGAGCATGGGTTCGCCGGGCATCGACGAACTGCGCTGGCTGGCGCCGGTCCGCCCGGGCGACACGCTGCACAGCGAAATCGAGGTACTGGAGGTACGCCCGTCCAGTTCCCGGCCCGATCGCGGCATCGCCCGCCTGAAATATCAGGCCGTCAATCAACGCGGCGAAACGGTGCTGACTTTCATCGTCAACCACCTGCTCCGCCGCCGTCCGGGCTGAATCCGCATTCAGGCATTCGGCCGCTGCTCGAAACCCTGGTAGTCGCCCTCGCCGAGGGCGACATGCACCCGCGCCACGCGGGCATGCGTCGGACCGCGCTGGGCCCAGGCCAGCAAGGCGAGCACGGCCGTTTCATCGCCCTGCGCCATGGCCTCGACCATGCCGTTGCCCAGATTGCGCACCCAGCCATTCACGCCCAGCAAGCGCGCCTGCTCGGCCATCGACCAGCGATAACCGACCCCCTGCACCCGCCCTTCAATCAACATGTGCCGCACGATGCGCTTCATTACCTGCTTTCCCCATCCTTTTCGGGCCACCAGACGACTGCCCGCATTCCAAATTTATACAATGAAATCATTATATTAGCGAAAGGCGAAACTGCGACAGATCAAGGATTGTCGAATACACTGTCGAAACAATAACGTCCCCGATCATAAAGGCTGCCCCATGAAAAAACTGATCACGCTCCTTCTTGCCTCTCTCCTTGCCCTGCCCACCTTCGGCCAGACCATCAGCCACGACAAGCCGATCCACGACGCCGCGCGCAGCGGTACCGGCCAGGATGTGCAAAAGTTGCTCAAGGCCGACCCCAAGCAGCGCGACGTGCGCACCGACCTCGGCTCCACGCCGCTGCATCTTGCCGCCATGAATCCCGACACCAGCGCCCTGAAGGCCCTGATCGCCGCCAAGGCCGACCCCAATGCCCGCGACAACGAAGGCGCGACGCCCCTGCACATGGCGGCCTACGCCAGCCGGGCCGAACATGTCCGCCTGCTGCTCGAAGCCGGGGCCGACCCGCAGGCCAAGACCGACAACGGTCGTGATGCCGGCTCAATGGCGCGCAAGGTCAAGGCCGATGAAACAGCCGGTGTGCTGGCGCTGTGGGTGCTCAAGGGCTGCAAGGCGGGCAAGCCATGCTGAAGCGCCTGCTGCCGCTGCTCGCCGCGCTGGTGGTCAACACGGCCAGCGCCCAGCCACTGCCCGTCATCGAGGTCTATACGCCGACCGTCTGCCTGGCCTGCATCGAATGGGCCGAGCATCTGCGCCAGAATGGCTTTACCGTGAAGGTGACGCAGACCGACAACATGGATGCGGTGAAGCGCCGCCTCAAAGTGCCGAAGGATCTCGAAGCCGTCCCCAGCGCCACGGTCGCCGGCTATTTCATCGAAGGCCACGTGCACGCCGACCAGATCAAGGAATTGCTGACCGAGAAGCCGAAAGCCCTCGGCCTGGCCGTGCCGGGCCTGCCGCTTGGCGCACCCGGCCGCGAATTTTCCAGCCCGACCTGCGAAACGGCCTGCACCATGCTCGACAAGGACAGCACCGCGACGCCCCGCGTGCGCCGCGAGTTCTACGAAACCCTGCTGGTCAAGAAAGACGGCAAGACCTCGATCTACGCCCGCCACTGATCCGGCAACGGATCAGGGCAGCAGGAAGTCCCGATACATCGCCTCGGCCCAGGCGGCATCCTCGCCGCTCGGGTTGGGGTTGCGCGCCTGCTTGACCGTCTGAACCAGGAAGCCGTCGCCCCGGTCGCGGTAGCTGGTATCGATACGCACGCTTTCCAGCGGCTCGACGCTGGTCGTCACATGGCAGACGCTCTCCGGTAGGAGCGGCGCCGCGGCCTGGCCGGTGGCCTGGGCCGCGATCTGGCGAGCCACCGCCTGTCCCATACGATTGGCCACCTGCCCGGTTTTCGGGAAATAGCCGAACTGCGGCGACACCAGGCCAATCGCATCGCCGATCACGAACACCCGACCATCGGCCGCACTGCGGAAATCGATCGCTCCGGCGGCCGCCCAGCCGCTCGGCTTGCCGCCTTCCTCCGGACGGATCAAACCGGCCTGCCAGAGCAGGTCGGCCGCCTGTTGCGGCGGACACAGCAAGGCCTCGTCGAAGCGGATGTCGTCGATCTCGGTACTGACCGTCCTGCGCTCCGGGTCGATGCGCCGCACCTTGGCGTGATCAAGGTAGATGACCTGATCCTTGTAGCGGTCGAGCAGAATGTTGCGAAAGGCCGGCATGATCGGATTGGGGTCGGCGATGATCAGCTTGCCCGGAATCTTCTGCGTCTTCAGCCACCAGGCGATGAACAGCGCCCGCTCGTAGGGCGCCGGGGGGCAACGATAAGGCGCCGGCGGAATGGTCAGCAGCAGGTCGCCGCCCTTGAAATTGGCCAGGCGCTGCTTGAGCCCGGGCAGGTCAGTTGCCGACAGCATGGCGCCGGAATAGCGGCGGCGCAACTCGGCGGCAGCCGCTACATCATCCACCTGCCAGGCCGCCCAGTTCTCGCGGATGCCGGGTGCCAGCACCAGCCAGTCGTACGGCAGCTCGCCGGCATTGCTTGCCACGCTGCGCCGCGCCAGGTCGATGCTGCCGACCTCGGCCTGCACGAAACGGTAGCCGAAGCTGCGGGCCAGCCTGGTGTAATCGTGACGCGCCCAGGGCGCCGCGCCCGGCTCGACCAGCCAGCGGTTGCTCAGCGCGAAGGACAGGAAGGCCGGCTGGCGGTCGACCAGGGTGACTTCCAAATCGGGTACGAGTTGCCGCAGGTGGCGGGCCGCCGCCAGTCCGCCCCAGCCGCCGCCGACGATGACGACACGGCGATTGGCGGCAAAGGCGGGGTGGAGCAACGGCAAGAGGCCGGCGGCGATGATGAAATGGCGACGATTGGTCATTGGTAACGTAAGGCCTCGATCGGGTCCAGGCGGGCGGCCTTGCGGGCCGGGTACCAGCCGAAGAAGATGCCGACACCGGCCGCCACGGCAAAGGCGATCAGCGCGGCACTGCCGGAGATGACGACGACCATGCCGGTCAGCGCATTGACGGCCAGCGCGATGCCGAGGCCGAGAATCAGGCCGAGCAGGCAACCGGCAAAGGAAATCATCACCGCTTCGAGCAGGAACTGGCTGAGGATGTCCTTCTGGCGAGCGCCGATAGCCATGCGGATGCCGATTTCCCGGGTCCGTTCGGTGACCGAGACGAGCATGATATTCATGATGCCGATGCCGCCGACGAGCAGCGAAATGGAGGCGATGGCGCCGAGCAGGATGGACATCGTGCGCGTCGTCTCGGCTTCCGACTCAGCCGCCGCCGACAGGTTGCGCATGAAGAAATCGTCCGGCATGCCCTCGCGCAGGCGATGCCGCTGGCGGAGCAGGCTGCTGACGCTGTCCATGACGCGCGGCATGTTCTCGGCGGTATCGGCCTGCACCATGATCATCCGTACCGAGCCCAGAAAGGGCGTGCCGAACACCTTGCGCTGCGCGGTGCTCAAGGGAATGATCACCGTATCGTCCTGGTCGCGGCCATCGAGGCTCTGCCCCTTGCTGCCGAGCACCCCGACGACGATGAAGGGGTTCTGCTGGATGCGCATCGTCTTGCCGACCGGATCGTCGTCGCCGAACAAGTTTTCCGCCACCGTTTTGCCGATGATCGCCACCCGCGTCGCCGAACGCACGTCCGAGTCGCCGAAGCCGGCACCGCTGACGATGGTCCACGCCCGGGCCTCGAGATAGTCCGGCGTCGTACCGATGATCTGCGAACTCCAGTTCTGCGAGCCATAGACCAGTTGCCGGGTGCCCTGGTGCGTCGGCGCCACGTTGGTCACGCCATCGAGTTCGGCGATCGCCTCGGCATCGGCGACATTGAGGGTGGGCGCGCCGGCCGACCCGCTGCGCACGCCGGAGGTGGTGAAGGAGCCGGACAGGACGATGAACAGGTTGGAGCCCATCGTGCTGATCGTCTGTTGCACGGCATACTGCGCCCCCTGGCCGATGGCCAGCATGATGACCACAGCGCCGACGCCGATCACCATGCCGAGCATGGTCAGCGCCGTGCGCAGGCGGTTGGCGCCCATCGCCAGCCAGGCTTCGCCGAGCATCGGGTGAATCATGCGCCCCCCTCCCCGGTTAGCCGATCGCTGACGATCTGCCCGTCGAGAAAACGCACCTGCCGCTTGCAATGGGCGGCAATGTCCGGCTCATGGGTAACCAGCACGATGGTGATGCCCTCGTCGTTCAAGGCCTCGAACAGGCGCATGATTTCCTCGCTGGTGTGGCTGTCGAGGTTGCCGGTCGGCTCGTCGGCCAGAATCAGGCGCGGCCGGTTGACCAGCGCCCGGGCAATCGCCACGCGCTGTTGCTGACCGCCGGAAATGCGGTTCGGCAGCGATTCGGCGTATTGGCCGAGACCGACCTTGGCCAGCAAGGCGCGCGCCCGCTCGCGCCGCGTCTCGCGGTCGACGCCGGCATAGACCAGCGGCAGCGCCACGTTGTCCTGCAGGCTCATGCGCGGCAGCAGGTTGAACCCCTGAAAGACGAAGCCGAGCGTCCGGTTACGCAACAGCGCCAGCGCATCCCGGTCCATCTGCGCAACATTCTTCCCGGCCAGGAAATAGTCGCCGACCGTCGGCGTATCGAGACAGCCGAGCAGGTTCATGAAAGTCGACTTGCCCGAACCGGACGGCCCCATGATGGCGATGAACTCGCCCGGGCGAACCTCCAGGTCAACGCCTTTCAGCGCCGGAAAGAGCCCCGCCGCCGTCTCGTAGGATTTGCCGAGGCCGGCGACGCGAATGACCGCCGCGTTGTCCATTGCCGGCATCAGAACATCCGCATGCCGACCGACGACGGCTTCTTGTCGCTACCGGCATTCTCGCCGGTCACCACACGGTCGCCCGCCTTCAGTTCGCCGCCGACGATTTCCGTATTGCGATTGTCGGTAATGCCCAATTGCACGCTGACCGGCTTGATCTCCTCCCCGGACAGCACATAGACGGTGCCGCTCTGGCCATCGCGCTTCTTGCCCTTGCCGGCACCCGGCGCCCCCCCCGGCCCCATGCCGGTCATGCCGGCACCCATGCCCGGCGCCATACCGCCCGGCTGGCCATTGCCCGGCCCATTGCCGGCTTTCTTCTCCGCCGCATCGGCCGGCTTGTAGCGCAGCGCGGCATTCGGCACCAGCAGTACGCCCTCGCGTTTCTGCACGCCGATATTGACGTAGGCCGTCATGCCCGGCAGCAGCAGGTGGTCGGGATTGGCGACGTTGATGCGCACGTTGTAGGTGACGACGTTTTGCGTATTGGTCGGGTTCAGGCGGATTTGCTGCACGTCGCCGACGAAGCTGCGGTTCGGAAAGGCGTCGACCGTGAAACGCGCCTTCTGGCCTTCCCGGATATTGCCGATGTCGGCTTCGGCGAAACTGGTATCGATGCGCATCTCCGACAGATCCTGAGCGATCTTGATCAGCGTCGGCGTCTGGAAGCTGGCCGCCACCGTCTGGCCGATATCGACCACCCGGTCGATCACCACGCCATCGACCGGCGAACGGATCACCGTGAAATTGACGTTGGCCCGGTCGCGCTCGTTCTGCGCCCGGGCCAGCGCCAGTTGCGCCCGGGCCGACTTGAGGGACTGCATGGCTTGGTCGTATTCCTGGCGGGAGACGTATTCTTGGGCGAACAGCTGCTTGATGCGCGCCTCATTGGCCTGTGCCAGATCGAGCGCCGCCTGCGCGTTGACCACGTTGGCCGCACTCTGCCGCTCGCTGGCCGAGACCAGCGCATCGTCCAGTTCGAGCAGCGGCTGGCCCTTCTTCACCTTGTCGTTGAAATCGACGAACAGCTTGCGCACGGTGCCGGATACCTGGGTGCCGACGCTGATCAGCACTACCGGGTTGAGCGTGCCGTTGGCCGACACGGTTTGCGTCACCTCGCCCTGCTCCACGACGACCAGCTTGTAGCGCTGCTCCGGAGCGAGTGCCGCCCGCTGCTTGGCATACCAGATGCCGCCGCCGACCAGGCCGGCGACGAGGGCTGCGCCGATCAATATCTTGCCAATAGGTTTCATGGTCTTCCTTCCGCTGCCGCTTGCAGCAGCGTGTAATCGAGCGCGCCAACCGACTGGGCCAGGGTGGCGCGATAGACGTTCCAGTCGAGCTGCGCCTGGATGCGTTGCAGACGGGCGCTGGCCAGGGCCGCCTGGGCCGACAGCACATCGAGGATGGTGCCGACGCCGGCCTTGTAGCGCCCCAGGGCAACGCGCTCCGACTGCTCGGCGCTGGCCACCAGATCAGCGGTTGTCTGCAGGCTTTGCGTTGCCGTCGTCAGGCTCTGGTAGGCCTTCCAGACATCAAGCGCCACCTGGCTGCGCAGGCGGTCGCGCTGCGCCGCACGGACCTCGGCCTGGGCGGCGGCGGAACGCACACGGTAAGTCGTCTCGAAGCCGGAAAAGATCGGTACGTTGAGGGTCAGGCCGATACTGCCGCCCTGCTGCGTCACACCGGCCGATTCCTGCCAGGTCGGGCCGGCGCCGAGTGAAATCGTCGGCCGGCCCTGGGCCCGGGCCAATTCGACACTGGCTTCGGCCGCCTTGAGCTGCGCCTCGGCCGCCCGCAAATCGGGGCGCCGCGCCTGTGCTTCGGCAATCAGCCCATCGACCTCCTTCTGAAAGGCGGCCGTGGCCGGCACGGCCGGCAAATCGGCCAGCACGATGCGCTGCTGCGCCGCGAAACCGAGCGCGTTGGCCAGCGTGCCCAGCGCATTGCGGGCTTCGCCCTCGGCCTTGATGCGGTTCAGTGTCGCCTGAGACAGCGCCGTCTGCGCCTGCAGACGATCGGCCGGCGTCGCCACGCCGACCTGATAACGCGCCGCGGCTGCCTGGAAGCTTTCCTGCGCCGAGCGTTCGGCCTGCAGGGCCGAGGCCACGGCCGCCCGGGTCGCCTGGGCAGCATAGTAGGCCTGCAGGGCATTGAGGAAGAGGGTCTGCACCGTGACATCCTGCGTCGCCGCCGCCGCGCCGAGCAATTGCTGCGCGCTCTCGACACTGGCCGAACGCTGGCCAAAATCGTAAAGCAGCCAGGAAAGCGTGATGGCTGCCGAATCCCGGGTGTAGGCTGAATTCTGATAGTCGAAGCGGGTCGTCCCCGCCGAACCGGACAAGGTCGGCAGCCAGCCCGCCCGTGCCACACCAACCTGCGCTGCCTGCGCCCGCGCTGCCGCCCAGACCTCGCGGGTCTGCGGGTGGTTGCACAGCATCAGGTCAACAGCGTCGACGGCGGTCAGCGGAGTGTCCGGCAAGGTCGTCGCACAGGGTGCTTCGCCCACCCGCGCCAGCAGGCGGGGCGACGGCTTCAGGGGCTGCAGTTCCGCCGTGGCCAGGGGATCGTCCAGACTGCCGGCCCAGGCGGGCAGCGCCAGCAGGGCAATGAGGGAAAATCGGCCTAAATTTCGCATGGCCGGAAGTTTAGCCTCGCCGTTCACAAAAAGTTGTTACTGATTGTTTAGCGCCCGCCCCCTGGCAACGCCCACCCAGTGGCAAGCGCCGTGTTTTTTCAGGCGAAAGGGGTCGCCAATGCGGTAAAATCGCGGGCTATGCTCTATCCACTCATCCGCAAATTCTTCTTCTCCCTCGACGCCGAAACCGCGCACGGCATCGGCATGATGGGCGTCGATCGCGTCGCCTGCCTGATGGCCAAGCCGGTCACGCCCTGCCCGGTCGACGTCATGGGTCTCAAGTTCCCCAACCCGGTCGGCCTCGCCGCCGGCCTGGACAAGAACGGCGATCACATCGACGGGCTGGCCAAACTGGGCTTCGGTTTCCTCGAAATCGGCACCATCACGCCGCGCCCCCAGGACGGCAACCCGAAACCCCGCCTGTTCCGCATTCCGGAAGCACAGGGCATCATCAACCGGATGGGTTTCAACAACGCCGGCGTCGACAAGTTGCTGGAAAACGTCCGCGCCGCCGAGTTCCCCAAAAACGGCGGCATTCTCGGCATCAACATCGGCAAGAACGCCACGACGCCGATCGAGAAGGCGGCCGACGATTACCTGATCTGCCTCGACAAGGTCTATAACGACGCCAGCTACGTCACCGTCAACATCTCGTCGCCGAACACCAAGAACCTGCGCGAACTGCAGAAGGACGAAGCGCTCGACGACCTGCTGTCACAGCTGAAGGCGAAGCAGCTGCAACTGGCCGACCAGCACAGCAAATACGTCCCGATGGCCCTGAAGATCGCCCCCGATCTCGATGACGAGCAGATCACCGCCATCGCCGACGCCTTGCGCCGCCATCGTTTCGATGCCGTGATCGCGACCAACACCACCCTGTCGCGTGACGGCGTCGAGGGCCTGCCCAATGCCGCCGAAGCCGGCGGCCTCTCGGGCGCCCCGGTCTTCCGCAAATCCACCGATGTGCTGAAAAAGCTGTCCACGGCCCTCGCCGGCGAACTGCCAATCATCGGCGTCGGCGGCATCATGGGCGGCGAGGACGCGGCCGAGAAGATCAAGGCCGGCGCCTCGCTGGTCCAGTTCTACAGCGGCTTCATCTACCGCGGTCCGGATCTGGTCAGCGAGGTGGCAGAAACACTGGCTATCATGCTGCGCCAGAAGAAGTAAAGCCCCACCCGGTGCGCGGTTGTTCTCTTTCGAGCGAAGCCCGATAATACGCGGCTTACGCCAGCCTTACATATGAGCCACTATCTCTTCATCCTCGTCGGCGCGGTGTTGGTCAACAACGTCGTGCTGGTGAAGATTCTCGGTCTTTGCCCCTTCATGGGCGTTTCCAAAAAGCTGGAAACCGCCTACGGCATGGGCGCCGCCACGACTTTCGTGCTGACCATGGCCACCGGCGCCAGCTACATCATCGATCACTACCTGCTCATTCCGTTCGGCCTCGAATACCTGCGCACGCTGTCCTTCATCGTCACCATCGCAGCCATCGTCCAGCTGACCGAAATGGTCATCGCCAAGACCTCGCCGACATTGCAGCAGACGCTCGGCATCTACCTACCGCTGATCACCACCAATTGCGCCGTGCTGGGCGTGCCGCTGCTCAACATCGCCAACGGCCACAATTTCGTCGAATCCCTGCTCTTCGGCGCCGGTAGCGCCGTCGGTTTCTCGCTGGTGCTCATCCTCTTCGCCGGCATCCGCGAACGCATCGAAGGCGCCGACGTTCCCGTCCATTTTCGGGGCGCCGCCATCGCCATGGTCACCGCCGGCCTGATGGCGCTGGCCTTCATGGGCTTCGCCGGCCTCGACAAGTACCAGTAATGGATATCCTGCTCGCCATCGCCATCATGGCTCTCGGCGCCGTCGTGCTCGGCGCCGCGCTCGGTTATGCCTCGATCAAGTTCAAGGTCGAGGGCGACCCGCTGGTCGACAAGATCGAAGCCATCCTACCGCAGACACAATGCGGCCAGTGCGGCTACCCGGGCTGCAAGCCCTATGCCGAGGCCATCGCCAAGGGTGAGGCGGAGATCAACCTGTGCCCGCCGGGCGGCATGGAAGGCGTGCAGCGTCTGGCCGACCTGCTCGGCCGCGAGGTCAAGCCGCTCGATGCGGAAGAGAAGCCGAAGCAGGTCGCCATCATCGACGAAAACACCTGTATCGGCTGCACGCTGTGCATCCAAGCCTGCCCGGTCGATGCCATCATCGGCGCCGCCAAGCAACTGCACGTCATCATCGGCCCGCAATGCACCGGCTGCGAACTCTGCCTGCCGCCTTGCCCGGTCGAATGCATCCACATGGAACCGATTGCTGAGAACATCGACAACTGGAAGTGGAAATACCCGGTCGTCGAACTCAAGGCCGCGCCGATGAGAGAGGCCGCCTGATGCTGATGAACCTCTTCAAGTTCAAGGGTGGCGTCAAACCGCCAACCAACAAGACCCAGTCGCTCGGCAAGCCGATCGCCCAGGCGCCGATTCCGTCGCGTCTCGTCGTGCCGCTGCACCAGAGCATCGGCGGCACGCCCCGCCCGGTCGTCCAGGCCGGCGACAAGGTACTGAAAGGCCAGTTGATCGGCGAGGCCGACGGCTGGATTTCCGCAGCAGTGCACGCCCCGACCTCGGGTACCGTCGTCGAGGTTGCCATGCACGTCCAGCCCCATCCATCGGGCCTCGACGCGCTGTGCGTGGTCATCGAACCGGACGGCAAGGACGAGTGGATTCCTCGGGAACCCGTGAATTACAAGGCCCTGACGCCGGAACAGGTACGCGAACGCCTGCAACAGGCCGGTGTCGTAGGCCTGGGCGGCGCCGTCTTCCCGACCCACGGCAAGCTGACCGCCTCGAAGACGGTGCCGATGGAAGAAATGGTGATCAACGGTGCCGAATGCGAGCCCTTCATCACCTGCGACGACCTGCTGATGCGCGAACGCGCCGAGGAAGTCGTGCGCGGCATCGGCATCTTCCGCGACCTGCTGCAGCCCAAGCGCGTGCTGATCGGCATCGAGGACAACAAGCCGGAAGCCGCCGCCGCGATGCGCGCCGCCGTGCAGGCCGTCGGTGAGAACTTCGAAGTCATCCCGGTGCCGACGCTGTACCCGGCCGGCGGCGCCAAACAACTGATCCGCGTGTTGACCGGCAAGGAAGTTCCGGCCGCCAAGCGCTCGACCGATCTCGGCGTGCAGTGCTTCAACGTCGCCACCGCCTACACCGCCTGGCGCGCCATTACGCATGGCGAGCCGGTCGTTTCGCGCCTGGTCACGGTGACCGGCAATGTCCATGAGCCGCGCAATTACGAAGTCCTGATCGGCACGCCGATGGACGAGTTGCTCAAGCTGGCGACGCCACACCCCGACACCGACGGCATCATCATGGGCGGCCCGATGATGGGCTTCCTGGTGCCGCAACCGGACGTGCCGGTGGTCAAGGCGACGAACTGCTTGATCGCCCACTCCGACCGCCTGTTCCCGCCCAAGGCGCCAGAAATGCCCTGCATCCGTTGCGGCTCGTGCGCCCAGGCCTGCCCGCACGAACTGCAACCCTTCGAGATGTACTGGTTCTCGCGTGCCAAGAACTTCGGCAAGACGCAGGAGTACCACATCTTCGACTGCATCGAATGCGGTTGCTGCTCCTTTGTCTGCCCGTCGCGCATCCCGCTGGTCCAGTATTTCCGCTTTGCCAAAAGCGAGATCTGGGCACGCGAACGAGAGAAGAACGCCGCCGACCAGGCCAAGGAACGCTTCGAGTTCAAACAACTGCGCGAAGAGCGTGAAAAGGCGGAGAAAGCCGAAAAGCTGGCCAAGGCTGCAGCGGCACAAGCCGCCAAGAAGGCCGCCGAGGCAGCGGCAGCCGCCGCAGCGGGTGATACTGCCGCCACCTCGCCGCAAGCAGCCGACGCCCCCGCGATTGATGCCGAGAAGGCAGCCCGCCAGGCTGCCATCCAGGCCGCCATGGAACGCGCCAAGGCCCAGCGTGAAGCCGCCCAACCCAAAAACACTGACAACCTGACGCCCGATCAGCAGCAGGCTGCTGCCGAGATCGAGGCACGCCGCGCTGCCGCCCGGCTGGCCGTGCCGGAAGCCCCGGCCAACGAGAAATCCGAATAATGTTCGCCCCTGCTCCCTTCCTCCTCAAGGACACCAGCGTCAGCCAAGTCATGACGCAGGTCTGCATCGCGCTGGTGCCGGGCATCGCCGCCTACGCCTGGCTGGTCGGTCCGGCCATCCTGGTCCAGTTGGTCATCGCCTCGCTGGCTGCGCTGCTCGCCGAAGCGGCCATGTTGCGCCTCCGGAAGAAACCGCTGGCCCTGTTCCTGTCCGACGGCTCGGCCATCGTCACCGCCTGGCTGATCGCCCTGACCTTTCCGCCGCTCGCCCCATGGTGGCTGGTGGCCACCGGCACCATCTTTGCCATCATCGTCGCCAAACATCTCTACGGCGGCCTCGGCCAGAATCCGTTCAACCCGGCGATGGTCGCCTTCGGCGTCTGCATCGTCTCCTTCCCGGCCCTGATGTCGCAGTGGCCGAGCGTTGGCCTGCAACTGCCGCTGGTCGACCAGGTCAATGTCATTCTTGGCCTGGCACCGCGCATCGATGCGCTGTCCAGCGCCACGCCGCTTGATGCCCTGAAGACGGCCTTGAAGCTGGATGAAGGCGCCTTTGACGTTACCCATCTGCTCGCCAACCAGGATATCTACGGCAACTTTGCCGGCCGCGGCTGGGAATGGGTCGCCGTCGGCTACCTGCTCGGCGGCCTGTGGATGTGGCAGCGCAAACTGATCACCTGGCATGTACCGGTCGCCTTCACCGGTGCGCTGGTCGCCGTTTCCGGCGCCCTCTGGCTCTACAACCCGGCCCATTTCGCCAGCCCGCTCTTCCACCTTCTGTCCGGCGGCGCCATGCTCGGCGCCTTCTTCATTGCCACCGACCCGGTCTCCGGCTGCACGACGCCGCGCGGCAAATTGATCTTTGGTGCCGGAGCCGGGCTGCTTGCCTACATCATCCGCGTCTTCGGCGGCTATCCCGATGGCGTCGCCTTCGCCGTGCTGCTCATGAACCTGTGCGCCCCGGTCATCGACCTGCTGACGCAGCCCCGCATCTTCGGCATGAAGGACGCCGGCAAGGGAGGCAAGGCATGAGTACGGCCAAGGAATTCACCGCACCCGGCATGGCCGTCCGTACGGCCGCCATCCTGTTCGTCTTCGTCATCATCTTCACCGGCCTGCTCTCCGGTGCCTACCTGTGGACCAAGCCAGCCATCGAAGCGTCGGCCGCCGAGGAAAAAATGAAGCTGGTCGATGAGGTATTGCCGCGCAGCGAATACGACAACAACCTGCTGGCCGATACGGTCAGCCTACCGCCGACCGCCGAGCTCGGCCTGGCCGACCCCACCACGCTCTACCGTGCCCGCAAGGCCGGACAGCCGGTTGCCCTCGTCTTCGAAGCCGTGGCCCCCGATGGCTACGCCGGCAAGATCCGCCTGATCGTCGCCGTGCGCGCGACGGGTGAGGTCGCTGGCGTCCGCGTCACGCAGCACAAGGAAACCCCGGGCCTCGGCGACTATGTCGAAGTCCGCAAGGACAAGAACAAGGCCCGGCCGTGGATCACCCAATTCACCGGCCTGTCCCTCGCCCAGGTCAGCGACCGGGAGTGGAAGGTGAAGAAGGATGGCGGCCGCATCGACTACTATGCCGGCGCCACCATCACTCCCCGCGCCGTCACCAAGGCCACGCTGAAGGCGGCGCAATGGGCAGCCGCCAATCGTGACCGCCTGTTCGCCGAAGGAGGCGCCCGATGATCACCCGCGAAGAATTCCGCACCATCGCCGGCAACGGCATCTGGAAGCAGAACACCTCGATCGCCCAGATCCTCGGCCTCTGCCCGCTGCTCGCGGTCACCACCAACGCGGTCAACGGCATCATGCTGTCGCTCGCCACGATTATCGTGATGGCGCTCGCCAACGTCGCGGTCGCCTCGCTGCGCAACTTCATCCCGCATGAGATCCGCATCCCGGTCTTCATCCTGATCGTTGCTGCGCTGGTCACCGTCGTCGACCTGCTGTTCAACGCCAACCTGCACGAACTCTATCTGGTGCTCGGTATCTTCATCCCGCTGATCGTCACCAACTGCATCGTGCTTGCCCGCGTTGAAGCCTTCGCAGCGAAGAATCCGCCGCTGCAATCGACGCTGGACGGTATCTTCATGGGGGTCGGCATGCTGTGGACGCTGGCCCTGCTCGGCGGCTTGCGCGAGCTGCTCGGCAGCGGCACGCTCCTCGGCGGCATCGACATGGTTTTCCCCGGCCTGCAACCGATTCAGCTGCTGCCGGAAAGCTACCCGGGCTTCCTGCTCGGGCTGTTGCCACCGGGCGCCTTCATCCTGCTCGGCTGCATGATTGCCTGGAAGAACTGGATGGATGCCCGGGCGGCCGAACGCGCCCGGCTGAAGCCGCCCGCGCCGGTCGCCACGGCCGGTTGCCACTGATTGCCAGGCCCTGCGGGGCCTGATTTTTTCCATGCGCATTGCCGCCATCCGCCAAGCCCTGTACGCCACCGGCGCCAAGGACTGTCACGTCGACCGCGTGTTGCGCGCCTGGACACAGGCCTTGCCGCTGACCAGCGGCCCGCGCCACCAGCCGGCCGAGGACTTTCTGCCACTTGCCCTGCGCCAGGCGCTACCCGCCCTGGCCGTCGAATTGTCGGCCCTGGCCCGCCTGCGCTCCGAACACACCGGCGAGGATGGCTCCCGCCTGCTGGTCGAACTGGCCGACGGCCAGCTGGTCGAGAGCGTCCTGCTGCCGCGCGATGGCGTGTGCGTCTCGACCCAGGTCGGCTGTGCCGTCGGTTGTACCTTCTGCATGACCGGCCGCGACGGGTTGTTGCGCCAGGTCGATAGCGGCGAGATGGTGGCCCAGGTGGTGCTCGCCCGACGCCAGCGGACAGTCAGCCGTGTGGTGTTCATGGGCATGGGCGAACCATCGCACAATATCGACAACGTGCTCGAAGCCATCGATACGCTGGGTACCTACGGCGGTATCGGGCACAAGAACCTGGTTTTCTCGACAGTCGGCGATTACCGCGTCTTCGACCGCCTGCCGCAGGAACGGGTGCGCCCGGCGCTGGCCATCTCGCTGCATAGCACAAACGCTGAGCGACGAGCAGAATTGCTGCCCAGGGCGGCCGCCATTCCGCCCGAGGAACTGGTCGAACTGGCGGAATCCTATGCCCGGGCCACCGGCTACCCGATCCAGTACCAATGGACGCTGATCGAGGGCGTCAACGACAGCCAGGCAGAGATGGATGGCATCGTCCGCCTTCTCGCCGGCAAATACGCGCTGATGAACCTGATCCCGTACAACGTCACGGCCGCGCTCGATTACCGGCGGCCTTCCACGGCCAGCATCACGGCCCTGGCGCAGTATCTCCATGGCCGTGGCATCCGTACCACCGTGCGCAATTCGGCTGGTCAGGATGTCGATGGCGGTTGTGGTCAGTTGCGGGCGCGCAATCTTGAGCGGCCGGTACGGCTGCACCCGCTCAAGCCCGCCAGGGTGACCGGGGACGACGGCTCAGCGCACTGAATCGGCGAGGATTACACGGTTCTTGCCTGCCTGCTTGGCCCGGTAACAAGCCTCGTCAGCCCGCCGGATCAGCCCCCCCTCTTCGTCCCCCGCCTGACAGACGGCGATGCCGATACTGACAGTACAGCGAATGGCCTCACCACCCGGTGCCGGCGTCCGGACAGCAGCGAACAGTGCGCGCAAGCGCTCGGCAATGGCGAGCGCGGCGGGCGCATCGGTTTCCGGCAGGGCGACGACGAATTCCTCGCCGCCATAGCGAAAAGCCAAATCGGAACGGCGCAGACATTGCCGGATGGCATGTGCCAGGTTCTGCAACACCCGGTCTCCGCCAAGATGCCCGTAATTGTCGTTAACCGCCTTGAAATTGTCGCAATCGAGGACCAGCAGGGAGAGTGGCCGCTGATAACGCTTCGCCCGCTCGATCTCGGCCGGCAGGCATTCATGCAGATGGCGCGAGTTGTACAGAGCGGTCAGCGAATCGGTCTGGCTCAACGAGCGATAGCGCTCCTCGCTTTCGCGCAGTGCTTCCTCGGCCCGGCGCCGCTCAGTAACGTCCTGCAGCGTCTCGATGGCGCCAATCACCTCACCGTTCGCATTGCGCAGAGGAGCAGCAGTAAAGAACAGCCAGCGGCCGCCTTCACCGACATTCGGATAAAAATCCTCCGCCTCGTAGGCGCCTGAAATCAGTGGCGACGGACGATAGCGCCCATGGTAGAGGCGGTCAATTTCCCGCTCACCTGCTGCATCGACAATCAGGTCGGCCATCATCGGCCGTTTGTTGGCGTAAAAACTCTTCCAGTGATTGCCGGTTCCGATCACATCGAGCGCCGAGGTGCCGGTCAGCGCCTCGCAGGCCTTGTTCCAGTGCGATACACAGTGCTGTGCGTCGATCACCATGGTCGGCACCGATGATCCTTCAACGATCTGGGCCAGGCAGGCCTCCTTTTCACGCAGCGCGGCTTCCGCTTTGCGGCGCTCGGTGACATCCTGCAGCGTTTCGATGGCTCCGATCACCTCACCCCGGGCGTTGCGCAACGCTGCCGCTGTAAAAAAGAGCCAGCGACCGCCGTCGCCGAAGGCCGGGAAGAAATCCTCCGCCTCGTAGGCATCATCGATCAACAGCGATCGTGAAAACTTGCCGTGGTAGTAGAGATCGATCCCGGCTTCGAGTACGCCATCGACCACGAGGTCTGCCATGATGGGCCGCGCCGAATCGTAAAACGCCCGCCATTGTTCGGAACGGCCGATCATGTCGGCGGCCGGTACGCCGGTCAGGACGGCACACGCCCGATTCCAATGGGTCACTCGATGCCGGGCATCAATCACGATGGTCGCCACCGGGTTACCTTCGACCAACTGGCTCAAGGCAATGCCATCGCCTTCGCTCTCAGGGCGCATGAAGAAAGCACTCTCTCTGTCAGGTAGAATTTGTTTCAGACAACTATGGCGCAAGCCGCACCGAATCACAACGCCTCCGCAGACGCCTCCCGTGAAAAAATCCCAAGTCGCGCAGTTTTACGCCCGCCTCCGCGAGGCCAATCCAGCCCCGACTACCGAACTGCACTACGCGACGCCCTTTCAGTTGCTGATCGCCGTCATCCTGTCGGCCCAGGCTACCGACGTCGGCGTCAACAAGGCGACAGCGCGCCTCTTTCCGGTTGCTCCGACCCCGGACAGCATGTTGGCCCTCGGCGAGGAAGGGCTGGCCGACTACATCAAGACTATCGGCCTGTACCGAACCAAGGCCAGGAATGTCATTGCCACCTGCCGCAGGTTGCTGGAACAGCACGGCGGCGAAGTACCGGCTGACCGCGCGGCCTTGGAAGCGCTCCCCGGTGTCGGCCGCAAGACAGCCAACGTGGTGCTCAACACCGCTTTCGGCGAGCCGACGATCGCGGTCGACACACATATCTTCCGCCTGGGCAACCGGACCGGGCTGGCGCCCGGCAAGACCGTCGACGAAGTCGAGCGCAAGCTGCTGCGCGTCACGCCGGAAGAATTCCGGAAGGATGCTCACCACTGGCTGATCCTGCATGGCCGCTACGTCTGCAAGGCGCGCAAGCCGGAATGCGCGCGCTGCATCGTTGCCGACCTGTGCGCCTATCGGGGCAAGACGGTATGAAAGCCGCTAGCGGACTGGTCAGCGGCCAGCAGCCGCTACCCGAACTGGCCGGGGAAGCAGTCCGCCTGGCGCTTGCCCGCGCCGGCCTGCAGCGAGCCGGCAACGTGATCCTCTTCCTGACCCGCGACTTCGCCCGTCAGCCGCAACCGGCGGTCGTTGCTGCAGCCCGGGCGGCGGGTTGCCTGTCGGTTTCCGGCAGCACAGCACACGGACTGTTCACCGAAACGGGCTGGCAGCTCGATCAGCCTGCCGCCGCCGCACTGGTCATCGCCGCCCCGGCCGACAACGCATCGGGGCCTAGTCTTTCCTTTTCGACCCACAACCGCTTGCCCTTTGGCTGGCAAGATGATCGGCCACGAGCCGGCATCCTCGATTCCGACGGTGCCGTCTGGGCCAATGGCCGGGTCGCCGAAGGCGGCTGTGCTGATTGCTGCCTACCGACGCAGCACGTCTGGCAGGCACTTTCCTCCGGCCTGCGCGCTCTCGGCGAAGCCCAGATTATCGACCAGTGTCGGGGCTACGACCTGCTTCGCCTCGGCGGCCAGCGGGCCACCGACAGCCTGTTGCGGCTCCTGCCACCCGACCTGCGGCAGAACCCGCCTTGGCATCAGATTGCCCTGTTGCGCTCGCCCAATGCGCCGGCAATCACCATCCTGTCGGCCAATGCCGACGGATCGCTGACCCTCGCCGAGAGCATCGAACACGCCACCATGCTGACCTGGGCCCTGCGCCAGCCGCTCGCCGCCGAAGGGCAAATGCATGAGGCGCTGACCGACGCGGCCCGGCGGCATGCTACCCCGGCATTTGCCTTGATGTTCTCCTGCATCGGCCGCGGTCCTCTGTTCTATGGCGACGACGACCGCGACCTGCTGGTCTTCCGGGAAACCTTTCCCGACACCCCGCTACTGGGTGCCTACGGCACCAGTCAGATCGTCCCTTTGGCCGGCCGGAACAGCCTGTTCCACCATACCGCCCTGACCCTGCTCTACGAAAGCTCCCATGTTTAATCCCTCCCGCGAACAAGTCCGCCGCTTCTTCTGCGATGCCTGGAAAAAGTACGTCGAGCGCCTGCCGCTGGCCGGGGCCGAAGTGACGGCCGCCGACATCGCCGCCCGCCACCCCGAATACCACCCGCTGCTGGCCGACGCCGATGCGGCCGCCAACCGGGACTGGGTGCCCGAGGGCGGCGAGATGAACCCTTTCCTGCACTTGTCGCTGCACCTGGCCATCCATGAGCAGGTAAGCATCGACCAGCCTCCCGGCATCCGCCTCGCCTTCGAGCAGTTGCGGGCACGCATGGATCCGCACGACGCCGAGCACGTCCTGCTCGAATGCCTGGGTGAAACCATCTGGCAAGCCCAGCGCAACGGCCAGGCGATGGATGCGGCGGCCTACGTCGACGCGGTGCGCCGTAAGGCCACGCTCCTCTGATCGACCCCGCCAGGCGGCTCAGGTGTCGTCGGACGGCGGCGCCACCTTGATCACTTCTTCCAGGGAGGTGATTCCCTGCGCCACTTTCAGGGCACCGGAAATGCGCAACGGCCGCATCCCCTCGCGGAAGGATTGCTCGCGGAGCTTGGGGATATCAGTCAGCGGTTTGATCTGCTTGCGGATTTCCGGCGAATTGAGCAGCACCTCATAGATGCCGACCCGGCCAGAATAACCGGTCATCCGGCATTCCAGGCAACCGACCGGCTGCCAGAGCTGCGCCGGTTCGGCCGATTTCCACGGCGCGACCAATGAACGCCAGGCCGCCCGCTGGTCTTCGGTGATCGGTGACGCTTTCTTGCAATGCGGACACAAGGTGCGGACCAGGCGCTGCGCCATGATACCGAGCAGCGTCGAATTGATCAGATAGGCCGGCACACCCAGGTCAAGCAGGCGGGTAATGGCCGAGGGCGCATCGTTGGTGTGCAGGGTCGACAACACCAGATGGCCCGTCAAGGCCGCCTGAATAGCCATTTCGGCCGTTTCCAGGTCGCGGATTTCGCCGATCATCACGATATCCGGATCCTGCCGCATCAGGGCACGCACGCCATCGGCAAATCCGAGGTCGATGCTGTGCTGGACCTGCATCTGGTTGAAGGCGGATTCGACCATCTCGATCGGATCCTCGATGGTGCACACATTCACTTCCGGTGTCGCCAGCTGTTTCAGCGTGGTGTACAGCGTCGTCGTCTTGCCCGAACCGGTCGGACCGGTGACCAGCACGATACCGTTGGGCGACGAAGTCATCTGCCGCCAGCGGGCCTGGTCGTCGTCCGAAAAACCGAGCGAGCGGAAATCACGCACCAGCACTTCCGGGTCGAAGATGCGCATCACCAGCTTTTCACCGAAGGCCGTCGGCAGGGTGGACAAGCGCAACTCGACCTCCTGGCCGGCCGGCGTCCGGGTCTTGACCCGACCATCCTGCGGCCGGCGCTTCTCGATCACATCCATCCGCCCAAGCAGCTTGATGCGGCTGGTCATGGCATTCATCACCGCCATCGGAATCTGGTAAACCTGATGCAGCACGCCATCGATGCGGAAGCGCACGATGCCCAGATCGCGCCGCGGCTCGATGTGGATGTCCGAGGCCCGCTGGTCGAAGGCGTATTGCCACAGCCAGTCAACGATATGGACAATATGCTGGTCGTTGGCGTCGAAAGTCCGGTTGCCCTTGCCCAGTTCGACCAGCTGTTCGAAGCTGGACAGCCCGCTCGTCACCTCGCCCCGCGCCGCCGCCTTCTTGACCGACTTGGCCAAGTTGAAGAACTCGACCAGATAACGCCCGATATCGTCCGGGTTGGCCATCACCCGGCGGATTTCCTTGCGCAGGATATGCTGCAGTTCAGCCACCCACTCACGCACGAAGGGCTCGGCCGTGGCAATCACCACCTCACGCGTCGTCACCTGCACGGGCAGGATGCCGAAGCGCGCTGCATAAGCACTCGACATCACCTCGGCCACCCCGGTGAAATCGATCTTGAGCGGATCGATGTGCAGGTAATCCAGCCCGGTACGCCCGGCCAGCCACTCGGTGAGCGTTTCCAGCGTCAGCAGGGCAGACGGCGCCTTCGCACTGCGCCATTTCTGGTCGGCGATGACAATCAGCGGATGGACCTTGCCGCCATGCAACCGACGTTCCTGCTTGAGAGCGTCGGCCCCCTCGCGGCCGACAAGACCATCCTCGACCAGCCAGTCGAGAACCTCTGCGAGTGTCAGGCGATGCTCGCCTATATTCCGGTCATTCATGCGCGGCAATATAGCACGCGGATACAGCCGCATCCCCGTCTTTGCCTGGAGCTATACCGGCATTGACAGGCCATCGAGCGATTCAGCCCCGGCGCAGCGGCTTGAGCAAATCGGACAAACCGTTATGGTCGATTTCCTGCATCAGCGCCAGCAAGCGCCCGATCTCACCCGATGGAAAACCCTCGCGGGCAAACCAGTTCAGGTAATGCCCGGGCAGGTCGGCAATCAATCGGCCCTTGTACTTGCCGTAAGGCATGGTGCGGGTGACCAGCAGGAGCAGATCGTCAGGGTTCATATGGCAGCTCAAATAGACAGCCCAGCCGGCGAATCCTTAACCCGGCGGCTGGGCTGATCGGTAGCCTGAAGACCCTTACTTGCTGGACAGTGCCATCATCAGATCGTTGATACGGCGGACAAAACCGGCCGGATCATCAAGCTGGCCGCCTTCGGCCAGGGTCGCCTGTTCGAACAGCAGGGCGGCCCAGTCGTCGAAGCGGGCTTCCTCGTACTTCAGGCGCATCACCGCCGGGTGCTGCGGGTTGATCTCGAGGATCGGCTTGGTATTCGGCACGTTCTGGCCGGCCGCCTTGAGCAGGCGGGCCAGGTTGCCGGACGGGTCATGCTCGTCGGAGACCAGGCAGGACGGAGAATCGGTCAGGCGGTAGGTGACACGTACATCCTTGACCTTGTCGCCGAGCGAGGTCTTCACCTTCTCCAGCAGATCCTTGTACTCGTCGGCCGCCTTCTCGGCTTCCTTCTTCTCTTCCTCGTCTTCCAGTTTACCGAGGTCGAGACCGCCCTTGGCCACGGACTGCAACTGTTTGCCCTCGAACTCGGTCAGGTGGCCGACCACCCACTCGTCCACGCGGTCGGACAGCAGCAACACCTCGATGCCCTTCTTCTTGAAGATTTCCAGGTGCGGGCTGTTCTTGGCGGCGTTGAAGCTGTCGGCGGTGACGTAGTAGATCTTCTCCTGACCTTCCTTCATGCGGCCAATGTAGTCGGCCAGCGAAACGACCTGCTTGTCGCCATCACCGTGCGTCGAGGCAAAGCGGATCAGGCCGGCGATTTTGTCCTTGTTGGCAAAGTCCTCGCCGACGCCTTCCTTCAGCACCGCGCCGAAAGCCTGCCAGAATTGGGCATATTTTTCCTTATCGGCCGCATCCTCGCTGTTGGCAAGGCTTTCCAGCATGGACAGCACCTTGCGCGTGCAGCCAGAGCGGATGTTGTCGATGTCCTTCGATTCCTGCAGGATCTCGCGCGACACGTTGAGCGGCAGGTTATTCGAATCGACCACCCCGCGCACGAAGCGCAGGTAGAGCGGCATCAGCTTCTCAGCGTCGTCCATGATGAACACGCGACGAACATAGAGCTTGACGCCGTGGCGGGCGTTGCGGTCCCACAGATCGAACGGCGCACGCGACGGAATGTACAGCAGCTGCGTGTACTCCTGCTTGCCCTCGACCTTAGCGTGCGTCCAGCACAGCGGATCTTCGAAATCGTGGCCGACGTGCTTGTAGAACTCCTTGTATTGCTCGTCGGTGATGTCCGACTTGCTGCGCGCCCACAGCGCATTGGCCTGATTGACCGTCTCGTCCTCGTCGGTGACAACCTGCTCGCCCTTGTCCTTGTCCCATTCCTCTTTCTTCATCACGATGGGCAGCGTGATGTGGTCGGAGTACTTGCGGATGATCGACTTCAGTTTCCAGCTGTTGAGGAAATCGTCCTCGCCATCACGCAGGTGCAGGATGACGTCGGTACCCCGGCCGGCCTTCTCGACCATCTCGACCGTGTAGTCACCCTCGCCAGCCGATTCCCACTGGATGGCCTGATCCGCCTCGACGCCGGCACGACGGGAGATGACCGTCACCTTGTCGGCAACGATGAACGAGGAATAGAAACCAACGCCGAACTGGCCGATCAGGTGGGCATCCTTGGCCTGATCACCGGTCAGCGATGAGAAGAACTCCTTGGTTCCAGACTTGGCAATGGTACCGAGATGGGCAATCGCCTCGTCGCGCGACAAGCCGATACCGTTGTCGGAAATCGTGATCGTGCGGGCCGCCTTGTCGAAAGCGATGCGGATCTTCAGCTCGGAATCATCGCCATACAGCGTGGCATTGTTCAGCGCCTCGAAGCGCAGCTTGTCACACGCGTCGGACGCGTTCGATACCAGTTCCCGCAGGAAAATCTCCTTGTTGCTGTACAAGGAGTGAATCATCAAATGCAGCAGTTGCTTGACTTCCGTCTGGAAGCCTAGGGTCTCGCGATTAAGCGTGGCGGACTCGGACATGCTTGAAACTCCCTATCGAGATAACGACAAAAGTGAGGTTCAAGATGGCATCGCAGTCCTCAATTTCAAGTCCCCCTGTCACAAGTTTTTTGCGCTGATATTTTCTTTTTTAAACGACAACACCCCCTGCCGGGAATCCGGAGGGGGTGTTTGAATGGGGAGTCTGGCGTTGACCTACTTTCGCGAGCGGAAGCTCACTATCATTGGCGCGTTGCTGTTTCACGGTCCTGTTCGGGATGGGAAGGGGTGGTACCAGCAGGCTATTGACGCCAGACGTAACTTGTAACGTTTGCCGCGCGGTACGCGTCAAACGCAAAACTAGAAGAAGGTGTTGTGATTGTATGTATGAGTTGTTGTAGTGCTGATCCAAGGTTATAGGATCAAGCCGTACGGGCAATTAGTATCGGTTAGCTTAACGCATTACTGCGCTTCCACACCCGACCTATCAACGTCGTGGTCTTCGACGACCCTTCAAGGAGTTCAAGACTCCGGGATATCTCATCTTAAGGCGAGTTTCACGCTTAGATGCTTTCAGCGTTTATCTCTTCCGAACATAGCTACCCGGCGATACGACTGGCGTCATAACCGGTACACCAGAGGTTCGTCCACTCCGGTCCTCTCGTACTAGGAGCAGCCCCCTTCAAATATCCAGCGCCCACGGCAGATAGGGACCAAACTGTCTCACGACGTTTTAAACCCAGCTCACGTACCTCTTTAAATGGCGAACAGCCATACCCTTGGGACCGGCTACAGCCCCAGGATGAGATGAGCCGACATCGAGGTGCCAAACACCGCCGTCGATATGAACTCTTGGGCGGTATCAGCCTGTTATCCCCAGAGTACCTTTTATCCGTTGAGCGATGGCCCTTCCATACAGAACCACCGGATCACTATGACCTGCTTTCGCACCTGCTCGACTTGTGGGTCTCGCAGTCAAGCACGCTTTTGCCATTGCACTTTATGGGCGATGTCCGACCGCCCTAAGCGTACCTTCGTACTCCTCCGTTACCTTTTGGGAGGAGACCGCCCCAGTCAAACTGCCTACCATGCACGGTCCCCGGCCAGGATTCACTGGCCTAGGTTAGAACCTCAAACAAATCAGGGTGGTATTTCAAGGACGACTCCACCGAGACTAGCGTCCCGGTTTCACAGTCTCCCACCTATCCTACACAAACCGGTTCAAAGTCCAATGCAAAGCTGCAGTAAAGGTTCATGGGGTCTTTCCGTCTTGCCGCGGGGAGATTGCATCTTCACAAACATTTCAACTTCGCTGAGTCTCAGGAGGAGACAGTGTGGCCATCGTTACGCCATTCGTGCAGGTCGGAACTTACCCGACAAGGAATTTCGCTACCTTAGGACCGTTATAGTTACGGCCGCCGTTTACTGGGACTTCAATCAAGAGCTTGCACCCCATCATTTAATCTTCCAGCACCGGGCAGGCGTCACACCCTATACGTCCACTTTCGTGTTTGCAGAGTGCTGTGTTTTTATTAAACAGTCGCAGCCACCATTTCACTGCAACCCCATCGGCCTTCGAGCGCGAGGCTCTACAACCTACCGGGGCACACCTTCTCCCGAAGTTACGGTGTCAATTTGCCGAGTTCCTTCTCCTGAGTTCTCTCAAGCGCCTTAGAATTTTCATCCTGCCCACCTGTGTCGGTTTGCGGTACGGTCGACTCTAGACTGAAGCTTAGTGGCTTTTCCTGGAAGCTTGGTATCAATCACTTCGGCACCGTAGTGCCTCGTCATCACGCCTCAGATAATTCCCCCGGATTTGCCTAAGGGACACTCCTACACGCTTAAACCACCTATTCCAACAGATGGCTGACCTAACCTTCTCCGTCCCCACATCGCATCTAGAATCGGTACAGGAATATTGACCTGTTTCCCATCGACTACGCATTTCTGCCTCGCCTTAGGGGCCGACTCACCCTACGCCGATGAACGTTGCGTAGGAAACCTTGGGCTTTCGGCGAGGGAGCTTTTCACTCCCTTTATCGCTACTCATGTCAGCATTCGCACTTCTGATATCTCCAGCATCCTTTACAAGACACCTTCACAGACCTACAGAACGCTCCCCTACCATATCTTTCGATATCCGCAGCTTCGGTGCACAGTTTGAGCCCCGTTACATCTTCCGCGCAGGACGACTCGACTAGTGAGCTATTACGCTTTCTTTAAAGGGTGGCTGCTTCTAAGCCAACCTCCTAGCTGTCTATGCCTTCCCACCTCGTTTCCCACTTAACTGTGTCTTGGGGACCTTAGCTGGCGGTCTGGGTTGTTTCCCTCTTGACAATGGACGTTAGCACCCACTGTCTGTCTGCCACACTCGCACTTTCCGGTATTCAGAGTTTGCCATGGTTTGGTAAGTCGCGATGACCCCCTAGCCATAACAGTGCTTTACCCCCGGAAGTGATATGTGACGCACTACCTAAATAGTTTTCGGGGAGAACCAGCTATTTCCGGATTTGTTTAGCCTTTCACCCCTATCCACAGCTCATCCCCTAACTTTTCAACGTTAGTGGGTTCGGACCTCCAGTACCTGTTACGGCACCTTCATCCTGGCCATGGATAGATCATCCGGTTTCGGGTCTACGCCATGCTACTAAACGCCCTTATCAGACTCGCTTTCGCTACGCCTCCCCTATTCGGTTAAGCTCGCAACATAACGTAAGTCGCTGACCCATTATACAAAAGGTACGCAGTCACCCCACAAGGAGGCTCCCACTGTTTGTATGCATGCGGTTTCAGGTTCTATTTCACTCCCCTCCCGGGGTTCTTTTCGCCTTTCCCTCACGGTACTGGTTCACTATCGGTCGATCACGAGTATTTAGCCTTGGAGGATGGTCCCCCCATGTTCAGACAAGGTTTCACGTGCCCCGCCCTACTTTTCGCTAACTTAGTACCACGGATCTGTTTTCGAATACGGGGCTATCACCCACTACGGCCGGACTTTCCATTCCGTTCTTCTAACAGTTCCGCTATCACTAGCAGGCTCTTCCCCGTTCGCTCGCCACTACTTGGGGAATCTCGGTTGATTTCTTTTCCTCCGGCTACTTAGATGTTTCAGTTCACCGGGTTCGCCTCCTGGCCCTATGTATTCAGGACAGGATACCCTTGCGGGTGGGTTTCCCCATTCGGACATCGCGGGATCAAAGCTTCATTGCCAGCTCCCCCGCGCTTTTCGCAGGCTTGCACGTCCTTCATCGCCTGTGATCGCCAAGGCATCCACCACATGCACTTAGTCGCTTGATCCTATAACCTTGGGGTCTCGGCAGAGACCCGGCTACAGGCAACTCATAAACTTTGTGCTGATGATTCACTAGCTGTAATGAACCATCAGATGCAATCACAACGTGTAATCACTGCTCATCACAGCGTTACACAACCTTCTTCCGTTTTGTTAAAGAGCGTAGCAATTGATTTCTCAAAAGCCAGTGTTAAACAACAATGCTTAACACTGGTTTCTGGTGGAGGATGACGGGATCGAACCGACGACCCCCTGCTTGCAAAGCAGGTGCTCTCCCAGCTGAGCTAATCCCCCGTTTTGAGACGTTGGTGGGTCTGGTTGGAATCGAACCAACGACCCCCGCCTTATCAAGACGGTGCTCTAACCGACTGAGCTACAGACCCTCGTCTGTTTGCTACTACTGAACAACCGATAAGTTGTGGGTGCCAGGATGCTTCTCTAGAAAGGAGGTGATCCAGCCGCAGGTTCCCCTACGGCTACCTTGTTACGACTTCACCCCAGTCACGAACCCCGCCGTGGTAAGCGCCCTCCTTGCGGTTAGGCTACCTACTTCTGGCGGAACCCGCTCCCATGGTGTGACGGGCGGTGTGTACAAGACCCGGGAACGTATTCACCGCGACATGCTGATCCGCGATTACTAGCGATTCCGACTTCATGCAGGCGAGTTGCAGCCTGCAATCCGGACTACGATCGGCTTTCTGGGATTGGCTCCACCTCGCGGCTTGGCAACCCTCTGTACCGACCATTGTATGACGTGTGAAGCCCTACCCATAAGGGCCATGAGGACTTGACGTCATCCCCACCTTCCTCCGGTTTGTCACCGGCAGTCTCGTTAAAGTGCCCAACTAAATGATGGCAATTAACGACAAGGGTTGCGCTCGTTGCGGGACTTAACCCAACATCTCACGACACGAGCTGACGACAGCCATGCAGCACCTGTGTTCCAGTTCCCTTTCGGGCACACCCAAATCTCTCCGGGCTTCTGGACATGTCAAGGGTAGGTAAGGTTTTTCGCGTTGCATCGAATTAATCAACATCATCCACCGCTTGTGCGGGTCCCCGTCAATTCCTTTGAGTTTTAACCTTGCGGCCGTACTCCCCAGGCGGTCAACTTCACGCGTTAGCTACGGTACTAAATGGTTTTACCCACCCAACACCTAGTTGACATCGTTTAGGGCGTGGACTACCAGGGTATCTAATCCTGTTTGCTACCCACGCTTTCGTGCATGAGCGTCAGTATCGGCCCAGGGGGCTGCCTTCGCCATCGGTGTTCCTCCACATCTCTACGCATTTCACTGCTACACGTGGAATTCCACCCCCCTCTGCCGTACTCTAGCTGTGCAGTCACAAGCGCAGTTCCCAGGTTGAGCCCGGGGATTTCACGCCTGTCTTACACAACCGCCTGCGCACGCTTTACGCCCAGTAATTCCGATTAACGCTCGCACCCTACGTATTACCGCGGCTGCTGGCACGTAGTTAGCCGGTGCTTCTTATTCCGGTACCGTCATCCACACCAGGTATTAGCTGATGCGATTTCTTCCCGGCCGAAAGAGCTTTACAACCCGAAGGCCTTCTTCACTCACGCGGCATGGCTGGATCAGGGTTGCCCCCATTGTCCAAAATTCCCCACTGCTGCCTCCCGTAGGAGTCTGGACCGTGTCTCAGTTCCAGTGTGGCGGATCATCCTCTCAGACCCGCTACAGATCGTAGCCTTGGTAGGCCTTTACCCCACCAACTAGCTAATCTGATATCGGCCGCTCAATCAGCGCAAGGTCTTGCGATCCCCTGCTTTCCTGCTCACAGAATATGCGGTATTAGCGTAACTTTCGCTACGTTATCCCCCACTGAAAGGTACGTTCCGATACATTACTCACCCGTTCGCCACTCGCCACCAGACCGAAGTCCGTGCTGCCGTTCGACTTGCATGTGTAAGGCATGCCGCCAGCGTTCAATCTGAGCCAGGATCAAACTCTTCAGTTCAATCCAACAAACTCGCAAATTCACTGACGGTAGATTTCTCTACCTCGACGAATTTCTTCGTCTTTTTCACCAGTGCGTTTGCCTTAATACTTTTTTGCAACCGAAGTTGCTTCGCATCAAGACACCCACACTTATCGGTTGTCCAATTTGTTAAAGATCAGTGCCGCGCCGTTTCGTTTGATTCGTCAGCAGCAGAGAAGCGAGATTATGAAGCACTCTCTACATCTCGTCAAGCAATTTCGAAAATTATTTTTCAACATCCTCGAAACTTCCTGACCCCTCCACATCGCCGGAAAACCCCGCCGCTGCAGAAGAGGTGCGCATTATATAGAAGATTTCATCACCGTCAACTGCTGTTTGTCGTTTTCGCGAAATAACCGGACATTTATTCAATCTATCTCTTGGTAGACCACTTCCAGTATGTCGATTTCGCGAATGCCGACCGGGCTCTGAAAACGGATGGTATCCCCCTCCCGGCTCTTGATCAGGGCGCGGGCCAGAGGGGATATCCAGCTGATACGACCGCGGGTGACGTCGGCTTCGTCGATCCCAACGATGGTATAGGTGTTCTCCTGACCATCGTTGTCTGCAATGGTGACCCGCGCGCCGAAGAAGATTTGATCGTTATCGCCCTGCCGGAGCGGGTCCACGACTTCTGCATTGTCGAGACGTTTGCTCAGAAAGCGTATTCGGCGATCGATTTCCCGTAACCGCCGTTTTCCATATATATAGTCACCGTTTTCCGAACGATCCCCATTCGAAGCTGCCCAAGCGACAATTTCCACCACGTGCGGCCGCTCCCGCTTGACGAGGTGCTCCAGCTCATCCTTCAGACGGGCATGACCCGCCGGCGTAATGTAGTTCTTTGTGCCAGCGGGAAGCTTGAGCGAAGGCTCGACATCTTCGTCATCATCGCCGTCGCTTTCCCGGACAAACGCTTTGTTCATCAATAACCGATGCTGTAGTGCTCGACGTCGACGCGGATGAGTTCTCGTCCAAGCAGGGCGGCGGTATTTCTCGCAAACTGTTCGGCCCAGGCTTGCTGATTGCGGAAACGATTTTCACCGGCGTACTTCGCGACACTGAGAATGCGATCCACGGCAAGTATCTTGCCGGTCGGGGTGGCAACATCGCATTCAAGCGCCGTAAATTCATGATCGAACCACTTGCGCGCCTCCTCCGCGGAACGCCCACCGGAAAATTTGAATTCGAATTCCGCTTCCTTGCCGAACGTGACGATGACGTGATGCTGCATTTCTCTCTCCTCCTTTGATTTGTTCGGGTTATTCTAGCAAAACAATGGAAGCCGTCAGGAGCCGGAGATGTCCCAACATCCGCTAAGCGAGAGCGAGATTAGCGACCTGCGATCCTTGCTTTTCGAGCTTCAAGTCGAGCATCGCGACCTCGATCTCGTGATCGCCCACCTGACCGACAATCCACCACCGGATGACTTGTTGGTTCGACGTCTGAAAAAACGAAAGTTGTTGCTGAAGGATCGCATCCTGCAACTGGAACAGATGCTGGTGCCTGACATTCCCGCCTGAGCCTTCACCGGGGACGATTTGGGTGGAAACACCTTCAAAATGAAAAAGGGGCCGAGGCCCCTTTCGCAGATCAGAAATCAAGCAATGTCGCCAAGCCGGTTGATCGGCTTGGTCAGCGCCTTAAAGTACAAGCGTGCCGATGTACCACGCAACGGCAGCCATGGCTGCGCTACAGGGAATGGTCAGTATCCAGGCCCAGACGATACCGCCGGCAACTCCCCAGCGAACGCGGCGAGCGCCGCGGGTCGAGCCGACACCGGCAATGGCGCCGGTGATGGTATGGGTCGTGGATACCGGAATACCGAAGGCGGTGGCCAGGAAAAGCGTCACGGCGCCGCCGCTGTTGGCACAGAAACCACGGGCCTGATTCAGCTTGGTAATTCGGTTACCCATGGTCTTGACGATACGCCAGCCACCAAACATGGTCCCGAGCCCCATCGCCGAGTAGCAGGCCAGCACGATCCAGCCCGGAATCTGATCAGAGGTATGCGAATAACCGGTTGCGATGAGCAGCATCCAGATGATACCGATGGTTTTTTGGGCATCGTTGCCGCCATGGCCGAGGCTGTAGGCGGCGGCGGAAAGCAACTGGAAACGCCGGAAATGCTTGTCCACCTTGCGCGGCGCCATGCCGCGGCAAATCCAGGAAACGATGACCATCAGCAAGCCGCCGATCACGAAACCGAGGAAAGGTGCAACGAAGATGAAGGCGACGATTTTCAGGACACCCGCCGTGATCAGGCCATCCACCCCGGCCTTCGAGACGGCAGCCCCGACCAGCCCGCCGACCAGCGCATGCGAGGACGAGGACGGAATGCCGTAGTACCAGGTGATGATGTTCCAGATGATGGCCCCGATCAGGGCGCCGAAAACGACGTAGTAATCGACAATGGCCGGGTCGATAGTGCCCTTACCGATGGTCGAGGCAACCTTGAGCTGAAACAGGAAGTAGGCCAGAAAATTGAACGCTGCTGCCCAGACAACCGCCTGGTGCGGCTTGAGCACTCGCGTTGAAACGATCGTGGCGATCGAGTTCGCCGCGTCGTGGAAGCCGTTCATGAAATCGAACAGCAGGGCGACAAAAACCAGGGTACCAACGACCCAGATGCTGACTTGCACGGTATCCATGCCGCGCTACCTGCTCAGGAATTTTCGAGGACGATGGCTTCGACAGTGCCGGCCACGTCCTTGCAGCGATCGGTCACCGATTCGAGAATCTCGTAAATCTGCTTGAGCTTGATCACTTCACGGACATCCGGTTCTTCACGGAACAGCTTGGACATGGCAGTGCGCAGACCACGGTCGGCTTCACTTTCGAGTTCGTCGATTTCGTGGCAGAACTTCAGAATGGCCGGGGCATTGTCCATGCTGTGCAGCAAATTGACGACCGAGCGCACGGAGGCGCAACACTTTTCGGTCACCTCGGCCATCACCTTGGCCTCCGCCGGCACCTTGCGGATATCGTAGAGCGACATCGATTCGGCAACATCCTGGATGATGTCCAGAATGTCGTCCATGCCACTGATCAACTGATGGATTTCGTCGCGGTCAAACGGGGTGATGAAGGACGTGTGCAACTGGGAGAGCGTGTCATGTGTAATCGCGTCGGCCCGACGTTCGAGGTTGTCGATTTCTTCGGCGAACGGCTCAGCCTGATCAGGCTGGTCGGCCAGGGCGCCGATCAGGTTGGACAAGGCCGTGCCTCCCTGAGCGATCAACTCGGCGTGCGCGTTGAAAAGATCGAAATACTTGCCCTCCCTGGGCATCAGGCGACCGAACATGACAGTTCCGTTTAGTAATTATTACAAACCGCGATTCTAGCATGCCGATCAGAGCCGCCCTTGATGTGTGCCGGCAAAAGCAAGCCGACGGATAATAGGCGACATGCTGAATTTACCCCTGCCAGCCGATGCTTTCGGCGATCGCTTCGAATTGTCGAACCTGCCGCTGCCAAGGCCGCCTGCCGGATATGCCGTGCAGCGACTCGACACCGACCAGTTGCTCGACCGCCGGACGGGTGCCTTGCTACCAGTTCGCAGTCCGGGCCTGGATGCCCTCTTCGACAGCTTCGAGGCGGCCTACGAAGCAGCGGGCAATTGGGTCCGCATGCACTGCCAGGCCGGCGAGGAACACCATCTGGCTATTGTCCCGGCCGGCTACGATGCCCTGCTCGAACGCCCCATCCTGATTTATGGCGTCCTCTGCGCCCACCCCTGATTTCCGGAGATCGTGATGACCACGCCCAAGCACCGCCCCCTTGGCAATTCTGCCCTCATCGTTCCCGACATCTGCCTCGGCACCATGACCTTCGGTGAACAAACCAACGAGGCCGACGCCCACGCCCAACTGGATTTCGCACTGGCTCAGGGAATCAATTTCATCGACACCGCAGAGATGTATGCCGTGCCACCACGCCCGGAAACCTGCGGCGCCTCGGAGACGATCGTCGGCCGCTGGTTGAAGCATGTGCCGCGCGACCGGGTCATCATTGCGACCAAGGTGGCCGGCCCCAGCCGCAATCTGGACTGGATCCGCAACGGCCCGCCGGCGTTGGACCGCACCAATATCCGGGCTGCCATCGAGGGGTCACTCCGACGCCTGCAGACGGATTACATCGACCTCTACCAACTGCACTGGCCTGAGCGCAACCAGCCGATGTTCGGGCAATGGCAGTTCGACCCGGACAAGGAGCGGACATGCACGCCGATCAGCGAACAACTGGTCGCCTTGGCCGAGCTGGTACGTGAAGGCAAGGTAAGGCAGATCGGTGTCTCCAACGAGCACCCGTGGGGCATCATGGAATTCCGGCGCATTGCCGCGGCCTGTGGGCTACCGACCATCGTCTCGACGCAAAACGCCTACAACCTGCTCAACCGGACTTTCGAGACCGGCCTGGCGGAAGTCTGCCATCGCGAACAGGTCGGGCTACTGGCCTATTCGCCGCTCGCTTTTGGGCACCTGACCGGCAAGTATCTGGCCGATCCGGCAACGCCCGGCCGCCTGACCCAGTGGCCCGCCTTCGGCCAACGCTACACAAAACCCAACGTCGCTGCTGCCGTTGCCGCCTATGTCGACCTGGCCCACCGCCACGGCCTGACGCCAACGCAACTGGCGCTCGGCTTCGTCCGCTCGCGCTGGTTCGTCGCCAGCACCATCATCGGTGCTTCCTCCCTGCGGCAATTGCAGGAAACACTGCCGGCCACGCTGACTCCGCTACCGGAGTCGCTGCTGGCCGAGATCGACACCATTCACCTACGCTACACCAACCCGGCTCCCTGATGGATTCTCTCTTCCCCCGCCTAGCCGACGCACTGGCCGCCACCGATATCGAAAGCAAGCTGACCCTGACCCGCAGCCTGGCGGAAGACTGGCAGCAAGGAAGGCTGGATTGGCACGACGCAGACCCGCTCGAACTGCTCTGCGGCCGCCCGGAGAAACCCGAGCTGATTCCCCCCAAGCAGGTTCCGCAACGCAGCCCGGCCACCGTCGAGGGGCGTGCTCGGCTGCTGCACGCCATCGTTCATATCGAATTCACTGCCATCAACCTGGCGCTCGATCATGCGGCGCGCTTCCGTGGCCTGCCCGAGTCGTATTACGCCGACTGGATCGGTGTTGCCGCCGAGGAGGCCTATCACTTCACCATCCTGCGCGAGCGCCTGAACAGTCTCGGCCATGACTACGGCGACTTCCCGGCTCACGCCGGATTATGGGAGATGGCCATGAAAACGGCGGATGATCCGCTGGCCCGCATGGCCCTGGTCCCCCGCCTGCTCGAAGCGCGCGGCCTGGACGCCACGCCGCCCATCCAGCGCCGACTGGAGCAGGCCGGCGATACGGCAAGCGCCCGCGTGCTGGACATCATCCTGCGCGACGAAATCGGCCATGTCGGCCTGGGCGACCGCTGGTTCCGCCATCTTTGCGCCGAGCGCGGACTGGCACCGGAAAGCACCTACCGCGACCTGCTCAGCCGCTTCAAGGCACCCCGTCCAATCACGCCGATGAACGAAGCCGCCCGCCTGCAGGCGGGCTTCAGCGCCGCCGAACTGGCGGCTCTCGCAGAAAAAGTGTAGAATAATCAGTTCAATGCGTTGATGTTTCGCCCGCAGTCATTCCGAGCAGCCCCCGGTTTTGTAGGTTCTTGTGCAGGATTCACCCCATTGATTTCATTCCCCGGCATGGCTGCGTCGGGGTCACTAAGGCCGCCCGACCATCGGGCCAATCCGTCGCCAGTTAGAACAACGTCCAGGGCGGCGTGGAAAGGAAACAGCATATGTCGACATCCGTCGAAAGCTTTGCCGATCTCGGCTTGAGCGAATCGCTTCTCAAGACGCTCTCCGAAATCGGGTACGAAACCCCCTCCCCCATCCAGGCGCAGTGCATCCCCATCCTGCTCGATGGGCACGACATCCTGGGCATGGCGCAGACCGGCACCGGCAAGACCGCCGCCTTCGCCCTGCCGCTGATGGAACAGATCGACCTCAAGGTCGCCAAGCCGCAGGCCCTGATCCTGACCCCGACGCGTGAACTGGCCATCCAGGTCGCCGAGGCGCTGCAGAGCTATGCCAAGAACCTGCCCGGCTTCCACGTGCTGCCGATCTATGGTGGCCAGAGCTACACCATCCAGTTGAAGCAACTGGCGCGCGGCGCGCACGTGATCGTCGGCACCCCGGGCCGCGTCATGGATCACCTCGAGCGCAAGACGCTGAACCTCGACAACCTGAAGACCCTGGTACTCGACGAAGCGGACGAAATGCTGCGCATGGGCTTCATCGACGACGTCGAATGGATTCTCGAACACACGCCGGAACAGCATCAGACCGCCCTCTTCTCCGCCACCATGCCGGAGCAGATCCGGCGTGTCGCGCAAAAGTATCTGGTCGAGCCGCGCGAGATCAAGATCAAGTCGGCCACCGCGACCGTCGCCGCCATTCGTCAGGTCTACTGGCAGGTTTCCGGCCTGCACAAGCTGGATGCGCTGACCCGCATCCTGGAAGTCGAAGACGAATTCGACGCCGCCATCATCTTCGTGCGCACCAAGACCGCCACCGTCGAACTGGCCGACAAGCTCAATGCCCGCGGTTATGCCGCCGCGGCCCTGAACGGTGACCTCAACCAGCAGATGCGCGAACGGGTCATCGAGCAATTGAAATCCGGCGCGCTGGACATCGTCATCGCCACCGACGTCGCCGCCCGTGGCATCGACGTGCCGCGCATCAGCCACGTAGTGAACTACGACATCCCATACGACACCGAAGCCTACGTGCACCGCATCGGCCGTACCGGCCGTGCCGGCCGCACCGGCAACGCCATCCTGTTTGTCGCACCGCGCGAAATCCGCATGCTGCGCACCATCGAGCGCGCCACGCGGCAGCCGATCGCGCCGCTCACCCTGCCGTCGCGCGCCGACGTCACCAACAAGCGGGTTGCCGGCTTCAAGGAAAAGGTCGCCGAGGTACTCAATGCCGAAGGCCTCGAGTTCTTCGCCAACATCGTCTCGCAGCTTTGCGAAGAGCAGAACGTCGGCCCCGAGGAAGTCGCTGCCGCACTGGCCATGATGGCGCAGGAAGGCAAGCCGCTGCAGATCGCCGGCGAAGATCCCGTACCGCCGCGTCCGATGCGCGAGTCGCGGGGCGACGACCGCCGCCCGGCTTTTGGCGAGCGCAAGCCGCGTTTCGAAGAGCGAGGCGAGCGCCCGCGCTTTGAAGATCGTGGCGAACGCAGCGAGCGTCCCCGCTTCGAGGATCGCCCGCCACGCGCTGACCGGCCGCCGCGCCCGGCGCCGGCTGGCGACATGGTGCGTTACCGCATCGACGTGGGTCGCGAGCATGGCGTCGAAGTGCGCGACATCGTCGGCGCCATTGCCAACGAGGCCGGCATCGAAAGCCGCTTCATCGGCCGGATTGGCTTGTACGAGGAATCGAGCACGGTTGAACTGCCTGCCGGCATGCCAGCCGAGGCCGCCAACGCGCTGAAGCGCACCCGCATCCGCGGCGTGCCGATCAACCTGCGCCAGGACGAAGGCCGCCCGACCGGCAGCTTTGGGGGGGAACGTAAGTTTGGCGGTGGTGAGCGCAAGTTCGACGGCGAACGCAATTTCAAGAAAAAGAAATTCGACCGCTGATCGCTTGAACGCCCGGCAGTACCGAAAGCCACGAAATTTCGTGGCTTTTTTCTTTTGGGGTGATGCTATGCAAACTACCGAAACGATGGATTGAGGGCGGACGACACGTCGTTGGATTTCTGGGCAACCGCTGAACGACAGCTAGGCTCCGGGTAGCAATGCCGCACGCGGTCGAGTCTGACGTGATGCAGAGGTAAGATTCCGCGTCCCTACCTTTCCATCCGGGAGCCCCTCATGCCCTTCGCCCTGCGCCTGACCGGCCTATTCCGCGCCAGCTTCCTCGTTTTGTTGTTTTCCACATTGTCGCCGGCCTACGGCGACAGTCGGGAAAACGCTGGCGAGCTGCCCCTGTCACGTCACACGCTGGTCCTGCCCGCCAACCTGCCCCATCTGGCCTGGGTACTCAAGGGACAGACGGCGGCCCTCGGTCTCGACGAAACGCAGCGCAATACCCTGGCCGCGCTGGCCTTTGAGGCGCGCGACACGCTCCAGCCCCGACTGCAGGAAGCGCGCAACGTGGAGCGCGCCATTGCCGCAGCGACGCTGGAGGGCAAGGACATCGCGCAACTGGCCGGCGAACTGGATCGCCTGCAGCAACTCAAACGGCAGGCGACCGATGCGCAGATCGACCTGAACGGGCGCATCCGTGCCGCCCTGACGCCCGAGCAGTACGGCCAGTTGCTCCGCTTGGCCCAGAGCATGCCGGATGCCGGCCCCGGGGTGATCCCCGGCAAGGACGGCATGACCCCGGCGGCGGCACTGGTACTGCCCGACTACGCGCTGATTTCTCCCCGCCACCTGCCGCACCTGATGAATTTCATCGGCCAATTGTCGCTCGATGCCGCACGGAGGCAGAGCCTGGAGCAATACGCCGACCAGACCGTGCGCCCCAACCTGCTCCCCTTGCTCAGGGAAGCTCAGCAGCTGGAACAGGCGATCGGCCAGGCTGTACTGGACGGCGAGGGTCAGTCGACCGTCGTCGGCCAGCTCGACCGCCTGCTGCAGCTCAAGCGTCAGGCGGCGGAAATCCATATCCGGTGCATCGCACAGGTCAGGCAGATCCTGCCGGCTGATCAATACAGCCAGCTGCTTGCCCTCGCCCGCGAAACGCGGCCTTAAGCCGGGTTGAAACGGAAAGGCGGAGGTTTTCCGCGCACTGTGGCATCAGCCGCCGAGCAGCCAGCCTCCCAGCGCAGCGAGGGCCACGACGAAAACCGGCGACACCCGACCGAAGACGAGCAGGCCGTAGGCCGCCAGCGCCAGTCCGAAATCGGCTCGGGTGTGGATGGCGCTTGACCACACCGGGTCGTAGAGCGCCGCGCCGAGCAGGCCGACCACCGCGGCGTTGATGCCACCCATCGCCCGCCGCACCGCATCCCGCTGGCGCAGGCTTTCCCAATAGGGCAGCGCGCCGGCAACGAGCAGGAAGGACGGCAGGAAGATGGCCAGCAGAAGCAGCAAGCCGCCCGTCCAGCCGCCAAGCGGCAAGGGCATGGCGGCGCCAAGGAAGGCGGCGAAGGTGAACAACGGTCCGGGAATCGCCTGCGCCGCGCCGTAACCGGCCAGGAAGGTGTCGTTATCGATCCAGCCGGGAGGCACCACGCTGGCTTGCAACAGAGGCAAAACCACGTGACCGCCGCCGAAAACCAGCGAGCCGGCCTGGTAGAACTCGGCAAAAGCGGCCAGGCCCGCTCCGCCTATCGCTGCCGCCAGCAGCGGCAGGCCAAGCAGCACCCCGGCAAAGACGAGAAGGAGCAGACCAGCTGCCCGCTTGCCGAGACCGTACTCGCCGTACTCGCCGTGCATGGCGGGTGGGAGGTGCGGCAGGGCCAGGGCCCGCCAGCCGATCAGGCCGCCCAGCCCGATCGCCAGGAGCTGGCCATGAGCAGTCGGCAGGGCCAGGACGAGCAAGGCCGCGCCGATGCCGATACCGCCCCGCAGACGGTCAGGGCAAAGGGAGCGGGCCATACCCCAGACCGCCTGGGCGACGACGGCGACGGCGACGACCTTCAGGCCATGCAGTGCGCCGGATTGGGCCAGCCCGGACCAGTGGCCGACACCGAGCGCGAAGAGGATCAAGGCGATGGCGGAAGGCAGCGTGAACCCCAGCCAGGCGGCCAGCGCCCCCAGCCAGCCGGCGCGCCCGAGGCCGAGCGCCATGCCGACCTGACTGCTTGCCGGGCCGGGCAAGAACTGGCAAAGGGCGACAAGATCGGAGTAGTGCCGGTCATCCAGCCACTTCCGGCGGTCGACGAACTCGCTGCGGAAATAAGCCAGATGGGCCACCGGCCCACCAAAGGAAGTCAGCCCCAGACGGAAAAAGGCCAGCAGGACCTCGACGGCCGAACTCCGCTGGTCGGTGCCGGACTCCCGGCCCGCCACTAGCCGAGGACAGCCAGCCTGGCCTTGGGACCGGGCGGGTGCTTGATGAAGTACTGGCGAATACCGCGGACGATCGCTGCAGCCAGTTTTTCCTGGTAGGCGTCATCGTTGAGGCGGGCTTCCTCTTCCGGATTGGAGATGAAAGCCGTCTCGATCAGCGCCGACGGAATGTCCGGTGCCTTGAGCACGGCAAAACCGGCCTGCTCGACCTGCGCCTTGTGCAGGGTGTTGATCGAGCCCAGCTCGCCCAGCAGGTACTTGCCCAGCTTCAGGCTGTCGTTGATCGTCGCCGTCTGCGACAGATCGAGCAGCGTGCGGGCGAGGAAGAGGTCCTTGCTGCCGATATTGACGCCGCCGATCAGGTCGGCCTGGTTTTCCTTCTGGGCCAGCAGGCGGGCCTGCGTGCTCGACGCCCCCTTCTCGGACAGCACGAAGACCGAGGAGCCCCGCGCATCGGGCTTGATCCAGGCATCAGCATGGATCGACAGGAAGAGATCGGACTGCACACGGCGCGCCTTCTGGACGCGCATCTGCAACGGCACGAAGAAATCGGAATCGCGCGTCAGCACGGCGCGCATGTTCGGCTCGGCGTCGATCCGCGCCTTCAGGCGGCGGGCAACTTCGAGCGTGACGTTCTTTTCGTAGGTGCCGGCCTTGCCGATGGCGCCCGGGTCTTCGCCGCCGTGGCCGGGGTCAAGCGTGATCGTCACCAGGCGGTCGACAACGGGTTTGCCGGATTTCTTGCTGGTATGCACCTCGGGCGCCTCGACCTGCGCCTTGCCTGACTCCCTGGCCGACTGCTCGGGCTGTTTCTCGGCAATGCGGAAATCCTGCTCGTTGGGCAGCGGTTCGACCGCATCCTTACGCCCCTCGAGCAGGGCCATCAGCGGGTCGGGCGGGTTGACCGGATAGACGTCGAGGACCAGCCGGCGGCCATACTCCCCGGCCGGTTCGAGCGTGAATACCTGCGGATTGACCTTGGTCTTCAGCTCCATGACCAGGCGCACGACGCCGGGCTTGAAGCGGCCGGCACGCAGCAGCTTGATATTGGGATCATCGGCGGCGACCTTGCGGGCCAGGCTGTCGAGCACACTGTTGAACTCGACCCCCTCGATGTCGACGACCAGTCGATCCGGGTTCTCGACAGTGAAGTGGGTGAATTTGAGCGGTGCGTCGTGTTCGAGTGTGACGCGAGTGTAGTCGGCGGCCGGCCAGACGCGAACGGCGACGATGGCGGGCAGCTTTGCCGCAGCGCCGGCCAGCGGCGTGACGGAAAGGATCAGCGAGGCGCCGGCATAGCGGAGGAGCTGTCGGCGCCCATGGCTGGGATGAGCGCGTTTAGACATGCCTGCCCTTTCGGTGAATCTGCCAAGGCTTCGAGGACACGCCCGACACCCGCATGATAAAGGCGCAGCCGCAGGTCTGCCGGCGGAACGCAGCCTTCAGCGCGTTCCGGCCATTCGACCAGACAGACCGAAGCGTCGTTAAAGTATTCATCAAAGCCCGCATCGAGAAACTCCTCGGGTGACTCGAAACGATAAAAATCAAAGTGATATAAGTATAAGCTCGAAATTACGTAAACTTCAACCAGGGAATAGGTCGGACTTTTGACCGGCCCCGTATGGCCCAGCGCACGGATCAGCGCCCGCGACAGCGTGGTCTTGCCGGCGCCCAGGTCGCCTTCCAGATAAACGACCAGCCCCGGCTGCAGCAGCGGCGCCAGCTTTTCCCCCAACTGCTGGGTGGCGGTTTCGTCTGGCAATTCGAAAACGGCGGTAACATCGGGGCTATGCACGATCAGGACTCCACAGTGGATTACGCGGCACTCAAGGAAAAAATCCGCGCCGCCGGCCGGCAACTCGGTTTTGCCGCCATCGGCGTGGCACGGGCCGACCCGGGCGATGCGGTGGCCGGCCTGCACGCCTGGCTGGCCGAAGGCTGCCACGGCCAGATGGATTATATGGCCCGCCATGCCGAACTGCGTGCCCACCCGGAACAGCTGCAACCGGGAACGATCACCGTGATCAGCGCAGCGCTCGACTATCTACCGCACGACAAGATCATCGACGACCCCGGCCAGGCCGCCATCTCACGCTACGCGCAGGGCCGCGATTACCACAAGATCATCCGCAGCCGCCTGCAGAAACTGGCCGACGCCATTGCCGCTGAAATCGGGCCGTTCGGCTACCGCGTTTTCTCCGACTCGGCGCCGGTCATGGAAGTCGAATTCGCCAGCCAGGCCGGCCTGGGCTGGCGCGGCAAACACACGCTGCTGCTTTCGAAACAGGGCTCCTGGCGCTTTCTTGGCGAAATCTATACCGATCTGCCGCTAGTGCCCGACGAACCCGTCGCGTCGCACTGCGGCAGTTGCACCGCCTGCATCGACGCCTGCCCGACCGGCGCCATCGTCGCCCCTTACAAGGTCGATGCCCGGCGCTGCATCTCCTATCTGAGCATCGAACTCGACGGCCCGATCCCGGAGGAACTCCGCCCCCTGCTCGGCAATCGCATCTACGGCTGCGACGATTGCCAGCTCTGTTGCCCGTGGAACCGCTTCGCGCAGATCGGCGACCCGGAATTCACGCCGCGCCACAAGCTGGATTCGGCCTCGCTGCTCGAACTCTTTGCGTGGACCGAACAGCAGTTCAACGACCGCCTGGCCGGCAACCCGATCCGCCGTATCGGCCACGAGCGCTGGCTGCGCAATATCGCGGTGGCGCTCGGCAACGGCCCGGCCGGTGAGGCCGTGCAGGAGGCACTGCACCATCGGCTCGACCATCCCTCGGCCGTGGTCAGGGAGCATGTCGCCTGGGCCCTGGCCCGTTTGGAAAGCCAGGCAACACCAACTCACATTTAGTACTTTAGCAATATTTACAACTAAGCGACGCAATGGAATAGTAGGGCACCCTATAAATGCCCGGCCATGACCACTGCCCGCTTTCGCCAATCCCTGCTTGCCCTGACCATCGCCTGGCTCGGCATCGTCGCCTTTGCGGCCCATCTGCTGATTTCGGCGGAAATCGGCCGGCATGAGCGCACTTTCGAAGACACCACCCGGCAACTGAGCAACGGCCTCAAGCACAAGCTGGATACCAACGAGGCCGTCCTGGCGGGATTCGTCGCCTTTCTGCGCGCGGTCGAAGGCAACGACGTCGAATCGGCGACACGCTACGCCGCATCGGCAACGGCCCCCTACCCCCACATCTACATGCTGGAAGTGGCCCGCCGGGTGCCGGTTGACGAGGAAAGGCCATTCGAGGCCGCCCTTCGCCGCGAATGGCTGGCTGATTTCACGCTCAAGAGTTTTCCCGGCATCACCGGCAGTCCGACTGCCCCCATCGGCGCCAAAAAAGAGACCTGGCCGATCCTCTTCCTCTATCCCGCGTTGCCGGAAGCCCAGGCGATCTATGGTGTCAGGCTGGAAACCGTCGATCACCTGGCTTATTCGCTGGCCCTGGCGCAAAGGAACGCCAAGCCGGTCGTCAGCCCGGTATTCGAACTGTACGAAGGCGGCCGGGCCTACATCCTGCTGCAGGAAGTCGAACGCACCACACCCGCCACCGGACACGCCACCCCCAGCCTGTTCGGCAACACGATGACGGCCCTGCTGGTCATCCGCAGCGATGCCCTGCTGCCCGGCCCGGCTGCCCCCGCCGCCCTGAAGACGATGGCCTACGCGGCGCAGATGCGCAGTGCCGGCCGTTCCGACAACCTGCTATTCAGCCAGGAAGCCGAACCAGCCAGCCGCCTCGACACCTGGTTTCTGCCGCGCTTCCAGCACGAGGTCGTGATCGACAACGTTTCGCAGCCGACGGTCCTTTTCTTCGAGCAACAACTCGCCTGGCGTGACCTGTTAACGGCGGAGTTCCTGATCATCATCGGCCTGCTCGCTTGCGCTTTCGTCACCGTACCCGCCCTGAGCCTGCGCCATTTCCGGGCCGTCGAACGCGGCGCCCGCGAGCTGGAACGCTCGGCCTACCTGGCGACACATGACCTGCTGACCGGCCTGCCCAACCGTTTCCTGTTCATCGATCGATTCGAGCAGGCGGTGCAACAGCACATCCGCAACGGCAATTCCTTCGCGCTACTGCTGCTCGATCTCGATCACTTCAAGGAAATCAACGACCAATACGGGCATGAAGTGGGCGATGTGGTGCTGATCGAGAGCGCCCGGCGGATGACGGGCGAAATCCGCGCCTGCGACACGGTTGCCCGGCACGGCGGGGACGAATTCGTCGTGTTGCTGGCCAACACGCTGGACAGCACCGATGCCCTGGCGGTGGCCGAGAAATTGCGGCACACCATCGCGCAACCACTGGAAAGTGCCGGCGGCCTGTTCCGCATTACCCCCAGCATCGGCGTGGCGATGTATCCGGCCGATGGCAGAACGCTCGACGACCTGCGCCGGGCGGCCGACGAAGCGATGTACCACGCCAAGAAGAAGGGGCGAAACGCGGTTTCCGGCTTCCGGCAAGCCGCCGGCTGATGCCACGAACTGCCGCTACCAGCTCGGCCCCTGCGCCCCCGGCATGAAGCGGATGGGCGCCACCTCGGCCTTGTCGAGCGCCAGTTTGCGGTTGATGCGGGCCGTCATCTCGTCACGCGAAGGGATGGGCAGATCGTATATTTCGGCGAGCAGGCCGCGCATGCGCAGCAACCAGACGTGGGTCAGTTCGGCCAGCGCGGCATAGAACGGTGTCGCGCAGAACAGGGATACACGCTGGGCGAAATCGGGAAACCAGTAGCCAAGGTGCTCGTCGATGAAGCGTGCCGTATCGTCGGCCGGGAATGAGGGCGCCAGAAAAACCTGGCGCAGGTAGTGCAGTTGCAGCACGACATGATCGTCGAAACGGCGGCGCCAGTCGGTAGCCCGCAAGCCCGCGGCCGCATACAGTTCGCGCAGCTCGAACATCGGCGCGGCACAGGCCAGATGGTCGTCGGACAGCCAGACCGATTCGTAGGGCGAGGCGCCCAGGCTGTTGTTGAGGTAGATGGCGGCGTAGTCGGCGGCCAGTTCGTCGAGCGAGGTCGGCTCGGCCAGCACGGCCGCCATGTTGGCGTAGGCCTGGTGGCCGGCCTCCCCGGCCGGCGGCAGGGCCAGCCCGTGCGGAAAATCGGCGCTGCGCAAGGCGGCCAAGGTCTCGGCATCGAGTTCGCGGTCGTGCAGGCGGATCAACTGCTCCAGATCGTCGGCCAGGGCGGCGAGCAGTTCACTTGCCATCGACCCGCCCCTTGCTGTGCGGAATGAAGGCGATGGACGGCCGGGTCAGTTCCGGATTCGCCATGTTCTTCACCTGCTTCACCGGCTTGTCGTTCGGCCCGATGGCCGTGGTTTTCAGCGTGCCTTGCCAGATTTCCTCGATCGGCCCGATATCCAGCACGCGCATCATGCAGGCCATCACGCAATAGGGCTTGCGGCCGGCTTCCAGTTCGTCGATGCACATGTTGCACTTCTTGATCACCATTTCCTGCGGATCCCACTGCGGCGCGCCGTAGGGGCAGGCCGCCTCGCACTTGCGGCAGCCGATGCACAACGTCGAGTCGATATCGACCACGCCGTTGTCGGCCCGCTTCCAGATCGCGCCAGTCGGGCAGGTCGGCAGGCAGGCCGGTTCGGCGCAGTGGTTGCAGGCCATGTTGACCTTGTAGGCGTAAACGTCCGGGAATGTGCCGCCCTCGACATACATCACCCGCCGGAAGCGCGGCCCGGGCGGCAGGCCGTTCTTGTCCTTGCAGGCGATCTCACAGGCGCGGCAGCCGATGCAATCGACGTTGTGGTGGATGAAGCCGAGCTGCACGGCCGGCTTGACCGGCTCGTAGGTCTGCGCCACCTTGCGCTCGATAGCGGCTTTCAGTTCCTGCTTGTCGACTTTCCGGACCATTACTTGTCCCTCCGGAAAATGACGGAACGGGAAGTCGCCTGCGTATCCCAGCCAGGTCGATGATTCAGGTCGGTCTTTTTGAAATCGACGAGGATGGTGTTGTAGGCGAAGGCGCCGGCCGGGCTGGGCTCGTCGAGGGTGAGGAAGTCGGGATTGCCGGCGCGGTCGGTGCCGTCCTTGGCCAGGTCCATCCACGCCCCCTCGTAGAGCACCACCACGCCGGGCATGCAGCGTTCGGTCACGTAGGCCGGCACGACTACCCGGCCGCGGTCGTTCCACACCTCGACGATGTCGCCGGTGACGATGCCGCGCGCCTTGGCATCGCGGGCGCTGAGGGTGATTTCCTGCTGGTAGGTCTCGCGCAGCCAGGGAATGTTGTGGAAGATCGAATGCGTCCGCCAGCGCGGATGCGGCGTCACCATGTGGAAGGGGTACGTCTTCGCCCTGGCGTGATTGAGCGACTCGAAGGGCTCGATCCACTTGGGAATGTAGGGAATCTCGTAGCCGTACTGCGTCTTCGTCCAATCCTTGATGTTGGCCAGGGTCGTGGACAGGATCTCGATCTTGCCGGATGGCGTTGGGAAGCGCTTGCCATCCCGAATCTGCTCCTCGAAGGCGACATGCGGCCGGTCGAGCTTGAATTTATAGACGCCGTGCTTCTTGAAATCGGCCCAGGACATGGTCACGCCCTGGTGTTTCTGCACCTTGCCCTGCCACCAGTCGACCAGGTAAGCCTCGTCGGTCGCGTCGTTGTCCCGGAAGTAATCCCGCGTCGCCCGCGGGTTGAAGCGCCGGCCAAAATCCTTGAGGCTCGGGTCGAGCTGCTCGATGCGGTAGGCCAGCTCGGTGAACACCTGAAAATCGGTCTTCGACTCGCCCAGCGGCTCGATGACCTTGGGCCGGTGGATGTAGTAATGCCCCTTGTACCAGGGCAAGGCCACGTCATGCCGCTCGAAGTGGGTGGCGATCGGGAACAGCACATCGGCCCACAGGCCCGATGGCGTGATGGTCGAATCCATGCAGACGACCAGTTCCAGCTTCTTGATCGCGGCGATTTCCTTGTTGATGTTGGTCAGCTGGTTGAACCAGTCCGAGCCGTGCCAGAAGATGGCCTTGATATTGGGAATCTTGCCGTCCAGTTCGTCGCTGCGCGGCCACAGCCCGACTTCCTCGCGCTTGACGTTGGGGTAGTTCAACACGCAATGCGCCCAGCGGTCGGACTTGATCGAGGCGTACCAGACGTTGGCGTACTGGTCGTAGGGGTAGGCTACCGCCTCGGGGTGCCAGCCCTTGCCGACCCCCTCCGCCGAGCCGCCGAGGATGCCGATGTTGCCGGTCATCGCCTGTAGCGCCGCCGCCATGCGGTTGTACTGCTCGCCGTAGGAAGCCCGCCCCGGCGCCCAACTGGCCTTCAGCGCGGCCGGCTTGGTGGTGGCATACATCTCGGCCAGTTTCTTGATATCGGCGGCCGAAACGCCACAAATCGCCGCGGCCCACTCCGGCGTCTTCGGCGTGTTGTCGTACTTGCCGAGAATGTAGTCCTTGAAATTCTGCCGGTCGGCGAACTGCTTCGGCATCGTGCCGGCATCCATGCCCTGGCAGAACTTGTCGATGAAAGCCTGGTCCTGCCAGCCGTTGGCGAAGATGTGATAGGCCATGCCGGCCAGCATGGCGGCATCGGTGTTCGGCCGGATCGGAATCCACCACGCGTCGTAGCTGGCGGCACTGTCGGTATATTGCGGGTCGACCACGACGAACTTGCAGCCGCGCTGCTTGGCCAGCCGCATGTAGTAAAAGGTGTTGCCGCCGTGGAAGGTATAGGCCGGGTTCCAGCCCCACATGATGATCAGTTTGGAGTGCGCGAAGGCGTCGTCCTCGTTGCCGTCGGTGATGGTGCCGAAGGTCATGCGCGAACTGAAGGTCGTGCCCTGGTAACTGGGGACCGACCACGAATTCGTCCGGCAGCCGAACATGCCGAGAAAGCGGGCGAGCAGGCCCTCGATCTGGTCCGACTTGTGCAGCACGCCATACGAGGTGCCGGCATAGGCCTGGTCGAGGATCGCCGTCGGGCCGTATTTCTGCTTGATGTCCACCATCTTCTGGGCGACGAAATTGAGCGCTTCGTCCCACGACACCCGCTTGAACTTGCCCTCGCCCCGCTCGCCAACGCGCAGCATCGGGTAGAGCAGGCGCTCCGGCGAATAAAGCCGGCTGCGGTAGGAGCGGCCGCGCAGGCAGGCGCGCAGTTGCGGCACCTGCTCGTTCTCGAAACCGAACTTGCCGCCTTCCTGGTAACGCCCATCATCGGTGGACAGGCGGACGATCACGTCGCCCTTCTTGTGGGCGACCAGCATGTGGCGCGAGCCGCAGTTATGGTCGCAGGAGGTGACGACAGTCGTCAGTTGATCGTCGCGCGGATACGGTTCGTAGGCAAAGGCCTGGGCCTGCTGCTCGCCGCTGCCCAGTTCGACCAGGCCGCTGGTCGTTGCCACGGCGGCGCCAGCCCCCACCGTTTTCAGGAAATTGCGGCGCTTCGGATTGAGGAGATCGAGCCAGTTGCGTGGGGTATCCATGGTCGCTCCGGGTTATGGGCGGGCCGTCGCCGGCCGTTGGAAACGAGCTTCCGATTCGCTCGGCCTGTCCTTTGCCCAGTCCGGCACGTCGGCCGGCATGCCCGGCCAGGCATGGCGCGGATAGGGGTAGCTGATGCGATACCACGCCCGGCCACCGTGACAGCCGTAGCAGACATCCGAATTCTTCGCACCGGCCGCCTCGATCGCTGCCGCCTTCAGGTAGCTCACCTGATGCCGGTGGGTGCGAATCGCCGCATGGCAGGTCAGGCAATCGTTGCCAAACATCGCCTTGGCTTCCGGCCACGGCGCGGGCAAGCCCATCAGTTGCACCGGCAGCTGGCCGTGGCACATGAGACAGGTCGTTTCGACATTGACCGGCTTGCGTAGCGTGAAATCCTGGCTCGTCAGCGGTACGGCGCTCGCCGACGACCCTGGCGCCTCCTCGCGCGGATCATGCCCCTGATGGCAGGTGGTGCAGCGCAGATCCATCAGTTCCCTGGCCAGCGGCGTGACCAAATGCCGGCGGTGAAAAGTTTCCTGCCCCCCGACATAGGTGCTCGTCTGCTGGTACCAGGCCAGGCTGGCCGCCGCCCGAACACCCGCCGGCGAGGTTTCACGCACCGTGTCGTCGAGGACTTCCCGGTGGCAGGCCAGGCATTGTTCGTCGGTCGCCTGCTCGATGGCTGGCTTGAAGTGAATCGGGTCATAGGTGGCTCGCAGATGATCAGGGACGAGCCCGGCGGGCCTTTCGGCGATCCACCCGCCGAGCAAGGCGCCGACGGCGGTTACCAGGAGCGCCAGGGCAAGAAGCCAGAGGGCGGGATGCGGGCGGGACATGTTCAGTTCCTTGCCTTGCCCTGGTCGTGCCAGCCACGCAGGTCGTAGGGGCCGGTCAGTCCGGGACGATCGAAGGGGGTATACCACGCCCCCTGGTCCTTCAGGAAGCCGAGTCCGCTGGGCGGCAGGCGGATGCCGTGCAGTGCCCTGGTCCGCCATGCTTCGTCGGGCTTGAATGCCACGATCACCGGCGCGCCGGCCGGCCGCTCGGCTGGCCGGAGACCGGCGACGAATGCCACCTCGGCAGCGGCGGCAAGCGACGGCCACAAAAGGGCAAGCAGGAGACAGACAGTCGGGCGCATGCGGTTTGCTCGGTGCATGGATATCGCTCCTACTCTACGCCAACCGGCCACCCACTTTTTGATGCAACGCAATGCCATCCGCTGGCCGGATGGCGCAACTTACACCGCCACCGGCCGCCCCGGATCGGCACACCATTCGCTCCACGATCCGGCATACAGTCGCGAACCAGGTAGGCCGGCAATCTCCATTGCCAGGATGTTGAGGCAGGCGGAAACCCCGGAGCCGCACTGGTGCACGACCAGATCGGGCGGCGAACCGGCCAGCACGGCCAGCCACTCGGCCCGCAATGTCGCCGCCGGCTTGAAATGGCCGTCGGGCAGCAGGTTGTCCTTGAAACAGCGATTGACCGCCCCCGGAATGTGGCCAGCTACCGGGTCGATGGTTTCGTTCTCGCCCCGGAAACGATCCGGCCCACGCCCATCGACCAGCCGCATGTGCGGCGTTTCGAGGCGCTCCAGCACATAATCGGCATCGACGGTGAGCGCCTGCCCACGCGGCACGAAAAGACGCGGCACCAGGCTGGGCACGATGTCCGTCAGTACTCCACCCGCCGCCTGCCAGGCCGGCAGGCCGCCGTCGAGCAGGGCCACGGCATCATGGCCGAGCCAGCGCAACAGCCACCATAGACGGCCAGCGATCATGCCCTGGGCGTCGTCATAGACGACGACCTGCGTCGTGGCGCCGATGCCGATCTCGCCCAGGCGGGCTGCCAAGCGCTCCGGGTCGGGCAAGGGATGGCGGCCATTGCAGCCAGTCATCGCCCCCGACAGATCGCGGTCGCAATGTAGGAAGACGGCACCGGGCAGGTGGCCGGCGGCATAGGCACGCTCGCCGTAGCCGGTGTCCGACAACTGGTGGCGCACATCGACGACCAGCCAGTGCGGATCATCGAGATGCGCCCGCAGGGTAGCGACGTCGACCAGCGTCGTGTAACTCACTTACTGCTCCAGCCAGGCTTTCGCTTCGTCGGCGTTGTCGAACACCTCGACATCGGCGCTGACGAAAGTCTGCGACAGCCAGGCGCTCCACGTCACCCACTGGCTGTCGGTGACGACGGCGACACGCTTGAAGTCACTGGCATGGGCGCGCGAGAACTTGACCTCCTCCCACGCCACATCGAGCGTCAGGCCGGCCATCTGGCTGAGGTCGAAGAAAAGGTCGACCGGCCCTTCGAAGCGGACCTTGTAATTGACGACCTCTTCGAATTCCTTGTAATCGGCCAGCGTGAATTCGCCGAAGACGGATACATTGACGCGATTGGGTTGGTGATCGATGACGATCATGGCGGCTCCTCTTGTCCTTGTCCTGATGCTGCCAGTTTAACCCGGAACCGCCCGCCGTGCGGGCCTTCCCGCTGCCCGGCGGCGGTGCTTCGGGGCGACCGGAGGATGGTTCCGGTTTTTCCGGCCAACTTCCGCCCGATGGCGCACTCCAATCAGCAAACGGTTCGCGTGCCCGGGTTGGCGCCGGAACAAACCAAAGGCAGGGTAACTGACTCGACAAGGAGTGCACAGATGGAAACGATCGGTACCTGGTGGACGACGGCGGGATTCGCCGCCTTCGACCGGTTCGTGCTCGGCGGCAAGATGCTGCTCGCCGATCGGAACCACCGGCCGGTCGCCGGCGCGCTCGGCGTCAGCGCGGCCGCAGCGGCAAACCCCGTCATAGGCTGAGGAGCGGCCCCATGTTCATCATCCCGTTCCCGCCGCCGATTGCCGGTAACGCATCGCTCCGCCCCAGCAGCATCGGGCGCGAACTGGCTCCCCGCACTGACCGACCACCCGCCGATGACGTGGTGGACTTGCCGGAGATCCAGCAACCGGATCGGGTCAGTTTCAGCGACGAGGCCCGCATCCTGGCTGCCGGCAGCCCGCGCGATGAATCGCCCCGGCAATTGGCTACCACGATCGAAACCCGCTGGCGTCATGCGCTCGACGCCTACCGGCAGATCGCGGCGCTGTAGCGGCTCAGTCGTTCTCGGCCGGGTTGGCCCGCGAGAAATGCGTGGCAGCCACTCCGGACGCAATGATCAGCCCGATAGCCAGCCAGGCCGAGGCATTGAGCACTTCACCCCAGAACAACATGCCGAACAGGCTGGAAAAGATCACGGTACTATAGGCGAGCGCGGCCGACATCAGGGTCTTGCCCCGCGAGTAGGCGCGGGTCATGGCCAGCTGGGCGGCGGTGGCGAAACTGGCGACGCCCAACAACAGCAGACCGCTTCGCAGGTCGACCGGGTGCAGTTCGCTGAAAATCAGCCAGACGGCAGCGCCGATCGAGGAAACCAGCGAAAAGTAGAACACCGTCCGCGTTTCCGGTTCGCCGCGCGCCCCCAGTTCGCGCACACTGAAATAGGCCATGCCGGCCATGATGCCCGAGCCGAGGCCGATCAGGCCGCCCAGTAACTGGTCGGCATGCCAGGTTGGCCGGAGCAATAGCACGACTCCCACCAGCCCGAGCAGCAACGCCCCCAGCATACCCCGGCGTAGCCGCATGCCAGCAAAGCCGAGGTAGAGCGCCAGGAAAATGGCCGAGGTGTAGTTCAGCGTCACCGCCGTCGCCAGCGGCAACAGCGTGATGGCGTAGAAATAGGAGAACAGCGCCGAGAAGCCCACCGCCCCGCGCGTTACCTGCCAGCGCCAGTGCGCCGTCCGGAGCGGCACGCCGCGCAGACGGACCAGTCCGAACATCAGGATCAGCGAAATGAAACTGCGATAGAAAGTGATCTCGACCGCCGAATGCGTCGCCGCAGCCAGCTTGACGCATACGCCCATCCCGGCGAACAGCAGGCTGGCAACGATCATCCACAGCGATTGCATGGGTTAGCGGCTCGTTATTCGTGATGGGTTGGCAGTAGCCAGCCCCAAGGCGCCGGGTAAATGCCGACGCCTCGGGTAGCCACCAACCTGAAGCCAGCCGGAAATCAGCGCGCCTCGATGGCCGACTGCATGATCCGGCGATAGAACTCGTGAAAGTGCTGCATGCCGTTTTCCATCGGGCTCTGGTAAGGCCCGACCTCGTTGCGCCCTTCGGCCAGCAACGCCTTGCGGCCGCGATCCATGCGTTCGCCGATCTCGTCGTCCTCGATGGCGGTTTCCATGTAGGCGGCACGCTCAGCCTCGATGAACTCGCGCTCGAAATCGACAATTTCCTCGGGATAGTAGAATTCGACGACGTTCATGGTCTTGTCCGGCCCCTGCGGGATCAGCGTCGACACGACCAGCACGTGCGGATACCACTCGACCATGACATTGGGGTAATACGTCAGCCAAATGGCGCCCTGTGGCGGCGTCTCACCGCGGTCGCCGTAATACTCGCGGACAACCTTCTGCCACTTGTCGTACACCGCCGAACCGGATTTCATCAGCGAGGTGATGCCGACCTTCTGCACCGAGTACCAGTCGCCGAACTGCCAGGTCAGGTCGTCGCAGGTGACAAAATTACCCAGGCCCGGGTGGAAGGGTACGACGTGGTAATCCTCCAGATAAACCTCGATGAAGGTCTTCCAGTTGTAGTTGCAGGCGTGCATCTCGACATGGTCGAGCTTGTAGCCGGTGAAATCGAGATCGCGCGCCACCTTCATGCCGGCCAGGTCGGCATTGGCCAAACGCGGCCCCTTGAAGAGCAGGCCGTTCCAGTTTTCCAGCTGCAGCTTGTTCAGGTTCAGGCAAGGGTTCTGCGGGAAGTGCGGCGCACCGATCAACTGGCCACCCTGGTCGTAGGTCCAGCGGTGGATCGGGCAGACGACCGGCCCGTTCAGCCGGCCAGAGCCCTGCAGCATGATCGCCTGACGATGGCGGCAGACGTTCGACATCTGCCAGATACCGGCATTCGCCCCCTCGCTGCCGCCGTTGAGCAGCATCTGGCCGTGATCCTTCCACTCCAGCGACCGGTAATCACCCGCTTCCGGCACCATCAACTGGTGGCCGACGTAGCCCGGACCGGCATCGAAGATGAGCTTTTTCTCCAGCTCGAAAATCTTGTCGTCGAAATACCAGTCCACCGGCAGTTGGGACACTGCGGGGGCCAACTTGGACAGATTCGCCACGTCGGACATTCTCCACGCCTCCAGCGGGTTGAAAAAAAAGGATTTTACCCCGCCCCGCATTTGACCAGAAGCCCCTGGATAGAGTATTTTCGCGTGTTTCCCCGGACTCCTCTGACATGGACTCAACGCCCATCGCCGACATGAAATTCGAGACGGCCCTCGCCGAACTCGAAGCCATCGTCGCCAGCATGGAAAGCGGCAGGCTCGAACTCGAAGCCTCCATCGCCGCCTACAAACGCGGCATGGAACTGATGAAGCACTGCCAGGCTCAGTTGGCCGATGCCGAGGAAGAGATCCGCATCATCGAGAACGGCGAAACCCGGCTTGTCGACCGCAAGACCCTGGAGGCCTCGTGAGAACCCAGCCCTTCGCCGAATGGATGGCCATCACGCAGGATCGCGCCGAAAGCGCGCTGGGCCGCTTCCTGCCGGCCGGCGACAGCATCCCGCCCCGTCTGCACCAGGCCATGCGCTACGCCACCCTGGGCGGCGGCAAGCGCGTTCGCCCCCTGCTCGCCTTCGCTGCCGGCGAACTGACCGGCGCCGCTCCGGAGGCGCTCGACGTCGTCGGTTGTGCCGTCGAAATGATCCACGCCTACTCGCTGGTCCACGACGACCTGCCCTGCATGGACGACGACGTGCTGCGCCGCGGCCGCCCGACCTGCCACATCGAGTACGACGAACCGACCGCCCTGCTGGTCGGCGACAGCCTGCAGACCATGGCCTTCGAGCTGCTGGCCAGCCAGGCCATCGGCGAACCCAAGCAGCAGCTTGAAATGATCGCGCTGCTCGCCCACGCCAGCGGCTCGCGCGGCATGGCGGGCGGGCAGGCCATCGACCTCGCCTCGGTCGGCCAGCCGCTGACCCAGCCCGAGCTCGAACTGATGCATGCCCTGAAAACCGGCGCCCTGATCCGTGCCGCCGTGCTGCTTGGCGCCCTGGCCGGCCGGCCGATGAGCGCCGACGAACGTAGCGGCCTCGACCGTTTCGCCAAGCGCGCCGGCCTGCTCTTCCAGGTCGTTGACGACATCCTCGACTGCACGGCGAGCACCGCCACGCTGGGCAAGACTGCCGGCAAGGATGAAGCCGCCGACAAACCGACCTATGTCGCCCTGCTCGGCCTCGAACGGGCCCGCGCCTACGCCGACGAGCTGCGCGCCGAAGCGCGCGACGCGCTGGCCATCTTCGGCGAGCAGGCCGGCCGGCTCAACCAGCTGGCGGATTTCATCTGCCACCGTCAATTCTGAACGGAAGCCATGAGCGCAGTTTCCCATTCCGCACTGCTTGACAACATCAACAGCCCGGCCGATCTGCGCCGGCTCGATCGCAAGCAGTTACCGCAACTCGCCACCGAATTGCGTGCTTTCCTGATCGACTCGGTGTCACAGACCGGCGGCCACCTGTCCTCCAACCTCGGCACCGTCGAACTGACCATTGCCCTGCACGCCGTCTTCAACACGCCGGAAGACCGCCTGGTCTGGGATGTTGGCCACCAGTGCTACCCGCACAAGGTACTGACCGGCCGCCGCGCCGGCATGGACAAGCTGCGCATGCGGGGCGGCGTTGCCGGTTTCCCAAAGCGTTGCGAAAGCCCCTACGACACGTTTGGTGTCGGCCATTCCTCGACCTCGATCTCCGCTGCGCTGGGTATGGCCCTGGCCGCCAAGCAGAAAGGCGAAAACCGGCAAGTGGTCGCTGTCATCGGTGACGGCGCGATGTCGGCCGGCATGGCCTTCGAGGCGCTGAACAACGCCGGCGTCGCCGACGCCGACATGCTGGTCATCCTCAACGACAACGAGATGTCGATCTCGCCGCCGGTCGGCGCGCTGAACAACATCCTGACCCGCCTGACCTCCTCGAAGACCTTCAACGTCGCCCGGGAGGCCGGTCGCCACATGCTCGGCTTCGCCCCGCCACTGCTCGAGCTGGCCCGCCGCGCCGAGGAGCACGTCAAGGGCATGATCGCCCCCGGCACGCTGTTCGAGGAATTCGGCTTCCACTACTACGGTCCGATTGACGGCCACGATCTCGACGCCCTGATCCCGACGCTGGAAAACCTGAAGAAGATCAAGGGCCCGAAGTTCCTGCACGTCATCACCAAGAAAGGCCAGGGCTACAAGCTGGCCGAGGCCGACCCCATCCTCTACCACGGTGTCGGCAAATTTGCTGCCGACCAGGGTATCGCCACCGGCAAGGGCGGCGGCAAGCTCACCTACACGCAGGTTTTCGGCGATTGGCTGTGTGACATGGCCAAGGCAGACCAGCGATTGGTCGGCATCACCCCAGCCATGCGCGAAGGCTCCGGCATGGTGCGCTTCGCCCGCGAACACGCCGACCGTTATTACGATGTCGGCATCGCCGAGCAGCACGCCGTCACTTTCGCCGCCGGCCTCGCCTGCGAGGGCCTGAAGCCGGTCGTCGCCATCTACTCGACCTTCCTGCAGCGCGCCTACGACCAACTAGTCCATGATGTCGCGCTGCAGAACCTGCCCGTCGTCTTCGCCGTCGACCGCGGCGGCCTGGTCGGTGCCGACGGCCCGACGCACCACGGCACCTTCGACTTGTCGTTCGTCACCTGCATTCCGAACATGGTGGTGATGACGCCGTCCGACGAAGCGGAATGCCGACAGATGCTGTCCACTGCCTTCGCACTGGATTGCCCGTCCATGGTTCGCTACCCGCGGGGCAGCGGCACGGGCAGCATTCCCTCGACACAGCTTGACACCCTGCCGCTCGGCAAGGGCGAAATCCGCCGCCAGGGCCAGGGCATTGCCCTGCTCGCCTTCGGCACCCTGCTTGCCCCCGCGCTTGCCGCCGGCGAGGAACTCGATGCCACGGTCGCCAACATGCGTTTCGTCAAGCCGCTCGATATCGATCTGATCGTCGATCTGGCCGGGAACCATTCGCTGCTCGTCACCATCGAAGAGAATGCCGTGATCGGCGGTGCCGGCTCGGAAGTCGAGCGGGCCCTGGCCGAGCGCGGGCTGGATGTGCCAGTAATCCGGCTCGGCCTGCCGGACCGCTTCGTCGATCATGGCGAACAGGGCCAGTTGCTTGCCGAACTGGGCCTGGACAAAGAGGGCATCGTGCGCGCCGTGCGCTCGCATGCCGACAACGACAAACGAGAGAACAGTTGATGACCACCCCCAACCCGAACATTCCCGACGTCCAGAACTCCGCCGACACGCGCCAGATCGCGATCAACAAGGTCGGCATCAAGTCCATCCGCCATCCGATCAAGGTGCAGGACAAATCGACCGGTGTGCAACACACCATCGCCCTGTTCAACATGTACGTCGGCCTGCCGCACAACTTCAAAGGCACCCACATGTCGCGCTTCGTGGAAATCCTGAACAGCCACGAACGTGAAATCTCGGTCGAGAACTTCCCGGCCATGCTCAAGGACATGGTCGCCAAGCTGGAAGCCGAAACCGGCCACATCGAGATGAATTTCCCGTACTTCATCAACAAGACGGCCCCAGTCTCCGGCGTGCAGAGCCTGATGGACTACGACGTGACCTTCATTGGCGACATCTGCCACGGCGAAATCGCCACCTCGGTCAAGGTCGTCGTACCGGTCACCAGCCTCTGCCCGTGCTCGAAGAAGATTTCCGAGCGCGGCGCCCACAACCAACGCTCGCACGTCACCATCACCGCCCGTACCAACGATTTCGTCTGGATCGAGGAGATCGTCCAGCTCGTCGAGCAGGAAGCCTCCTGCGAGCTATACGGCCTGCTCAAGCGGCCGGACGAAAAATTCGTCACCGAACGCGCCTACGACAACCCGAAGTTCGTCGAGGACATGGTCCGCGATGTCGCCGCCCGCCTCAACGCCGAACCACGCATCGACGCCTACATCGTCGAATCGGAAAACTTCGAGTCGATCCACAATCACTCGGCCTACGCGCTGATTGAAAACGACAAGCGCCAGCCGGGCACACATCGCTGAGAGAAGCCGAAATAGAAAATAAAACGGGGCGCCGCAGCGCCCCGTTCCTTTTGAACCTTCAGAAAGCCGATCAGGCCTTCTTGAAATCCAGCTTTTCCTTGATACGAGCCGACTTGCCCGAACGCTCGCGCAGGTAGTACAGCTTGGCACGACGCACGTCACCACGACGCTTCAGCTCGATGGCGGCAACCAGCGGGGAATAGGTCTGGAAAGTACGCTCGACGCCTTCGCCCGACGAAATCTTGCGGACGATGAAGCTGGAGTTCAGGCCACGGTTACGCTTGGCGATAACCACACCTTCGTAAGCCTGCAGACGCTCGCGGTTACCTTCCTTGACCTTCACCTGAACGACGACGGTGTCGCCCGGGGCGAATTCGGGGATGGTCTTGCCAGCGGCAACGCGGGCAATTTCTTCTTGCTCAAGTTGTTGAATCAGGTTCATGTGAGATCCTTAAATTTAAAACATCTACTCACCGCATTGCTCCTCTCCGGAAATTTCCGTGAGGAGTTGCGTCTCTTCCGCGCTCAGCACGCGGTGCGCCAGCAAATCCGGCCGGCGCTTCCGGGTTCGCGCCAGCGATTGCTTCAATCGCCAGCGACGAATTCTCTTGTGGTCACCGGACATCAACACTTCCGGCACCGCCTCGCCCTCGTAAATCTCCGGGCGGGTGTAGTGCGGGCAATCCAGCAAACCACCGACAAACGAATCTTCCACCGCCGAAGCGGCATCTCCTAGCACGCCCGGCAACTGACGGACGACGGCATCGATCAACACCATCGCCGGCAACTCGCCGCCGGACAGTACAAAATCCCCGATCGATATTTCCTCATCGACACAGCGCTCGATCAAACGCTCGTCAATTCCTTCGTAGCGACCGCAAAGCAGGATCAGCCCTGCCTCACCCGTCGCCAATTGCATGACCCGGTCGTGCGTCAGCGGCGCACCCTGTGGCGAGAGGTAAATGACCCGGCTTTTCGTCAAGCCTGCCTCACGCTGCTGCAGCTTTGCGGCATTGATCGCTTTCTCCAGTGGCCCGGGCTGCATCACCATGCCCGGCCCGCCCCCGAAGGGTCGATCATCCACCCGACGCCAGGCATTCTCAGCAAAATCCCGGGGATTCCAGCCTTGCCAAGCCCAGCGCCGCTCTTCGAGCGCCCGCCGGGTAATGCCGCTTTGTGTCACAGCGGCAAACATCTCCGGGAAGATGGTCACGCAGTCGAACCGGATAACCGGCTGCTGCTCGCCACTCACCAGTCGCTACCCCATTCGACCCGGATGCGTCCCGCTTCTTTCTCCACCGCCAGAACGACCGCCGCAACGAAGGGCAACAGGCGTTCGACGCCATCCTCGCCCACCACCCGCAAGACGTCGTTGGCACCGGTTTCGATCAACCCGGCCACCTTGCCAAGCCTCTCGTCCGCGGCATTGACGACCTCCAGGCCGACCAGATCGCCCCAGTAGAACTCGTCATCGCCGGTCGATGGCAGCGCATCACGCGGCGCCCCGACCAGCAGTCCCTTCATGGCCTCTGCCGCGGTGCGGTCGACGACGCCGTCGAGCAACACCACTAGGCCGTCGCCGTGCGCTTTCAGACCTTTCAGCCCGATTTCACGCCACGGCTCGCCTTCCTTGGCCACCCACCAGACGGGCATTTCTGCCCAGTTCATGGGGTCATCCCCGAAGGGGTACAACCTGAGCCAGCCGCGAACCCCGTACGGGTCGGCCAGGCGACCCAGAACGATGATATCGCTGCCGGACAAAGCCAAAGCGACTTAGGCTGCCTTGGCAGCGTTCTGCTTGACCAGACGAGCAACGGTCGGCGACAGTTGGGCGCCGTTCTTCAGCCAGTGCTCCAGACGATCAGCGGCGATACGCAGGCCTTCGGCGTTGCCGGAAGCGACCGGGTTGTAGAAGCCGATACGCTCGACGAAACGGCCGTCACGACGGTTACGGGAATCGGTAACGACCATGTTGTAGAACGGACGCTTCTTGGCGCCACCACGGGCAAGACGGATAACAACCATGAGAATACTTTCGTTAGCTGGAAAAAAGACCGACGATTATAGCGCTTTATCAAGGAAAAACAATCCACTTAGCACCTGAGACTATCCGGCAGCCCGGCTTCGGTTGCAACGAGGCGACAAGTGGCCATGGCGGCGAAGCCGTTTTTTGCTATCCTCGTTCCCCCATGTCGCACCCACCCGTTCCCCACCACGCCGCCAATCCGGAAGCCAATGTCAAGACCATCCTTGAATGGCTGGCCATCGCTCACGGCCGCTCCGGCAGCGAGGATGCCGAGCAGTTGCACCGACTCCAACTGCTTCTGCGCGACACCCCGGTGCCTTGCGCCCAGCGCCTGAAGCTCCTTGACCTGCTCTTCAGCCAGTCGGAACGGATCACTCAGGCCGAATTGCCGCGTCTCAACGATGTCACGCTACCGCTCTCCCGCAAGCTGCGGCAACGGGTACGTACCCTGCAGGACATCCTGGAAACCCTGACGCAGGACTACTTCAACACGCTGGCCGAACTGTTCGATCCGCAGGCCGAGAGCTCCTCCCGCCTGCCGCATACGTCACTGCGCCGCGCCATGCACGCCATCGCCTGGCAGGTGAGGATCGCCCACATGATCGCCGCACCGACGCCGCTCGGTCTGTGGCAGCAACTCCATGCCGCCTTCCGCACCGCCAGTCGGCTCGGCCTGGACGAATTCCCGGGGCCCAACTGCGGGCCAAGCATCAAGCGCATCTACACCTCTATCCTGCTCGCCGCGATCGCCCAGCCTGTCTCGTTCTCAGCCGAGGAACTGGAATTCATCAGCGCATACATCGGGCAATGCACGCCCGACATTGAGTTGCTGGAAACACCGCCGCTCGCGGCCGAGGGGATATTCTGGATCGACCCGGACAAGGATTTCCCGGCCCACGCCTTGATCCGGCGCATCCCCAGCCCGGAATCCAAAGTACTGTATTTTTCGTGCGATGCCCTGGCTGTGCTGGCCCAAAAGCATCGGGCCGAACTTCTGCAGGGTATGCCAGCGGAACTGATCGGACTGCCCAAGTTCGCCGACACCCACGCCGGCCCCGGTGTACTGAATCGCCTGACCCGCCTCTGGGGGCATCCGGCCAAGCGGCGTTTCCCCCGGCGGCGCCAGTCCTATCGCGCCAATCTGTGCTCTGGCCTGGGCAATCTCTGGCAACTGATGAAGTCAGCCGACGCCCAAGTCGAGTTGAGCGAATGGATGGTGACCAACGAGAGCCCGGAAGGCTACGCCCTGATGCACATGTCCGGTCGTACCGAGGATATGCGGGTGGGCGACATCGTCGCGCTCCAGGCAAACGACGAAAACGCCGATACCCAGCCGCTGTGGCATGTCTGCATCATCCGCTGGGCAATGTCGGAAAACCCCGAGCACATCGAACTCGGCCTGCAATTGCTCGCTCCCCGCGCAACGCCGGTCGAACTGGCCCATCCGTTCGAACTGGAAGCCAACAAGATTCCGGCCCTGATCCTGCCTGCCACACCGCCGCTTCACCCGACCCAATCACTGATTGTTACGCCGGGCCTGATCCACGAAAAAATGCGCCATATCGTCGCCCTCCTTGAGGAGGAAAACCTGAGCATTCGCGAGCTGCAGGCCGATGCATTGCGTGAGCAAACCAGTTCGATCGAGATCTTCAGCGTTTCGCCGGACGGCTCAAGCTAGCCGCAATCAAGCCGCCGAACAGGACCACCGCCCAGGACAGGTGAAGCCAGACCAGGAAGACCGGAAAGACGGCAAAGGCGCCGTAGATGCTTTTCAGGGTCGCCGAACTGACCAGAAAGAGTTCGAACACCTTCTGCATCAGGGAAAAAGCCACGGTGGCGAAGATACCACCGGTCATCGCGGCCCGTTTCGAGACCTCCGCATTGGGCACGGCGTAATACAAAAACGAAAAGAACAGCCCAAGCAGGAGCATGGCCATTCCCTTCAGCGCCAGCCGCCGGAACCATAGCGGTTCGTCGAACAGGCCAAGCGAGGTGGTTACCGCGAAGGACATCACCCCCGCCACCGCCCCCAACAGAAAGGGCCAGACCATCATGGCGAAGAGGTAGAGCCGGAAACGCGCCAGCAGAGGGCGGGGCTTCACCAGCCAAAGATGGTTGAAGGCGCGCTCGATGGTGTTCATCAACAAAAAGGCGGTAACCGCCAGTAACCCGATACCGGCCAGAGTCAATTGCTGCGCCTTGTGGGAGAACTTGCCGATATTGCCGACAATGGCCCCGGCCGCCCCGCTGGGTAGCAGCGCCTCGCGGATCAGCAAATCCAGCCGGCCGACCAACACATCGAAAAAGGGTACCGCCCCGGCCACCGCCAGAATCACCGCCGCCAGCGGCACAAGCGACATCAGCGTTGTGAAGGCGAGCGCCGAACTGGTCTGCATCATGTTTTCGGCATGGAAGCGGTGCAGGATGCCAAACAGGCCATGCGGCCGCGGAGCCGGGTTTCGTGATCGGGAACGCCTTTGCATGGGGCCGTATAATAGCCCACCATGCTAGACATCCTCGTCCTCTACTACAGCCACCGCGGCTCGGTTCGCGCCCTGGGCGAACGCATTGCCTGCGGCATCGAATCAGTCCCCGGCATGCAGGCACGCCTGCGCACCGTGCCGCGCGTTTCCACCGTTTGCGAAGCCACCGAGGCCAGCATACCCGACGCCGGAGCCCCCTACGTCGAACCGTCCGACCTCGAAGAATGCACCGCGCTCGCCCTCGGTAGCCCGGTGCGCTTCGGCAACATGGCCGCCCCGATGAAGTATTTCTGGGATGGCACCATTGCCGGCTGGCAGAACGGCACCCTGGCTGGCAAGCCAGCCTGCGTCTTCACTTCCAGCGGTAGCCAGCACGGCGGCAACGAGGCGACCCTGCTCTCGATGACGCTACCTCTGCTGCACCACGGCATGCTGGTCATGGGTCTGCCCTTCACCGAACCCGACCTGTCATCGACCGTCAGTGGCGGCACGCCTTACGGCGCTAGCCACATTGCTGGCCCAACCGGCAATGCGCAGCTATCCGCCGAAGAAAGCCGGCTCGCCTACGCGCTTGGCAAGCGCCTTGCACTCATCACTCAACGACTGAATCGCCCGTGACCGCCCAACGCTGCCAACTCGCCTCCAGCATCAGCCTGATCCTCCTCATTACCCTTTGCCTCGCCTGGGAGGGTTGGCTCGCGCCGCTGCGTCCGGGCGGCTCGTGGATGATCCTCAAGGGGGCCATCCTCCTCCTGCCGTTGTTCGGTATCCTGCGCGGCAAGCGCTACACCTACAAATGGCTGTCGCTACTGATCCAGTTCTACCTGCTCGAAGGGCTGCTCCGGGCAACCACGGAACATGGCCTGTCGCAATGGCTGGCGATCGGCGAAACGCTACTCTCGACGACACTCTTCGTCTCGCTCATCCTGTACATCCGGTCCACGCGCAACACACCCCAGAAAGAAAAAGCCGCCCAGTCGAACTGAAGCGGCTTTCGTGGCCAAGGCAGTCGATCAAACGTCGCCCTGGGCCTTGACCTTGTCCAGGCTGGAATGCAGCTTGTTCAGTGCATTCAGGTAAGAACGCGCCGACGCGATGACGATGTCGGTATCCGCCCCATTGCCATTGACGATCCGGTCGCCCTTGGCCAGGCGAGTGGTGACTTCGCCCTGCGCATCGGTACCGGTGGTGATGGCATTCACCGAATAGAGCAGCAACTCGGCACCGCTGTCGACGATCTTTTCGATGGCCTTGAAAGTCGCATCGACCGGACCGCCGCCACCGGCTTCCGCCTTTTTCTCGACACCACCGACATTCAGGATGACTTCCGCCACCGGCAGTTCGCCGGTCTCCGAGCAAACACGCGAGTAGACCAGCTTGTAATGCTCCTGCTCGGGTGTCACGACCTCGTCGGACACCAACGCATGCAAGTCTTCGTCGAAAATTTCATGCTTCTTGTCGGCCAGTTCCTTGAAGCGGGCGAACGCAGCATTGAGTGCCTCGTCGCTATCCAGTTCGATACCCAGTTCCTGCAGGCGGGTCTTGAAGGCGTTGCGGCCTGAATGCTTGCCAAGCACCAGCTTGTTCTGCGTCCAGCCCACATCCTGGGCGCGCATGATTTCGTAGGTCTCACGGTGCTTGAGGACGCCATCCTGATGGATACCCGACTCATGCGCGAAGGCATTGGCACCGACAACCGCCTTGTTGGGCTGCACCGGATAGCCGGTAATCTGCGAAATCAACTTGGAAGCCGGTACGATCTGGGTCGTCTCGATGCGCGTATCGACCTGGAAAATATCCGGCCGCGTCCGCACGGCCATGACGATTTCCTCCAGCGCAGCATTGCCGGCCCGCTCACCGAGGCCGTTGATCGTGCACTCGACCTGGCGGGCACCCGCCAGCACGGCAGAGAGGGAATTGGAAACAGCCAGCCCGAGGTCGTTGTGGCAATGCACCGACCAGACGACCTGGTCGGAATTCGGCACACGCTCGATCAACTGGCGCATGGTTTCGGCATACTGGAAAGGAATGGCATAGCCGACCGTATCCGGCACGTTGATGGTCTTGGCACCCGCCTTGATCACTGCCTCGAAAATGCGACACAGGAAATCGATTTCGGAACGCCCGGCATCCTCGGCAGAGAACTCGATGTCGTCTGTGTATTGCCGCGCCCAGCCGATCGCCTTCACGGCCTGTTCGACGACCTGATCGGGCGTCATGCGAAGCTTCTTCTCCATGTGGATGGGCGACGTCGCGATAAAGGTATGGATCCGTCCCGACTTGGCCGGCTTGATCGCCTCACCGGCACGGGCAATGTCATTTTCGTTGGCGCGGGCCAGTGAGCAGACGGTGGAATCCTTGATCGCGGTGGCAATGGCATGAATGGCATCGAAATCACCGGGCGAAGCGGCCGCGAAGCCCGCTTCGATCACATCGACCCGCATCTTTTCCAGTTGGCGGGCGACGCGAATCTTCTCTTCCTTGGTCATCGACGCGCCGGGACTCTGTTCGCCGTCGCGCAAGGTCGTATCGAAAATGACAAGATGCTGTTTCATGAATACTCCGGGAATTACGGGGCCTTGCGCTTGAGCAGGCCGATGGCAGCCTGGACATAGCCAGACAAACCGTAGAGAACGAAGAAACCAAACAGGGCGATTTCCGGGCTGTAAGCCACCAGCGCGAAGCCGAGGGCGATGGCCGCAATGACGAAGAAGGGGACGCTTTTCTTCAGATTGACGTCCTTGAAGCTGTAGAAGCGGATGTTGGACACCATCGTCACGCCGGCAAAAATGGTCAGCGCACAGGCCAGCCAGCGCACATCACTGCCCGCTATGCCGGTTTCGATGCAGACCCAGACCAGGCCGGCCACCAGAGCCGCCGCAGCGGGCGATGGCAAGCCCTGGAAGTAGCGCTTGTCCATGACTTCCAGCGTCGTATTGAAACGCGCCAGACGCAGGGCGGCACCGGCACAGTAGATGAAAGCAGCGATCCAGCCCAGGCGACCGAGATCGCGCAAGGCCCATTCGTACATCACCAGAGCGGGTGCTGCGCCAAAACTGACCATGTCGGACAGCGAATCGTACTCCGCGCCAAATGCCGACTGGGTGTTGGTCAGCCGGGCCACCCGGCCATCCAGGCCATCGAGCACCATGGCGATGAAGACCGCCATGGCCGCCCGGGCGAAGTCACCCTGCATGGCCTGCACGATGGCGAAGAAGCCTGCAAACAGGGCAGCGGTAGTGAACAGGTTAGGCAGCACATAAATGCCGCGACGCTTGACTTCGGGATTGAACAGCGACTTACGGGGTTTGAGTTCAGTCATGAGGCATGTATCAACAGGCAATCCCGAAAGGATACACCTGGAAACCGGCAAAGTCCTTAAATGACAAGGGCGGTGCAGTCACCCGCACCGCCCGAAGCAAGGGTAGCGCCAGGCGCTACCAAGCTAACGACGACCGACTTAGTTCTTGGTCTGGTCGACCAGCTTGTTCTTCTTGATCCACGGCATCATGTCGCGCAGCTTCTCGCCAACCTGCTCGATCGGGTGAGCGGCGGTCAGGCGACGGCGGGCGGTCATGCTCGGGTAGTTGGTGCGGCCTTCGAGGATGAACATCTTGGCGTACTCGCCGGTCTGGATGCGCTTCAGGGCATTGCGCATGGCTTCGCGCGACTGGGCGTTGATGACTTCCGGGCCGGTCACGTACTCGCCGTACTCGGCGTTGTTCGAGATCGAGTAGTTCATGTTGGCGATGCCGCCTTCGTACATCAGGTCGACGATCAGCTTCAGTTCGTGCAGGCACTCGAAGTAGGCCATTTCCGGAGCATAGCCGGCTTCAACCAGGGTCTCGAAGCCCATCTTGACCAGCTCGACAGCGCCGCCGCACAGGACGGCCTGCTCGCCGAACAGATCGGTTTCGGTTTCTTCGCGGAAGTTGGTCTCGATGACGCCACCCTTGGTGCCGCCGTTGGCTGCCGCGTAAGACAGAGCGATGTCCTTGGCCTTGCCGGACTTGTCCTGATAAACGGCGATCAGGGACGGCACGCCGCCACCCTTCAGGTACTCGGAACGCACGGTGTGGCCCGGGCCCTTCGGCGCGACCATGATGACGTCCACGTCAGCGCGCGGCACGACTTGGTTGTAATGCACGTTGAAGCCGTGCGCGAAGGCCAGGGCAGCGCCCTTCTTCAGGTTCGGGGCGACTTCTTCGTTGTAAACCTGCGGAATGTTCTCGTCCGGCAACAGGATCATGACCACGTCGGCGCCCTTAACGGCCTTGGCGATCTCTTCGACCTTCAGGCCAGCGGCTTCCGCCTTGGCCCAGGAAGCACCACCCTTGCGCAGGCCAACGGTGACCTTGACGCCGGAGTCCTTCAGGTTCTGGGCATGAGCATGACCCTGCGAACCATAACCAACGATGGTGACCTTCTTGCCCTTGATCAGGGAGAGATCGGCGTCCTTGTCGTAATAAACTTTCATGAAATCCTCTTGATTAAACAGTAAGTCAGACTTTGAGAATACGATCGCCACGACCGATGCCACAGACGCCGGTACGGACGGTTTCGAGAATCAGGCCGGCGTCGAGCGCGGCAATGAAGGAGTCGAGCTTGGAGCTGGCTCCGGTCAACTCGATCACATAGGTCGATTCCGTGACGTCGATGATGCGGCCACGAAAAATATCGGCCATCCGCTTCATCTCTTCGCGGTCCTTGCCGGTGGCGCGAACCTTGATCAGCATCAGTTCGCGCTCGACGTGCGCGGCCTCGGAGAGATCGACCACCTTGACGACATCCACCAGCTTGTTGAGCTGCTTGGTGATCTGCTCGAGCACCTCGTCGGAGCCCCAGGTCAGGATGGTCATCCGGGACAACGACGGGTCTTCGGTCGGTGCCACGGTCAGCGATTCAATATTGTAGCCACGGGCCGAGAATAGGCCGGCCACACGCGACAGCGCGCCGGCTTCGTTTTCGATCAGGATGGAAATGATATGACGCATTTTTCTATTCCTCCCCCGCTCAGATATCTTCGGCGAGGATCATTTCGGTCAGGCCCTTGCCAGCTGCCACCATCGGGAAGACGTTGGCAGCCGGATCGATGATGAAGTCCATGAAGACCAGGTCGTTCTTGTGCTCGGTGAAGGCCTTGCGCAGCGCCGGCTCGACATCTTCGGGCTTCTCAATGCGCATGCCGACGTGGCCGTAGGATTCGGCCAGCTTGACGAAATCCGGCAGCGAGGTGACGTAGGACTGCGAATAGCGCTTGGAGTAGAACATCTCCTGCCACTGGCGCACCATGCCGAGCATGCCGTTGTTCAGGTTGATGATCTTGATCGGCAATTCGTACTGCTTGCAGGTCGACAACTCCTGGATACACATCTGGATCGAGCCCTCGCCGGTCACGCAGGCGACTTGAGCGCCCGGATTGGCCAGCAGCACGCCCATGCCATACGGCAGGCCGACGCCCATGGTGCCCAGGCCGCCGGAATTGATCCAGCGGCGCGGCTTGTCGAACTTGTAGTACTGCGCGGCGAACATCTGGTGCTGGCCGACGTCGGAGGTAATAAAAGCATCGCCGCCGGTCACTTCATAGAGTTTCTCGACCACGTACTGCGGCATGATGTGATTGCTCTGGCGATAGGCCAGCGAATTGCGACCACGCCACTCATCGATCTGCTTCCACCAATCGGCGACTTCCGGATCGGCCTTGAAGCCGCCATCGAGCAGCTTGAGGATTTCATCGATCACATCGGTCACATTGCCGACGATCGGCACATCGACCTTGACCCGCTTGGAAATCGACGACGGATCGATATCGATGTGGATGACACGACGCTTTTCTTCGCCGAAATGCTCCGGGTTGCCGATCACGCGATCATCGAAACGGGCGCCCACGGCCAGGATCACGTCCGCGTAATGCATCGCGTTGTTGGCTTCGAAGGTGCCGTGCATGCCCAGCATGCCGACGAACTGCTTGTCGGTCGCCGGGTAGCCGCCAAGCCCCATCAGGGTGTTGGTGACCGGAAAATTCAGCTTGCGGGCCAGTTGGGTCAGCTTCTCGGCCGCATCCGACAGGATCACGCCGCCGCCGGTGTAGATGATCGGACGCTTGGCTTCCTGCAGGATCTGCACGGCCTTCTTGATCTGACCCAGATGGCCCTTGACCACCGGGTTGTAGGAGCGCATCTGGACCGACTTGGGATAGTCGAATTCACAGACCTGAGCGGTAATATCCTTCGGGATGTCGACGACAACCGGACCCGGACGACCGGTCGACGCGATATGGAAGGCTTTCTTGATGGTCGAGGCCAGATCCTTGACGTCCTTGACCAGGAAGTTGTGCTTAACGCAAGGGCGGGTGATGCCGACGGTGTCGCACTCCTGGAAGGCATCCTGGCCGATGTAGGCCGTCGGCACCTGGCCACACAGCACCACCATCGGGATCGAATCCATGTAAGCGGTGGCAATGCCGGTAACCGTGTTGGTCACACCCGGGCCTGAGGTCACCAGCGCAACGCCGACCTTCTGGGAAGAACGCGAATAAGCGTCCGCCGCATGGACGGCAGCCTGTTCGTGGCGAACCAGAATGTGCTTGACCTCCTCCTGCTTGAAAAGGGCGTCGTAAATATGCAGGACGGAACCGCCAGGGTAACCGAACACATAGTCGACCTTTTCTTCTTGCAGGCACCTGATTACAATTTCTGCACCGCTGATCATCATGCTTGAGCCCAAAAAAGCTATTGCCTAAAAGGGCGTAACCATAATCGACCGCCCCTTTTCGGTCAAGGTTTCGCGGCAGACTCCCCTATCGCTCAAGGCTTTCTGGAAGAAACGAACCTGGCTTCACCCCAACAACTTTCCTGCTTTCTGGAATCGATCGAACGCCGGGCCTTCAAGCAGGCCATGTTTGCGGTGCACGACGAGGAAGCCGCCCTCGATATCGTCCAGGATGCGATGCTCAAACTGGCCGAAAAATACGGCGACCGTCCGGACGACGAGTTCCCGATGCTCTTCCAGCGCATCCTGCAAAACACCATCCGCGATTTCTACCGGCGCAGCAAGGTGCGTTCGATGTGGACGACCCTGCTCTCCGCCTTTTCGCCGGATGACGATGAGGAGAACGATCCACTCGAAACGCTGGCGGCCGACGCCGACGACGCCGGTCCGCGCACACCGGAAAGCAAGTTGCTGCAGGCGCAAACGCTGAACCTGATCGAAGACGAAATAAAAAAACTACCGGCCCGTCAACGGGAAGCCTTCCTCATGCGTTACTGGGAAGACATGGACGTAGCCGAAACCGCAGCCGCGATGGGGTGTTCGGAAGGCAGCGTCAAAACTCATTGTTCGCGCGCCACTCACACGCTGGCGACAGCCCTGTCGGCAAAAGGCATCAAGCTATGAACGAAGAACGTTACGCATTTCGCGTTCGGCAAGCGCTGAACCACGGATTGAAGGATATCCCCCCGGCCGCCTCCCGGCGCCTGGAGGCCGCCCGCCACCTGGCCCTGAGCCGCCAGAAACTGGCGGCACCGCAATTGCTTCTGGCCGGTCCGGCCAACACCTTCTCCCGGAGTGGCAACCCTACCGCCTACCTCAAGCAGATCCTCGCCATCCTGGCGCTCCTGCTTGGCATGTGGATTTCCTTTTACTGGCATAGCGCCCAGTACGTCGCCGACCTGGAGGAAGTGGACAGCGCGCTGCTGACCGACGACCTGCCGCCCGACGCTTTCCTGGACAACGAATTCTTCGAATGGCTATTGGACGACTCGTCGGAGGATTGATCCTCGCCACGACCTTGAATCTCGCCATCGCCGGCGAACCGCCAGCGACTGCAGTCATTGGCACGCCACCGCAACCGGGCTGGGGTCAACTGACCGCTCAACAAAGGGAAATTCTTGCTCCGCTCTCCCGGGACTGGGACAGCCTTGAGAATATTCGCAAGCGGAAATGGCTGGCCATTGCCGATCGTTACCCCACCATGAAGCGTGACGAGCAGCACCGCATGCAGGACCGCATGCGCGAATGGGCCACCCTGTCGCCCGCCGAGCGCGCCAAAGTGCGGGACATTTACAAGGATTTCAAGCAACTCCCCCCCGAGCAAAAGCAGGTCGTCAGACAGAAATGGGAGGCCTACTCCAACCTGCCTCCTGAAGAAAAACAGCGCCTGCGCGAGACCGGAAAATCCTCCAAACTGCTGAGCTCGCCAGCCATTCCACCCTCGCCTGAATCGACGGGCCAGACCACAACCCCCATCAACCCGGCAAATGACTGATTCGCACCCCAGCCTGAAGCGGCGCCTGGCCTGTTTGCTCTACGAAAGCTTGGTCGTATTTTCGATCCTGCTAATCGGCTTCCTGCTGCCCCAGATCGTGCTTTCCGGCTTCGGTTGGCAGGTCGGTGCCAAAGGGCTGTGGCTGCACGTATTCGTGCTGCTTCTCGCCTATTTCGTATGGTGCTGGCTCAATGGCGGCCAAACCCTGCCGATGAAAACCTGGAAACTGCGTGTCGTCGATGCCAACGACCGGCCGGTGCGCCCGCTGCAGGCCATCCTGCGCTATTGCGCGGCCTGGCCGAGTTTCCTGTTGTTCGGCATCGGCCTGATCTGGGCACTGATCGACAAGGACAGGCAATTCCTGCACGACCGGATTGCCGGAACCAGGATCACCACCCAGAACTGATCAGCGGCGCTCCACCCACCACAGCATGCCCGTCGCCACCACAAGGAAAAGGGCGGACGGCGCTACCGCGCTGAGCAGCGGGGACCACGAATTAATCGCCCCGAGGTTGGAGGACAGCCCGTTCAGCGCATAGAAAAGGATGCCGAGCATGACGCCGGCAAAAATCTTCAGACTGACTCCGCCCACCCGATTGTGGGAATAACCGAATGGCAAGGCCAGGGCCACCATGACCAGGGCAGCGAGGGGGTAAACCACCTTCTTCCACAAAGCAATCTGATAGCGCTCGGTCTTCTGTTTGTTGTCGCTCAGATGCTTGGTGTAGTTCCACAAACCGAGCAGCGACATGCGCTCCGGGGAAACCATCAACGCAGCCAGCAACGTGGGCGTCACGTTTGAACGCCACTCGCCCGAGGCACTGCTTTCCACGCGCGCCTGATCGCCATCCAGAACGGTGCGCACGACATCCTGCAAATGCCACAGGTCAGGCATCTCGAATTCTGCCTGCCGGGCGTCGGTCACCGACTCCAGGCGATTCTCGTTGCTGAACTTGTAGATACGCACGCCCTGCAACGGCGCATCGGGTGTCGCCGTGCGGATGTTGACGAAACTGCGACCATCCTTGACCCACAGGCCGCTGTCGAACCCACTCTGGGCAATCACCGTACTCAGCGCCTTGGCGCGAATTTCCCGCCCCAGCCGTTCGCTGACGGGAACCACCGCTTCGCCGATGACGAAGGTCAGCAGGGCAAGTAGAAAGGCCGCCCGGAACAGGGTCTTCAGCAAGTCGCCAGTAGCCAGGCCGGAAGCGCGCAGCACGGTGATTTCGGAGTGTCGAGCCAGGGTCGACAAGGCATAGAGCGCACCGATCAGGGTGGCAATCGGAATCAGTTCGTAAATCAGCCCAGGCATGCCAAGGGCGACGAAAATCGCCGCATGGAAGACGGTATAACCCGCCTTGCCGACGCTGCGCAGTTCGTCGATGAAATTGAAGAAGGCAAACAGCGCCAGAAAGGCGGCCAGCACCAGAAACACCGAGGCAAAGGTTTCCCGGATCAGGTAACGCTGGTAGAGACTGAGACGAAACATCATTGCCCCCAGCGCCGCCAGGGCATGCGCACGACGATCCGTTTGTAAAAGAGGGCAAGCAGTGGCAACAACATCACTGCATGGGCCGCCCAGACACCGACCCAGAAGGACATCTTGCCCTGCACCACCCAGGCCTGGCTGACCGACAGCAGGTTGTTGTAAATGGCATAGATCAGAATGGCAATCAGCATGTTGGCCGAGCGCCCGGCACGCGGATTGACGTAGGAAAGCGGAATGGCGAGCAGGCAAAGGATCAGCGCCGACAACGGCAGGCCGATGCGCCAGAGCAGCTCACCGCGCGCCGCATTGCTGTCCTCGAGAACCAGCCGGGTGATCGGCATCCCCTTGGGGGAAGGAGCGGACGAGGTTGGCTCACCATCCTCGACCCGCGCCCGGTAGCGCTCGAACTCCATGACCTTGAAGGCCGGCGACCCTGGCTCGACTTCGTAGCGTCGACCGTTCTCGAGCACCACGAAGCGATCGCCATTACCGGCGGTTTCCTGGAAACCGGAATCCGACATGATGACGCCCAGCTTGCCTTCCTGATAGGAAGCGACAAAAACGTTGCCGACGTGAGAACCGTCGTCACCAACCCCCTCGACGAAAAACACGCGCTGCCCTTTCTTGACCTCGCGGAAAGCGCCAGGCGACACCTGCGACAATTCGCTGCGCGCCGACAGACGCTCACGGTATTCGGCCGAACTGGAATTCGCCCAGGGTGCCAGGAAGGCAGAAACCGCTGCGATGGCCAGGATGATGGGCAGCGCGAAGCGCAGGACCGGCGCGATCCAGCCGGTGAGCGGCAAACCCGAGGAAAACCAGACCACCATCTCGGAATCCCGATAGACGCGCGACAGGCTGAGCAGGATGGAGACGAAAAGCGTCAGGGACAGCAGGATGGGCATGAAATTGAGTGCCGCAAAGCCGAGCAGCGACGCCACCGCCTCTGGTGCGATGCGCCCGCCGGCTGCTTCCTTGAGCAGGCGAATCAGGTGGGTCGAGGTCAGAATGGCCAGCAGTGCAACGCTGATGCCGGCAGCTGCCTGGGCAAATTCGCGCCGGGCGGCGCGCTCGAATATCATGCTTTGACGAAACCGAAAAAATACGAGGATAATCCCTCGAATACTGATATTTCCTTGATCAGGAGCAGCTTGTGGAATTTAGCATAAAAAGCGGAAGCCCGGAAAAACAGCGTAGCGCCTGCGTCGTCGTCGGTGTTTTCGAGTCGAGGAAATTGACCTTGCCAGCGGAACTGCTCGACAACATCTCCGGTGGTTACATCTCCGACATCGTTCGCCGCGGCGACATGGAAGGCAAGGCCGGCACGACGCTGTTGCTGCACAACGTGCCGTCCACACACTGCGACCGCATTCTGCTCGTCGGGCTGGGCAAGGAAAAGGAATTCCGCGAGAAGGAATTCGCCAGCACCATCCGCACCGCAGTCAAGGTCCTCAATGAAACCGGCGCCTTCGACGCCAGCCTTTTCCTCACCGAATTACCGGTCCGGAAACACAGCATCACCTGGCGCGTGCGCCAGACGGTGATCGCCGCGCTCGATGCCACCTACAAATTCGACCAGTTCAAGAGCAAGAAGGAAGAAATCCGCCGCCCGCTGCGCAAGCTGACGATCAGCGTTGAGCGCCGCAACGAACTGGCTCCCGCCGAGGAAGGGCTGCAGCAGGGGCTTGCCATTGCAGAAGGGGTGTCGCTGACCAAGACGCTCGGCAACCTGCCGCCCAATGTCTGCCACCCGACTCACCTCGCCGAGCAGGCCCGTGCCATGGCCAGCGAATTCAAGCTCGACTGCGAGATCCTCGAACGCGAGGATATGGAAAAGCTGGGCATGCACTCACTGCTGGCCGTGGCGCGCGGCTCGCACCAGCCGCCCAAGCTGATCGCCCTCAGTTACAAGGGCTCAAGGGCCAGCGAGAAACCTATCGTCCTGGTCGGCAAGGGCGTCACCTTCGACACCGGCGGCATTTCGCTGAAACCGGGCGCCGAAATGGACGAGATGAAATATGACATGTGCGGCGCCGCCAGCGTACTCGGCACCATGCAGGCAGTCGCCCGCATGGCCCTGCCAATAAACCTGACCGTCGTCGTACCGGCCACCGAGAACATGCCGGGCGGCAATGCCACCCGGCCAGGGGACATCGTCACCTCGATGTCCGGACAGACCATCGAAATTCTCAACACCGATGCCGAAGGCCGCTTGATCCTGTGCGATGCGCTGACCTACGCCGAACGCTTCGAGCCCGACACCCTGATCGACGTCGCCACCCTGACCGGCGCCTGCGTCGTCGCCTTGGGCAATGTCGCCACCGGCCTGTTCGCCAACAAGGACAGTCTGGCGCGTGAACTGCAAGAGGCCGGCGAGGAAGCCAACGACCGGGCCTGGCACATGCCACTGTGGGATGACTACCAGGAACTGTTGAAGAGTCCGTTCGCCGACATGGCCAATATCGGTGGGCGCTGGGGCGGCGCCATTTCGGCCGCCTGTTTCCTGTCGCGCTTCACCAAGAAATTTGACTGGGCGCACCTCGATATTGCCGGAACGGCTTGGAAATCAGGTACCGACAAGGGTGCGACCGGCCGGCCGGTGCCGTTGCTTACCCACTATCTGCTGCAGCGCGCGGGCAAGCTCAATTGACCCAGGTGTTCTTCTACCACGGCGCCAGCGACCGGATCGCTGCCGCCTGTGCCCTGTTGAGCGGCGCCTACGCCAAGCGGAAGCCGATGCTGGTGTATGCACGCGAGCCGGAAGTCGCCAGCAACCTCGACCGCCTGCTATGGACCCACTCGGCGCTCAGCTTCGTACCGCACTGCCGGGCCGATTCGCCGCTGGCAGCGGAAACCCCCATCCTGATCACCGATCAGCTCGACACCATCGCCCAGGACGAGCGCCTGATGAACCTGAGCCGTGAAATCCCACCGGGCTTCTCGCGTTTCGAAAGCCTGATCGAGGTGGTTGGCCAGGACGAGGACGACCGTAGTGCCGCACGGGATCGTGTCAAGTTCTACAAGGATCGTGGCTACGACGTTCGCTATTTCGACCTCAGCAATCGCTAAGGACCTCCCGTGCCCAGCCCCATCCTCGCCCGTGCCGACGCTCTGATGCACCGCAAACGCCAGCCCGAGACGGAACTCGACGATGTACCTGTGCTGATCGACGCCCTTGACGATGACGACATCCCGGTACTGCTCGATGAATTAACCCCGGAAACAGGCCCTGAGGCCAGTTCCGCCGCCGACCCACGGGCATTCCAGACGGCAATCGAGGCAGCGCCGCTGACCGACATTGAGATCGATCCCGTTATGGACATGCCGGAAATGATGCCTGGCCTCGCGGTCCCCTCCGGTTCGACCGAGGCCCTGACTGCCCGCGAGACACCCGAGCCGCCACCCCGCCTGATCAATGCCGACCTGCGTGAACAATTGGCCAGCGAACTGGCCCGCCGCGTCGAGCAGCGCCTGGTCGCCGAACTTCCCCGCCTCATCGAATCGACCCTGCGCGACTTCCTGGCTGAGCAGGAAATGATCGCCGCCTCTACCAGCGACGACTGACGCAGCGGCAAAGCCGGAGCAGCGCTCCGGTATAATCGCGGGTTTCCCCTTTTCCGAGAAGTCCATGGAACTCGCCAAAGCCTTTGAGCCCGCCGATATCGAACGCCACTGGTACCCCGAGTGGGAATCCAAGAATTATTTTGCTGCTGGCGTCGACCGCAGCAAGGCTGACAATTTCTGCATCCTGCTGCCGCCGCCCAACGTCACCGGCACGCTGCACATGGGGCATGGCTTCAACCAGACGATCATGGACGCCCTCACCCGCTACTACCGGATGAAGGGCCACAACACCCTGTGGCAGCCAGGCACCGACCACGCCGGCATCGCCACCCAGATCGTCGTCGAGCGCCAGCTGGATGCTCAGGGCGTTTCGCGCCATGACCTCGGCCGCGAGAAGTTCCTGGAAAAAGTCTGGGAGTGGAAAGAATACTCGGGCGGCACGATCACCCGCCAGATGCGCCGCATGGGCACCAGCCCGGACTGGAAGCGCGAGCGCTTCACGATGGACGCCGGCCTCAACAAGGTCGTCACCGAGACTTTCGTCCGCCTCTACAACGAGGGCCTGATCTACCGCGGCAAGCGCCTGGTCAACTGGGACCCGAAGCTGCACACCGCGGTGTCCGACCTCGAAGTGGTTCAGGAGGAAGAAGACGGCTTCATGTGGCACATCCGCTACCCGCTGGCCGACGGCTCGGGTAGCTTGGTGGTCGCCACCACCCGTCCGGAAACCATGCTCGGCGACACGGCCGTCATGGTCCATCCGGAAGACGAGCGCTATAAGCACATGATCGGCAAGATGGTGAAGTTGCCGCTGACCGACCGTGAAATCCCGATCATCGCCGATAGCTACGTCGATCTCGAATTCGGTACCGGTTGCGTCAAGGTCACACCGGCCCATGACTTCAACGACTACGCCGTTGGCCAGCGCCACAGTTTGCCGATGATTTCGATCCTGACGCTCGACGCCAAGATCAACGACGCCGCCCCGGACAAATACCGCGGCCTTGACCGCTTCGACGCCCGCAAGGCCGTCGTCGCCGACCTGGAAGCCCTCGGCATTCTGGAAAAGACCGACAAGCACAAGCTCAAGGTGCCGCGTGGCGACCGCACCGGCGTCGTCATCGAGCCGATGCTGACCGACCAGTGGTTCGTCGCCATGTCCAAGCCGGGCGCCGACGGCAAGTCGATCACCGAGAAGGCGCTCGACGTCGTGCATTCCGGCGAGATCAAGTTCTATCCCGAAAACTGGGTCAACACCTACAACCAGTGGCTGAACAACATTCAGGACTGGTGCATCTCCCGCCAGCTGTGGTGGGGCCACCAGATTCCGGCCTGGTACGGCGTCAATGGCGAGGTGTTTGTCGCCCAGAACGAGGAAGAAGCCCGCAAGCAGGCCGACAAGGCCGGTTACGCCGGCCAGCTGACGCGCGACGAAGACGTGCTCGACACCTGGTATTCATCCGCTTTGTGGCCGTTCTCGACACTGGACTGGACCGGTAACGAAGCGACCGATGCCGCCAACCAGGTGCTGCAACAATACCTGCCGTCGACCGTGCTGGTCACCGGCTTCGACATCATCTTCTTCTGGGTGGCGCGCATGGTCATGATGACCAAGCACATCACCGGCAAGATCCCGTTCAAGCACGTCTATGTGCACGGCCTGATCCGCGATGGCGAGGGCCAGAAAATGTCCAAGTCCAAGGGCAACGTACTTGATCCGATCGACCTGATCGACGGTATCGGCATCGATGCCCTGGTCGAAAAGCGCACCTTTGGCCTGATGAACCCGAAACAGGCCGAGAGCATTGCCAAGAAGACCAAGAAGGAATTCCCGGAAGGCATTCCGGCCTTCGGCACCGATGCGCTGCGCTTCACCTTCGCCTCGCTCGCCTCGCCGGGGCGCGACATCAAGTTCGACCTGAACCGCTGCGACGGCTACCGCAATTTCTGCAACAAGCTGTGGAACGCTACGCGCTTCGTGCTGATGAACGTCGAAGGCCACGACCTGGCGCTCGATCACCAGCAGGGCCGCGGCGGGGTCTGTGTCACGCCGGGCGGCGAACCGCGCCTGAAGTTCAGCTTTGCCGACCGCTGGATCGTCAGCCTGCTGCAAAAGGTGGAAAAGGAAGTCGAGCAACACTTCATCGACTACCGCTTCGACCTGATCGCCCAAACGATCTATAAATTCATCTGGGACGAATTCTGCGACTGGTACCTGGAAATCGCCAAGGTCGAGATCCAGACCGGTGACGAGGCCCAGCAGCGTGGCGCCCGCCGCACGCTGGTCCGTACGCTGGAAACCATCCTGCGCCTGGCGCACCCGCTCATTCCGTTCATCACCGAAGAATTGTGGCAGACGGTCGCCCCCATCGCTGGCCGCCAGACGCACGATTCGATCATGCTCGCCGCCTACCCGTCTGCCGACCTGTCGCGTATCGACGAAGCCGCCGAAGCCAAGGTCGAGCGCCTCAAGGCCCTCGCCTACGCCTGCCGCAACCTGCGCGGCGAGATGGGTATCTCCCCGGCCCAGCGCACGCCGCTGCTGGTCGCCGGCGGCGGTGAGGAAATTTGCGAATTCGCCCCCATCCTGCAAGCTCTGGGTAAGCTCTCCGAGGTACAAATCGTGGACGACATGCCGGCCGACGCCATGGCACCGGTCGCCGTGGTCGGCGAGACGCGCCTGATGCTGAAGGTCGAGATCGACGTTGCTGCCGAGAAGGAGCGCCTGAAGAAGGAAATCGAAAAGCTGGAGAAGCAGATTTCCATCGCCCAGGGCAAGCTCTCGAACGAAGGCTTCGTCGCCCGCGCCCCGGCCGCTGTCGTCGAACAGGAAAAACAGCGGGTTGCCGAGTTCACGGCAACGCTGGACAAACTCAAACCCCAACTCGCCAAGCTAGGCTGAGTCACGAGAGCGCCATGGAAGACAAACGCAGTTTCTTCAGCCAGATCTTCACCAACCTGATGATCTTCTCCCTCGCCGTCGGTGCCAGTACCGTCGCCTTCATCTATTCCTGGCCGTGGGAGAAGGCCAACCCGGACTGGAAACCCACCTTTCGGCTGATTGCAGCCTGTGGCGAGAAGAAGGAAGCTTGCGGTCTGGCCTATGGTGAGCTCGCTGACGCCAAGGCAAAGGGCCGGATCGCCTCTCTGGAGCCGACCGAACCGGCCGGTGAAGTCGAGGAAGAGAACAACTGGCTGAAGTGGAAGAAGGAAGATGGCCTCTACGAAGTGAAGGCTTCGTCGTGGCATTTCCAGACAGTTGTGCGCTACCGCATCGAGAACGACACGCCGGTGCTCGTCGCCTACCAGGACGTGGATGTCTCCCGCGCCTTTACCTACGGCATCGGTGCTGCGCTCTTCCTGACCATCGGCCTCAGCCTGCGCAAGTTGCGCGGCTGAGTCGGCCCACCGGCGCCGCCGAAGGCCACCCGGCCTTCAGGCGGGGCGCAGGCTGACCCGAACCAGCCCGCGCAGGGCATTCCCCAGCCAGAAACCTCCCGCGAGGTCCGCCGGCCACAGCACGGCCTCCCGGGCCTTCCCGTCGGCCAGCAACTCGGCCCGCAGCACGCCGGGCAAGGCGCCGCTCGCGACGGGCGGCGTCAGCAGGACGCCACCCCGTTCAACGAAAACATTGCTGCGCGCCCCTTCGGCCACCTCGCCCCGCTCATTCAGGAAAACCTGGTCAAACACCGCCGGCTGACCGGCAATGATGCCGAGCGCCTCGTCGTAAATCGCCCGATCCGTCGTCTTGTGGCGCCGCAAGGGGTAGCGTGAGTCGATGCGTTTTTCTGCCAGCAAGGCTAAGCGCCCCTCGGCCGGCTCGTCGACCAGCGGAAAGGCCGCCACCGAACAACGACCATCCTTGGCGAGCATCAGGCGAACCCGCCAGAGGCCACGGGCAGAGGGTTCAGCAAGCGCAGCCAGTATCCGTTGCTCATTGAAGGCGAAGCCCAGCCACTCAGCTGACTGGCGCAGCCGCGCCAGGTGCGGCGCCAGACGTGAGTAATCGCCATCGACCCGGCGCAGGGTTTCGATCAATTGAATGCCCGGATCGTCGTCCCGCAGGAAACGGGCTTTCAAATGACACTCCGCCCACTCCGACGTAATCTGCGAGTCGGCGACGATGCCACTGCCAACCCCCAGGCGACCCGCGCCACCCGGCAACAGTTCGAGCGTCCGGATCGCGACATTCAGACGAAAATCACCGTTCGGGGCCAACCAGCCCAGCGCCCCGGTGTAGGGGCCGCGCCGGGAGGCTTCCAAGTCGGCAGCGATCTGCATGGCGCGGATTTTTGGAGCCCCGGTGATCGAGCCGCAGGGAAACAGCGCCTGGACGATGTCGCCAAAGGATGTCTGAGCCGGTATGCGGGCCGATATTTCCGAAACCATCTGCCAGACTGTCGGATAGGCCTCGATGTCGAACAAACGGTCGACCGTCACCCCCCCTTTGTTCGCCACCCGGCCTAGGTCGTTGCGCAACAGGTCGACGATCATCAGGTTTTCCGCCCGGTCCTTGGCCGAGGCGAGCAGGGATTCGGGCGGCACGGTACGCGGTGCCGTACCCTTCATCGGCCGGGTCAGCAGGCGATCGGCCGTGCGCTCCAGGAACAGTTCCGGTGAGAGCGAAACCAATCCTGATTCATCATCCCCGATGAAGCCGCCGTAACGAACCGGCTGGCGCTGGCGTAGACGGGAATACAGGGCGACGGGCAAACCGAACCAACAGAAGCGCAACGGGAAAGTGTAGTTGACCTGATAGCAATCGCCGGCATGGATCAGCGTCTTGATGCGCTCGATGGCTGCCGCATAGGCCGGCTGGTCAATCCCCGGATGCAGGCCACCGATACCGGCCACGGCGTTTCCCGCTACCTGTTGCAACCAGGCTTCGGCAGCCTCCGTTGTCAAGGTCTGCCGCTCGGCAAACCGCCAGAAGCGGGCCAGTACCTGCTGCCCCGGCTGCCAGCCAGGCGGGGCGGATTTCGGTTCGAGCAGATAACCCAGTTCGTAGTCGAGCGCGACCACCACCCAATGCGGGCCCCTTTGCACGTCGGCCAGGGTGGACGACCACGAAGCCGCATCGCGCACCTCGAGGCAATCGATCAACCCAGAGAAAAGCCAAGCGGCAGGTTCGCCTGCCGGCGCCTGCCTGTCTTCGAAAAATGCGGTGAACGGGGTGTTTATTTGCGCTTCAGGAAATACTCGAAGACCCGGTTCTCTTCCTTCTGCTCGAGCAGTTCGTTACCGGTTTGCTTGGCAAAGGCAGGAAAATCCTTGAGGGAACCCGGATCGGTGGCCAGGACGCGCAGAATCTGGCCGGATTCCATTTCGGCGAGGGTCTTCTTGGTACGCAGGATGGGAAGCGGGCAATTCAGCCCCTTGACGTCGAGTTCGCGATCAAATTCCATGGTCATTCAACTGGTAGATTCAAGCTACGATTCTAACCTCAATTGCGTTTTTCCTTCATTTCCTCGACCTGCCGACGCCGCATCTCGCGCAGTCGGGCATCGATCGAGGACATTTCGTAGAAATTCGCATCGCCCGCCTGTTGCGCCAGTTGCAACTGCTCGATGGCGCCCGCCGTCTGTCCCTGCAGGATGAACACCTCGGCCAGGGCGCGGTGCTGCATGGCCCGCTGCCCGAGACCGGCGTAGCTCTCGGCCCGCATCTTGTGCAGGCGGACATCCTCCGGGTAATTGCGCAACTGCGACTCGGCAAAACGCAGCGCATCGTCGTGGCGGCGGGCCGTGATCAACGCTGCACCGTAACCATAGATCAGGCCGAGGTTGAGCGGGTAGCGCACCATCGCATCCCGGTAGATCGCCAGGCCAGCCGCCGTATCGCCCTGCGCCAGGCGGACATCGGCCCGCAAGTGCTCGAACATGGCTGCCGACACCTTCAGTTGCCGCATGGTTTCCAGTTCCTGCGCCGCCCCCGCCCAATCACGCGATCGATAGCGGGCGAAGGCCAGGCCAAAGCGGATCGCCCCTTCCGATGCAAACTTCTTTTCCTGCAGCAGGTTCTCGAGATCCTTGACCGCCTCGCGCGGCGTTCCCTGCATCGCCCGCACCTTGGCCCGCACCAGTTGGAAATCCGGACTATCGGCCACTTGGCGATAGGGGATCGCCTGCTCGCGGTTCTGCATGTCGGTCAGCCGCTCGCCGGTCAATGGGTGGGTGCGCAAATAGGCTGTCGCGTTGTTCTCGTACAGACGAACAGCCTGCTGCAGACGGGCGAAGAAGGCTGCCATGCCGCGCACGTCGAAACCAGCCTTGCGCAGAATGTCGAATCCCTGACGATCCGCCTCGCGCTCGAAATCGCGCGAAAAGGCCAACTGGGATGAAATCGCCCCGGCTTGCGTGGTGGCAATGGCCGCGCCCGCCACCTGGCCGTTCGACCGGGCAGCCAGCAAGGCAAGCGCCATGGCCACCATGGACGCTATGCCAATCTGCTTCGATTGGTAGATCTGCCGGGCGATATGGCGTTGCGTGACGTGCGAGATTTCGTGGGCCAGCACACCGGCCAGCTCGGATTCGGTCTGCGACGACAGGATCAGGCCGGTATGCACACCGATGTAGCCACCGGGCATGGCGAAGGCGTTGATGTTCTGGTCGTTGATGGCGAAGAAGGTAAAACCGAAGCCTGGGTCGCTGCTCACGGCGGCCAGTCGGTTGCCGAGCTGGTTCAGGTACACCTCGATGTCTGCATCGTCGAGGTAGGCCGGCTCCCGCCAGCGAATGTCGTGCATGATCTGCTGGCCGATCTTCTTTTCAGTGCTCAGCGAGAACTCACTGCTCGCCACGTCACCCAATTCGGGCAACTCGTCCGCCGCCACCGGCTGAACTGCCAAGGCCAGCGCGAGAGTCAGGGCAACGAATCGTTGGGGCAAACGCATGGTGCTATGATAGCGCAGCCTTGATTTCCGCCATTCCGGCGGATCGTAACCAAACGTAACGCCCGTGACTTCTTCCCCCCTTACCCATTTCGACAGTGCCGGCCAGGCCCACATGGTGGACGTCGGCGCCAAGACCGAAACCGCCCGTGTTGCCCGTGCCGCCGGCAGTATTTACATGCAGCCGGCAACGCTGGAACTGATCCGCTCCGGTTCGGCCAAGAAAGGCGACGTACTCGGTATCGCCCGCATCGCCGCCATCCAGGCTTCGAAACGCACCGGCGATCTCATCCCGCTCTGCCATCCGATCGCCCTGACCCGTGTTGCGGCCGAATTCACCATCGATGAGGCCAATAACGCCATCCACTGCGCTGTAACGGCAGAATGTTTTGGCCGTACCGGAGTCGAAATGGAAGCATTGACTGCGACGACGGTCGGCCTGCTGACCATTTACGACATGGCCAAGGCCGTCGATCGCGGCATGCGCATCGACAACATCCGCCTCCTGGAAAAATCCGGCGGCAAATCCGGCCACTGGCTGGCTGAATAAGGCATCTCCCCCACATCATGCTTGAATTGAGAAGACGACTCCTGAAGGGTGGCCTGTCGGCCGCAGCAATTACTCCGTGGCTCGGTGGCGGCCTGCTTGTGCCGACCACGGTGCTTGCTGCCGAATGGCAGAAACCGGCTTTCGCTGCCCGCACGATCAACGATGCGCTGAAGGCCTATGGCAGCACGAGTGCCGCCGAAAGCCGCGACATCGTGATCAGCGCCCCGGAAATTGCCGAGAATGGCGCCAAGGTCGAGGTTGAGGTGAGGTGCAACATCCCGAACACCCGCAGCCTGGCCATCTTTGCCGACAAGAACCCGATGCCGCTGTGCTCGGCCATCGAGTTTTCCGGCCCCGCCCTGCCCTATGTCCGGGAGCAGCTCAAACTGTCGGAAACGACGCGTATCCGGGTCGTCGCCAAAACGGGCGACGGCAAATCCCATGTTGCCTTCCGTGAAATCAAGGTAACGCTCGGCGGCTGCGGAGGTTGATCATGGCTGACCCCATCAAGATTCGCGCCCAGATCCAGGGCGATGTCACCGATATCCGGGTACTGATGCAACACCCGATGGAAACCGGTCAACGCAAGGATGACAAGGGGCAAACCCTGCCCGCCCACTTTATCCAGACCTTCACCGTCAGCCTGAACGGCAAGCCCATCATTGACGGCCAATTGAATACGTCGATTTCGCGGAACCCGCTATTCACCTTTCAGGCGCGCGGCATCAAGGCGGGCGACAGGCTGAGTGTCACCTGGACCGACAACGCCGGAGAGACGCGTCAGGACGACATCACGGTCGCTTGACTCGCCGGATTGAAAACGAAAAAAGCCCGCCTGACTCAGGCGGGCTTTTTGACATATTCTGTGTTCCGGCTCAGGCGCGCTGGATGTTGGAAGCCTGCTTGCCCTTCGGACCCTGAACCACTTCGAAGGAAACCTTTTCGCCTTCCTTCAGGGTCTTGAAGCCATTCATGTTGATGGCGGAGAAGTGTGCAAAGAGATCTTCGCTGCCATCATCCGGCGTGATGAAACCGAAACCCTTGGAATCATTGAACCACTTAACGGTACCGAGTGCCATGTTCTGCTACTTTCATACAAAAAACGAACAAATTTCCGGGTCTCCCCGACTCCCTGTTTGTGCTCAACGACCCGGTGCTCGCGGCAATCCCGATACAGCTTGAAGCCAAACACAATGGCTTTCTACGCGAGTTGAATTATGTCGTCAACAAGTTTCCATGACGCAGCGCAGCATGAATTGGCCGAGGAGATTGCTTGTCACACAACGGAAACAGGCAGTTTGTTCCTCAACAGGATGTATTGCACATTGAATCGGACTGTATAGAATCGAATGCATGGCTACGAAGTTTCAGGAAGGCGGACAACTAGAGGCCCAGCGCAACCGGCTGGGGCCGCCGAAGATGTACAAGGTGGTGTTGCTGAACGACGATTACACGCCGATGGATTTCGTCATCACCGTTCTGCGGCGTTTTTTTTCACTGGATACTGAACAAGCGACGCGAATCATGCTCAAAGTTCACAACGAAGGTCGAGGCGTGTGCGGCATCTTCCCGCGCGACATCGCGGCGACCAAAGTAGAACAAGTATTGGCATTCGCCCGCCAGCATCAACACCCGCTCGCCTGCATCATGGAGGAAAACTGATGATTGCCCAGGAACTCGAAGTCAGCCTGCACATGGCCTTCGTCGAGGCGCGTCAAAAGCGCCACGAATTCATCACCGTCGAACACCTCCTGCTGGCGCTGATCGACAACCCGTCAGCCGCCGAAGCCATGCGTGCCTGCGGCGCAAAGACCGACACGCTGCGCAAGGATCTCTCCAATTTCATCGACGAGCACACGCCGACTGTGGTTGGCGAGGACGACATCGATACGCAACCGACGCTCGGTTTCCAGCGCGTGATCCAGCGCGCCATCCTGCACGTGCAGTCTTCCGGCAAGAAGGAAGTCAATGGTGCCAACGTGTTGGTCGCCATCTACGGCGAAAAGGACTCGCATGCCGTGTATTTCCTGCAGAAGCAGGGCGTCACCCGGCTCGACGTGGTGAATTTCATTTCGCACGGCATCAGCAAGGTGCCGCAACCGAAGGCCACGCCGGAAGGCGAGGTCGAGACGGAGGGTGAAAAGGCTGAAGCCGGACCGCTGGAGCAATACACCATCAACCTGAACGCCCTCGCTATCCAGGGCAAGATCGACCCGCTGATCGGCCGCGACAAGGAGTTGGAGCGTGTCATCCAGACCCTGTGCCGGCGGCGCAAGAACAACCCCTTGCTGGTCGGCGAGGCCGGCGTCGGCAAGACAGCCATCGCCGAAGGCTTGGCGCGCAAGGTAGTCGAGGGTGAGGTGCCGGAAATCCTGAGCAAGGCCAACGTATACGCACTGGACATGGGCTCCCTGCTCGCCGGCACCAAGTACCGCGGCGATTTCGAGCAGCGCCTGAAGGCCGTGCTGAAGGCGCTGCAGGACAATCCGAACGCCATCCTGTTCATCGACGAAATCCATACGCTGATCGGGGCCGGCTCGGCTTCCGGCGGCACGCTGGATGCGTCCAACCTGTTGAAGCCGGCACTGTCTTCCGGGCAACTGAAGTGCATCGGGGCAACGACCTATACCGAATTCCGCGGTATCTTCGAGAAGGACAGCGCGTTGTCGCGTCGCTTCCAGAAGATCGATGTGAACGAACCCTCGGTGGCCGAGACCGTCGAAATCCTCAAGGGCCTGAAAGCCCGCTTCGAGGCGCATCATGGCATCAAGTACTCGGCGACGGCGATCTCGTCGGCTGTCGAACTGTCGGCCCGCTACATCACCGACCGCCACCTGCCGGACAAGGCGATCGACGTGATCGACGAAGCCGGTGCCGCCCAGCGCATCCTGCCCAAATCGAAGCAGAAAAAGACCATCAGCAAGACGGATATCGAGGAAATCGTCGCCAAGATCGCCCGTATCCCCTCGCAGCATGTCTCGCTGGATGATCGCGGCGCGCTGAAGAATCTCGACCGCGACCTGAAGGCGACCGTCTTCGGCCAGGACAAGGCGATTGACGCGCTGGCCAAGGCGATCAAGATGGCCCGTTCCGGCCTCGGCAATCCCGGCAAGCCGATCGGCTCCTTCCTGTTCTCCGGCCCAACCGGCGTCGGCAAGACGGAAGTGGCCAAGCAACTGGCTTATTGCCTGGGTGTCGAGCTACAGCGTTTCGACATGTCGGAATACATGGAACGCCATGCCGTGTCGCGGCTGATCGGCGCTCCGCCGGGCTACGTCGGTTTCGACCAGGGCGGCCTGCTGACCGAGGCGATCACCAAGAAGCCGTACTGCGTGCTGCTGCTCGATGAAATCGAGAAAGCGCACCCGGACATCTTCAATATCCTGTTGCAGGTCATGGACCACGGCACGCTGACCGACAACAACGGGCGCAAGGCGGATTTCCGCAACGTGGTGATCATCATGACCACCAACGCCGGTGCTGCCGACCTGCAGAAGTCCAGCATGGGCTTCACCAGCAGCAAGCAAACCGGCGACGAGATGGCCGAAATCAAGCGCCTGTTCACGCCGGAATTCCGCAACCGCCTGGATGCGACGATTTCCTTCGCGCCGCTCGACCACGAGATCATCCTGCGCGTGGTCGACAAGTTCCTGATGCAACTGGAGGAACAGTTGCACGAGAAGAAGGTCGAGGCGCATTTCAGCGATGCCGTGAAGGAAATGCTCGCCGAGAAGGGTTTTGATCCGCTGATGGGCGCCCGGCCGATGGCCCGCCTGATCCAGGACACCATCCGCTCCGCGCTGGCCGACGAACTGCTGTTCGGCAAGCTGGCCAATGGCGGCAAGGTGACGGTGGATCTCGACAAGGAAGGCAAGATTCGGCTCGATTTCGAGGAAGAGAAGGCCGAAGCGACCGTCTGACGGATTGCCAGAACCCCGGAAAGCCGTGCAACATTGCACGGCTTTTTTATTTCGAGGATTCCGACATGAGCTTCAAAACCCCCGACCTGTGCGATGCCTTCGAGGCCGAACTGGGCAAGACCGTCCGCGTCGTCGCCCCGATGTTCCAGCGCTATGGCGGCCGCACCAGCTTTTCCGGCCAGATCGTCACCCTCAAGCTGTTCGAGGACAACTCGCTGGTCCGCGAAGTCTTCGGCGAAAACGGCAAGGGCAAGGTGCTGGTCATCGACGGCGGTGGCTCGCTGCGCTGCGCGCTGGTCGGCGACCAGCTGGCCATCCTGGCCAACAAGAACGGCTGGGAAGGCGTCGTGGTCTATGGCTGCATCCGTGACTCGGGCGACATCAACGGCATCGACATCGGCGTCCGGGCGCTCAACACGCATCCGCAAAAAACGCTGAAGAAAGGTATCGGCGACAAGAACGTGGCCGTCACCTTCGGCGGCGTGACCTTCACCCCCGGCGAGTGGCTGTATGCCGATGAAGACGGTGTTCTCGTTGCCAGCAAGCCGCTGGTCTAAATGAAAAATCCGGGAAGCTCCCGGATTTTCGTATCGCAACCCCGCACCAGGCGGGGCAGACGCAAGACCTAGCCTTCCAGCAGGGCCGCGCTTTCGCAGCCGACCCGGATGGAGCCCCAGTGGCGACCACTGACCATGATCGGCATGTTGATTTCAGACAGGATTTCCCCAGTATCGCGCGCATAGGTCTGAACCAGCATCGGTAGCGTGTTCTTCGCTCCACGCTGGCCCGTCACATCATCCCAGATACGTCGCGTCCGGTTGCCGACCAGATCGTTTTCGTAGTTACCGGTCAGCGGCCGGGAATATTTCTGGTTGTGAATGGCGCCATAACCGCGGGTATCGATGATCAGCGCGTAAACGCCCCCCTTCAGGCTGCCCAGCGCTGTCTCCAGCAAGGGCTGCACCTTCTGCTCGAAGGCGCCCAGGTAGCTGACGTCGTATTTCTGTGGATTGGTTCCCGGGAGGGGACGATAGTTCTGATCCCAGATGTTGGTGCCACCCGCCGCCAAACCAGCCAGGCAATCCTGGATCGCATCCCGGAAACGACGTGCCTGATCGACGTTGTAGTCAAATGCCCCGCGACCGATCTTGAACCGCGAAACCAGTTCCTGGACGCTTTCGGTCGCCTGGCTCAAGGTTTGTGTCGATTGCTCCGACGAACGCATGCTGCCGGCGACCTCGTTCGACAGGTCATGCACCTGCGTCACCGCCTCATGCACCTGGCCGTTGGTCGCCGTCAGCTGCTCCATGGCAGCGGCGATCTGGTTCAACTGGTCGCCGGTCCGCTCGAAGTCGCCGACCATGCGTTGGAACTCGCCGGAGGAACGCTCGACCACCTCCCGCGTCTGGCGGATATCATGATTGATGTGCTCATTCTCGGTCTGCGTCTCGCGCACCAGGGCGATCATGCTGCCGATGTTGTCGCTGATCTCCTGCGTCGCGACATTGACCCGCTCAGCCAGCTTGCGCACTTCGTCGGCCACCACCGCGAAACCGCGACCCATTTCACCGGCCCGCGCCGCCTCGATCGCCGCATTGAGCGCCAGCAGGTTGGTCTGGTCGGCAATGTCCTTGATCAGGCCGGCAATCTGCCGGATGCTGTCGGAGCGCTGCGCCAGATGGTCGACCGTGCTGTTGAAGGAACCCAGCTTGTCGCTGACCATCACCACCTTGGTGACGATGTCGTGCATTTCATTGAGCGAAGCCCGTGCCGTCGCCAGGTTGGCGTCGGTCGAATGGGAAATCATTTCCGTCGAGTTCGACACCTCATGGATGGCCTGGATCGCCTCACTGCTCGCGCCGAACACGGCACCGGCGATCTCGCCCTGTTTGCCGGCCCGATCCGCCGTCAGCGCAACAGTCTTCTTGACCACGACCGCTTCGCGGGCGATGTTGACGCTCATCTTGCGCACCTCGCTGATGATCTCGCGCATCTTTTCGGCAAAGCGGTTGTAGGACTCCGCCAGGGTGCGCAGCTCATCATGCGTAATGGTCGGCAGGTTGCGCGAGAAATCGCCTTCGCCGCGCCCGATTTCGTCGAAGATGGTCGAAATCAGGCGGACCGGGCGCAGGATCAGAAAGCGGATGTACGCAATCTGCAGGATGTTCCAGGCCAGGGCCACGACGGTCAGGCCGATCATCAGCGTCAGGCCGCTGTCCAGGCTGGCCGAAATCCGTTGCAGGCTCTCGGCGCTGGCACCGGAGCGACGCAGTTCCTCGCCGATCAGCCCCTTCTGGTGGAAATAGATCGCCAGGTAGCCGACATCAATAAAGAAGAGCAAAAGGAAGCTCATCAGCTTCTTGGTTAACGAGTTCCAGAAGGTCCGCTCGTTCCAATCGTACAACTGTCGCAAAAATTCCATGACAACACCGTCGAAATTCAAAATTTGGTCGATTCAACACCCGTTCACCAGTCACGTCAAGCCAAGAAAATGATGCGCCATGCGGTATGAATACCCATCCCGACCAATCAGATGCTGCATTGCATTTCACTTTGGCAAACCAGATTTCGCATCATGAAAAATTGCAAACAACACTCTGTTTTAATTTAAGAAAATATTGTCTTATGTCTTATATAAGACTATTGCTGCTGCGCAAAAAAAATCCTATACTTCGCCATCGACCTTGCAGCAGCCTGATTCGGTGCAAGGCCGTCCCCCCAAACCAATTCAACTGAGGAATTCACATGAGCACTCGCGAACAGCAAATCGCCGCCCTCGAAAAAGACTGGGCTGAAAACCCCCGCTGGAAGCTCGTCAAGCGCGGTTACTCCGCTGCTGACGTCGTCCGTCTGCGCGGCTCCCTCCAGCCGGAATACACCCTGGCCCAGCGTGGCGCCAAGATCCTCTGGGAAAAGGTTAACGGCGGTGCCAAGAAGGGTTATGTGAATGCTTTTGGCGCGATCACCGCTGGTCAGGCCATGCAGCAGGCCAAGGCTGGCCTGGAAGCCGTGTATCTGTCCGGCTGGCAAGTTGCTGCTGACGGCAACACCTCCGAGACCATGTACCCGGACCAGTCGCTGTATGCCTACGACTCCGTGCCGACCATGGTTCGCCGCATCAACAACACCTTCAAGCGCGCTGACGAAATCCAGTGGTCGCGTGGCATCAACCCGGGCGACGAAGGCTTCATCGACTACTTCCTGCCGATCGTTGCTGACGCTGAAGCCGGTTTCGGTGGCGTTCTGAACGCTTTCGAACTGATGAAGAACATGATCGCCGCTGGTGCTGCCGGTGTTCACTTCGAAGACCAGCTGGCTGCTGCCAAGAAGTGCGGCCACATGGGTGGCAAGGTTCTGGTTCCGACCCGTGAAGCCATCGAAAAGCTGATCTCCGCTCGTTTCGCCGCTGACGTCATGGGCGTTCCGACCCTGATCCTGGCCCGTACCGATGCTGAAGCCGCCAACCTGATCACCTCCGACTACGACGAGAACGACAAGCCGTTCCTGACCGGCGAGCGTACCCAGGAAGGCTTCTACCGCGTCAAGAACGGTCTGGAGCAGTCCATCTCCCGCGGCGTTGCCTACGCCCCGTACGCCGACCTCGTCTGGTGCGAAACCGGCGTGCCGGATATCGGCTTCGCCCGTGAATTCGCCCAAGCCATCCAGGCCGCCTGCCCGGGCAAGCTGCTGTCCTACAACTGCTCGCCGTCCTTCAACTGGAAGAAGAACCTGTCTGATTCCCAGATCGCTTCCTTCCAGGAAGAACTGTCGGCACTGGGCTACAAGTACCAGTTCATCACCCTGGCCGGTATCCACGTCAACTGGTACAACACCTTCCAGTTCGCCCACGCTTACGCCCGCGGCGAAGGCATGAAGCACTACGTCGACATGGTTCAGGAACCGGAATTCGCCGCTCGCGAAAAGGGTTACACCTTCGTTTCGCACCAGCAGGAAGTCGGTACCGGTTACTTCGACGAAGTCACCACCGTCATCCAGGGTGGTTCCTCCTCCGTCAAGGCCCTCACCGGCTCGACCGAAGAAGAGCAGTTCCACTAAGCACAGATCAGGATCGCCACGTCATCACGTGGCTTTCTCAAAGGCCCGCCCTCAAAAGGGGTGGGCTTTTTACTTTCGAAAGTCATGTATTCGGATTTCGCTGCTCATTTGGGGCGCTGTAATCCGTACCTTGTGGGCAGGCCTGCGCTAGTCCCGCAAGAGCATCACTTCAGCGCGCAAAACGCCGCTGCAGCGGTACGCAAAAAATATCCGGCCGGATGCGGCGCACCGTCGCGCGCTTCCGCATTCGATCCGACCCGGCCGCCATTCAAACTGAGGGACGCGACCACATCCAGAGCACGACGCAAACCCCGATACCGGCCGGTACGTAGCGCCAGACATCCGGCAGTGCGAACCAGCCGCCCACGGCACTGATTGCCAGCAGCACCGCGGCGGCCTGCTTGGCGACGCGCGGGATGGCGCCATGGTCGCGCCAGGCACGAATGGCCGGACCCGCGCTGGGGTGGGCTAACAATTTTTCTTCCCATTCCGGATGCGAACGGGCGAAGAACCAGGCAGCAAGGATCAGGAAGGGGGTTGTCGGCAAAAGCGGCAGGAAGGCACCGACCACACCGAGGACGACTGATACGGCGCCAAGCGCACGGTAGACGGGCGTTTTCATCAGCGTAGCTCCCAGTAGCTGGGGCGACTGTAATTGTCCTTGAGCAGGTCGATGAACAAGCGCACCCGCAACGGCAGGTGGCGGCGCTGCGGAAAGACAGCGTAAATGCCCATGGGCGGGGCCTGCCAGGCGTCGAGCACCGAGGTCAGACGACCTTCCTTGAGATCGCGGCCGACTTCCCACAGCGAGCGCCAGGCCAGACCACGCCCGGCCAGCGCCCACTCGTGCAACACGGCGCCGTCGTTGCACTCGAAAGTACCGCCGACCTTGATGGTGTCGACCTCGCCGCTTTCCGGGTGGCGAAACACCCAGCCGCGTTGCTGGCCGAGCGACAGGCAGTTGTGCCGGGCCAGATCATCCGGCGTGCGCGGCACGCCATGCGCGACCAGATAGGCCGGGCTGGCCACTACCATGCGCCGCATTTCGCCGAGACGCACGCTGATCAGGCTGGAATCGGTCAATTCGCCGATGCGGATGGCGCAATCGATGTTTTCGTTGATCAGGTCGACCAGGCGGTCGCTCAGGTTCAGATTGACCCGCACCTCGGGGTTGGCCTGCATGAAATCGCCGACCAGTGGCGCGACATGCTGTCGACCGAAACCAGCCGGGGCCGACACCTTGAGGTAGCCGCTGGCTTGCACGCCACCCAGCGAGACGGCCGCCTCGGCATTGGCCAGATCATTGAGTAGCTTCTGGCAATCTTCGAGAAAGGCCTGCCCCTCGAAGGTCAGCGTCAGCTTGCGCGTCGTGCGCAGCAGCAGCCGGACACCGAGGCGACTTTCCAGCGCATCGATGCGCCGCCCGATGATGGCCGGCGTGACGCCTTCAACCCGGGCGGCGGCCGACAAACTTCCCCGAGTTGCGACGCTGGCAAAGGCTTCGATCTGCTTGAGGCGATCCATTTGATACCCAAAGTAAAAGATGAAGTGATTCTAGACGCCTTTCAAGTCTTATAGAAGACTTCTAGAATCCATCCCATCGCCGTATTCCAAACCATCCTTTCTCAGGAGATCCGCATGGCCCTCAACCTGCCCGCCGGTATGCAAATTACCGCCCCCGTGAAGCCCGAATGGGAATCCATCCTCACCACCGAGGCACTGGAATTCGTCGCCAAGCTGCACCGCGCCTTCGAAGGCCGTCGCCAGGAACTGCTGAAGGCCCGCGTCGAGCGCCAGGCCCGCATCGATGCCGGCGAAATGCCCGACTTCCTGCCGGAAACCAAGCACATCCGCGAAGGCGACTGGAAGGTTGCCCCGATCCCGGCCGCCCTGCAATGCCGCCGCGTCGAAATCACCGGCCCGGTCGAAGCCAAGATGATCATCAACGCCTTCAACTCGGGCGCTGACTCCTACATGACCGACTTCGAGGATTCCAACAGCCCGAACTGGGAAAACCAGATCCAGGGCCAGGTGAACCTGTACAAGGCCATCCGCCGCGAACTGTCGTTCAAGAACGAAGCCGGCAAGGAATACAAGCTGAACGACAAGATCGCCACCCTGCAGATCCGTCCGCGTGGCTGGCACCTCGACGAGAAGCACGTGCTGGTCGACGGTCAGCGCGTTTCCGGCGGCCTGTTCGACTTCGGCCTGGTCTTCTTCCACAACGCCAAGGAACAGATCGCTCGCGGCGCTGGCCCGTTCTACTACCTGCCGAAGATGGAAAGCCACCTCGAAGCCCGTCTGTGGAACGACGCCTTCGTCATGGCTCAGGATCACTGCGGCATTCCGCAAGGCACCATCAAGGCCACCGTGCTGGTCGAAACCATCCTCGCCACCTTCGAGATGGAAGAAATCCTGTACGAACTGCGCAACCACTCCGCCGGCCTGAACGCCGGTCGCTGGGACTACATCTTCTCCTGCATCAAGAAGTTCAAGAAGAACAAGGACTTCTGCCTGGCCCAGCGCGGCGCCATCACCATGGAAGTGCCCTTCATGCGCGGCTACGCCCTGGCCCTCGTCCAGGCTTGCCACAAGCGCGGCGCCCCGGCCATGGGCGGTATGTCGGCCCTGATCCCGATCAAGAATGACCCGGTCGCCAACGAAAAGGCCCTGGCCGGCATCCGCCACGACAAGACCCGCGACGCCAACGACGGCTTCGACGGCGGCTGGGTGGCTCACCCGGGCCTGGTGCCCATCGCCATGGAAGAATTCGTCAAGGTGCTCGGCGACAAGCCGAACCAGTTCGAGAAGCAGGTTGAAGGCAAGTTCGGCCCGGAACAGTGGCTCGACTTCCGCCCGACCACCCCGATCACCGAAGCCGGCCTGCGCAACAACATCAACGTCGGTATCCACTACCTCGGTTCCTGGCTGGCCGGCAACGGCTGCGTGCCCATCCACAACCTGATGGAAGATGCCGCCACCGCCGAAATCTCCCGCTCGCAAGTGTGGCAGTGGGTGGTTTCACCGAAGGGCATCCTCGACGACGGCCGCAAGGTCACCGTTGAAATGGTCCGCCCGATGATCGCCGAAGAACTGGCCAAGGTGAAGGCCACCGTCACCGCTCAGGGCGAAGACACCGCCACCTACGACCAGGCCGCCGAAATCTTCGACCGCATGTCGCTGACCCCGGATTACCCGGAGTTCCTGACGCTGCCGCTGTACGAAGCCATGGCCTAAAGCAACAACAAGGGTAGAGAGAGACAGGAGCGCCGGGGAGACCCGGCGCTTTTTTTGTCTCTGCGCCGTCAGCTGTGCAGCCGCAGACTCAATTCATCGACCGCTTCGGCCCAGTCGTCGTTTTCCCGCCATTCATCGCGCAGGAATGCGGCCTGGCCAGGCTGTGATGATGGAAATCCATGATTGCGCTCGTGGTTCGGTAACGACAAGCTGCGACCTTCTGCCTGGTAGACGTTATGTCACCGCGCGTTACCGGCCTTTACCCCTTACCTGTCAGCCCTGATCCATGGATATCCTGATCGACATCATTCTCAAGGCCGGCCGCTCGGCGGTCGAACTCTCGCTTTTCGTGCTGCTGCCGGTGATGGTGGTCATGCTGTCGCTGATGCGCCTGCTCGAAGCGCGCGGCGCGCTGGACTGCCTGGTCGCCCGCATCAGCCCGTTGCTGCGGCCGTTCGGGCTGACCGGGCTGGGCGTCTTCGCGGCGCTGCAGATCAACTTCGTCAGCTTCGCGGCGCCGATGGCAACGCTGACCATGATGGAGCAGCGCGGCACCTCGGATCGCCACCTGGCGGCCACGCTGGCCATGGTGTTCGCCATGGCGCAGGCCAATGCGGCCTTTCCGATGCTGACCATGGGCCTGCAATTCGGCCCGCTGCTTGCCTTTTCGCTACTTGGCGGCCTGGCCGCGGCAGCAGCGACCTATTACCTCTTCGGCCGCCATCTCTCTGCGCTGGAGGCAACGCTCGACGAAACCCTGCACCACCCGGTCGCCGACAACGCCAAGGGCGTGCTCGACGTGATCAACCGGGCCGGGGCAGAGGCCTTCAAGATCGCCATCGGCGCCATTCCGATGCTGGTCCTGTCATTGGTTGCGGTAACGGCACTCAAGAAATTCGGCGCCATCGATGCGCTGACCGTTCTGATCGCCCCGCTGCTGCAGGTGGTCGGCATCGACCCGGTTCTCATCCTGCCGACGCTGACCAAGTACCTGGCCGGTGGCACGGCGATGATGGGGGTCATGGACGACATGCGCCGCGCCGGCCAGGTCAGCGGCGAACTGCTCAATGCCAGCGCCGGTTTCCTGATCTCGCCATTCGACCTGCCCGGCGTGGCGGTGCTGATCTCGGCCGGGCGGCGGGTAGCGGCCGTCTGGAAACCGGCGGCCGTCGGGGCCTGTGTCGGCATCGCATTGCGCACCCTGGGCCATGCCGCTTTCGCCTGAGACTCATTACATTTGGTAAAAGATAACAAGACAACAAGCGATCTATTGCTTACCACGCATAAGCAATAAACTTCGAGCATCGTTTCATGGTGTTTCTCCGATGCTCTCTGCCCTCACCCAACTGCTCATCTTCCAGCTTGCCGGCGAAGTGATTGTCCGCGGCCTGGCGCTGCCGGTGCCCGGCCCGGTGCTCGGCATGCTCCTCCTGTTTTCCGCCCTGATCCTGCGCGGCGGCCCCGGCAAGGAGCTGCAGACCACCGGCTCGACACTGCTCCAGCATCTGTCGCTGCTCTTCGTGCCGGCCGGCACCGGCATCATGGTGCACCTGCACCGGGTGGCCGACGAATGGCTGCCGCTGCTCCTCTCGCTATTGATCAGCACCGCCGTCACGCTGGTCGTCACCGCCCTGGTCATGAAAGCCTGCCAGCCCAGGGCCACCACCGGAGAAGCACCATGACCGCCGAACTCAGCCAGATCTGGGTCTATCTGGCCGCATCCCCGCTACTCGGCCTGACCGTCACCCTGCTGGCCTATCAGGGCGCCTTCTGGATCTACCAGCGCTCGGGCAACAATCCCCTGGCCAACCCGGTTCTGATCGCCGTGACCGCGCTGGTCCTTTTCCTGACCGCCACGGGGACCACTTACGAAACCTACTTCGCCGGCGCCCAGTTCGTGCATTTCCTGCTCGGCCCGGCCACCTTGGCGCTGGCCATTCCGTTGTACACCCAGTTCAAGCGGGTGCGCGCCATGCTGTTGCCGGTGCTGGCCGGCCTGCTCGCCGGCAGCCTGACCGCCATCGTGTCTGCGGTGCTGATCGGTCGATTGTTCGGCGCCAGCCAGTCCACCCAGTTGTCGCTCGCCCCCAAGTCGGTGACGACACCGATCGCCATGGGGATCGCCGAGCGCATCGGCGGCATCCCGTCGCTGACCGCCGTGCTGGTCATCGTCACCGGCATCCTCGGTGCGCTCGGAGCCCGGTACGTCTTCGATGCGATGAAATTGCACGACCCGGCCATTCGCGGCTTTGCCATCGGCATTGCATCGCACGGCATCGGTACGGCGCGGGCCTTCCAGGTGAATGAACAGACCGGCGCCTTTGCCGCGCTGGCCATGGGCCTGAACGGTGCGCTGACGGCGATGCTGGTGCCGGCGCTGGCGCACTGGTTGTCGCCGCTGATCGGTCACTGACCCCCTCGCGAACCGGGGGCGGGGCCCCCTGTCACGCTGCCTTGCCACGCACGGTGAATTGCTGCAAACTAACAAAACCAACAAATCGACAGTATTCTGGCATCGACATGGCGCACAGTGCAGACGACGACCTGATCTTCATCGAGGAAGATCGCAGCCCCGACAACATCGCCGACGTGGATGCCTGCTGGCGCATCCTGATCGTCGATGACGACCGCGACGTGCATGAAGCGACGGAATTCGCGCTGTCCGGCGTCGAGATCCTCGGCCGTCGGCTGCACCTGATGCATGCCTATTCCGGCCGCGAGGCGCTGACCGTACTCGAACGCGAACCGGACATCGCGGTCGCCCTGCTCGACGTGGTCATGGAAAGCGACGATGCCGGCCTGAAGACGGTGGTCGCCATCCGCCAGGACCTGATGCTGCTCAACCTGCGCATCATCCTGCGCACCGGGCAGCCCGGCCAGGCGCCGGAAGCGGACACCATCGCCCGTTACGACATCAATGACTACAAGACGAAAAGCGAACTCACCCACAGCCGCCTGTACACCACGCTGACCTCGGCCATTCGCTCCTACAACCAGCTGCAGCGCCTCGATGCCAGCCGGCGGGGCCTGGAAAAAATCGTTGCGGCCAGCAACCAGTTCATCGCCGAAAAGGGCCTGCATTCCTTCGCCGAAGGTGTCATCACCCAGCTCGCCAGCCTGATCGGCATCGCCCCCGAGGGCCTGGTCTGCGCCGCGTCGTCCGATGACGAGGACCATCCCGAGCAATTCCGCGTCATTGCTGCCGCCGGCCGCTACAGCCACCTGATCCAGCAACGCCTGGAGGAAATCGACAACCTGCACATCGCCCAATCGCTGAACCAGGCGCTGCGCAACCACTACAGCACCGTCGGCAGCCGCGACATCACGCTCTATTTCCGCAAGAACGCCGAGGAGGGCTTTGCCGCCTATATCGAATCGGCCGAGCCGATCCGCGAAGTCGACCAGCATCTGCTGGAAATTTTCTGCACCAACATCGCGTTGTGCGCCAAGAACATCGACCTGGTCAACGAACTGCGCCGGGATGCGCTGGTGGACCGCCAGGTCGGCCTGCCCAACCGCAACGCGCTGGTCCTCGAACTCGACCGCCGCCTGGCCGAGGGCGCCCACAACGAAGTCGTCGCGCTGCTCGACATCGACCAGTTCGCTGCCACCAACGACATGCTCGGCCACCCGTATGGCGACGCACTGCTTACCGCCACGGCCCAGCGCCTGCGTGCGCTATTCGACAACAGCGTTTTTGTCGCCCGCCTGGCTGGCGACGCCTTCGCCCTGGCCGGTCAAGGCCGTTTCCTGGACACCGCCACTATCCAGCGTCTGTTCGCCCATCCCTTCCTGATCGACGAAATCGACCATCCGGTGTCGGTCTGCCTCGGCATCGCGCCGCTCGACGGCTGCAGCAACGGCCAGGATGCGCTGAAGAACGCCTACGTCGCCTTGCGGCGTGCCAAGGCGCTCGGCATCGGGCAATCGGTCACCTTCTCGCCGGAAATCGGCCAGTCGGCACGCGAGCACACCCTGCTGCTGCGCGACCTGCGCATCGCCTTCGAGCGCCGCGAGCTATCCATCGTCTATCAGCCGCAGATCGACCTCGCCTCGGGCAAGGTGATCGGTGCCGAGGCCCTGCTCCGCTGGCAGCGCGCCGACGGCGAATTCGTGCCGCCGGACCGCTTTATCCCGATCGCCGAGCAGTCCGGCCTGATCGTCAGCATCGGCCGCTGGATGCTCCCGGAAGTGCTGCGTAGCCTGAAACGCCTGCAGGCCGCCGGCCACGAGCAACTGCGCATGGCGGTGAATATCTCCAGCATCCAGCTGCGTCAGCCAAGTTTCCTCGATTTCGTCAATAACAGCCTGGCCGAAGCGGGCGTTGCACCCGAACTGCTGGAACTGGAAATCACCGAATCGGTCGCCCTGGAGGGGCTGGATGCCATGGTTGCCCTGCTCGACAAGCTGCGCAGCCAGGGTATCCGCATCGCCATCGACGATTTCGGGACCGGCTATTCCTCGCTCAATTACCTGGCGCGCCTGCCCTTCGACCACCTCAAGATCGACCGCTCATTCGTGCTGTCGATGGATACCAGCGAACGCGGCGCGCGTATCGTACGCACCATCGCCCGCCTCGGCTCCGAACTGGAGGTCAAGACCGTCGCCGAGGGGGTCGAGAACCAGGAGATCGGCCAGCGACTGCACGCTTTCGGCTGCGGCGCAGTACAGGGCTATCACTACGCCCACCCGATGGATGAGGCGAGCCTCCTGCTCTGGCTGGCGGAACACCGCTGAGTATCGATCTGGCTCGTTGAACGGAGACACGCCATGGACAAGCTTATCCCGATGCCCGTTGCACCGCGGGTTCCGCCGAAGGTCACCGGTCAGCTGGCCCGCCTGGCCACCAGCGTGCTCGCGGCCACCCTGCTTTCCGCCTGCGGCCCCAAGGAGCCGGTCCGTATCGGCTTCATCGGGGAACTGACCGGCAACTCGGCCGATCTCGGCGAGGCCGGCCGCAACGGCGCCCTGCTCGCCGTCGAGACCATCAACCAGGCGGGTGGCATCGCCGGCCGGCAGGTCGAACTGCTCGCCCGCGACACCGGCAGCACGCCGGAAGCTGCCAAGGCAGCCGCCAGCGAGTTGCTGGGCAAAGGCGTGGTCGCCGTCATCGGGCCGATGACCAGCGGCATGGCCAAGGCCATCCTGCCGGCACACGATGCTGCTCGTATCGTCCTGGTTTCGCCGACGGCGACCGCCATGACGTTGCACGGCCAGGACGACTACCTGTTCCGTATCAACTGGACAACCCGCGACAATGCGATGCTCTATGCCAAGCATTGTCACGAACGGGGCTTCCGGCGTCTGGCATTGGCCGCCAACCAGAACAACCGCGCCTTCTCCGAGAGCTGGGCCAACGAATTCCAGCGGGCTTTCGAGCAGCATGGCGGACAGATTGTCGGCATCGAATACTTCGATTCCGCTGCCGAGAGCCAGTTGCCGGTCGTCGAAAAACTGCTGGCGCCGCGCCCGGATGCGCTGGTTTTCGTCGCCAACGCCGGCGACACGGCGCGCCTCGCCCAACAGACCCGCAAGCTCAACCAGGCCGTGCCGCTGCTCGCCGCCGAGTGGGCGAGCACCGGACAATTGCTCGAACAGGGAGGGCAGGCGGTCGAGGGACTGGCCATCCTCCAGCAGTTCAATGCGGACGATACATCGCCCCACTTCACCGATTTCCACCAGCGTTACACCAAGCGCTTCGGACGCGCCCCGGCCTTTGCCAGCGTCCTGGCCCATGACGCCGCGACCGTTCTCTTCGACGCCCTGGCGCGGCGCGACGGAGATGCGCCACTCAAGCGCACCTTGGTCGACAAGGGCCCTTTCCAGGGCTTGCAGCAAACCATCCATTTCGACACCAACGGCGACACCCAGCGCAGCGCCGCCATCGCCCTGGTCCGCGACGGCCGCTTCGTCCGCCAGGCGCCATGAAGCTGCCCCGCTGGCATCTCCGCACCTCGCTCACCCTGTTGCTGGTTGCCGCCTCGGCGATCGCCATGCTGATTGCCTTCGCGCTGCTCCTCGCCTATTACCAGCCACGCCTGGCCGCACAGACACGCGACGATCTCGGGAAGAAAAGCGGCGATCTCGCCCGCCGCTCGGAAACCGTACTCTCCATCCTGCAGGGGCAACTCGAACTGGTCGCCAGCAGTCTGGCCGACCGCCAATCCATCGACCCGCAGCGGCAATTGAACCTGCTGATCAGGCAGGCCGCCTTTTCCGCCGTCTACCATCTCGACCCGTCCGGCAAGGTGATCCATGCGGCCGTCTCCGACGGCGAGCGCAAGCAGGCGGCGGAACTGATCGGCAACGACCTGGCCAACGACCGCCTGCGCCGCCAGGTCATGCAACGACTGAGTACCGTGTGGAGCGACAAATACCTGTCCCCGGTATCGCAACGCATGACGGTGGCGATCGGCGTTTGGACCGGCAAGGACGTGCTGATCGGCGAGATTCCACTCGCCTACATCCTCGAGACGATCACCGAGTCGAGCAACCCGTCGGCCTGGGCGATCTGGGTGACTGACGGCTACGGCGACATCCTGGCCGATTCCGAACACAGCGAACGGGTCGGTGTGGTCAACCTGGCCAGCCAGCCGATCTTCGTCAAGGTCCAGGGCATGCCGCAGGCCATCGGGGAAGGCAGTTTCGAGGGTAAACGCTACGACATGGCGGCCGCCCGCTCCGAGCGCATGAACTGGTATTTCATCGTGCGCAGTCCGGCCGGCCTCGATTCGCCGCCACTGCGCACGGCAGTTGGCCTGGGCCTGACCGCCCTCGTTTCGCTGATGCTGCTCAGCCTGCTCTTCGCACCGCTCTGGGCGGCCCGGACGGCGCAGCCGATCAATGCCATCGCCGAGCGTGCCCGCAAACTGACTGAGGGCCACCCGGAAGGCGACTGGCCGCGCAGCTCGGTCATCGAGCTCAACCAGTTGTCCTCCGATCTCGAGCACATGGCGGCGGCCATCCGAGAACGGGAGCAGGAGCTGGAAATCATCTTCGAATCGTCGCCGGTCAGCCTGCTGCTCACCGACCCCTTCCCCAGCTTCGCCTTCGCCAAGGCCAACGCGGCCACCCTCCGCCTGTTCGGTTACCCCCGGGAGGAACTGATCGGTCGCAACGGCGCCCAGCTTGGTTTCTGGAAAGACCCAGCCGACCGGAACAGGATGCTCGCCCAGTTGCACGAAAATCAGGCCGCCCAGCTCGAAGCCTGGCTGCGGCGCCGGGACGGCAGCGAATTCCTCGGCATGATCCAGGCCCGCACGGTGCTCATGGGCGGTGGCATGCGGACCATCTGGTCGGCCGAAGACATCACCGAGTTGCGCCATATCGAACGCGAGGTCCGCGAACTGAACGTCGAACTCGAAGCGCGCGTCCAGAAGCGTACCGAGGAATTGCGCGCCGCCAATACGGCGTTGTCGACCACCGTCGAGCACCTGCAAATGGCGCAGACCGAGCTGGTCCGCTCCGAAAAGTTGGCCTCGCTCGGCTCGCTGGTCGCCGGTGTCGCGCACGAACTGAATACCCCGATCGGCAACGGCGTGATGGCCGTCAGCACCCTGCGCGGCGCCCTCAAGACTTTCCGCGAACGCAGTGCCGAAGGATTGAAGCGCTCGCTGCTCGACAGCTTCGTCGAATCGGTGGATACCGGCTCGCTGATCGCCGAACGCAACCTGGAACGCGCCGCCGAACTGGTCACCAGCTTCAAGCAAGTGGCGGCCGACCAGACCACCTCGCAACGCCGGGCATTCTGCCTCGACGAGGTGGTACACGAAATCGCCCTGACCCTTGGCCCTTCGCTGCGCCACAGTGTCGCCCAGCTGAACGTCGACATCCCCGAAGGGATCCGGATGGAAAGCTACCCGGGGCCGCTCGGCCAGATCATCGCCAACCTGATCACCAACGCCACCATCCATGCCTTCACCGACCGCCAGCAAGGCCAGATCCGCATCGTTGCGCTGGCCAGCGACCAGCAGGTGCAGATCTGGGTCGGCGATGACGGCGTCGGCATTCCGGCCAACCTGCTGCCGCGCATCTTCGATCCTTTCGTCACGTCACGCATGGGGCGGGGCGGGACCGGTCTCGGCCTGCACATCGCCCACAACATTGCCCAGAACGTGCTGGGCGGCCGCATCTCGGCGACCAGTGTGGAAGGCTCCGGCACCGTCTTCGAGCTGGAAATCCCCCTCGTCGCGCCCCAGCCGGTGGAAGCCTGAAACCCCCGCCGCGCCCCCCGATGCCGTTCGCTTAGGGTAAGTACCTATGGCCGCCCGGCGCCGGCCAGCCAAGAATTGCACCATGCAGCAACGGATCTCCACCCCTCCCCCGCAACAGACCTGGCTGTGGCTCGCCCCCTACATTGCAATCGGCGTCTTTGCGCTGGCCATGCTGATCCTGACCGGGCTCCTGCAATGGCGCGAACTGGACACGGCCCGCTCGGCGCTGGAAGGCGACATGCACTGGGCGGAACGGACCATCGAGACCCGCTTGCAGGCCCACCGCGACTTTCTCGCCGAACTGGGGCGCGAGCAGGAATTCAAACAGCTGACCTACGAATCCTTCCAGGTGCGCGCTGCACGCTATGTCCGCGAGGCGCCGGAAATTCAGGCCATCATCTGGGTGGATACCGACGGCAAGGTGGAGTGGGTGGCCCCCAACGAAGGCACCCTCACCTTCGTCGGCGACCAGCTGGTCGGCAACCGATGGAGCGCGCTGCAGGAGGCGCTGCGCATCCGCCGCGAGCTGGTTTCGCCGGATTACCGCGACGGCACGCTGGGGCCGATGCACGACATCATCCTGCCCGTGCAGCGCAGCAGCGCCGATCTTGGCGCCTTCATCGCCGTGCAGTCGCTGGAAAGCCTGCTGCGCACCACCTTGCCCGCCGTATTCACCGCCCGCTACAGCCTGACGGTGGTCAATGCCGAGAACCGCGAGGTATTCAGCAACAGTTCAGTCAAGCCGACGGACCGCCAGCTTTCCGGCCTGATCAACCTGGAATTGCCGAACAACCGCCTCGGCCTGAACATTGTCGCCTATCGCGCCGGTGGGGCCTGGCTGACCTTCCTGCCGGCCGCGCTGATCATCGCGCTGACCCTGATCGCCTCGGTAACGCTGATCCAGCTCCGCCGCCATGCCCGCCACCGCGCTGCTACCGAGGAGGAACTACGTACCGCCTACGCTTTCCGCCAGGCGATGTCGAATTCCCTGATCACCGGCCTGCGCGCCATCGACCTCGAAGGCCGCATCACATTCGTCAATGCCTCCTTCTGCCGGATGACCGGCTTCGAGGAGAGTGAGCTGGTCGGCATCAAGCCCCCCTATCCCTACTGGCCGCCTGAGGAATTCGAGCAGCTGCAGCGCAACATCGATACCGCGCTGGCCGGCAAGGCCCCCCCGAGCGGTTTCGAGATGCGCATCATGCGCAAGAACGGCGAACGCTTCGATGTCCGCCTCTACTTCTCGCCGCTGATCGGCACCGATGGCCGGCAACTCGGCTGGATGGCGTCGATGAACGACATTACCGAGCCCAAGCGGATACGCGTCGAGCTGGAACGGGCGCACGAGCGCTTCACGACCGTCATCGACGGCCTGGACTCCAGCGTGCATGTCGCCGATGCGAAAACCGGCGAAATCCTCTTTGCCAACCGCGCCTTCCAGAACATCTATGGCTTCGACACCGTCGGCCGCGACAGCGAACTGGTCACTGCCGCCTGCCGTCCGCCGCCCGACGCCTACCTGCGCGATCCACGGCAGATCGGCAGCGACGAACTACCCTGCGAAATCTATGATGGCGAAATCCAGCACGCCCTGTCCGGCCACTGGTACCACCTGCACGAACGCGCCATCCGCTGGGTGGACGGCCGCACCGTGCGCGTCCAGGTCGCCGCCGACATCACCGACCGCAAGCACATCGACGAGGTCAACCTGCAGCAGCAGAAGCGCCTGGAACAAACCTCGCGCCTGATCACCATGGGCGAAATGGCTTCCTCGCTGGCCCACGAGCTGAACCAGCCGCTGTCGGCCATCGCCAACTACTGCGCCGGCTGCGTCAAGCGCATGCAGGCGGGCAACTACAAACTGGACGACCTGCTGGTCGCCATGCAGAAGGCCTCCAGCCAGGCCGAGCGGGCCGGCAAGATCATCCGCCGCATGCGCGACATGGTCAAAAAGGACGACCCCAAGCGCGAGCCCATCGCCCTGCCCGAACTGATCGACGAAGCACGCGCCTTCGCCGACATCGAGGCGCAGCGCACCGGTACCCAGCTCATCGTCGACCTGCCGCCGCAACTACCGCGCATCGATGTGGACCGCATCATGATCGAGCAGGTGCTGCACAACCTGATCAAGAACGGCATCGAGGCGATGACCGATGTGCCGGTCGACCGCCGGCAACTGGTGCTGCAGGCCCGCCTGCTCGACGAGCGCATGGTCGAGGTCAGCGTCACCGACCACGGCCACGGCCTGGCCGGCGAGGACATGGAAAAGATCTTCGCTCCCTTCTACACGACCAAGCCGGAGGGCATGGGTATCGGCCTGGCCATCTGTCGTTCTATCATCGAGTTTCATCAGGGGCGGCTGTGGGCCACGCCGCGCCGCGAGGGCGGCACGGTCTTCCATTTCACCGTGCCGATCGAGGAAGAGAGCGGGGAATACCATGACTGAAACGAAGCAAACCATCCATGTCGTCGATGACGACGAAGCCATGCGCGATTCGATGTCCTGGCTGCTGGAGGGCGAAGGCTACCCGGTGGCCTGCTTCGACTCGGCCGAGGCCTTTCTGCAGGCCTTCCGCAACGACATGCGCGGCTGCCTGGTGCTCGATGTCCGCATGCCGGAAATGAGCGGCCTCGAACTGCACGAAAAGCTGGACAGCCTCGGCTCGCAACTACCCGTCATCTTCGTCACCGGCCACGGCGACGTGCCCATGGCGGTGGGTGCCCTGCAGCGCGGCGCCTGCGATTTCATCGAAAAACCCTTCCACAACGAGGATCTGCTGTCGCGCATTGTCCGTGCCCTGGAACTCGACAACCAGATCCACGCCCGCCGCCAGCGCGACGGCGCCATCTCGCACCGCCTGGAGCAACTCACCCAGCGCGAACGCGAAGTCATGGACCTGGTCGTCGCCGGCAAGTTGAACAAGCAGATCGCCGACGACCTGAACATCAGCATGAAAACCGTCGAAGCCCACCGCGCCCGGGTCATGGAAAAAATGGGCGTGCGCACCCTGGCCGAGCTGGTCAAGGTGGTGCTGACAGTCAACTGACTCAGCCAGCGGCAGCCGGGCTGAACTTCCCGGCAATCCCCCTGGCTGCTGCCGCAGTGAACAAAGCCGGACTCATCCTTGTGATGGGTCCGGCTTTGATTTCCTTCGCGTTGCCTTGGCGCCTTGGCGGTGGGTGTTCAGATTTTCAATCGAGCTTCCCCGATTTTCCGGCCGCTCAGTAATTGCGGACAGGCGCCTTGGGCGGCATTTTCGGCTTGCCGAAGTAAGTTGCCGGCGGCGCAGCATAGCCTGCCTTCGCCGGCTCGTCCTGGATCATCTTCGCCGACTGTTCCTGCGGCTTGCCCCGCCGGGCAGTGATTTCCAGCGTCGCGGCGCGGGCCGGGGCCGCCCGGTCGACATCGGCGCGGACGATGCGCATGCGCTCGACGGCAATCCGCTTGTCCACCGTATCCGTCGAATAACCGCGCTTGACCAGCGTTTCGCGGATATTGAGCAGGTTCTCCAGTTCCTTCGAGGAGCGCAGCGAGCGTACCGGCGCCCCCCAGCTTTCCTTGGGCTTGGCCACAGCGATGTTGAACTCCTCCGGGTTGCTGACCATGCGGGCGATCTCCAGGCGATTCTGGCGCATCGCCCATTCCAGCGCCCCATCGCCCCAGTCGTTCTTCGGGCTGCGGTCGGCGCCTTTTTCGATCAGCTTGCGCGCCAGTTCCTGGTGGCCTTCGTACACCGCCATCATCAGCACGCTGGAACCGTTGGTACTCTGGGCATTGATGTCGGCCCCCTGCTCGATCAGGTAATCGGCCACCTCGGCATGGCCGGAAAACACGGCGTAATGCAGGGCCGACCACCGGCGGGCCGGCGCATTGATGCGCGCCCCACGTTCGAGCAGCCATTTCACGGCCGCCAATTGGCCGCGCCAAGCGGCCAGCGCAAGGGCGGATTCGCCATTGGCGTTGAGCAGGTCGATATCGGCGCCGCGCGAGATGAACAGACGCATCAGGTCGAGTTTGCCCTCCCAGGCCCCGATCATCAGGCCGCTGCCGATGCGGCTACCCAAGAAATCGGGCGGCATGCCGGCGTCCAGCCATTTTTCTGCCTGGCGCACGTCACCCAGTTCCATGCTGTTGGTGAAGGCGACCGGATCGGGCAGCACGGGCTCCGCCGAAAATACCGGGGCAGCCGCCAACAGCAAGCCGCCCATCCCGATTATCATGGCGACCAGTCCTTGCGCAGTTCGTCTCATTGCATTTCCATTGCTTCAGGCCAGCCCCCATTTTCTCATGATCCGAACCGATTTCCGGTTGGCGGCGGCGCTGGTGCTGTCCCTGCTCCTCCACCTGCTGCTCCTCGGACCCGAACTGATCCCGCCACCGCGCCCGGCCGCGCCGCCGTTACAGGCCGAGTTGCGCCCGCCGCCACTCCCCGCTCCAGCGCCACCGGCCGCACCGACACCGCCCCTGCACCTGCCCGAAGACCCCACCCCGGCCAGCCAGCCGGCAGCTGTCCCGCGCCCCTCCGCCGCCCGCCCGCCACGCCCGGCCCAGGCGCCGAAATCCTGGACCCAGTCGGTGCGCGAGCAACTGGGCAAACTCGACAGTGCCGGCCTGTTCTACCCGGCCGAAGCCATCGCCCGGGGCCTGCAGGGCGAGGCCCATGTCCTGCTCGTCATTGACGAAGCCGGCAACGTCGTTGCGACGCGCCTTGAGCAGAGCAGCGGGCACGCCATCCTCGATGAGGCAGCCCTGAGTGCCGGCCGCCGACTCAAGTCCCTGCCGTCCGACGCGCCCCGCCAGACCGTGTTGCCCATCCGCTTCCGCCTAAAGTAATAGGTCAATATGCCGCTGGTGAGTTTTAAGGTATAAGATGGCAAAAAGTATCAATTTACAAATTTCACTAAAGTGAAGGGAGTCGAGCGATGGGTTCCTTAGCCAGATTCAAACTGTCCACCCGCATGCAGCTTCTCGTCGGCCTCACCTTGGTCGGTCTGCTGGTGCTCTGCGTCACTGCCCTGTATCAGCTGCGCGACACCATGCTCGAGGACCGCAAGGAAAAGGTCCGCAACGTGGTCGAGGTCGGCATGGGGATCATCGCCCACCACCACAAGCTGGCGACCGACGGCAAGCTGAGCGAAGCCGATGCCAAGCAAGCCGCGCGCGATGCCCTGCGCGGCTTGCGCTATGCGAGCGGTGACTACTATTTCGGTGTCGACACCAACGGCGTCTATTTCGTCCATGGCGGCAATACGGCCATGGAAGGCCAGAACAAGCTCGATCTCAAGGACACCCATGGCAAGCCGCTGATCCGCGACCTGATCGCGGCCGCCCAGGCCGGGGGCGGATTCGTTGAATACTGGTTCCCGCGGGCCGGGCAACAGGTTGCCGAACAGAAGCTGTCGTATGCCACCTTGTTCACGCCGTGGAACTGGGTGCTCGGCACGGGCATCTACATTGACGATATCGAACGCGAGTACAAGAAAGTGGCCATGCTGCTGGGCGGTATTTCGCTGGCCCTGCTCGTCGGTCTCGGCATCATCGGCACCTTGATCGGCCGCAGCGTGACGCAACAACTGGGCGGCGAACCGACCGACGTGGTCGGCATCATGCAGCGCGTCGCCGACGGCGACCTGACGGTCAACGCCGGCCAGGTCAAGGAAGGCAGCCTGCTCCATGCACTGGACGGCATGACGGCCGCCCTGCGCCGTATCGTCAGCGAGATCAACCGCGATGCCAACATCCTGGTCGATAACGCCCAGCATATCGCCACCGCCTCCGACGAGGTGGCCAAGGCTGCCGAGCACCAGTCCGATGCCACATCGGCCATGGCCGCTGCCATCGAGGAACTGACGGTCAGCTCGAACCACATTTCGGACAGCGCCCGCGAAACATCGGCCGACTCCCGCGAAGCGATGCAGCTATCGACCCAGGGGGCCGAGCGCGTCAGCCAGGCCACCCAGGCCATCCAGCAGGTCTCGACCACGGTCAGCAGTGTTGCCGACCGCATCCGTACCCTGGAAGGCCGGGCTGAACAGATTTCCAGCATCGCCAACGTGATCAAGGACATCGCCGGGCAGACCAACCTGCTCGCTTTGAATGCCGCCATCGAAGCAGCCCGGGCCGGCGAACAGGGACGCGGCTTCGCCGTGGTGGCCGACGAAGTGCGCAAGCTGGCCGAACGCACATCGAGCGCGACGACCGAAATCGAGCAGATGATCGTCGCCATCCAGGCCGATACCGGTGGTGCGGTGGAAGCGATGAACGCCGCGCTGCCGGAAGTCGAACAAGGGGTGCAACTGGCCGAGTCGGCGACCGATTCGCTGCGCGCCATCGAAGAAGGTGCCCATCGCACGCTGGAACGTGTCGGCGAGGTGGCCGATGCAACGCAGGAACAGAGCGCGGCCAGCACCTCGATCGCCCAGCGTGTCGAGCAGATCGCCAACATGGTCGAGGAAACCACGGCAACCATCCGCGGCACGACGGAAACCGCCCACCAGCTGGAAGAGATCGCCAACAACCTGAAGGGCCTGATCGGCCGCTTCCGGGTCTAAAACCAGCCGGCCGGGAGCCGGCGCGACTCAGATCGCGCCGACTTCCCGCATGGCCGCGATGCGCTCCGGCGCATAGCCGAGACTGGCCAGTACCGCCTCGGTATGGGCTCCCAGCTCGGGGCCCGGCCATTCGGTACTGCCTGGCGTCTCCGACAACTTCGGTACGATGCCCGGCATCCGGAATCCCCGACCATCCGGCAGCGTCGCCGTTTCGAACATCTGGCGGGCGATGAATTGCGGGTCGGCGAACATGTCGGCCACCGAATAGACCCGTGACGACGGGACTTCAGCCTCGGCCAATACGGCCAGCACCTCAGCCTCGTCAAGTCCGGCACACCAGGTATCGATCAGGGCGTAGATCTCGTCGCGCCGGGCATCGCGTCCGGCATTGTCGGCCAGGCCGGGATCGTCGGCCAGGTCTGGCCGGCCGATGGCCAGCATGAAGCGCTTGAAAATGGCATCGCCGTTGGCGCCGATGGTGACGTGCTTGCCATCCTTCGTCGTGTGCGTATTCGATGGCGTGATGCCCGGCATGATGTTGCCGGAACGCTCGCGCACGAAACCGAAGACATCGAATTCCGGCACCATCGATTCCATCATCGCAAAGACGGCCTCGTAGAGGGCCACATCGACCACCTGACCGGCCCCGCCGTTGACCTCCTTGTGACGAAGCGCCATCAGTGCCCCGATCGCTCCCCACAACGCGGCGATCGAGTCGCCGATCGAGATGCCGGTACGCACCGGCGGCCGATCGGGGAAGCCGGTGATGTAGCGCAGGCCGCCCATCGATTCGCCCACCGCGCCGAAACCGGGTTGATCCTTGTAGGGCCCGCTCTGCCCGAAGCCGGAGAGGCGCACCATGACCAGCCCGGGATTGTCGGCGTGCAGTTGCTCCCAGCCCAGACCGAGCTTTTCCAGCACACCGGGGCGGAAATTCTCGACCAGGATGTCGGCTTCGGCGATCAGCCGGCGGACAAACGCACGCCCCTCGGGATGTTTCAGGTTGGCCGTCACCGATTGCTTGTTGCGCGCCTGGACGGCCCACCACAGCGAAGTGCCCTCGTACAGCTTGCGCCATTTGCGGAGCGGATCACCGCCATCCGGCGATTCAACCTTGATCACCTCGGCCCCGAATTCGGCCAGGATGCGCGTGCAGAACGGCCCGGCGATCAAGGTGCCAAGTTCGACGACCTTCAGGCCGGCCAGGGGTTTGTTGCTGTGCGCCATCTCAGGGCTCCCAATGTTCGACATGCATTTTCCGGCCCAGCAGGCGGGCGACCGTCGCCGTCACCTGCTGCGGTGCGCCGCTGGTCGCCACGCTGAGCCGTCCTTCCCCGCCGCCGAGCAGGCCGGCCGCGGCGAGCAGGCGTTCGGTCTGGCGGGCGACCGCCGCACCGGTATCGAGCAGCACCGTACCCGCCGGCATGCGCCGGGCAATGCCCTCGGCCACCCACGGATAATGCGTGCATCCCAGGACGACAACATCGGCACCGCCGTGCGCCAGCGGCGCGACATAGTCGTCGAGCAGGGTCTCGACCGCGTTGCTGCCCGGCCCCTGCGCTTCAATGGTGTCGGCCAGCCCGGGGCAAGCCTGGGTGATCACCCGGACATGGCTGGCGTGGTTGCCGACCAGGCGCTGGAAGCGGGCGCTCTGCAAGGTGCGCGTCGTGGCCAGCACGCCGACGACACCGGAGCGGGTCTGTTGTGCCGCCGGCTTGACCCCGGGTTCGAGCGCCACCACCGGCAAGGGGGTCGCCGCCCGAATGGCCTCCGCCGCTGCGGCCGTCGCCGTATTGCAGGCAATGACCATGGCCTTGGCCCCCTGTCGGGCCAGTGCCTCGGCAATGGCCACGCCGCGCTCGCGGAGAAACACCTCCGGCTTGTCGCCGTAGGGCAGGAAGCGGGTATCGGCGAAATAGAAATAGTCCTCGCGCGGCAAGCATTCACGCAGGGCATGTAGAACCGTCAGGCCGCCGAGGCCGGAATCAAAGACGGCGATGGGCTGTCTGGATGACACTCAGACTGCCTCCCGGAACACCGTGCAGTGACGATAGGCCGCCCCGCCGCCCACCAGTTCGATACCAGCGATCAGCCAGTCCGTTTTGCCACGGGCCAGCGTCCATAGCTGTTGCTCTGGCCGCGACCCGGCAAAACCTTCAATCAGCTCGCCGCTCGGCAGATGGGTGACATGAAAGGAGGTCTGCACATCGACACGGACGGTCACCCGGTCGCGATGATTGGCCTGCCAGTCCTCCAGACCGACGACACTGGCCTCGCGCCAGGCGAAATCGAGCAGCACCGGGCGTGTCCGGTTCTGGCGCCAGCCGGCCAGGCGCTCGGTTAGATAGTCGCGCCAGTCCTCGGTCAGGCTGGCCGCCACCGGGCCGATGTCGTTCGCCGCCAGCGCCCGCCAGTAGGGTTCGGCGAGGGCCTTCACCCGTTCGTTCAGGCGCTCCGGATTCCAGAAGGCGTCGGCGGCGGCGGCCTGCTCGATTTCCCGCGCCGCGATCCGCCGCTGATCCTGATAGACCAGCGCACCATAGGCCGCAGCCAGCAGAACGGCCAGCGCAGCAGCCAGTTCGAGCAGGCGCAGGCCGAAGAGCACGATCTCCGCCTGCTCACGCGCCCAGAACAAGGCGAGAACGAAGACAGCAAGCAGGATCAGGAGCGGCCACTTCAGCCAGTGGTCGATAGCCGGCCCGGGGTCGCCCCGGGTGCGGTGGATCGGACGGGTACGCTTCATGTGCAGAAAAAGAGAAGCCCCCGGACCGGGGGCTTGCAGATGGGGGAAGCGAACGTTTACATCCGCGCGATCATCGCATCGCCGAATTCGGAGCACGACACTTCGGTCGCACCTTCCATCAGACGGGCGAAATCGTAGGTCACGACCTTGTCACCGATGGCCGCTTCCATGCCCTTAATGACCAGGTTGGCCGCCTCAACCCAGCCAAGGTGACGTAGCATCATTTCGGCAGAGAGGATCAGCGAACCGGGGTTCACCTTGTCCAGCCCGGCGTACTTGGGCGCCGTGCCATGGGTCGCCTCGAAGCAGGCGTATTGGTCGGAAATGTTGGCCCCCGGTGCGATACCGATGCCGCCGACCTGGGCGGCCAGCGCATCGGAAATGTAGTCGCCGTTCAGGTTGGTGGTAGCGATCACGTCGTACTCGGCCGGCCGGAGCAGGATTTGCTGCAGGAAGGCATCGGCAATCGAATCCTTGATGATGATCTCGCGACCCGACTTCGGGTTGCGGATCTTGCACCATGGCCCGCCGTCGATCAGCTCGGCACCGAATTCATCCTGAGCCAGCTTGTAGCAGGTGTCACGGAACAGGCCTTCCGTGAATTTCATGATGTTGCCCTTGTGTACGATGGTCACCGACTTGCGGTCGTTGTCGATGGCGTACTTGATCGCGGCACGCACCAGGCGCGAGGTGCCTTCGACCGAAATCGGCTTGATGCCGATCCCCGAGCTTTCGGGGAAACGGATCTTCTTGACGCCCATTTCCTCCTGCAGGAACTTGACCATCTTCCTGGCGCCTTCCGAACCGACTGCCCACTCGATGCCGGCGTAGATGTCCTCGGTGTTCTCGCGGAAGATGACCATGTTGGTCAGTTCGGGATGCTTCAGCGGCGACGGAACCCCCTTGAAGTACTGCACCGGGCGAACGCACTGGTAGAGATCGAGTTCCTGGCGCAGGGCGACGTTCAGCGAGCGGATGCCGCCGCCGACCGGCGTCGTCATCGGCCCCTTGATGGAGACCGAATATTCCTTCAACGCATCGAAGGTTTCCTTGGGCAGCCACTCGTCCGGACCATACAGGCGGGTCGATTTCTCACCGGCGTAGACCTCCATCCAGTGGATCTTCCGCTGGCCGCCGTAAGCTTTCTCAACGGCCGCATCGATCACCTTGATCATCACCGGCGTGATGTCGATGCCGATGCCGTCCCCCTCGATGAAGGGAATGATCGGGTTGTCCGGAATCGCCTGTCCCGGAACGATTTTCGCGCCACCTTGCGGAACCTTGATGTGAGAAGCCATAGTCACTCCTTGCGTTGTTATGTGGACGACCCGAGCGGTCTGCCGTCTCCGGCAGGGTCTCCTCCGACGGGCAGTGAGGGGGATTATGGAGCAAAACAGCCGGGGCTGTCAGTGCTCGAAAGCCATGCGACGCTCACCGCTGCTGCCACCACCGCCAGACCCACCCTCCAGACGCGGCGCGCGGAAACGACGGGACAGCGTCGCTGCCGGCGTTTCCACCCAACGATAGAAGGCAGCGGCACACGCCAGGCTGGTCAGGAAAGCGACCAGCAATCCGGCAACCGCCATTTCCGGGGCAGTCCACCCAAGGCGCGCCCACAAGGCCCCCACCAGAACCAGGACCGGGAAATGGACCAGGAACAGGCTGAACGAAATCTTGCCCAGAGCGGCGATCCATCGGCTGCGCGGCCAGCGCTGGCCGAGGCCGGAGCGTTCGGCGACGAACAGGACCATTCCGAACACCATGGCGATCACCACGCGCCAGCGCCATTCGTAGAGTACGGCGAGCAGCATCAGCCCCTGGAAGGCCAGCAATTCGCGGCCGGCCCGGCGCATGACCGCCTTGTGCACCAGAATGCCCAGGAAGAAATAGGGAAAGAAATACAGGGCCCAGCTTTCGCCGCTCGGATCGAGGTTGAAATGGAACAGGGAATATATCGAACTCCCCCAGCCGAGCAGCGTAAACAGCCCGTCGCCCCCCTTGCCGAAGCGCTGCTGCAGAACCATCCCGAAGGCATAGCCGAAGCCGAGCTGGAAATTGATGCAGACGAACCACAAACCGGCCGACAGGGCCTCATAGCCAAGAATATCCTGCAGGAAGAACAGGTGGGCGAGGAACTGGGCCAGCGTCACCGGCTGGCCGAGCACCTCGTCGGGCACCCAGCCGCGCGCCAGTTCGTAGATCGGCAGGATGGCGAGGACAATAGCCAGATAGGGCAGGCCGAGCCGGCAATAACGCTGGATGACGAAACGGCCGAGCTGGTTGAAGCGCCAGACCCGGTTGCCGATGGTTTGTGCCGCGACAAAGCCGCTGACCACGAAAAAGACCTGAGTGGCTCGGGCGTATTTGGCCAGCCAGGACAACAAATCACCCAGCAACGGGGCTGCCCACTCGCTCAAGGGGGCATAGAGCGCGAAATGGTGCCAGAGGATGGTCAGCGCGGCAAAGGCGCGCAGGGCCTGGATGAACGAGGGTTGAAGAGGCGATGTCATGCCGGTACGCAACAACGAAAACCCGCCATTTTCTCACATCACACGCTCGCCAGCGCCCCCTTCCGGCCAGGTAGAAGATACGCGGCTTGTTTCGCGCAAGACGGCAATAAAAAAGCGAAGGCCGGACGACCTTCGCTTTTCCATGCAGCCGGCCCGAAAGCCGGCGATTTCTGCCAGATCAGGCCTGCATGGCCTTCAGCGCGGCATTCAGCGTCGGGCTCGGACGCATGATGGCCTTGCACTTCTCGGGATCGGCCTTGTAGTAGCCGCCGATATCGACCGGCTTGCCCTGCACCGTCTTCAGCTCGGCGACGATCTGCGCCTCGTTGTCGGTCAGCGTCTTGGCCAGCTTGGCAAAGTGGGCGGCCAGTTCGGCGTCTTCCTTCTGTGCCGCCAGTTCCTGGGCCCAGTACATCGCCAGGTAGAACTGCGAACCACGGTTATCGAGTTCGCCGGTCTTCGGCGACGGCGACTTGTTGTTGTCGAGCAGCTTGCCGGTCGCGGCATCCAGGGTCTTGGCGAGCAGCTTGGCGCGGGCGTTGTTTTCCTTGATGCCCAGCTCTTCCAGCGACACGGCCAGGGCCAGGAACTCACCGAGCGAATCCCAGCGCAGGTGGTTTTCCTGCGTCAGCTGCTGGACGTGCTTCGGAGCCGAACCGCCGGCACCGGTTTCGTACATGCCGCCGCCGTTCATCAGCGGGACAATGGACAGCATCTTGGCCGAGGTGCCCAGTTCCATGATCGGGAACAGGTCGGTCAGGTAGTCGCGCAGGATGTTACCGGTCACCGAGATGGTGTCGAGGCCGCGAGCAACGCGCTCCAGCGTGAAGCGCATGGCGCGCACCTGGCTCATGATGTGGATTTCGAGGCCAGTGGTGTCGTGATCCTTCAGGTACTTCTGGACCTTCTTGATCAGTTCGTTCTCGTGCGGACGGTACGGATCCAGCCAGAAGACGGCCGGCATGCCGGAGTTGCGGGCACGGGTGACGGCCAGCTTGACCCAGTCGCGGATCGGCGCATCCTTCACCTGGCACATGCGCCAGATGTCGCCGGCTTCGACATTCTGCGTCAGCAGCACTTCGCCGGTGTCGATATCGACGATGTTGGCGATGCCGTCCTCGGCGATTTCGAAGGTCTTGTCGTGCGAACCGTATTCCTCGGCCTGCTGGGCCATCAGGCCGACGTTCGGCACGGTGCCCATGGTCTTCGGATCAAAATTGCCATGCCACTTGCAGAAGTTGATCATCTCCTGATAGATGCGGGCGAAGGTCGATTCCGGCATGACGGCCTTGGCGTCGTACTGCTTGCCGTCGGCGCCCCACATCTTGCCGCCAGCGCGGATCATGGCCGGCATGGACGCATCGACGATGATGTCGTTCGGTGAGTGGAAGTTGGTGATGCCCTTGGCCGAGTCGACCATGGCCAGACGCGGACGGTGCTCCTGGCAGGCGTGCAGGTCGCGGATGATCTCGTCGCGCTTCGATTCCGGCAGGGTCTTGATCTTCTCGTAGAGGTCGACCATGCCGTTATTGACGTTGATGCCCAGCTCGGCGAAGGTCTTGGCGTGCTTCTCGAAGGCTTCCTTGTAGTAGATCTTGACGCAATGGCCGAAGACGATCGGGTGCGAGACCTTCATCATCGTCGCCTTGACGTGCAGCGAGAACAGGATGCCGGCCTCGCGGCAGTCTTCCAGTTCCTTCTCGTAGAAGTCGCACAGCGCCTTCTTGCTCATGAACATGGAGTCGATGATCTCGCCGTCCTGCAGCTTCACTTCCGGCTTCAGCACGATGGTCTTGCCGCCCTTGGCAACCAGCTCCATGCGGACGCGGCGGGCCTTGTCCAGGGTCAGGGATTTTTCACCATGATAGAAGTCGCCGTGATGCATGTGGGAAACGTGGGTCTGCGACCACTGCTTCCACTCGCCCATCGAGTGCGGGTGCTTGCGCGCGTAGTTCTTGACGGCGCCCGGCGCACGGCGGTCGGAGTTGCCTTCGCGCAGCACCGGGTTGACGGCGGAACCGAGGCACTTGCCGAAACGGGCCTTGAGGGCCTTTTCTTCGTCGGTGGTGGGGTTTTCCGGGTAATCGGGGATGGCGTAGCCCTTTTCCTGCAGTTCCTTGACGCAGGCCTTCAGCTGGGCGACGGAGGCCGAAATGTTCGGCAGCTTGATGATGTTGGTTTCCGGCAGCAGACACTTCTTGCCCAGCTCAGCCAGGGTGTTCGGCATGCGCTGCGCTTCCGGCAGCATGTCCGAGAATTCGGCAATCACGCGGGCGGACACGGAAATGTCGGCCTTCTCGATCTCGACGCCAGCCGGGTCGGTAAAGGTGCGGATGATCGGCAAGAACGAACACGTCGCCAACAGCGGCGCTTCGTCGGTCAGCGTGTAAATGATTTTTGACTTTCCACCAGCCATGAATATCCCCTTGCGTTGGATTGAGTTTTTGGGGCCGAGGGCTACTTTCGACCCTTTGTGAACCGGTTTGCAGCAGCAAAACATTGGAAGTATCGGCCGCTGCCGCATCTCAGTCAACGAAATGCCTTTTCACATTGCGATTTCGCTGCAAATTCATACACATCCGACCGTCGACCGGGTGCTAATATCCGGCGCAGCGCTCTCCCCCCATCCATCATGAAAATATCCGTCGGCCTCTACGGCACCAATGCCCACCAGATCGCCCTGGCCATGATCCAGGGGTTCAACAAGCACTACACGCTGTTCCGGCAGACCAGCCGTGAGGCCAAAACCCGCTTCGAAGCGGCCGACTGGCTGGGTGTGCACAAGGCTGTCAAGGAGCGCATCCGCTTCTACGATGACCGGGTCGACGAATGTGTCGAGCGCCTGCGCCACGAGTTCGATGCCGCATCGATCGACGATGCCACCTGGCAGCAGATCAAGCTGCTCTACATCGGGCTGCTGCTCAACCACAAGCAACCGGAACTGGCCGAGACCTTCTTCAATTCGGTAACGACCAAGATCCTGCACCGCAATTATTTCCACAACGATTTCATCTTCGTCCGCCCGACCATTTCGACTGAAAACCTCGAAGGTGACGATACCCAGACTTACCGCAGCTACTACGCCAAGGAGGAAGGCCTGCGCGGCGCAATCCATGAAATCATTGCCGATTTCACCTGGCAGCGTCCCTTTGCCGATCTGGAACGCGACATCGAGCACATCTACCACGCGGTGCACCGTTTCCTGAACGGCATGCCGCGCCGCGAGGTCAATTTCCAGATCCAGGTGCTGGCCTCGGCGTTCTACCGGAACAAGGCGGCCTACATCATCGGCAAAGCGATCAACGGGGCGAGCGAATACCCTTTCGCCATCCCCGTGCTGCACGACGATGCCGGTCAGCTGTATGTCGACACCATCCTGCTCGACGCCTGGCGCATCGGCCTGCTCTTCTCGCTGTCGCGCGCCTATTTCATGGTGGACATGGAAGTACCGTCCGGCTACGTGCAGTTCCTGCGCTCGATCATGCCGGCCAAGCCGCGCTCCGAGATCTACATCATGCTCGGCCTCGGCAAGCAGGGCAAAACGATGTTCTTCCGCGATTTCATCTACCACCTGCACCACTCGGAAGACCAGTTCATCATGGCCCCCGGCATTCGCGGCCTGGTCATGCTGGTCTTCACGCTGCCCTCCTATCCGTACGTCTTCAAGATCATCAAGGACGTCTTCGGCAGTTCGAAGGAGATGGATCAGGCGACGGTCAAGCGCAAGTTCATGATGGTCAAGCAGGTCGACCGCGTCGGACGCATGGCCGACACGCTGGAATTCTCCAACGTGATGTTCCCCCTCAAGCGCTTCGACGACGAGGTACTCGACGAACTGCGCCGGCTCGCTCCCTCCAAATTCGAGATCGACGGCGACCAGCTGATCATCAAGCACCTGTATATCGAACGGCGCATGGAGCCGCTCAACATCCACCTCGATCGCATGGACAAGAGCAACAACGTCGAGGGGCTGGAGCACGCCATCAAGGAGTACGGCAGCGCCATCCGGGAGCTGGCACAGGCCAACATCTTCCCGGGCGACATGCTGTGGAAGAACTTCGGCATCACCCGCTTCGGCCGCGTCGTCTTCTACGATTACGACGAAATCGAATACATGACCGACATCCACTTCCGCAAGATTCCGCCGGCGCCGGATTTCGAAACGGAGATGTCGGGCGAGGTCTGGTACCCGGTCCATCGCGGCGACGTCTTTCCCGAGGAGTTCGCCACCTTCCTGCTGGGCTCGCCCATGGTGCGCAAGCTCTTCCTCAAGCACCACAAGGATCTGCTGTCCCCGACATTCTGGCAGGAGGCCCAGGCAAAGATCCGCAGCGGCCACGTCGAGGATTTCTTCCCCTACCCGCAGGAACTGCGCTTCGCGAACATTCCCCTGCCTGATCAATGAGGAATGACCGAGACCCTGACAACAGGGGAGCCTGCTCCGCCCGTCACGCCAACCCACGTGTCCTTGACGCAACAACATGAATTCAACGATGACCCATGCCCGCAGCAACTGCGTCATCAATGCGCCAAGGATCCGCTTTTCAAAACCTCAAGGAGAACCCCATGTCGCTTACCCTGGCGGTTGCCCGGGAGAGTGCGGACGGTGAAAACCGAACCGCCCTCTCACCCGAGACAGCCAAGAAATTTGCCGCGCTCGGTACCCGGCTCCGCATGGAGCAGAGTGCCGGTACCAGCAGTCACTTCCTCGACCCGGATTACACCGGGGTCGAATTCGTCCCCGGCTTGACGACTGCCTATGCCGGCGCCGACCTGGTCCTGCGCGTCACCCCGCCGACGCTGGCCGAAATTGCCGCCCTTCCCGAAGGATCGGTGCTGATCGGCCTGCTCAAGCCCTACGAAAGCCGCGAACGCCTGGCTGCCCTCAATGCCCGCCGGATCACCGCCTTCGCCCTCGAACTGCTGCCGCGCATCTCGCGCGCCCAGAGCATGGACGCCCTGTCCAGCCAGGGCGCCTGCGCCGGCTACCAGTGCGGCCTGATCGCTGCCGCCCGGTGCACCAAGTTCTTCCCGATGCTCACCACCGCCGCCGGCACCATCCGCCCGGCCCGCGTGCTGGTCATTGGTGCCGGCGTCGCCGGCCTGCAAGCCATCGCCACCTGCAAGCGTCTCGGCGCCATGGTCGAGGCCTACGACGTCCGCGCCGCTGCTCGTGAACAAATCGAATCGCTCGGCGCCAAGTTCGTCGATACCGGTGTTTCGGCCGATGGCACCGGCGGCTACGCCCGCGAACTGACCGCCGAGGAAAAGGCCGCCCAGGCCGAGAAGCTGGCCAAGGCCGTCGCTGCCGCCGACGTGGTGATCACCACCGCGGCGATCCCGGGCAAGAAGGCGCCGGTGATCATCACCCGCGACATGGTCGGCCGCATGAAGTACGGCGCCATCATCGTCGACATGGCTGCCGAATCCGGCGGCAACTGCGAACTGACGCAGCCGGGCGAGCACGTCATCGCCAACGATGTGAACATCCACGGCCCGCTCAACCTGCCGTCGCGCATGCCGACCCACGCCTCGGAGTTGTACGCCAAGAACGTCTACAACTTCCTGTCGCCGTGGATCAAGGACGGCCAGCTGAATTTCGACTGGACCGACGAAGTGCTCGCCGGCACCGTGCTGTGCAAGGACGGCGCGACGGTCCACGCCACGGTCAAACACGTTCTGGGAGAAGCCTGATGGACGGCCTGCTCGCGTTGTACATCTTCATGCTCGCCGCCTTCACCGGCTACGAGATCATCGCCAAGGTGCCGGTCATCCTGCACACCCCGCTGATGTCGGGTTCCAACTTCATCCACGGCGTCGTCGTGGTCGGTTCCATGATCGCACTGGGTAACGCCGACACCGTCATCGAACAGGCCATCGGCTTCTTCGCCGTGGCGCTGGGCGCCGCCAACGCGGCCGGCGGCTACGTGGTGACCGAGCGCATGCTCGGCATGTTCAAGAAGAAGGAGGCCTGAACATGACGCTCCCCATTTACGTTCAAGGCGCCTGGTTTGCCGGGGCCGCGCTGTTCATCTTCGGCCTGAAAGGCATGAGTTCGCCGGCCAGCGCCCGCAAAGGCATCGTCATCGCCGGCTACGGCATGCTGATCGCCATCGCCGCCACCTTCCTGATTCCCGGCCTGAAGAACCTGGCCCTGATGGCCGTGGCCCTCGCCGTCGGCGGCGCGGCCGCCTGGATCTCCGGCCAGAAGGTCAAGATGACCGACATGCCGCAGATGGTCGCCATCTACAACGGCATGGGCGGCGGCGCGGCGGCGGCGATTGCCGCCATCGAGTTCGCCCGGGGCGATGCGCACAGTACCGTGACCACGATACTGGCGGTCCTGGGGGCGTTGATCGGCGCGGTGTCCTTCACCGGCTCCTGCGTTGCCTGGGCCAAGTTGCAGGGGGTGCTGAAAAAAGCCATCCGGCTGCCGGCGCAGAATGCGGTCAACGTCCTGTTGGCACTCAATGCGGTCGGCCTCGGTGCGGCGATGGTGGTCATGGCCCCGGCCCAACCGGAACTGATCCTATTCTTTTTTGCCGTCTCGCTGATTCTCGGCCTGATCGTCACGCTGCCCATCGGCGGTGCCGACATGCCGGTGGTCATCTCGCTGTTCAACGCCTTCACCGGCCTGGCCGTCGGCTTCGAGGGCTACGTGCTCGGCAACCCGGCGCTGATCATTGCCGGCATCGTCGTTGGCGCGGCCGGTACGCTGCTCACCCAGTTGATGGCCAAGGCGATGAACCGGCCGCTCTCCAACATCCTGTTCACCCCGCTGGTGGCCAGCGGTGGGGGCGAGGCGATCAGCGGCTCGATGAAGGAAGTCGGCGCCATCGATGCGGCGGCGATGATGCGCTACGCCAGCAAGGTCATTATCGTGCCGGGCTACGGCATGGCGGTGGCCCATGCCCAGCACAAGGTGTGGGAAATGACTGAGATCCTGGAGGAAGCCGGCGTCGAGGTAAAGTTCGCCATCCACCCGGTGGCTGGCCGCATGCCGGGCCACATGAACGTGTTGCTGGCCGAGGCCGGCGTGCCGTACGACAAGATTTTCGATCTGGAGGAAATCAATGGTGAGTTCGGCCAGGCCGACGTGGCGCTGATCATCGGTGCCAACGACGTGGTCAATCCATCGGCACGTACCGACAAGGCCAGCCCGATCTACGGCATGCCCATCCTCAACGCCGACCAGGCGCAGAACGTCATCGTGATCAAGCGCGGCAAGGGCACCGGCTACTCCGGCGTCGAGAACGCGCTGTTCTACACTGACAACTGCCGCATGCTGTATGGCGATGCGCAGCCGATGACCGGCGAGATCATCCAGCATCTCAAAACGATGGGCTGATACACCCCTGTCATATTCGACAGAAATACCAAAGCCGGTACAATGCCGGGGTTTACCCTAAACGGACCCCCGGCATGAAACGCATCGATGATCTGCTGATCCGGTTGACCGCCGCCGCCAGCCTAGGCTTGTGGCTGTGGTCAATGGCCGTTGGGCCGGTGACGACCCACGCCTTCCTCGGCACGACCGCCCTGCTGCTCGCCGCAACGCTGCTTTCGGTACGCGAACGCCGCCGCTGGAAAGCTCGTCAGGCAGACTACGTCAACAACCTGAATGCCGTGATGTCCGAGTACCACGTGCTTTCCGACGATGCGATGGCCCACGCACAGCTCCAGTTTGCCTCGCTGGAGCAGGAAATGCATGAAGCCCAGGAGGTCATCCGTGCCTCGGTCAATCGCATCTCCGGCAGTCTGACTGGCCTCGAATCGCAATCATCCAACCAACGTCAGGTACTCGCCTCGCTGATCGACCAGATGTTGCAAATGACCGAATCCGGCGGCAGCGCTGATCAGGAGCAAATCAGCCTGCAACGCTTCTTCGACGAGACCAACGCGCTGATCGGCGAGTTCGTCGCCAAGATGACGCAACTGCAATCGACCAGCCAGGGTATCGCCAGCAGCTTCGAGCAGATGCAGGGCCAGGTGACACGCATCACCGGATCCCTCAACGATATCGCCGGCATCACCAAGCAGACCGACCTGCTCGCCCTCAACGCCGCCATCGAAGCCGCCCGGGCGGGCGAAGCCGGCCGCGGGTTCGCCGTCGTTGCCGACGAGGTACGCAACCTGGCGGCCCGTACCGGCGAATTCAACATAGACATCCGCAACGGCCTGAGCGACATCCTGAACTCGCTGGAAAACGTCGGGGCGCGCATTACGGAAGCGACCAGCATCGACATGAGCATCGCCGAGAAATCGCGTGCCACGCTGCATGAACTCGGTAGTGAGCTGATCGAACTGACCGGCAAGGCCCGCGAGCATTCCCGCCACATCACCGCCGTCACCGAGCAGATGCACAGCCTGACTCAGGAAGGCGTGATGGCGATGCAGTTCGAGGACATCGTGACGCAGATGATGGATCGCATCACCCAGCGCGCCAACAACGTCGGCGAATATATGAATGCCTTCCTGGCCCTGCACCATGACGATGAAGCCGACGGCCTGCAACGCTTCAAGAAACGCAGCCAGAAGCTCGTCGACCTGCTGGTCAGCTCGCACGTCAAGAGCGACGCCATCCAGTCCAGCAATGCGGCCAGCAACGCCAAGGCGGCCAGCGACGGGGAAATCGAGCTGTTCTGACAGCTATCGCCCGTGACCGAACATGGACCTCGGCCAACTGCTCGACCTCCTCGGTGAAAACGCCACGATCACCCTTGCCGGGCTGCTGATCGGCACCCTGTTCGGCTTCTTCGCCCAACGTTCCCGCTTCTGCCTGCGCTCGGCCGTCGTCGAATTCTGGAACCGTCAGGGCAGCGCTCGCCAAGCCATCTGGCTTTGCGCCTTTTCCGCCGCCATCATCGCGACCCAGACCTTCATTGCCCTCGGTTGGCTCGATGTCTCGCAGGCCCGGCAACTGGCGGCCACCGGCAGCCTGTCGGGCGCCCTGCTCGGCGGTGTGCTTTTCGGCATCGGCATGATCCTGGCTCGTGGCTGCTCCTCGCGCATGCTCGTACTGGCCGCCAACGGCAATCTGCGTGCCCTGCTCACCGGGTTGATCTTCGCCGTCACCGCCCAGGCCTCGCTGAGTGGTTCGCTGGCCCCGCTGCGGCAATGGCTGTCCGGGCTATGGACCATCGCGGGAGGAGCCGGCCGCGACCTGCTGGCCACCGCCCATGTCGGCCATTTCGGTGGCCTGCTGTTCGGCCTGCTTTGGCTGGCCGCCGCCCTTCATTTCACGCGGCGCAGCCGTCTACCGCATCGCGAATGGCTGGGCGGCATCGGCACCGGCCTGATGATTGCCTTCGCCTGGCTGGCCACCTACCGCGTCGGTCGCGAAGCCTTCGACACTATCGTGCCGGTGCAAAGCTTGAGTTTTACCGGCCCTTCCGCCGACGTGCTGATGCTGGTGCTCTCCGCCCCGGACCGCCCCTGGGATTTCGATATCGGCCTGGTTCCCGGGGTCGTGCTGGGCTCCTTCATCGCCGCCCTGTGGGGCCGGGAACTGAAGCTGGAGGGATTCCGGGACGGCCACAGCATGCGCCGCTACATTGCCGGCGCCATCTGCATGGGTTTCGGCGGCATGCTGGCCGGAGGCTGCGCGGTCGGTGCCGGCGTTTCGGGTGCCGCCATCTTCGCACTGACCGCCTGGCTGTCACTGATCGGCATGTGGCTCGGCGCCGGACTGACCGACCGGCTGATCGACCATCCTGAGCGTAGTCAGCCGACGCTGAGCGATCCGCTCAAAACGCCAGATACCCAGCCCTGATCACAAGCCGCGCAGGTACTCGGCGACGGCGCGCGCCTCGTCGATCGACAGCCGCTTGGCGATATCCTGCATCTGGGCGTTGTCGTTGGTGCGCTTGCGCTCTTCGAAAAGGTTCAACTGGGTCTCGATATACAGCGTGTGCTGCCCGGCGATACGCGGCAGGGTATCCGAACCGGCCCCCTTGTCGCCATGGCAGTCGCGACAGGGCTGCAAGCCGGTCTCCGGGTTGCCCTGCGTATAGAGCCGCTCGCCGACTGCCCGCATGTCGCCATAGGCCGATTTGCCCTGCGATGGTTGCTGCCGGCTGAAATAGTGCGCCACGGCGCGCATGTCATTCTCGTCCATGTCGGCGACGATCTTGCGCATATCGCTGCTTTCCCGCTCGCCAGTCTTGAAGTTGCGCAACTGCTTGAGCAGGTAAGCCTCGTTCTGGCCGGCCAGTTTGGGGTACAAGGGGCTGGAGCTGTCGCCGGTCGCCCCATGGCAAAGAAAGCATTTGCCCATCACCATTTCCTCGCCGCGCTGCAACAGGGCCTCGTCAGCCACTGCTGGGGTGGCAAACCAACTGGCGGCCAAGGCGAATCCGGCAAGAAGGCGGCGCATCATGCCTTGCCCGTACTGCCGAAACCGCCGTCACCCCGATGGCTGGCGTCAAAATCGTCGACAATGTTGAAGCCCACCTGCAGCACCGGCACGATGACCAACTGCGCGATACGATCGAGCGGATTGATCGTGAATGCTGTCTGGCTGCGATTCCACACCGACACCATCAACTCGCCCTGGTAATCGCTGTCGATCAGGCCGACCAGGTTGCCGAGCACGATGCCATGCTTGTGACCCAGGCCGGAACGCGGCAGGATCATCGCCGCCAGGCCGGGATCGGCCAGGTGGATGGCCATGCCGGTCGGCACCAGGGTGGTCTGGCCCGGCTCGACATGGAGTGGCGCGGTGACACAGGCCCGCAAGTCGAGGCCGGCTGAACCGGGCGTGGCATAGTGCGGCGGGCTTTCGCGCAGGCGGTTGTCGAGAATCTTGACGTCGATCTGGTGCATCAGTCTTTTCCTGTCAGCAATTGAGCAATGTGCTCGACCAGTTGCCGGGCGAGCACGGATTTGGGCGCCGGTGCCAAGGGATGCGTTCCCGCATCGTCGAACAGCACCAGGCGGTTGTCGTCGCCGCCAAAACCGTCCTGGATCAGGTTGCCGGCGATCAGCGGAATATTCTTCTTGCGCCGCTTGGTCTGGGCGTAGGCTTCGAGATTCTGGCTCTCGGCGGCGAAGCCAACGCAGAACGGGCCATCCTTCAAGGCCGCGACCTCAGCCAGGATATCGGGGTTCTCGACCAGTTCGATGGGCGGGATGCCGCCGCTATCCTTCTTCAGCTTGTGCTCGGCGGCGTTGGCGACGCGGTAATCCGCCACCGCCGCCACACCGATGAAGATGTCGGCCTCGGCGGCCCGCGCCATCACGGCAGCGTGCATGTCCAGGGCGCTCTGTACCTTGACCCGCTCGACTCCCTGCGGCGCAGCCAAACCGACCGGCCCGGAGACCAGCGTCACCTCGGCACCGGCCTGCTGCGCTGCCCGCGCCACGGCGTAGCCCATGCGACCGGACGACAGGTTGGTAATGCCGCGCACCGGATCGATGGCCTCGAAGGTCGGGCCGGCCGTCATCAGCAGCTTGCGGCCAGCCAGCACTTTGGGGGCGAAAAAGGCGATCACCGCCTCGACGATCTCCTCCGGCTCCAGCATGCGGCCAGCGCCCACTTCGCCGCAGGCCTGCTCGCCGCTCGCCGGGCCGAGGATGCCCACCCCGTCGACGGCCAATTGCGCGACGTTACGCCGGGTCGCCGGGTTTTCCCACATCTGGCGATTCATCGCCGGCGCCACCAGCAGGGGGCAATCGCGGGCCAGCACCATGGTCGCCAGCAGATCATCGGCCATGCCGTGCGCGATGCGGGCCAGGAAATCGGCCGAGGCCGGGGCAACGATGATCAGATCGGCCTGCCGGCTGAGGTCGATATGCGCCATGGCGTTCGGCATCCGCGCATCCCACTGGTCGAGATAGACCGGCTTGCCGGACAGCGCCTGGAAGGTCGTCGCCGTAACGAAATGCGTCGCCCCTTCGGTCATCGCCACCTGTACGTCGGCGCCCTGCTTGCCAAGCAGGCGAACCAGCTCGGCCGCCTTGTAAGCCGCGATGCCGCCGGTTACACCGAGGACGATACGCTTTCCCTTTAATTCCATTGTCTTAAATGTAAAATTGGACTCCGCACATTCTATCTACGCTTGGTACGAAAATGGCGATCACTGACTGGCCGGAAGGCGAACGACCCCGCGAACGGCTGCTGGCCCACGGCCCGGCCGCCCTCTCCGACGCCGAATTGCTGGCCATCTATTTGAGAGTGGGTGTCAGGGGCAAGAGTGCCGTCGATCTCGCCCGCGACCTGCTGCACCGCTTCGACGGTCGTCTCGGCCAACTGGTTGAAGCCTCGCTCGACGAGATGGCCAGCGTGTCCGGCATCGGCCTGGCCAAGGCGGCCCAACTGAAGGCCAGCTTCGAACTGGCCCGCCGTGCCCTGAGCCAGGAAATGGCCACCCGCGACAACTTCACCTCGCCCGGCAAGGTACGCGACTGGCTGCGCCTGAAACTGGCCCATCGGCCGCAGGAAGTATTCATGGCGCTCTGGCTGGATGCGCAGAATCATTTATTGAAGGCCGAGGAACTGTTCACCGGCAGCCTGACCCAGACTTCCGTCTACCCGCGCGAAGTGGTCAAGTCGGCACTCTCTCATAATGCGGCCGCCGTCATCCTGGCGCACAACCACCCGAGCGGCCTGGCCGAACCGTCGCGCGCCGACGAAATGCTGACCCACTCATTGAAGGAAGCGCTGGCCCTGGTCGACGTCAAGGTGCTGGACCATTTCATCGTCGCCGGCACCGCCACGCCGCTCTCCTTCGCCGAGCGCGGCCTGCTGTGAAAATGCAGAAACCCCTTGATCCCATTCAGGACTTTTGGTTATAATCACGGGCTTTCTTCTAGCGAATTCTGGAGCACCATCATGGCGCGAGTCTGCCAAGTCACGGGTAAAGCCCCGATGGTTGGGAACAACGTTTCCCACGCCAATAACAAAACGAAGCGCCGCTTCCTGCCGAACCTGCAGTATCGTCGTTTCTGGGTTGAAACTGAAAACCGCTTCGTGCGTCTGCGCGTTTCCAACGCCGGTCTGCGCATCATCGACAAGAAGGGCATCGAAGCCGTTCTAGCCGATCTGCGTGCCCGCGGCGAAGTCTAATAAGGAAGGATACGAAAAATGGCTAAAGGCGGTCGCGAAAAGATCAAGCTGGAATCCACGGCTGGCACCGGACACTTCTACACCACTTCCAAGAACAAGCGCACGACGCCTGAGAAGCTGGAGTTCATGAAGTACGATCCGAAGGCCCGTAAGCACGTCGCTTACAAGGAAGTCAAGCTGAAGTAATTCAGCTCACTCCGGCATTCGACAAACCCGCCTTTCGGCGGGTTTTGTTTTTTCTGGCCTCTTCTCAGGCCATTTCCCTGCGCCGGAAGAGCAGAACGGCGTAAACGACAATACCGGCGTAGATCACCAGCGACCAGTTGGCCATCGACAGGCCGAGAAACTCCCATTCCCGGCTGGTGCAGAAGCCGGTGGCGAGGAACAGGGAAGGCATCTGCATGCCCAGCCAGTCGACGATGCGCTCGAATATATTCGGGTCGGTAAAGCTGCACTCGGGCGCCAGATGAGGGTAGGCCTGCATCCAGGTCTGGTAGGCCGCAACGCCGAAACCCACCCCACCCAGCACGACGGACAGGGCACACCACAGCAGGCGGCCGGCCGGCAAGGCAAAGCCGAGCAGTCCGATGCAGCCGATCAGGATATAGAGCAAGCGCTGGAAAATGCACAACGGACAAGGCGCCAGGCGCAACATGTTCTGCAATTCCACACCAAAGACGACCAGCCCGAAGCAACCTGCACCCAGTGTGACAAACCAGGCCCGGACGGGAACATTCGACCAAATCATCGGCAACATCCTGAATAGTGAGCAGCCTGCATTTTACGGCATCGCCAGGCTGGACCGTCGTTCGGCCGACCGTTAAGATTGCCGGATGAACACACGCATCCTCCTTGTCGAAGACGACGAACGGCTGGCCGAACTGACGGCCGAGTACCTCTCCAAGAACGACCTGCAGGTTTCCGTCGAACCGCGCGGCGACGTTGCCGAGACCCGTATCCTGGCCGAACAGCCCGATCTGGTGATCCTTGACGTGATGTTGCCCGGCAAGGATGGTTTCGAGGTCTGCCGCGCCATACGTCCCCAGTATCGCGGCGTGATCCTGATGCTGACCGCCCGCGACGAGGACTTCGACCAGATTCTCGGCCTCGAGATGGGTGCCGACGACTACATCGCCAAACCGGTGCAGCCGCGCGTCCTGCTCGCCCGCATCAAGGCCCTGCTGCGCCGCCTGCCCAGCCCCGGCGAGACCCCGGCCGGCGAAGCCGACACCATGGTCTTCGGCCAGTTCCGGATCAGCCAGGCAACACGTACGGCCTCCCTTGCCAGCCAGAGCATCGACCTGACGACCGCCGAATTCGACTTGCTCTGGCTGCTCGCCTCGCACGCCGGCAACGTACTGTCGCGCGACGACCTGCTGCAGGAATTGCGCGGCATCGGCTTCGACGGCCTTGACCGCTCGATCGACGCCCGGATTTCCCGCTTGCGCAAGAAGCTGAACGATGACCCGGAGAACCCGACCCGGATCAAGACCGTGCGCGGCAAGGGTTATTTGTTCAGCAAGCATGACTGGAACTGAAACACCGGCCGACCGCAGCCCGCAGAAGGAACAGAACCAGGGCCTGGCGCGCTCACTGTTCCGGGTTTCGCTACCGCGCTGGCGGGGCAGCCGCTACAGCCTGTCACGGCTGTTCTTCAACTTCTATCTGCTGGCCATGGGCTCCTTCGTGGCCATTGCCTTCACTGCCGACTTTGTCATCTCGACTGCCCAGCGCGGTATCACGGACGACTACGCACGCCGCTTCATGCGCGGCACGATCACCCTGATCGAAGACGAATTGTTCCGCCATCCCCGCCGGGAATGGCAGAAGCGGATCAAGGACATCGACGAGAAGTTCTCCTACAAGCTGGGTATCGTCGAACGCATCACGCTCGACCGCACCCTGACCCCATCCCAGGTCACCAAGCTGGACGCCGGTGACATCGCCATCGACCACGACGGCGACATCATGTACCACCGCCTCGGCACCTCCAGCCAGGTTCTCGTCGTCGGCCCGCTGGCCTCCAACCGCAACCCGGAACTGACCGACCGCATGCCGCTCGAACTGCGCCTGCGGCTGCTCACCTGGAGCCTGATCGGCGTCATCTTCGCCATCGCGCTGTGGTTCTGGATCCGCCCGATCTGGCGCGACCTGGAAGCCCTGCGTCAAACAGCCCGCGACCTGGGCGACGGCCATTTCGACACCCACACGCCGAGCGCCCGAACCCAGCTGTTCGCCCCGCTGTCGGACACGATGAACAGCATGGCCGAACGCATCCGGCAATTGCTGGCCACCCATCGCGAACTCTCCTGCGGCATTTCGCACGAGCTGCGAACCCCGATCGCCCGCATGCGTTTCGCCCTCGAAATGCTGAGCGAAACCGACGAGCATGCGGAACGCGAACGGCTATGGGCGATGATGGAAGCCGACCTCGACGAACTCGACCAGTTGATCGACACCAGCCTGACCTATGCCCGCTTCGAGCGCGAAGCACCGGAGGCACATTTCTCCAGCGTCAAATTCGCCGAATGGCTGGCCGACGAAGTCGATTCCGTCCGCCTGCTTGGCCGCCGACTGGAAGTCACGGTCGACACCAGCCGGCTGCCCGAGAATATCTGCGTCGACCTCGACCGCAAGGCCATGCCCTACGCCCTGCGCAACCTGCTGCGCAACGCCTTCAAGTACGCCAGCCAGCGCATCTCGGTCAACGCCGAGCTGGTCGGCAACGACATCCATATCCATGTCGACGATGACGGTATCGGCATTCCGCCCGAGGAACGCGAGCACATCTTCTCGGCCTTCACCCGCCTCGACCGCTCGCGTGACCGCTCGACCGGCGGCTACGGGCTCGGTCTGGCGATTGCCCGGCGCGTCCTCGAACTGCACGGCGGCACGGCGACAGCCGACGCCTCGCCGCTCGGCGGTGCCCGCCTCACGCTAAGCTGGAAGGCCCACCAATAGGGCTTCTTCGCCGGTTACACAGCGTCACACAAGATCAAAACCCGTTACTGCTGCGCAACGCGGCCGCAACAGACGACCCGGGGTTGCCTCCGTAGAATGCAAGGCATGTCAGATAACAAAGCCCATCAAGAGGACGACGAGGAAATGATCAAAATGAACATCAAGCAATTTATCGAAGCCGCCCGCCAGTACCTGTTCGGACTGGCCCCCGCCCAACCCGCCCTGGCCACCATTCCCGTCCGTCAGGATCGCTGATGGCCTTTGCGGACAACCTGCCGATCAGCGAATCGATCGGCGTCTTTGTCGGAATCACCGGTTACGACTGGCTCGCCGAAGGCCAGGCCGAACCGCTCAAGGCAGCCATTGCCGCAGTCGCCGCCGGCGGCATCATCGCCATCGCCCGCGCCTTGTTGAAACACCGCAACAAGGGCTGAACCGCTTACCCTCCTCTCGAATTTCCCCCGATTCGAGACCTCCCTGTTACCCCGCCCGCGTGGCGGGGTTTTTTTTGGCGCATGAGGGAAAACTCAATAACTCAGGCGCAAGGTCAACCAGTGCACCTTGTCGGCGATACGCAACCACTGGCGTCCCTCTTGCGATTCATTGGCCATTTGCACGGTGTAGGCCAATTCGCCCCGGGCGCCTCCGATGTGGAAACTTTTGCCAAGCCGCCAGTCGAAACGTTCGCTGGCCTGAATCGGTTCGCCATTTCGCCGCCAACGCATCGGCGAGGCGCGGAAATACATGACCGACGCGGTCACGTCAAAAGGCAATTTCTGAATCAGCATTGCGGATTGGGAATGGGCCGGGGCGGAGTCGCGAGTCTGGTTAGCAATCTTCGGCACGTTGCTGAAATCGTCCGCAACCCGCGAGCTATCGGTGAAATCGGCCTCGATCGTAATCAGTGCATTCCCGTAGATCAGCCGGGTCGTTTCGAATGGTCGCCACTGCAACTGGTATTCATACCCCTTGATCCGAACCTTCTCCAGATTTGCCGCCCCATCGGCACGACCATAGATATAGGTTGCGTAGTTCAAGCTGGCATTTTGCCGCGTTGTCATGCTGTCCTGTTGATCCGGCGTCGAGGCTGGCAGAGGTAGCGGCAGTATCTGGATGTAATTGGGAACCCTCTCGCTGAACAGCCGCACATCGAGACTGGCCCGGTAATGCTTGAGTTCGGCCAAATAGCCGACTTCAACCATGTCGATGCGTTCCGGTTCCACACCTTGCGCCAGATAGGCGATATCCAGCAAGCCGGTAACGCTGTCGCGCCGCTCGAAACGCCCCGAAGTTTCATACAAGCTGGGGTTCCGGTGGGCGCGCGACATGCCGAAACGCACGGTATGACCGGGCAGGACGTGATAGCTCACGCTCAGGCGCGGGTCGAACATCCAGCCAACCACGCTGTCATGCTCCAGGCTCGCACCGGCATTGAGCAACAACGACTGGAAAGGGCGATATTCCAGGTTGCCAAAACCACGATAGGCAAAGCGCTCGCGCCATCCCGACGTCGAGAATTGCCCATAAGAAGTCACTTCGGTGAACTTGGCCCCCAAACCCCAGACGGCTCGGGTCGACGCGGAAAGAGACAAACGATGTTCCAGTTCGGCCTCGTGCAGCATCGAACGCCCCCCCGGGTCGTAGGAGAATCGCACGGGCGCCGAAGCGCCGGAAACCGTGGTGATGTTCTGCTGCCGCCAGTAACGGCCATACGCCCAGTCTTCCGTGTAGTTATAGCGCAAGCGGAGTTCATCGGTGGTCTACAACACGCGACGCCACTGTACGCCCAGTGCCGTCGATGACTGCTCCAGATTACGGAGTGGGTCCGACGTCGTGGGTACCGGCCGACCGAATTGCGACAAATCCCGCGCGAATGTTCCGGTCAGTTGCAAGTCGTCCCGCTCGGAGAGGGGCAGGTCGACACGCAGATCAAACAACTGGGATTGGCGATTGTCTGGGGAATAGGTCGCTGTTTTCCAATCGTCGTAGGAGGCCCTCTGGAAACCGTCATCCTGAAGGGAGCGGTAGGTCAGCCGGACGTTGGCGTCGCCGATGCTCTCACCCCAGCGCACCATTTCATCGCGGATACCGTTATTGCCGTGGTTGGCGGAAACCTGCCAACCCTTGGTCAAGGCGGGGTCCATCGTGATGATGTTGACTACGCCCATGAAAGCGTTGGAACCGTATGAAACGGTATTCGAGCCACGAATGACTTCAATGCGCTCGATGTTTTCCAGAGCGACCGGCAGGAGATTCCAGTTCACCCCGGATTTGAACAGCGGCGAGTACTGCGAGCGCCCATCGACCAGCACCTGTACTCGGGAACCGTACTCATCGCCGGAGAGGCCGGTATTCAGGCCGTGATAAACCACGTTGGCCGGATCCTGATTGTGCGAAGTGACCTGGAAACCAGGCACCAGGCGCAGCAGATCCTCGACTGTCCGCATGCCGGAAGCGCGGATCATTTCCTGATCGATGATGGTGACCGAGGCTGGCGTTTCGGATAGTTGCTGCGGTAACCGACTGACTGAGGCGACGAGCGGCAGGCTGGAGAAGAAGATGTTCTCTTCGGCCCGGGTCGCGAAAGCCGTCAGCGTGCCCAGAGCAACGAGGGACAAGCGCAAGCAAAATCGGGAAACAGGACCAGTCTTGATATTCACGGCATCCATCCGTCGGGCCGGCACTGCGCAGACTCCAGCCCCCCTGGAATCACTTGAATTTTGGTCAGTGGCCGGCCCCGATCTTAACAAGATTTGATCCCTGAAAAACTAGGGTAAAAACGAGGCCAACGCCGAAAATGACAAGGCTATATGCCGCTCAGCACGCGCACTTCGCGCTGCGGGAAGGGAATCGAAATGCCGTTTTCCTTGAAGGCGCGCCAGATGGCGAAATTGATGTCGGAGACGATGTTGCCCTTGCCCTCTTCCGGGTCGTTGATCCAGAAACCGAGCTCGAGATTGATCGCACTGTCGGCGAACTGGGTCAGGAAAAACTTGGGAGCGGGTTCAGCAAGCACCCGCGGATGGGCCTTGGCAGCCTCGACCATCAATCGGCCGGCCAGTTCGAGGTCGCTGTCGTAGGCGACACCAACGCTGGTCGCCAGGCGGATCTGCGAATTGGAATAGGTCTGGTTCTGCACCGTGGTGCCAATCAGGGTTTCGTTGGGCACGATGAACTCGGTGCCGCCGGGATGTCGGAGCACGGTGTAGCGCGTCGTGATCTGCGTTACCTCGCCGACGTCGCTGCCGACCTGGACGATGTTGCCGATACGGATCGAGCGGTCGAGCAGGATGATGAAGCCGGAAACGTAGTTGCTGGCGATCTTCTGCAGACCGAAGCCGAGGCCGACGCCAAGGGCGCCGGTGAACACCGACAGCGCGGTCATGTCGATACCGACCAGCGCCAGGCTGGCCAGGATGGCGACGACGGTCAACACGGCCTTGGCGACACGCACGCCAACGATGCGCAGATTGGCGTCGAGGGTCTGGATGCGCATCAGCCTGGCCTCGACGACGCCGGCGATCCACAGCGCGAAGACGACGGTCAGGAAGACGGTGACGATGCCGCGCAACACCGTCCACAAGTCGATGTGCTGCTTGCCGATGTGGAACTGCACCCTTTCCATGGCGTCGATAACATAAGGCGCCAGATCGGTGATGTAGAGCGCCAGCCAGCCCCAGACCAGGGTGGCGATGATGCGCTCCCAGGCGGTCAGCCAGGTTGCTTTCGGGAAAGCCTGGCGCAGCACGAAGATGACGCCGCGGACCAGCGCCATCGAGCCAAGCAGCGGCATGGCCAGCTTGAGCAGATGGGTGTGCTGGAAGTTGTCGAGCACGGTAATCGCGATCCCCGTCAGCACCATGCCGGTCAGCGGAAAGGCCAGGCGGGCACTGGCATCGTTCAGGCGCCCCGAACCTTCGGCATGGCGGCTGCGCCACCAGCGGGCGATGAGCAGCGCCGTGCCGATGCAGACGATCAAGGCGGCCACCTGCCAGATGAAATCCGGCTCGCGAATGTCGGCCAGCAGATTGTTGATCAGGCGCAGGGCCTGGCTTTTCTCGCTCATGCCTTGCGCTCCATTGCAGCGGCAAAGAAGCCGTCGGTGTTGTGCTTGTGTGGCAGCAGGCGCAGCACATCACCATCGCAGGCGATACTCTGCTTGCCGAGGATGCCGTTGGCCGGCAACAGACTGAAATCAGGGTGTTTTTCGAGGAAGGCGGCAACGATGGCGTCGTTCTCTTCGGCCAGCAGGCTGCAGGTGGCGTAGACCAGGCGACCGCCGGGGCGCACCAGCGTCGACGCCGCATCAAGGATGGATGCCTGCTTGACGGTCAACTCGGCGATCGATTTTTCATCCTGCCGCCATTTGAGGTCCGGATTGCGGCGCAGCGTGCCGAGGCCGGAGCACGGCGCGTCGACCAGCACGCGGTCGGCCTTGCCGGCCAGGCGCTTGATCTTCTGGTCGCGCTCGTGCTCGATGCGGGCCGGATGGACGTTGGACAGGCCGGAGCGGGCCAGGCGCGGCTTCAGGTTGGCCAGGCGCTTGTCGGACACGTCGAAGGCATAGAGGCGGCCGGTATTGCGCATCAGGGCGCCGAGCAGCAGGGTCTTGCCGCCGGCCCCGGCGCAGAAGTCGACGACCATCTCGCCGCGCTTCGGTTCGAGCAGGAAGCCGAGCAACTGGCTGCCCTCGTCCTGCACTTCGAAAGCGCCGTCGAGGAAAAGCGGGTGCTTGGCCAGCGCCGGCTTGTCGCGCAGGCGAACGGCGAGCGGCGACAAGGCGCCCGGTTGTGCCGCGATATCGTCGGCGGCGAGCTTGGCGAGCAAGGTATCGCGGTCGGTTTTCAGGGTATTGACGCGCAGGTCGAGAGGAGCCGACTGGTTCATCGCCCGGGCCAGCGCCGGCACCTCGTCGGCGCCGAATTGCACTGCCAACCGTTCATACAACCAATCCGGCAGGTCGCAGCGCACGGCAGCCGGCCAGTCGGCATCCGACATGGCCTTGACCTCGGCCAGCCAGCCTTCCTCATTCGCTTTGAGCACCGGTGCCAGTTCGCGCTGGCTCCAGCCCCGGACAACGGCCAGCGTGGCGAGCAGGCGGCGACGGTCGGACAACTGCCCGGCACAACGGGCTTCGATGCTGCGCCCGCGCCGCAGCACGGCGAACACCGTTTCGGCGACGAACGCCCGGTCGGCATGGCCCAACTGGCGATGCTCGCGGAAATAGCGGGAAACAACGGCGTCAGCCGGGTGATCGAAGCGCAGCAACTGGCCAAGAACGGCCTCGGCATGGGCAAACAGGGCGGGGGTGAAACGGGCTTTCATGGAGTTCCTAATTCGGTGGCGATCTGCTCGTAAATGTCGCCTTTCTTGTCGGTGAACCGTATTTTAACCGGCAGGCGATGATGATCGAGGGCAAGCCAGATTTCGGTCACGCTGTCGGTCATCGCCCGCAAGTGCAGGGTGCGGAAATGGCCGGCCGGCGTCTCCAGCGCCTCCTCGCCGAGCGAATCGAGGGCGTAGCGCTCGTACTTCTTGCCGGTGACGACGCCGATCGAGGCGCCCTCTTCTGGCTTGGGCAGATAGGCGAGATGGTAGTTGAGCGACAGGACATCCTGCGTGCCCGGCGCTATCGGTCGTACCTGACCGTCGCGCGACAGCGTGACCTGGGTGGCCGGCCAGTCGAAATCGGCATTTTCGTTGGCATCCCGGCCATTCTTGCGCGTCCGATACTGCTCGGGCTGCAGGCCACCGGCGATCAGGCGCCCCGTGCTCTCGTTCTCGAAACGGACGGACTTGAAGAGGGCGACCAGGCCACTCGTTTCGGTCATGCCGTAGAGGTGGTAGCGGCCATCCTCGCTGAATTCCCAGCGATGCTCGGCACGTCCGATCTGGAAGCCCTGGGTGCCCATCAAGATGGCAAAGCGGATGACGCCGCGGGCCGGCAAGTGGGGCTTGGCCGGCTCCGGCGGAGGAGCAGGCGGGGCCGTAGCGACCGGGCCTTCCGCAGCAGCCGATTGGTCTGCTTCGGCGGCGGCCGGCACAACCGACGACGGCTGATCCGTTGCGACGGCCGAGTGGAGCGGGCGGTGCGCCACGGGCGCCCTGCTCCCGGCCTTGGCGGCAGGCTTTGCTTTGGCCGCATCGCGTACGACTTGCCGGGGGGACTCAACCGGCGGTGTGGTGGGCGGCGGCTGCAAATCGGCACGCAGCATAACCGGCTCCTCCGTACCGCCGCCGAACAGTTCGACATCCGGCCCGAACAATGCCGCCGCATGGATGCCCAGCGAAGCCGCCAGCGCCAGGACGATGGCGATGGGCATCGGCGCTCAGCGCAGGACCGGGGAGATGAAGGCGCTGTCGGACACCAGATCGGCAGCCAGCCTGACCCGGCCGTTGTCCAGCGTCAGCTTGCCCTCGGCGAACCAGCGGACGGCCTGCGGATAGACCCGGTGCTCCTGGCGCAGGACACGGGCAGCCAGGCTGGCTTCGTCGTCGCTGTCGAGCACCGGCACGGCGGCCTGGATGATGACCGGCCCATGATCGAGGCTCGGCGTGACGAAATGCACGGTGCAGCCGTGGATGCGCACCCCCTCGTCGAGCGCCCGCTGGTGCGTGTGCAGGCCGGGGAAGGAAGGCAGCAGCGAGGGGTGGATGTTCATCAGGCGCCCTGCGTAATGGCGGACGAAACCTTCGCTGAGGATGCGCATGAAACCGGCCAGCACGACCAGATCCGGCGCAAAGCCGTCGATGCACTCGGCCAGGGCGGCATCGAAGGCCTCGCGCCCGGCAAAGGCCTTGTGGTCGATGTAATGCGTGACGATGCCGGCCTTGGCGGCTGTCTCCAGCCCTGCCGCATCGGGCCGGTTACTGATCACGGCGGCGATGTTGACGGGCAGATTGCCGGCATCGCGGGCGGCGATCAGTGCCTCCATGTTGCTGCCACGGCCGGAAATCAGGATGACGATATTCTTCATTTCAAAAAACTCACCGGTAAGAAGAGGGTGCTGGCGACCGTATGGGTCAGCCGGGAAAGGCCACGGCCATTGCGATCGGCGACGATCTTGGCCATGAAGTCGAGCAGGCCCATGACGCGGCCGAACTCGCGCTCGAAGGAGAGGTTGCGGTTGCCAGGGTCGAGCTCGTTGGAAAGCAGGAACAACTCGCCAGCGGCATTGCGGTCGTGGCCGAGCTTCCAGATCGCGACATCCATGTTGCGCGCCGAATTGAACAGTTTGACCTCGTTCAGGCTGTCGAGCACGTAGAACTCCTGTTTGTGCTCGAACGCCGCATCGACCATGGTCAGCAAGCCAAAAACCAGCGCCGCCACGCGGTCGCCGGCGTAGGCCTCGTTGAACGCCAGCGCCGCTGCCGGCCCCTCGCGCAGGCCATTCATCTCCGGCCAGCGCTGATACTGGCGATTGCGCAGCCGCTCGACGGCGGCTTCGCGGCTGGCCAGGCCGGCCTTCTTCCATTCCTTCGGGTTGCGCCTGTAGAGCTTGTCGGCAATGAGCAGCAAGCCATCGACCACCTCGGCCCGATTGGTATCGGCGATGCGGTCGACCTCGGTCTTAGCCAGGTATTTCACGTCGACCGTGGTGTCGGTTCGTCCATCCTTGCCCAGCTTGGTGGAGCAGGCCGCCGCCAGGACCAGGGCGAGGAGGACGGCCAGGCCACGCATCAGGCGGCCGCCCTGTGCTTGACGTAACCCACGGCGACCGGGATCAGCGAAACGACGATGATGCCGACGATGAGCACTGACAGGTTCTGCTTGACCCACGGCATGTTGCCCAGCCAGAAACCGGCCAGGCACAGCGAAACGACCCAGGCGGCAGCGCCGACCAGATTGAAAAGCAGGAACTTGGCGTAGGACATGGCGCCGATGCCGGCAACGAAGGGGGCAAAGGTGCGGAACAACGGCAGGAAGCGCGAGATGACCAGCGTCTTGCCGCCGTGCTTTTCATAGAAGGCATGCGTCTTTTGCAGCGCCGCCTTGTTGAAGAAGCGGGAGTTTTCCCAATGGAAGACCTTCGGCCCGAGCAGGCGACCGATCTGGTAGTTGACCATGTTGCCGAGCACGGCGGCGGCAAGCAGGACGCCGATCAATGTCCAGATATTCATGCCGCCCTCGCCCAGTGCGGCCAGCGCACCGGCCACGAAGAGCAGCGAATCGCCAGGCAGGAAGGGAAAGATCACAAAACCCGTCTCGGCAAAAATGATGAAGAAGAGGATGCCGTAGATCCACAAGCCGTACTGCTGGACGAGGATCGCCAGATGCTTGTCGAGGTGGAGGACGATGTCGATGAATTGGGCAAGCAGTTCCATGTGCGCCTAAGGGGCTGAAAACCCGGGCATTTTACCCCAGTCGGCGGCCTGCCTCCGGGAAAGCGGCCCGCGCCGCGAGAGAGCCCGGCGGGCGGCACACAAAAACTATACAATCATCAAATTCGTTTAAACCACAAGGGATTCTCGCCATGTTCTGCAAGAAATATCAGGAACGGATCGTCCAGCTCGAAAACCGGCTCGCCGCCAGCCAATCGGTACTGGCCGCGCTTGACCGTTCGCTGGCCGTCATCGAGCTGAGCCCGGATGGCCGGATTCTCGCGGTCAACGATAACTTCTGCCGGACGGTAGGCTATGCTGCCGACGAACTGGTTGGCCGCGAACACCGTCTGCTCTGCGACCCTACATTTGCCGCCAGCCCCGACTATGCTGCCTTCTGGAACCAGCTGCGGCGCGGCGACTTCTACCAGGGCCTGATCAAGCGCCGGCAGCAGAGCGGCCGCGACATCTGGCTGCAGGCAACCTACAACCCCATCCTCGATAGCCGCGGCCAGGTCGCCAAGGTGGTCAAATTTGCCAGCGACGCCACGACTCAGGTCAACGAAGCGGCTGGCCAGAAGGCGATGATCGAGGCCATCGAACGGTCGACGGCCGTCATCGAATTCAATGTCGACGGCACCGTGCTGCGCGCCAACGACAATTTCCTGCGCACGGTCGGCTACGCCGCCAACGAGATCGTCGGCCGCCATCACCGCCTGTTCTGTGCGCCGGAAATCGTGAACAGCGCGGAATACGCCAGTTTCTGGGAACGCCTCGGGCGCGGCGAATTCATCACCGGCCAGTTTTCCCGGCGCGACCGGCAAGGCAGGGAAATCTGGCTGGAGGCCAGCTACAACCCGGTGTTCGACCCGGAGGGCCGTGTTCTCAAGGTGGTCAAGTTCGCTACCGACGTCACGCAACAGGTCCAGCGCCTGCAGGCCGAGCAGCAGGGGACTGCCACCGCCTACGAAGTCGCCCAGACAACACGCGACATCGCCCACGACAGCAAGGCGATCATCCTGCAGACCGTGGACAAGATGCAGTCCATCGCCGCCATCGTCGAACAATCGGCCGGGCTGGTGGACACGCTGGGCAAGCAGACTTCGGGGATCACCTCCATTGTCAATACGATCAAGGAAATCGCCGACCAGACCAACCTGCTCGCCCTGAATGCCGCCATCGAGGCCGCCCGGGCCGGTGAAAGCGGCCGGGGTTTTGCGGTCGTTGCCGACGAAGTCGGCAAACTGGCCGAGCGCACCGGCAAATCGACGGGCGAGATCAGCCGGATGATTGCGGACATCCAGGCCGAGACCGCCTCGGTCACGGCCAGCATGGACAGCGGATTGCGGGCGGTCAATGAAGGCGTCGCGCTGGCCAGCGACGCCGGCGAAGCGATCCAGAAAATGCATGGCGGCGCGCTGCGCGTTGTCGAGGTCATCCAGGAACTCGCCGCCGGCACCACCCGCTGAGGTCGATTCGGCAGGGTGGCCGGCAATCTGGGATAATCCGCCGCCATGCCGACCATCGCCCGCCTCCCCGACCTCCTGATCAGCCAGATCGCCGCCGGCGAGGTGGTCGAACGCCCCGCCTCCGTCCTCAAGGAGCTGCTCGAAAACAGCCTCGACGCCGGCAGCCGGGCAATCCAGGTGCATCTGGAGGAAGGTGGCGTCAAGCTGATCCGCATCACCGACGACGGTTGCGGCATTGCCAAGGACGAACTGGCGCTCGCGCTGACCCGCCATGCCACGTCCAAGATCACCACGCTCGACGATCTGGAGCGCGTCGGCACGCTCGGTTTCCGCGGCGAGGCACTGGCCTCGGTGGCTTCCGTCGCTCGCCTGACGCTGACCAGCCGCGAACGCGGTGCCAGCCATGCCTGGAAGCTGCGCGGCGAGCCCGGCGCCGAACCGGAACCGGCCGCACTGATGGCCGGCACGGTGGTCGAGATGCGCGATCTCTATTTCAACACGCCAGCCCGCCGCAAATTCCTCAAGTCGGAAAGCACCGAATTCGCCCACTGCGCCGACGCCGTGCGCCGCCTGGCGCTGACCCGGCCGGACGTGGCAATCAGCCTGACCCACAACGGGCGCAGCCTGTTCCAGCTCGCCCCGGCCGATGCCGGCCGGCGCATTGCCGACATCCTCGGCGAGGAATTCGTCGGCGCTGCCCGCCTGATCGAGGCCGCATCCGGCCCGCTGACGCTTGCCGGTTTCGCCATCGATCCGACGCGCGCCACTGATGCCAAGGACGGCCAGTACGTCTTCGTCAACGGCCGTTTCGTGCGCGACAAGGTGATCGGCCATGCCCTGCGCGAAGCCTATCGCGACGTACTGCACGGCAGCCGCCAGCCGGCTGTCTGCCTGTTTCTCAACATCGACCCGGCGCTGGTCGACGTCAATGTCCATCCGGCCAAGACCGAGGTGCGCTTCCGCGATTCGCGGGCAGTGCATCAGTTCGTTTTCCATGCCGTGCAGCGGACGTTGGCGGCACCGGTGCAGGCTGCAGCAGCCCCATCGCTGGCACCGACCGAAGGCACTGTGCCCGCGGCGACCTGCCCCCCCCCGGCACCAGCCACCGCCTACCATCAGCCGGAGCAACCGCGCCAGGCCAGCCTCGGCGTTGCCGAACCGGCCGCTGCCGCCTACCTCACCTTCGCCCGTGCCGCACAAGGTGTCGGCCAGACACCCGCCCCGCGCCCGGAGGCAATGCCACAGTTCCAGCCAGTCGAATCCGCACAGAACGAAGCGCCGCCGCTTGGCTATGCCCTGGCCCAGTTGCATGGCATCTACGTCCTGGCCCAGAACGCCAGCGGCCTGGTGCTGGTCGACATGCACGCCGCGCATGAGCGCATCCTGTACGAGAAGCTGAAGACGGCTTTCGACAACCGCCAGATCGCCACGCAGAACCTGCTCATTCCGGCCGTTTTCTCGGCCGACCCGCTCGACATCGCCGCCATCGAGGAACATGCCGAAGCCCTGCGCGGGCTCGGTTTCGACATCGCGCCGCTCGGCCCCAACCAGGTCGGCGTGCGCAGCGTGCCGGCCCTGCTCCAATCCGGCGACCCGGCGGCGCTGGCCCGCTCCTTGATTGGCGAGTTGCGCGAGCACGGCATCACGCAACTGGCCACCGCCCGGCGAAACGAACTGCTCGCCACCATGGCCTGCCACGGCGCAGTGCGCGCCCGCCGCCAGCTCACCGTACCGGAAATGAACGCCCTGCTCCGCCAGATGGAAGAAACCGAGCGCGCCGGCCAATGCAACCACGGCCGCCCGACCTGGACGGCGCTGACGCTGGACCAGCTCGACAAGCTCTTCCTGCGTGGCCAGTGAGGACTGCCGCATCACCATGGCAGCCTCCTCCATCCAGCGCTGGGCCAAGCAACTCAAGCAACACACGCTGACGGTCTATTTCGCCGCCCGCGACCCGCGCACGCCCTGGCTGGTGCGGCTGCTCGCCCTGCTGGTGGCGGCCTATGCCCTGAGCCCGATCGACCTGATTCCGGACTTCATCCCGGTGATCGGCTACCTCGACGACCTGCTGCTCCTGCCGCTGGGTATCGCGCTGGTCGTTCGCCTGACGCCCCCGGACGTGATGGCCGCCGCCCGCGACAAGGCGGCGCAGGCAACCGAAAGGCCGGTCAGCCGCAGCGCTGCCGTCTTCGTTGTCGTCTTCTGGTTGATCATTGCCGCAGCCACGGCCAACTGGCTGTTCGCCGGCCGTTAGCCGCCAACTGCGTGTAACATTCGCCGCCATGACGCAACCCCGCCACCCTCCCGCCATCCTGCTCATGGGCCCCACCGCCTCGGGCAAGACGGCGGTGGCCATGGCCCTGGCCGACCGCTTCCCGGTCGAATTGATCAGCGTCGACTCGGCGCAGGTGTTCACCGACATGGACGTCGGCACCGCCAAGCCCGACCGGCAAACCCTGGCCCGCTACCCGCACCGGCTGATCGACCTCATCACCCCGGAGCAGAGCTACTCCGCTGCCCGCTTCTGCGCCGACGCGCTGAGCGCAATGGCCGAGATCACCGCAGCCGGCAAGGTGCCGCTGCTGGTCGGGGGAACCATCCTGTATTTCCGCGCCCTGCTGCAGGGCCTGGCCGAGTTGCCGCAAGCCGATCCGGCCCTGCGCGCCGAAATCGACGCCGAGGCTGCCGCCCATGGCTGGCCGGCGATCCACGCCCGGCTGGCCAGTCTCGACCCGGCCACGGCGGCCCGCCTGCACCCGACCGACAGCCAGCGCCTGCAACGCGCCCTGGAGATCTGCCTGTTGAGCGGCCGCAAGATGTCCGAACTTCTGGCCGAAAGCGAAAGCACCAAGCCGCCCTACGATTTCCTGTCCATCGGCCTCTTGCCCTCCGACCGCAGCGTGCTGCACACGCGCATCGCCCGCCGCTTTGACGAAATGCTGCTGGCCGGTCTGGACGACGAGGTACGCAGGCTGCGCGGCCAATACGACCTCCACCTCGGCCTGCCGTCAATGCGCTGCGTGGGTTACCGCCAGGTCTGGGAGGCGCAGGACGGCCTGATTCCGCGCACCGAAATGCGCGACCGGGGCGTCTTCGCCACCCGGCAACTGGCCAAGCGGCAGATCACCTGGCTGGGCAACGGCTTTCCGGCCGATCACACCTACGACTGCCTCGACGCCTCCCTGGTCGACAAGGTGGCCGCCCGAACCGGCGCCTTCCTCAGGATTTGAGCAGCACCTTGAGATCCTCGGCCAGCGCTTCCAGTTGGCCGACGAGTTCGAGCGAAGCGTCCTGCGTGCCCACCAGGCGCGTCACGAAGTCATTGGCCATGCCGCTCAACTGCTCTTCCTGGCGCTCCATCAGGCCCAGGGTGATGAAAGCCTTGGTCAGCTGCTCCTGGTAATCGATCATCACCTGCGTCAGCTCGAAACAGTTGCGCCGGTAATTGGCCTGCACCCCGTCCAGCGTCGCATACAGGCGCGGTAGCGCGCTCTCGATGCCGGCCCGCCGCCGGGCCGCCAGGATTTCCGTCTCGATGGCGCGCAACCGGGCATCCGCCCCTTCGGCCAGCAGGGCGCCGTTGTCACGAATACGACCGCAGCGCTCGACATCGTCGAGCGGCATGTTGTTCACCAGCAGGGTGACCTGGCCGTAGTTGAAGACGCAGCGCGACTTGAATTGGAAGATGCGGCCGCTTTCCCGGACATGGTTGAGGACCGACACCTCAAGCGGCACGTTGCGCCCGTTGTGGCTGAGCGTCAGCACCTCGCTGCCCATGCGCATCTGCACCGCGGCCTGCAGGTCGTATTGCTGCATCGCATCGAGCAAGGCCGCAGCCAGTTCGTCAATCGTATTGCAAGCGAAGGATTTGCTCAGGAACTGCAGGACGACACCCAGTTCCCCCATGCTGACCATCGCCGCCATCGCCGTTTTCTGGGCGTAGCCAGCCTGCTCGCGCAGCGCCTTCTTCTCGGCCAGGATGCGTGCAGCCACGCTCAGCTTGCTGAGCAGTTCGGCCGGCTCGAAAGGTTTCTGGATGAAATCATCCCCGCCCGCCTCGTAACACAGCAAGCGGGTTTCGTTGTTGTCATTGGCGGAAATGAAGACGACCGGAATGTCCTGCGTATCCCAATCATCCTTGAGATGGCGGCAGAGCGCGTAGCCGTCCATCCCTGGCATCGAGACGTCAACCAGGAGAAGATCCGGTTTGTTGTCGGCCACGGCACTCAGGCAGGCCTCGGCGGAGGCGAAAGTCTGCAGTTCGCAGTCCGCCGCCAGCGTGGCATGCAGAATATCGAGGATGATCGGCTCATCATCAACGGCAAAAACGCGCAGATTGTTTTCCATAGTTATTCCTGAGAATCGTTCATGTTTTGACGTATCCGCCCCCTGCACAAACCACCTGCCGGCCCGGCACAACCCAAAGGCATAGCCTACACTTTTGGGAAAGCTTGCGGGAGGAGTTGATCAGTCGTTGTTTCCGGAGATGATCCCGGGCAGGCGGCTTGGCGTTTCGCCGCAGGAAACACAAGGCGCTTCCGGCTCGAACGCAGCCTGGCATGCGCCATCGGCCTTCAATGGCGCGACGCGAACGAACACCACACCGGCCCGCAACATGCCGAGATACTCGGCCGTGGCCAGCGACACATCGATCACCCGCCGCCGATGGCGGTCATGCATGCGATCGTTGATCTTGACGATGGCACAACGGTCGTTATCGATGCGGCGAACGGCGACCCGGGTGCCGAGCGGAAAATGATTGCTGGCGGCAGTGAATTGCCTGACGTCGAAGCGCTCGCCGGTCGACGTCTTGCGCCCCTGGAAGCCCTTGCCGTAGAAGCTGGCTTGGCCGTGCCGGCCCGGTGCATCGTCATCGAGAATATCGGCCGGCCCGAAGTCGCTGACCGGCAAGGCAACCGGTGCCGGTTTGCGCACCGCCTTTTTGGTCTGCCGGGCCGAGGCCGGCTTGGCCGTTGTCTGCTTGCCCGCCGCCCAGACGGTCGACGGGGCTTGGCACAGCAGCAGGCCGCAGCAGAACGCAGCGGCCCACCGTGCAATGTCAGACCACCACGGTCTGCGCTTCGTCACCCTGGCGGGCCCGAATGACACCGATGTTGTACACCGCTTCGCCCTGCGCCTTCAGTTCGGCCATGGCGGCGTCCGCATCGGCTGCCGCCACGATGACGACCAGACCGATCCCGCAGTTGAAGGTGCGGTGCATTTCCTTCTCGGCGACATTGCCTTCCTGCTGCATCCAGTCGAACAGCTTCGGACGCGGCCAGGCAGATTTTTGAATTTCGGCCACGGTGTTTTCCGGCAGCACGCGCGGCACGTTCTCGAGCAGGCCGCCACCGGTAATGTGGGCCATGCCCTTGATCGTGACCTTTTCCATGGTCGCCAGCACCTGCTTGACGTAGATGCGGGTCGGCGCCATGACCACGTCGGCCAGCGAACGATCGCCGTCGAACGGGGCGTTCATGTCCGGCTTGGAACGCTCGATGATCTTGCGGACCAGCGAGTAGCCGTTGGAGTGAGCACCAGACGAAGCCAGGCCGAGGACCACGTCGCCCGGCTGGATGCTCTTGCCGTCGATGGCCTTGGACTTTTCGACGACGCCAACGGCAAAGCCGGCCAGGTCGTATTCACCGGCCGGGTACATGCCCGGCATTTCGGCGGTTTCGCCGCCGATCAGCGCGCAGCCGGCCAGTTCGCAACCCTTGGCGATGCCGCCGACGACCGCCGCGGCGGTATCGACATCGAGCTTGCCGCAGGCGAAGTAGTCGAGGAAGAAGAGCGACTCGGCGCCGAGCACCAGGATGTCGTTGACGCTCATGGCGACCAGATCCTGGCCGACCGTATCATGGCGGTTCAGTTCGAAGGCCAGCTTGAGCTTGGTGCCGACGCCGTCGGTCCCGGAGACCAGAACCGGCTCCTTGTAGCGCTTGGGCACTTCGAACAACGCGCCGAAGCCGCCGATGCCGCCCAGCACGCCGTCGCGCAGGGTCTTCTTGGCGAGCGGCTTTATGCGATCGACGAGGGCATCGCCCGCATCGATATCGACGCCGGCATCACGGTAGGAGAGGGAGGTATTCTGGGTCATGGTGGGCAACGCCAAGCAACTGAAAAAAGTGGATTTTACCCGAAACGGCGAGCCATCCCTAAACGCCTTTGCCAGAACGGCGTTCAGCCCCTGCCTCTGCTAAAATCGCGGGTTCGAATTTTTGGCGCCCATGACGGATGCGCCTTGCCCGTGGAGAGAACGCAATGTACCAGTCCCCCCTGCTTCAGGATCTGCACGATCGCGGCCTGATCGCCCAGCTGACCGATGCGGAAACGCTCGACCAACTGCTGACCAAGGAGACGGTCACCCTCTATTGCGGCTTCGACCCGACGGCAGACAGCCTGCACCTCGGCCACCTGGTGCCGGTGCTCATCCTCAAGCGCTTCCAGGAAGCCGGCCACAAGCCCATCGCCCTGGTCGGCGGCGCCACCGGCATGATCGGCGACCCGAGCTTCAAGGCCACCGAACGCAAGCTCAACACGCCGGACATCATCGCCTCGTGGGTCGGCAAGATTCGCGGCCAGGTCGAACCCTTCCTCAACTTCGAGGGTGACAACGCCGCACTGATGGCCAACAACTACGACTGGTTCGGCAGCATGAACTGCCTCGAATTCATGCGCGACATCGGCAAGCACTTCTCGGTCAACGCCATGATCAAGAAGGAATCGGTGCAGCAGCGCCTGGTCCGCGAAGACCAGGGCATTTCCTACACCGAGTTCTCCTACAGCCTGCTGCAGGGCTACGACTTCGCCGAGCTCTACAAGCGCCATCGCTGCATCCTGCAGGTCGGCGGCTCCGACCAGTGGGGCAACATCGTCGCCGGCACCGACCTCACCCGTCGCCTGCACCACCACCAGGTGTACGGCATGACCGTGCCGCTGATCACCAAGGCCGACGGCACCAAGTTCGGCAAGACCGAATCGGGCGCCGTCTGGCTCGATCCGAAGAAAACCTCGCCCTATGCTTTCTACCAGTTCTGGTTGAACACGGCGGACGCCGACGTCTACAAGTTCCTCAAATTCTTCACCTTCCTGCCGGTCGCTCGCATCGCCGAGATCGAAGCCGCCGACAAGGCCAGCGGCGGCAAGCCGGAAGCCCAGCGCATCCTGGCCGAGGAAGCCACCCGCCTGGTGCACGGCGAAGTCGCCCTGATGGCTGCCCGCCGCATTACCGAAAGCCTGTTCTCCGGCCAACTGGCCGACCTGACCGAAACCGACCTCGAACAACTGGCCCAGGACGGCATGCCCGGCGTGCAACTCGACGCCGCCAACGGCAGCCTGATCGATGCCCTGGTCGCCGCCGGCCTGGCCAAGTCCAAGTCCGAAGCCCGCACCTTCATCCAGGGCGGCAGCGTGGCGATCAACGGCGCCAAGGCCGATGCCCTCGACCACCAGATCGCCGGCGAGGAACGCCTGTTCGGCCGTTTCACCATCCTGCGCCGCGGCAAGAAGAACTACGGCCTGGTCTGCTGGCAATAGGCCAACCATGCGCCAGCTCATCCTCGACCTGCTGCCCGACAGCCCACCAACGCTGGACAATTTTGTTCCTGGCGGCAACGAGGAAACGCTGGCCGCGTTAACCGGCTGGCTGGCTGGCCAACTGACTGACACTGCCTTCTGCCTGCATGGCGAATCCGGCTGCGGCCGGTCGCACCTGCTGCTGGCCAGCGGTTTTGCCTATGCCGATGCCGCCGATAATCCCGCGCTGGCGAATGTCACCGCCAAACAACAACTGGCCGTCGACAACATCGATGCACTCGATGCCGATGGCCAGATCGCCCTGTTCGCCCTGTTCAATCAGTTGAAAGCCAGTGGCGGCCAGTTGCTGACCGCCGCCCCGCAACCGCCCGCCCACCTGCCGCTGCGCGAAGACCTGCGCACCCGCCTCGGCTCCGGGCTGATCTACCGTCTGCAGCCGCTATCCGACGCCGAAAAGGCGGCCGCCATCGCCACCCAGGCGAAGGAACGCGCTCTCAAGCTGTCGCCGGAGATGATCAGCTACCTGCTGCGCCACGCCTCGCGCGACATGCGCACCCTGTCCATGCTGGTCGTCGCCCTCGACCAATACACCCTCGAACAAAAACGCCCGGTTACGCTCCCCTTGCTGCGCGAACTGCTCTCACTGGAACACACCGCATGAACCTCGCCCTCTTTGATCTTGATAACACCCTTCTCGCCGGCGACTCCGATTTCGAGTGGGCGCAATTCCTCATTTCCAAGGGCGTCGTCGACCGCGAAGTACAGGAAGCCAAGAACATCGAGTTCTACGAGCATTACAAGGCCGGCACGCTGGACATCTACGAATTCCTCGCCTTCCAGCTCGCCCCGCTGGCCCGCCACAGCCGCGCCGAACTGGACGCCTGGCACCAGGAATATGTCGAACACCACATCCGCCCGATCATGACCGTCAAGGCGCGCACCCTGGTCCTCGAACACCTCGCCGCCGGCGACCTGTGCGCCATCGTCACCGCCACCAACAGCTTCGTCACCGGGCCGATCGCCCGCGAATTCGGCATCGGCCACCTGATCGGCACCATCCCGGCGGTCGATGTGGCGACTGGCGCCTTCACCGGCCAGCCGACCGGCACACCGTCCTTCCAGGGCGGCAAGATCACCCGCGTCGAGCACTGGCTGGAATCGCTCGGCCTGTGGTGGGGCAGTTTCGACCACAGCTATTTCTACAGCGACTCGCACAACGACCTGCCGCTTTTGCAGAAGGTCACGAAACCGGTCGCCGTCGACCCTGACGACAAGCTGCGCGCCCATGCTGACCGCCAGGGCTGGACCATCCTCAGCCTGCGCTGACCGGCCGTGCTGCGCATCCCCTTCCTGAGCCCGGAAGCCCCGCTGGCGATCATCGCAGTCACCCTGCTGCTGATCGTCATCTTCGGGCCGCTCAAGCCGATGCGCCGCTCACTGATCAACACCAGCGTCTTTTTCTTTGCCTGCCTGCTCGGCGACCTGCTCGCCGGCTTGCTGTCCGGCGGCGTCACCAGCAAGGCAGCGGCTGGCTGGCTGCGCCAACTGGCGGTCTTTGGCGAGGGGCTGGCGGTCATCCGCTTTGCCGGGCTGGCCTTCTTCAACGTCGCCCTGCCCAGGATCAACCTGCGCATTTCCGGCATCCTGGCCGACATCCTGGTCATCATCGGCTACATCGGCTGGGGCTTCTTCCGCCTCAATCTGGCCGGGGTCGAACTCAGCCACCTGTTCGCCACCTCGGCCATCCTGACCGCCGTGCTCGCCATCTCGATGCAGGACACCCTGGGCAACCTGCTCGGCGGCCTGGCCCTGCAAATGGATAACTCGCTGGAAATCGGCGACTGGATCAAGATCGACGACCTGTCCGGCCAGGTCACCGACATCCAGTGGCGCTTCACTGCCCTGCTCACCCGCAATGGCGAAAAGGTGGTCGTGCCCAATAGCCAGCTGATGAAGGGCCGCTATTACGTGCTGTGCGACAAGCACCAGCCTCACCCCGGCTGGCGGCGCAGCATCGGTTTCAATGTCGATCTCGCGGTTCCCCCGGGCCAGGTCATCCACCTGGTCGAGCGCGACATCGCCGAAGCGAGCATTGCCAATCTGGCCCAGCAGCCGGCGCCTAATTGCGTACTGATGGATTTTGGCCCGGGCTACGCCCACTATGTCCTGCGCTACTGGCTGATCAATCCGCTGCCCGATGATGTCACCGACTCGGATGTCCGCGTGCACATCCTGGCCACCTTGCAGCGCAACGGCATCCGCCTGGCCACCGACGACCACACCATCCATCTGATCGAGGAGGGCGCCAAGCATCGCGCCGAGGTGGAAGTCCGCGAAATGCAGCGCCGCCTGCGCGCCATCAATGCCGTCGAACTGTTCGCCCGCCTGGCCGACAGCGAAAAGCAGTACCTCGCCCAGCGCCTGACCAAGGCGCCTTTCGCCCGTGGCGACATCATCACCCGCCAGGGTGCCATCGCCCACTGGCTCTACATCATGGTCAGTGGTGAAGCCGAAGCCTGGTGGCAGCCGCCGGAAGGCCCCCGCCGCCTGCTCGAAAAACGCGGCCCAGGCAGCGTCTTTGGCGAAATCGGCCTGATGACCGGCGCCCCGCGCCGGGCCACGGTCATCGCCAGTACCGATGTCGAAACCTACCGACTGGACAAGGAAGGTTTCCAGGCCATCATCGAGCAACGACCGGAACTGGCCGACAGTCTGTCCGGCATCCTGGAACGCCGGCTACAGCGCTTTGCCGAACTGGAACAAGGCTATTCCGCCGGCCAGAATGGGCTGGACCAGCGCATCCCGGGCAGTGCCGCCATCGGGCGCAAGATTCGCGAATTCTTCGGCCTGGATTGATGCCCGCTGATCTGGAATCCATCAATAGCGACCGACATCCGGTAAAATCCGCACTTTCCGTAGCCTAGCCAGCACTGACTGAACGGTAATCCGTGATCCGCAAACTCATTTCCCGCGTTTTCAGCGGCAAAAAACCCCAGGCCAATCGTCACGAACCGGCCGTCATCCCTGTCTCCAACCACGGCATCACCCGCGACCGCATCAGCAGCGGTAGCCGGCGCGTCTGCGAAACGCTGCAGAGCCACGGCCACAAGGCCTATGTCGTCGGCGGCGCGGTGCGCGACCTGTTGATCGGCGCCGAGCCCAAGGATTTCGACGTCGCCACCGATGCCACACCGGAAGAGGTGCGCCGCTACTTCCGCCGCTCGCGCATCATCGGCCGCCGCTTCCAGATCGTGCACGTCATGATGGGCCAGGAAACCCTGGAAGTAACGACCTTCCGTGGCGCCCTCGCCGAAGACACCAAGAAGGACGAGCACGGCCGCGTGCTGCACGACAACGTCTTCGGCTCGCAGGCCGAGGATGCCGCGCGCCGCGACTTCACCGCCAACGCGCTGTACTACGACCCGGCCACCGAGGCGGTACTCGACTACCACCACGGCGTCGGCGACCTCAAGCAGAAGACCTTGCGCATGATCGGCGAGCCACGCGCCCGCTATCGCGAGGACCCGGTGCGCATGCTGCGTGCCGTCCGCCTTGCCGCCAAGCTCGGCCTGGTCATCGACCCGGAAGCACGCAAGCCGATCCGCGAAATGGCCGAACTGCTCGAGAACGTGCCGCCAGCCCGCCTGTTCGACGAAATGCTCAAGCTGCTGACTTCGGGCCACTCGGTCAAGTGCCTGACCCAGTTGCGCGACGAAGGCCTGCACCACGGCCTGCTGCCGCTGCTCGACGTCATCCTCGAACAACCGATGGGCGAGAAGTTCGTGATGCTGTCGCTGGCCAACACCGACGACCGCGTCCGCCGTGGCAAGGGCACCTCGCCCGGCTTCCTGTTCGCCACCCTGCTCTGGCACGAAGTGCTGGCCCATTGGGAAAAGCTCAAGGCCAAGGGTGAGCCGAAGATTCCGGCGCTGTACACGGCGATGGATACCGTCCTCGACGTGCAGGGCGAAAAACTGGCCATCACCCGCCGCATCGCCGGCGACATCAAGGACATCTGGGCCCTGCAGCCGCGTTTCGAACAGCGCGCCGGCAAGCGCCCCTACGCCCTGCTCGAACAGCCGCGCTTCCGCGCCGGCTACGACTTCCTGGTGCTGCGCGCCCAGGCCGGCGAAATCGACATGGAAATCGCCGACTGGTGGACACGCTTCCAGAATGTCGATGGCGAGAAGCGGGCCGCAATGCTGCTGCCGGAACAAGCCGGCGACAAGAAAAAACGCCGGCGCCGCAAGAAGCCGGCCAATTCCGCCAGCTCCGCCGCCCCGGCCAGCGAATGAACACCGCCTACGTCGCGCTCGGGGCCAACCTCGGTGACCCGGCCGCCACCGTCAAGGCGGCCTTCGCCGCGCTGGCCAATCTGCCAGAGAGCCGCGTCGTGCATTGCTCCTCGCTGTACCGCACAGCACCGGTCGGCATGACCGAGCAGCCGGAATTCGTCAATGCCGTCGCCGAGCTAGAAACGACGCTGGCGCCGGAAGCTGTACTCGAAGCACTGCTCGACATCGAGAAACGCTTCGGCCGCATTCGCGCCGAACGCAACGGCCCGCGCACGCTCGACCTCGACCTGCTGCTCTACAACGACCAGTTCGTCGACTTGCCGCGCCTGACCCTGCCGCATCCGCGCCTGCATCTGCGCGCCTTCGTGCTGTATCCGCTGGCTGAAATTGCACCCAATCTGAAAATCCCAGGCCGCGGCACCGTCGCCGCCTGGCTGCCGGCCGTCGCCAATCAGGGTATCGTCAGGCTGTGACCCTGCTCGGCACGCCCATTCCGGTGTTGTGGCAGACGGTGATCCTGCTCGCCCTGTCGAATGTCTTCATGACTTTCGCCTGGTATTCGCACCTCAAGCATCTCAACGAAAAGCCGTGGTGGATCGCCGCCCTGATCTCCTGGGGTATCGCGCTGTTCGAATACCTGATCCAGGTGCCGGCCAACCGTATCGGCAATACCGAGATGAATCTCGGTCAGCTCAAGATCCTGCAGGAAGTCATTACCCTGACCGTCTTCGTGCCCTTCGTCGTCTTCTACATGGATCAGCCGCTGAAGCTTGACTACTTGTGGGCGGCCCTGTGTATCCTAGGCGCCGTCTATTTCGTTTTCAGGTCGTAAATGTCCGCACAAACCATCACCCGCCGCCTGACCCAGGGCGACCTCGCCAAGCTCTACGCTGCCGGCGAGAAGGTCGTCATGTTCACCGCCTACGATGCCAGCTTCGCGCGCCTACTCGACGGCGCTGGCGTTGAATGCCTGTTGATCGGCGACTCGCTGGGCAATGTGATCCAGGGCCACGACACGACTTTGCCAGTGACCGTCGCCGACATCGCCTATCACACGGCTGCCGTCAAACGCGGTTCGGATCGCGCCTTCATCATCGCCGACATGCCCTTCGGCAGCTACCAGGAATCGCCGGAACAGGCTTTCCGCAACGCCGTCACACTGATGGCCGCCGGTGCCCAGATGGTCAAGCTGGAAGGCGGCGGCGAGATGGCGAAGACCGTCAAGTTCCTGGTCGACCGTGGCATCCCCGTCTGCGGCCACCTCGGCCTGACGCCGCAATCCGTGCACGTCATGGGCGGCTACAAGGTGCAAGGTAAGGGCGAAGCCGCTGCCCAGCGGCTGCGTGACGACGCCCTGGCGCTCCAAGAAGCCGGCGCAACGATGCTCGTCCTCGAAGCCATTCCCGCCGTGCTGGCCGCCGAAGTGACGGCCAGGCTGCACACCATCACCATCGGCATCGGCGCGGGCAAGGATTGCTCGGGCCAGGTGCTGGTCGTACACGACGCTTTCGACATCCCACCCGGCAAGAAAGCCAAGTTCGTCCGCAACTTCATGGAAGGCGCCTCATCCGTCCATGACGCCGCCTGCCGTGCCGTTGCCGCGGTCAAGGACGGCAGCTATCCCGGCCCGGAACACACCTACGCCGCCTGATTCCGCAAGCCGGGCGACCGCCCCGGCGCATCCGACGCAAGAGTACCCCCCCATGCAAATCCATTCCGCCATCGCCGACCTGCGCACGGCCCTGAAGAACCGTGGCCGCATCGTTTTCGTGCCGACCATGGGCAACCTGCACGCCGGCCACATCAGCCTGATGGAACAGGCCCGCGCCCATGGCGACACGGTCGTTGCCTCGATCTTCGTCAATCGCCTGCAATTCGGCCCGAATGAGGATTTCGACAAGTACCCACGCACCTTCCAGGCCGACTGCGACAAGCTGGCTGCCGCCGGTGTCGACGTGCTGTTCGCACCGACCGAAAGCGACCTCTACCCGGAGCCGCAGGAATACTTCATCGAACCGCCGGGCATCCAGAACGTGCTCGACGGCGAATTCCGTCCGGGCCACTTCCGTGGCGTCGCCACCGTCGTCACCAAGCTGTTCAACTGCGTGCAGCCGGCTGCCGCCGTCTTCGGCAAGAAGGATTACCAGCAGTTGATGGTCATCCGCAACATGACCCGCCAACTGGCCCTGCCGATCGACATCATCGGCGGCGAAACCGTGCGGGCCGCCGACGGCCTCGCCCTCTCCTCGCGCAACGGTTACCTCAGCGAAGCCGAACGCGCCGAGGCGCCCCGCCTGTATCGCCTGCTCAACGATATTCGCGATGCGATTCGCAACGGTCAAGCCGATACGGTCCAACTGGAAAACGCAGCCATCGCTCAACTCGACGCCGCCGGCTGGAAAACCGACTATGTTGCAGTGCGACAACAATCCGACCTGGCCATGCCGAAAGGCGTAGATGTCCCGCTGGTGGTGCTTGCCGCCAGCCGCCTGGGAACGACGCGGCTGATCGACAACATCGAGGTCTGATGCCGTCGGGAAATCCATAATTACGCCCGTTGACAGGGGGGCCATTGTCGCTACAATGCGCTTCCCCCAACCTTCTGGATGAGTGAAACCATGCAGAGAACAATGCTGAAATCCAAGCTGCATCGCGTGACTGCAACCCACGCCGACCTGCACTACGAGGGTTCCTGCGCCATCGATGAAGACCTGCTCGAAGCAGCAAACATCAAGGAATACGAACAGATCGACATCTGGAACGTAAACAACGGCGAGCGTTTCACCACCTACGCCATTCGCGCCGAGCGCGGCTCGGGCGTCATCTCGGTCAACGGCTCGGCCGCCCGTCGCGCCGCCCCGGGCGACATCCTGATCATTGCCACCTTCGCCGTCTATAACGAAGTTGAACTGGCCAAGCATGAGCCCGACCTGATCTACGTCGATTCGCAGAACCGCATCGTGCGCCGTGGCCACAAGATTCCGGTACAGGCCGCCGCCTGACCGAGAATTTATTCACGCTCATGGAAAACCCGCCTTTCGGCGGGTTTTTCTTTTTGTACAATCCATTGCACAAAATTTCACACCAAACTGGAGACAAACCATGGGCGTTGTTTTCGCGAAGACCCAGAAAGGGCACGCTGAAATCGCCACGAAATCGGGAGGACTGACGCCGCGCGAGCGGCGTGTCCTGATTTTTGTGGACGGTAAACGATCGGTCGAGGAGTTGCGCACGATGCTGCTCGCCGACGACCTGCAACACACGCTGGGCATGCTGGAGGAAGAGGGCTATATCGAATTTCACGACCTGACCGGCGTCGGGCCGGCCGACTCATCCCCGCCGGAACGCCTGCCGTCGATCACCGCTTTCGGCGAAATCCCGCCGCAGGTCGATCCCATTCGCCTGCAGATGGCGCGCAATTTCATGACCAATACGCTGAACACCTTCGTCGGCTCGCTGGGCACCAGTTCACTGCTTGAGCGCATCGAACGGACCGGCAGCCACCATGATTTGCGCGAGCTATTCGATGATTGGTACCACGCCATCGTGATGTCGCGCGATGGCCGGCGCGAGGCGGAAATGCTGCGCGCCAAGCTGCTCAACGTCATCTGAGCCGAGTTTTCAGCCGCGCCAAATGAAACGGGGCAGCCCTGGCTGCCCCGTCCTGGTTTGCGTCGCCGCTTTTTCAGGCGTTACGCTTTGTCTTGCCCGTCCGCCTTGTCGGCCACCTTGGGCTTGCGGGGACGTGCCGGCCGCTTGGCCTTGGCGGGCTTCTCTTCGGCTGCAGACGACTCGACCGCCGACGGCTGTTCGCTGACGACGGCTGCGCTGCTCGCCGGCGCCGCTTCCACGGCCTCGGTCTTGCGGGGGCGACGACCGCCTCGACGCGGCTTGCTCTCGGCGGCGGGTTCAGCCGGTGCCGCCTCGCTCGGTGCCGGAGCGGCCTCGACCACGGGGGCCGGCTCGACCACCGGCGTGGCCTCGACGGCTTCCTCGCCGGCCGGCCTGCGTTCCTTGTCACGGCTGCCACGTCCACGCCGCCCGCCGCGTCGACGGCCATTGCCGGTTGCCTCGGCTTCCACGACCGGCGCTTCGAGCTGGGCGACGGGTTCCGGCACCTCTTCGCCAATCACCGGCTCGACGACAACCATCTCGACCGGCATCTCGCCTTCGCCGGCAGCCGGCCGGGCCGGCGCGCGGAAGACGAAGGCTCCCTTGTCGTCGCGCCCGAAGCCGAGCAGGCCACGCCCCGCCGCTTCTTCGAGCAGGTTGCCGAACGTGCGGAAACCGTAGTAACTCTCGTTGAAGCCGGGATTGCGGCGCTTGACCACTTCCTTGAGTACCGAGGCCCAGATGCGTTCGCTCTCGCCCCGGTCAGCCATCAGGTCGACGAAGGTCGAGGAGACGATGTCGATCGCCTTGGCCTTGCGCTCCTCCTGCTTCTCGCGGCGCTTGGCCTCCTCCTCCGGCGAACGTTTCTCGCGTTCGCGGCGCTGGCCGCGACTGGCCTCGCGGTCGCGCACCAGATCGTCGTAATAAATGAATTCGTCGCAGTTGGTGATCAGCAGGTCGGAGCAGCTCTGCTTGACGCCCACGCCGATCACCTTCTTGGCGTTTTCGCGCAGCTTGGAAACGAGCGGCGAGAAATCCGAATCGCCGGAAATGATGACGAAGGTGTCGACGTGAGCCTTGGTGTAGCACAGGTCGAGCGCGTCGACGACCATGCGGATGTCGGCCGAGTTCTTGCCGGACTGGCGAACATGCGGGATTTCGATCAGTTCGAAGTTGGCTTCGTGCATCGCTGCCTTGAACCCCTTGTAGCGTTCCCAGTCGCAATAGGCCTTCTTGACGACGATACTGCCCTTGGCGAGCAGGCGCTCCAGCACCGGACGGATGTCGAATTTCTCGTACTGGGCATCGCGCACGCCGAGGGCGATGTTCTCGAAATCACAGAAGAGCGCCATGCTGGCGGTATCGTTGGGTGCGGCCATGAAATGCTTTCAGCTTGAGGAGTTCGCAGTATACCGCCTCCACCCTGGCTACCACCGTGGAATACCCTGCCACGATGCGGGACAGCTGCCACTTTCCGGCCACGCTTTCCGGCGTATCATGGAGTTGCTGCAACGCAGCACCCGCTGCGCAGCGGCAAGCCGGCAGAGAACCGGCACTCGTCTCAGGGGTTTCGCATGAACTGCATGCTCACCATCGACGGCAACGAAGCCGTCGCCAACGTGGCCTACCGCGTTTCCGAAGTGATCGCCATTTACCCGATCACACCGTCCTCCGGCATGGGGGAACTATCCGACGAATGGGCGGCTCAGGGCCGCCGCAACCTGTGGGGCACCGTCCCCAGCGTCGTCGAACTGCAATCGGAGGGCGGCGCCGCCGGCACGGTGCATGGCGCGCTGCAGGCCGGTGCCCTGGCTACGACCTTCACGGCCTCGCAGGGCCTGTTGCTGATGATCCCCAACATGTACAAGATCGCCGGCGAACTGACACCGGCCGTCTTCCATGTCGCCGCCCGCGCCGTCGCGACGCATGCCCTGTCCATCTTCGGCGATCATTCCGACGTGATGGCCACCCGCGCCACCGGCTTTGCGCTGCTCGCCGCCAATTCGGTGCAGGAAGCGCAGGACATGGCGGCCATTGCCTCAGCCGCCACGCTGGCCGGGCGTATCCCGGTGCTGCATTTCTTCGACGGCTTCCGCACTTCGCACGAAGTCGCCAAGATCACTCCCTTGCCGGACGACGCCCTGCGCGCCCTGTTCGACCCGGCCCTGATCGACGCCCAACGCCGCCGCGCCCTGTCGCCGGAAGCTCCGGTGCTGCGCGGCACAGCGCAGAACCCAGATGCTTTCTTCCAGTGCCGGGAGGCCCAGAACCCCTGGTACGAGGCCTTCCCCGGCATCGTGCAGCAAACCATGGACCATTTCGCCGCGCTGACCGGCCGGCAGTATCGCCTATTCGACTATGTCGGCGCGCCGGATGCCGAGCGTGTCATCGTGCTGATGGGTTCGGGGGCCGAGACGGTGCAGGAAACGGTGGACGACCTCGTCGCCAGCGGCGAGAAGGTCGGCCTGCTCAAGGTGCGCCTGTACCGGCCGTGGGCGCCGGCCGCTCTGCTCGCCGCGCTGCCCGCCAGCGTACGTCGCATCGCCGTGCTCGACCGGACCAAGGAAGCCGGTGCCGATGGCGAACCGCTCTTCAAGGATGTGCTGGTCGCCCTGGCCGAGGACGCCGCCGGCCCCGCCCCGCGCTTCGCCACCCCGCCACGCGTCACCGGGGGGCGCTACGGACTGGCCTCCAAGGAATTCACGCCGGCCATGGTCGTCGCCGTCTTCGCCGCGCTGAACGAGGCGCAGCCGCGGCGCCGTTTCACGGTCGGCATCGACGACGATGTCACCCATCTGTCGCTGCCTTTCGACCCCGCCTTCCGCTCCGCCGCGGCCCGTGCCCACTTCGCCGCCGTGTTCTACGGCCTCGGCTCGGACGGCACCGTATCGGCCAACAAGAATTCGATCAAGATCATCGGCGACGAAACCGCGCTGTTCGCCCAGGGCTACTTTGTCTACGACTCCAAGAAGTCCGGCGCGATGACCGTGTCGCACCTGCGTTTCGGCCCGCAGCCGATCCGCTCGGCCTACCTGACCGGCGATGGCGACGCCCGCTTCGTCGCCTGCCACCAGCCGCATTTCCTCGACACCCACGACCTGCTTGTCCACGCCGCGCCGGAAGCCGTCTTCCTGCTCAACACCGAGTTGCCCCCCGAGCAGGTCTGGCACAACCTGCCGGCCCGTCTGCGCCGGCAGATGGCAGCCAAGCGCATCCGCTTCTATGTCATCGACGCCTACCGCGTGGCGCAGGAGGCCGACATGGGCCGACGCATCAATACCGTGATGCAGACCTGCTTTTTTGCCATTTCCGGCATCCTGCCGCAGGAGCAGGCCATCGCCGCGATCAAGGGCGCCGTCGAGAAGACCTATGGCCACAAGGGGCGCCGCATCGCCGAATTCAATTACCGCGCCATCGACCGGACCCTGGCCTGCCTGCACGCTGTCTCCGTTCCCGCCGACGACAGCTCGCCCGACGAAGCCACCGCGCCGGCCGCTGCCGTGGACGATTTTGTCCGCCGCGTCACGCTGCCGCTGATCGCCGGGCACGGCGATGCGCTGCCCGTCTCCTTCTTCCCACCCGACGGCACCTGGCCGACCGGCACCGCGCGCTACGAAAAACGCAACCTGGCGCTGCAGATTCCCGTGTGGGACGAGGCGCTATGCACGCAATGCGGCAAGTGTGTCTTCGTCTGCCCGCATTCGGCCATCCGCGCCAAGGTCTTCCCGGCCGACGCGGTGGCCGGCGCACCGGCCACCTTCAAGCACGTGCCGGCGCGCAGCAAGGATTACCCGGCCGGCAGCCGGATGAGCTACCAGGTCGCCCCCGAGGATTGCACCGGCTGCACGCTGTGCGTCGAAGCCTGCCCGATCCGCGACAAGTCCAACATTTCGCACAAGGCCCTGAACATGGCGCCGCAGGCCCCCTTGCGCCGGCCCGAAGCGGCGAACTGGGCCTATTTCCTGACCCTCCCCGATCTGGACCGGCAGGCCGCCAAGCGCACCGCCCTGCCCGGCGCCATGCTGCTCCCGCCCTATTTCGAGTTTTCCGGTGCCTGCGTCGGCTGCGGCGAAACCCCCTACATCCGACTCGCCACGCAACTGTTCGGCGACCGCATGCTGATCGCCAACGCCACCGGCTGCTCGTCGATCTACGGTGCCAACCTGCCGACCACGCCCTACTGCAAGGACACCCATGGCCGCGGCCCGGCCTGGAGCAACTCGCTGTTCGAGGACAATGCCGAGTTCGGCCTCGGCCTGCGCCTGGCCACCGACAAACTGGCCGAGGCGGCCCGTACGCAGTTGCAGGCACTGGCCCCGCAACTCGATCCGGCCCTGGTCACCGGTTTGCTTGAGGCCGATCAACGCAGCGAGGCGTGCATTCACGAACAGCGCGAGCGTGTTGCAGCGCTGAAGGCGGCGCTCGCCGCTCTCGGCACGCCGGCCGCCGAGCAGCTCGCCGCCCTGGCCGACACCCTGATCCGGCGCAGCGTCTGGATCATCGGCGGCGACGGCTGGGCCTACGATATCGGCTTCGGCGGTCTCGACCACGTGCTGGCCTCGGGGCAGGACGTGAATATCCTGGTGCTCGACACCGAGGTCTATTCCAACACCGGCGGCCAGAATTCCAAGGCGACACCGCTCGGTGCCGTCGCCAAGTTCGCGGCCGGCGGCAAGCCGAATCGCAAGAAGGACCTGGCGCGCATCGCGATGGATTACGAAAACGTCTTCGTCGCGCAGGTCGCCTACGGCGCCAAGGATGTCCATACGCTGAAGGCCTTCCTCGATGCCGAGAGTTACCCCGGCGTCTCGATCATCATCGCCTACAGCCCGTGCATCGCGCACGGCGTCGATCTCTCGAACAACCTGCGCCAGCAGGACCTGGCCGTGAAGTCCGGCCACTGGCCACTGCTGCGCTACGACCCGCGCCTGCGCGAGCAGGGCCGGAATCCGCTGTCGGTGGATAGTGCGCCCCCTTCCATTCCCTATCGCGAATTCGCCCAGCACGAGGCGCGTTTCACCGTGCTCGAACACCAGAATCCCGATGCAGCCAAGGCCTTGATGGAACAGGCGGAGAATACGGCGCGCGCGCGCCATCACGAGTACACCGAACTGGCCGCGCTGGCGCCGGCGGCCACCCCGACAAGCGAGGAGAAGCCCGATGCCTGACCTGAGTACCCGCTATCTCGGCCTGACGCTGAAGAACCCGATCGTTCCTTCCTCGACGCCGCTCACCCGCGACGGCGATGCCGCGCTGCACCTGGAAGATGCCGGTGCCGCCGCCATCGTCCTGCATTCGCTGTTCGAGGAGGACATCCGCAACGACGAGCGGATGATCGACCGCTTCCTGATCCACCCCGAGCGCTTCGGCGAAGCGAGCGGCCACCTGCCGGCCCGCCACGATTACGCCAGCCGGCTCGACCGCTACCTGAGGCGCATCGACTACCTGAAATCCCGCCTCGGCATTCCCCTCATCGCCAGCCTGAACGGCGACTCCCTGTCCGGCTGGGTCGAGCTTGGCCGCGAGCTCGAAGCGGCCGGCGCCGATGCGCTGGAACTGAACGCCTGGCACCTGCCGGGCGATGCGGAGGAATCGGGAAGCAGCGTCGAAGACCGTTACCTGACGCTGCTCAGTGAGCTGCGCGCCTCGGTCAGCCTGCCCATCGCCCTCAAGCTGTCGCCCTTCTTCTCCTCCCTGCCGCATTTCGTACGCCAGGCGGAAGCAGCCGGGGCAGCGGGTGTCTCGTTGTTCAACCGCTTTTTCCAGCCGGACATCGATCTGGACACCCTGAGCGTCATCGACCGGGCCCAGCTTTCCACCTCGGCCGACGGCCTGCTCGCCATGCGCTGGATAGCCATCCTGCGCGGCCAGACCACGCTGACGCTGGCTGCCTCGGGTGGCGTGCATTCCGCCGATGACGTGCTGAAGATGCTGCTCGCCGGCGCCGACGTGACCCATGTCGCCAGCGCCATCCTGCTCAACGGCCCCGACCACATTGCCCGGATGCTGGAGGCGCTCCAAACCTGGCTGGCCGAGCGTGAGTACGCATCGATCGAACAGCTCAAGGGGTCGATGAGCCAGCGCAACCATCCCGACCCGGCCGCCTATGCCCGCAGTGCCTATCTAAATGCCATCGACAGCTTCACCCCCCCGGCCGGCGTCAGATACTGACAAAAGGCTGAAAACCCCTGTTTCCACGGGGCTTTTCAGTCTCCCACGCGATATCGGCAGCCCGATCTTTTCAGCGCATTTTTAACAGGTATCAAAGCTGCATCCCCCTTCGACAAATACCATCGGCCAGCCAAACAATTTCCGAAAGGGGGAAAAACAATGAGTGGCGCTTTCACCAAGTCGATGGCGCGGAACATTTTCTACGGGGGGACGGTTTTCTTCTTCCTGTTGTTCCTTGCGCTGTCATTCGACACCCATTCGCAACTTCCGAAACGCGACATGCGGCAGAACATCACGCCGCAAGTCGCCGAAGGCAAGAAGCTGTGGGAAGTTAATAACTGTATCGGTTGCCACACCCTGATGGGTGAAGGCGCCTACTTCGCTCCGGAACTGGGCAACGTCGTTGTCCGTTACGGCGAGGAAGGCACCAAGGCTTTCATCCAGGCTCGTCCGAAAGAGGGCATCCCGGGCCGCCGCAGCATGCCGCAGTTCAACTTCACCGACGAGCAACTGGACGCCATCGTGGCCTTCCTGAAGCACGTCAATTCGATCAACGACGCCAACTGGCCGCCTAACAGCCAGGGCTGATCGAGAGGAGAACTGAAACATGCAATACAAATCTCAAGCGGTTGCAAAACCCTACTTCATCGCGGCAATCGGTCTGTTTGTCGGTCAAATCCTGTTCGGCCTGATCCTCGGCCTGCAGTATGTACTCGGCGACTTCCTGTTCCCCGCCATCCCGTTCAACGTGGCCCGCATGGTCCACACCAACCTGCTGATCGTGTGGCTGCTGTTTGGCTTCATGGGCGGCGCGTACTACATGATCCCGGAAGAATCCGAGACTGAACTGTTCAGCCCGAAGCTCGCGCTGGCCATGTTCTGGATCTTCCTGGTCGCTGGTGCGCTGACCATCGTCGGCTACCTGGCCGTTCCGTACGCCACCCTGGCCGAGCTGACTGGTAACAGCCTGCTCGAAACCATGGGTCGCGAGTTCCTGGAACAGCCGCTGCCGACCAAGCTCGGTATCGTCGTGGTCGCCCTGGCCTTCCTGTTCAACATCACCCTGACGGTGCTGAAGGGCAAGAAGACCTCGATCTCGATCGTGCTGCTGCTCGGCCTGTGGGGCCTCGCCGTCTTCTTCCTGTTCTCCTTCTACAACCCGGTGAACGTCGTTCTCGACAAGTTCTTCTGGTGGTGGACGGTGCACCTCTGGGTGGAAGGCGTATGGGAACTGATCCTCGGTTCGTTCCTGGCCTTCGTGCTGATCAAGACGACCGGTGTTGACCGTGAAGTGATCGAAAAGTGGCTGTACGTCATCGTCACCCTGACGCTGATCACCGGCATCATCGGTACGGGTCACCACTACTTCTGGATCGGTACGCCGGAATACTGGCAGTGGTGGGGTTCCATCTTCTCCGCTCTGGAACCGATCCCGTTCTTCGCCATGACCGTGTTCGCCTTCAACATGGTGAACCGTCGTCGTCGTGAGCACCCGAACAAGGCCGCCGTCCTGTGGGCCCTGGGTACTGGCGTGATGTCCTTCCTGGGCGCTGGCGTGTGGGGCTTCCTGCACACCCTGGCTCCGGTCAACTACTACACCCACGGCACCCAGATCACCGCCGCTCACGGCCACATGGCTTTCTATGGCGCCTACGCCATGGTCAACCTGATGATGATCTCCTACGCCATGCCGATCCTGCGCGGCCGTGCTGCCAACAGCAACAAGTCGCAAGTGCTGGAAATGTGGTCGTTCTGGCTGATGACCGTCGCCATCGTGTTCATCACCCTGTTCCTGACCGCCGCCGGTATCCTCCAGGTCTGGCTGCAGCGCGTTTCCGACGCTCCGCTGCCGTTCATGGTGGCCCAGGACAAGATCGCTCTGTTCTACTGGATGCGTGAATGGGCCGGTGTCGCCTTCCTGGTCGGCCTGATCGTCTATATCGCCAGCTTCTTCGTAGGTGGCGAGGAGAAGCAAGCGTAAGCTTCGTTTCTGCCAAATAGCGCACAGGGCGCGGTTCTTCGGACCGCGCCCTTTTTATTTGGGCCAGATCAAGGTTTGCCGCCCCCCCTTACCCTTACGATCATGCCCATGTCGAACACCACTTCCCTCCCGACTTCCGAAGCCCCAGCGGCCCGTCGCCTGCCCGGCGACCTCGCCATCTGGGTCTTCATCCTCTCTGAAATGCTCGTCTTTGCGGTCTTCTTCGCCGCCTATGCCTTCGCCCGGGCGAAGAACGTCGAGCTGTTCAATGAATACCAGCAGACGGTGAATCGCGACCTCGGCGCGCTCAACACCTTCCTGCTCATCACCGGCTCGTGGTTCGTGGTGCGTGCCGTGCAGGCGGCGCACCGCGATGATCTGCCGGCGGTACCGCGCAATATCCTGCTCGGCTTCCTGTGCGGCGGCGGTTTCGTTGTCGTCAAGATCATCGAGTACGCCGCCAAGTTCGGCGCCGGCATCACGCTGTCGACCAACACCTTCTACATGTTCTACATCTCCCTGACCTTCTTCCACTTCATGCACGTCATCCTCGGCATGGTGATCCTCGCGGTGATCTGGGTACAGGCCCGCAAGGGGGCCTACACCAGCCGGGATGCGCACGGCCTGGAGAGTGGTGCGGCGTACTGGCACATGGTCGATCTATTGTGGATCATCCTTTTCCCTCTTGTTTATGTGATGCGCTGATCATGGACATGCTGAAGAATCCCGCCCATCGGGCCTGGCTGGTGTTGATGATAGCCACCGTCATCACCTGGTATCTCGGCGAGGTCGGCGCCGCCGGCACTACTGCCATCGTTGCCATGTTGCTCATCGCCTTCGTCAAGGGCCGCCTGGTCATCCTCGATTTCATGGAACTGCGTGAGGCGCCCCGGATGTGGCGCATTCTGCTCGAAGGCTGGCTTATACTCGTTTCCAGCCTGATTCTGCTTGCTTACTGGATTTCCCTTAAATGAACGATCTGCCCTTCTACGAACCGTCCGGCAACGAAATTTCCCTGTTCGAACACGCCTTCAATCAACGTCTGCCGCTGTTGATCAAGGGGCCGACCGGCTGCGGCAAGACCCGCTTCGTCGCCCACATGGCTGCCCGCCTGAAGCTGCCGCTGTACACCGTCGCCTGCCATGACGACCTGACGGCTGCCGACCTGGTCGGCCGCCACCTGATTTCCGACAAGGGGACCTACTGGTGCGACGGTCCGCTGACCCGTGCCGTGCGCGAGGGCGGCATCTGCTACCTCGATGAAGTGGTCGAGGCACGCAAGGACACGACCGTCGTGCTGCACCCGCTGGCCGACGATCGCCGCATCCTGCCGATTGACCGTACCGGCGAAACGCTGGAAGCGCCGGCCAATTTCATGCTGGTCGTTTCCTACAACCCGGGTTACCAGAACCTCCTGAAGGGCCTGAAGCCATCCACCCGCCAGCGCTTCGTGTCGATGAGCTTCGACTTCCCGAGCGCCGAGCGCGAGGTGTCCATCCTGATCGGTGAAACCGGCTGCGACGCCGATCTTGCCAAGCGCCTGGTCGGCATCGCCAAGGCCTTCCGCGCCCTGAAGGACCGCGATCTGGAAGAAGTCGCCTCGACCCGCCTGCTGGTATACGCCGCGACGCTGATCAAATCCGGCTTCGATGTGTCCGCTGCCTGCCGCGCCGCCCTGGTCGAGACGCTGACCGACGATCCGGAAACCATCGACGCCCTGATGGAAATCGTCAATGCCACGTTCGGACGCTGAAACCGGTTACGACGAGAAGATTCCCGGCCAGAACCTGGCCGTGATCGCCGAGTCGTTGTTTCTCGGCAATCTGCTCATCGTGCCCGGCGTCTGCTTCGCCGTCCTTATCTGGCTCTGGCTGCGCAACAAGGACGACGCGCCGCCCCTGGCCCGCCAGCACCTCAAGCAGACGACTTACGTCAGCCTGTGGGGCGGCATCCTGATCGTCGTCTTCAGCGCCGTTTTCATCGCCCTCGGCGGACTGCACTGGGAATGGACCTGGGTGGTCGTCATCATGTATTTCACCTGCATCCACTCCACCCTGGTCATGTTCGGCGCCTTCGCGCTGGCCAAGGCCTTGGCTGGCCAGACTTGGCGCTACCCGCTGATCGGCCCGGCCATCGAGCGCGACCCGGCATGAAGAAGCCGCCCCTGCAGCGCGCCCGCATGATGGCGCAAATGGGTTTCTTCGCCCTGTTCACGGTCACGCCGATCTTCGACCTGTTCCGTTACGACCTGACAGAGCGGCACGCCTATTTCCTGACCATGCCCTGGCACCTGGGCATCGATGAACTGATCGCCGGCACGGGCGATCCGAAGGCGGCGGCGATCAACATCATTCTCTACCTCTTCCTGCCCGTGCTCGGTACGCTTGGATTGATCATCGGCGTTGCCTGGAAATGGGGCCGCCTCTACTGCGGCTGGCTCTGCCCGCATTTTTCGGTGGTCGAGACGATCAACCGGCTGATGCTCTTCGCCACCGGCAAGCATTCGGTCTGGGACAAGAAGCAGACCCCGCCGTGGGAACCGGACGGATCCCCAATGCCGCGCGACTGGCGCTACTGGTTTGCCGTCGTGCCGGCAGCCATCGGTTTCGCCTTCGCCTGGTCCGTCGTCGGCCTGACCTACCTGATGCCGCCGTTTCAGGTCTATCACGGCCTGTTCAACTTCACCCTGTTGCGCGGCGAGGTCATCTTCCTCTGCGCCGCCACGACGGTGCTGACCCTCGAATTCCTCTTCGCCCGCCATCTGTTCTGCCGCTACGGTTGCGCCATCGGCATCTTCCAGAGCTTTGCCTGGATCGTGAACAAGAAGGCCATGGTCGTCGGTTTCGACCGCCAGCGCTTGAGCGATTGCGCCAACTGCATGAAGGGCTGCGGCACGGCAGCCAACACGACGCTGGCCCGTACGGCCCGGCATGCCGCCGGTGATCTACCGGCTATTCCCGCCGGCAGCGCCTGCGACGCGGTCTGCCCGATGCGCCTAAAACCGCGCAACGTCAAACGCTGGATGTTCGCCTGCACGCAATGCGGCCAATGCATCTCGGCCTGCGCGACGACCAATCGCGACAACCCGAACGGCCAGCTCCTGCGCTGGGTCAGCAATGACGCAGCCCGGCGCAACGAAGCCGGTTTTTCAGCTCTATCAAACACGGACGAGGATGCCGGAGGCAAAATCTGACCCATGGAAGAATTCATCGGCAAAATCTGGCACAACTGGGTCACCAAGGCTGCGGGCGGCCATTACCCGCAAGCCGCTGTCAAACTGGCCGACGTTGAAAAGACGGCCGGCATCCTGTTCCGTGCCTTCGGCGGTGACCCCGGCCTGAAGGTGGCGGCCGCCACGGCTGAACAGCATGGCGCCCGCCGGCACTGGCTGCAGCGCCTCGCCGGCAGCAACGAAAAGGTCTCGCAGGCCCGGCGCGACGCCGAAACCCTGCGCCTGCCGCCGGAAATCGCCGCCTTCCCGGAGAAGTCGCTCAACCGCGACCTCTACCTGTGGCTTTCGGCCATTGCTGCCTGTGACATTGCCCGCCACCGGCCCTGGTTCATCCGCAACCAGCAGGCCGCCCTCACCGCCCTGCAGCGCTATCCCGGCCTGCGCCCCCGTTATGAACGCCTGGTCGACGCGCACCTCGCCAACCGGATCCCGCCCGAGGAAATGCAGGCGGACGAGGCCGCGCAGGAAACCGCCCTGCGCCAGGCCATGCGCCAACCCGGCAGCATCGATGGCCTGCCGCCGCTCAGTTCCAAAAAATCCCGCCCGCCGCAGCCGGTGCTGCTGTGGCTGATCGCGGCCGATCAGGCAACTGCCGGCCGCCTTGCCGACCCGGACGAAGAGTTGCCCCCGGAAGGCAGCGGCAATCCGGAGATCGCCAAGGAGGCGCACAAGGCCGAGCAGGTCGAGACACCCGAGAACAAGAACCCGATGCTCTACATGTTCCGGGCCGAAAGCCTGCCGACCTGGGCAGAATACGTGCGGGTCAACCGGGCCTACGACGACGATGAAGACCCGAATGCCAAGGATGCCGCCAAGGATCTCGACCAGCTGTCGCTGACCCGCGACGGCCAGACCGCCAAGTCGCGCGTCAAGTTCGATCTCGACCTGCCCTCGGCCGCCGAGGACGACACCCCGATCGGCCCCGGCATCGCGCTGCCGGAATGGGATTACCGCAAGGCGGTGATGCAGGAGAAGCATTGCCTGATCCAGCCGATGATCGCCCGCGACGCCGAACCGGCGGATCTGCCGGCCGAACTGGCGGCCACCGCCAAGAAACTGCGCGGCCAGTTCGCCGCCCTCGCCCCGCAAAGGCGCTGGCTGAAGGCGCAACCGGATGGCCCGGAACTGGATGTCGATGCCTGCGTACGCAACCATGCCGACCGCGCCTCAGGCCACACCCCGGATAGCGGCGGCTTTCTCGCCCAGGCCCGCTGCGAGCGCGACCTCGCCTGCCTGCTGCTGGCCGACCTGTCGATGTCCACCGACGCGCCGATTTCGGACAGCCACCGCATCATTGACGTGATCCGCGATTCGCTGCTGCTGTTCTCGGAAGCTCTGACCGCGACCGGCGACCGCTTCGGCATCTACGGTTTTTCCTCCCTGCGCCGGCAGAACATCCGTTTTCACCTGCTCAAGGATTTCGGCAAGCGCTACGACGCCGCCTCACGTGGTCGCATCCTGGCCGTCAAACCCGGTTACTACACCCGGATGGGAGCCGCCATCCGTCAGGCTGCCAACATCCTGTCGGAGCAAGCGGCCAGCCGCCGCCTGCTGCTGATCATCACCGACGGCAAGCCGAACGATCTCGATCTCTACGATTCCCGTTACGGTATCGAGGACACCCGGATGGCCGTCCATGAGGCGCGGCGCATGGGACTGACCCCCTTCTGCGTCACCATCGACCGCGAGGCCGGCTCCTACCTGCCCTACCTGTTTGGACCGGCCGGTTTTTGTGTCATCCGCAAGCCGGAAGAGCTGCCTCGACGTCTGCCTCTGCTTTACGTGCAACTAACGCGCCAGTGAATAGTCATAAAGAAGTATTGCATTCGAACTAATCGGATGCCAACATCGGCCGTCCTCAACCAGCTGCACTTGACCATGCACGGAAATCATCCGATCAACATTGAAGCCCTGTTGACGCACGTTCCGCTTTTCAACAGCCTGGCCCCGCAGGAAATCTCCCGCATCGCCCGTGGAACGCGCGAGATTCACGTCAGCAAGGGGGATATTGTGTTCCACAAGGGGGATGCCTGTACCGGTTTCCACCTGCTGGTCTATGGCCAGATGAAGCTGGCGTTCACCTCCCAGCAAGGCAGTGAAAAGGTGGTCGAAATCCTGACTCAGGGCCAGAGCTTCGGCGAAGCCATCATGTTCATGGACAAACCGTACATTGTTTTTGCCCAGGCCCTGACCGATTCTCTGCTGCTCCACGTTTCGAAGGCTGCCGTGTACGAGGAACTGGAACGCGACCACAGCCTGTGCCGCAAGATGCTGGCGGGCATGGCCATGCGTCTGCATCAGCTGATGACCGACGTCGAGTCCTACTCCCTGCATTCCGGCAAGCAGCGCATCATCGGCTACCTGCTGCGTGAGCTACCGGAATCTGATCACGATGGGATCAACGTTTCTGTCACGCTGCCGACGAACAAGGGCGTCATCGCCTCCCGCCTGAACCTGACACAGGAACATTTCTCGCGGATCCTGCACGAGTTGACCGAACTTGGCCTGATCAAGGTCGAGGGGCGGAAGATTCACATTCCCAGCGTCGCCAAGCTGCGCAAGCACGAGGGCTGAAGACAGCCCGTCGTCTGGTCTCTCCCCCTGCCGGCTCTCCGTAGGGCGCGGCGGAAAACGAGAATCTCGTTGCCAGCACTAGAAAAAAGGCGGCCAAGGCCGCCTTTTCCCGTTGCACGAACCCCCTCAGGCCATCAGCGGAACGATCAACAAGGCGACCAGGTTGATGATCTTGATCAACGGGTTGACTGCCGGGCCCGCCGTATCCTTGTAAGGATCGCCGACGGTGTCGCCGGTTACGGCCGCCTTGTGCGCATCGGAACCCTTGCCGCCGAAGTGGCCATCCTCGATGTACTTCTTGGCGTTGTCCCAGGCACCGCCGCCGGTGGTCATCGAAATGGCGACAAACAGGCCGGTGACGATGGTACCGACCAGCAGACCGCCGAGGGCCTGCGGGCCAAGCGCCAAGCCGACGACGATGGGCACCGCGACCGGCAGGATCGAGGGAATCATCATTTCCTTGATCGCCGCGACGGTCAGCATATCGACAGCGCGGGAATAATCCGGCTTGGCCGTCCCTTCCATGATGCCCGGAATTTCCTTGAACTGGCGGCGCACCTCCATGACCACGGCGCCGGCCGAACGACCGACCGCTTCCATGGCCATCGCCCCGAACAGGTAGGGAATCAGGCCGCCAATGAAGAGGCCGATGATCACCATGTGGTTCGACAAATCGAAAGTAATGCCGGTCAGACCGGCCGCTTCCAGGCCGTGCGTGTAGTCGGCGAAAAGGACCAGCGCGGCCAGGCCGGCTGAACCGATGGCATAGCCCTTGGTCACGGCCTTGGTCGTGTTGCCGACGGCATCGAGCGGATCGGTGACATTGCGCACCTCCTTCGGCAGTTCGGCCATCTCGGCAATCCCCCCGGCATTGTCGGTGATCGGACCGTAGGCATCGAGCGCGACCACAATACCGGCCATCGACAGCATGGACGTCGCCGCGATCGCGATGCCGAACAGGCCGCCCATGGCGAAGGCTGCGTAGATCGCGATACAGACGGAAATCACCGGCAGGGCGCAGGCCTTCATCGACACGCCGATACCGGCAATGATGTTGGTCGCGTGACCGGTCTGGCAGGAGGAAGCCACATGCTTGACCGGCGCGTAGTCGGTGCCGGTGTAGTACTCGGTGATCCAGACCAGGGCAGCGGTCAGTACCAGGCCGACGACGGAGCAGCCGAACATCGAGGCGGTCGTGATCTTGGCCGCCGGATCGCCGGCACCAATCAGCCACGAGGTCACCGGGTAGTAGGCAGCGAGGGCGAGCACGCCGGCCACGATCAGGCCGCGATAGAGCGCCCCCATGATCTTGCCGCCTTCCGAGGTCTTGACGAACATGCAGCCGACGATCGACGCGATGATCGACACCGCGCCCAGGGCCAGCGGGTAGAGCACGAGGTTTTCACCCAGGCCGGCAAACTGCTTGATGGTCAGCGCCGCCAGCACCATGGTGGCGACCACCGTCACGGCATAGGTCTCGAACAAGTCGGCCGCCATGCCAGCGCAGTCGCCGACGTTGTCGCCGACGTTATCGGCAATGACCGCCGGGTTGCGCGGATCATCCTCGGGGATGCCGGCCTCGACCTTACCGACCAGATCGGCACCAACGTCGGCACCCTTGGTGAAAATGCCGCCACCGAGACGAGCGAAGATGGAGATCAGCGAGGAGCCGAAAGCCAGGCCGACCAGCGGCTCGATGACGTGATGCAGGTCAGCGCCACCCACCGTCGCCTTGAGGAAGGCGTAGTAACCAGCCACCCCCAGCAGGCCGAGACCGACAACCAACATGCCGGTGATCGCACCGCCCTTGAACGCCACGGCAAGTGCCGGGGCGATACCGCCGCGGGCCGCTTCGGCGGTACGCACATTGGCGCGTACCGAAACGTTCATGCCGATGAAACCGGCCGCCCCGGAAAGGACAGCCCCGATCAGGAAGCCAAAGGCCGTCAGCCAGCCCAGCTTGGGCACTAGGCCGATAACGAGGAAGAGGATGACGCCGACGATCGCGATGGTCTTGTACTGTCGGCTCAGGTAGGCCGCCGCCCCCTCCTGCACCGCTTTGGCGATCTGCTGCATGCGCTCGTTGCCGGCCGGCAACGCGAGGATCTGCTGGCTGGAAATCCAGCCATACAGGACTGCCAACACGGCGCAACCGAGCGCCAGTAACAACGCTGTACTCATGACTCCCCCTCTGTGGCTTACAAAAAATCAGACGGCGAATGCCTCCAGCTTCTTCGGCACCGCGATATTCTTCAAGCGGATGTAATCCGGCAGGCCGTCGCGATAGGGCGGCGGCTCCTCCCCGGCAATCAAGGGCTGCAGGTAGGTTCGGCAGGCCTCGGTGATGTGGAAGCCATCCGGCGAGATGAACTCCGGCGGCATCTTGCGTTCGACGTTGGCAATTTCGGCCAGCGGTGCATGGCCGATCTGCCAGCGATACGGTTTGTCGGCCAGACGCTCGATGGTCGCCATCACGGCATTCTTGCCCTGCAGCGCCAGATCGACAGCGGCGACACCCAGCGCATGCGCCTGCTCAATGTCGGTCTTCGAAGCCAGATGGCGGGCAGCGCGCTGCAGGTAGTCGGCCAGCGCCCAGTGATACTTGTAGCCCAGCTTGTCCTTGATCAATTGCGCAACGACCTGGCCGACACCGCCCAGCTGAGAATGTCCGAAGGCATCCTTGGTGCCGGATTCGGCGATCAGCTTGCCATCAGCGTCCGACAAGCCTTCCGACACGGCTACCGTGCAGTAGCCGTACTGTTTGACGCAGTCGTCGACACGGGCCAGAAAACGTTCCGGATCGAAGGGCACTTCCGGGAACAGCAGGATGTGCGGCGGCTCGCCGGCATGTTCGGAAGCCAGGCCGCAAGCCGCAGTGATCCAACCGGCGTGACGACCCATCACTTCCAGCACGAAAATCTTGGTCGAGGTGCGGGCCATCGAGGCGACGTCGTAGCCGGCCTCGCGGATCGACGTGGCGACATATTTGGCGACCGAACCGAAACCCGGGCAGCAGTCGGTATGCGGCAGATCGTTATCGACGGTCTTCGGCACGCCGACGCAGACCACCGGATAGCCCATCTTCTCGGCGATCTGCGAGACCTTCCAGGCGGTATCCATCGAATCGTTGCCGCCGTTGTAGAAGAAGTAGCCGATGTCGTGGGCCTTGAACACTTCGATCAGGCGCTCGTATTGCGCCCGGTGCTGCTCCAGACTTTTCAGCTTGTAACGACAGGACCCGAAGGCGCCGCCCGGTGTGTGGCGCAGGCGGGCGATATCCGCATCGGATTCGAGGCTGGTATCGATCAGATCTTCAGTCAGGGCGCCGATGATGCCATCGCGCCCGGCATAGACTTTCCCGATCTTGTCGGGATGCCGGCGTGCTTCCTGGATCAGGCCGCACGCCGTCGAGTTGATGACGGCGGTAACGCCCCCTGACTGTGCGTAGAAGGCATTCTTCACCGCCATTTTCTACTCCTTTATTTCAGTGCGTCGAACACACTCTTGGTGATGGCATCGACATTGCCGACACCGGCAATCTTGCGCACCTTCGGTGCCTTGGCATCGCCTTCCGCCGCCCATTTGCTGTAGAAATCGACCAGCGGCTTGGTTTGCGAATGGTAGATCTCGAGGCGCTTCTTGACAGTTTCTTCCTTGTCGTCGTCGCGCTGGACCAGATCTTCACCGGTCACATCGTCCTTGCCCTCGACCTTCGGCGGATTGAACTTGACGTGATAGGTGCGACCGGACGGCAGGTGCGCACGACGGCCAGCCATGCGCTCGATGATGTCGCTGTCCGGCACGTCGATTTCGAGGACGAACTCGATCGGCACGCCGGCATCCTTCATGGCCTGGGCCTGCGGGATGGTGCGCGGGAAGCCGTCGAACAGATAGCCATTTTTGCAATCGTCCTGGGTCAGGCGTTCCTTGACCATGCCGATGATGACCGCATCCGGCACCAGGCCGCCTGCATCCATGTGCTTCTTGGCTTCCAGACCCAGCGGGGTGCCGGCCTTGACCTGGGCGCGCAGCATGTCGCCGGTGGAAATCTGCGGGATGCCGAACTGCTTGCAAATGAAAGTAGCCTGCGTTCCCTTACCGGCGCCGGGTGCGCCCAACAAAATCAACTTCATGAATAGTCCCTCTGGTTTTTGATTCGGTTCTGGTTCGTAATTCTTGTTTTCGCCCGTCGTGGCGGGCGTTGGGTGGAGCTTGAAAATTACTCGCTATTTCCGGCACGGTCAAACAGTTTGCGCATCCGCTCGGCATCCTCCGGCGTGTCGACGCCGGGCGCCGGCGCGGCCTCGATCAGGGCTACGCTGATCCGGTAACCATGCCACAGGGCACGCAACTGTTCGAGCGACTCGAAGTGCTCGGTAGGCGCCACGGACAAGCCGGCGTAGGCCTTCAGGAAACTGGCGCGGTAGGCATACAGCCCGACATGACGATAGGCCGGAAAGTTGGCTGGCAAGGTCTCACCACCGCCTTCACGGGCAAAATGATCGCGGGCATAGGGAATCGGTGCCCGCGAAAAATAGGCGGCATCACCATCGGCCCGGCAAACGACCTTGACCACGTTCGGATTGAAGAACTCGGCGGCATCGGTAATCGGATGCGCCACCGTGGCGATATCGGCACCACTGGCGGCCAGCTGGCGCGCCGTCTGCAGGATGACGGCCGGTTCAATCAGCGGCTCGTCACCCTGCACATTGACGATAATGGTGTCGCTGCTCCAGCCGCGCTGCTCGACGACCTCGGCCAGGCGGTCGGTACCGGTCGGATGATCGCCACGGGTCATCAATGCCGCCACTTCGTGGGCTTCAGCCGCCGCCCGGACTGCCGGGTGATCGGTCGCCACCCAGATTTCATCGGCACCGGACAAGCGGGCCCGTTCGGCTACCCGGACGACCATCGGCTTGCCGCCGAGGTCGAGCAGCGGTTTGGCCGGCAGGCGGGTCGACGCGTAGCGGGCCGGAATGACGACCTTGAACGACAGCCCGGACATCGCTTACTGCTCGTCCGGCGACAGTTGGCGCGCTTCGTCCTCGAGCATGATCGGGATATCGTCGCGGATCGGGAAGGCCAGCTTGCAGGGCTTGCAGACCAGCTCCTTTTCCGCCTTGCGGTGTTCGAGATTGCCCTTGCAAATCGGGCAGACCAGAATATCAAGCAGCCGTGCGTCCACGCAGTTTCTCCACAATGAGATCAATAAGGGCCGAGGACAACTCGGCCTCGACGGGCAAAACCCAAGCCTCGCCCAAGGACAGATGCGCGCATTTTACTGCATCCTTCTCCGTCATCAGCAGCACGCCATCCCGCGCGAAAGCCAGATCGGCGGTGGTATAGCGGTAATGATCGGGAAACGGATGGGTTTCGCAAACGAGGCCCAGCCCGGCCAGCGTGGCAAAAAAACGTTGCGGGTTGCCGATACCGGCCAGGGCGTGCAAGCGGCCGCGCTGACGCAAGCTGTCGGCCGTGCAAGTCTGGCCGGGATCATCCAGGCGATAGAAGGAACCGGGTTGCAAACGCATCGGAAAGACCGGCCGGGCACAGGGCAGCCCCCCCGGGGTCAGGCCGTTCGCCACGACGGCATCGACCGTCGCCAATCGTGCCGGTGATTCGCGCAACGGCCCGACCGGCAGGCGCCAGCCATTGCCGATGCCGCGTGCGTCAAATACGGCAATCTCGACATCGCGAGCCAGCGCGTAGTGCTGCAGGCCATCATCGCAAAGGATGACATCGACCTCAGGGTGCGCCGCAAGCAAGGCAACACCAGCCTCGCCCCGCCGCCGGCCGACCCACACGGGCACGCCACTGCGCCGGGCGAGCAGCAGCGGTTCGTCGCCTACTGTTTCGGGCGGCGAGTCCGCCAGCACGGGGCGTACTGTATCGTCGCTCCGGCCGTAGCCACGGCTGACAATGCCGGGGTGCCAGCCGTGCGTCCGCAACTGCTCGGCCAGCCAGAGTGTCAGAGGGGTTTTTCCGGCGCCACCGACGGTAATGTTGCCGACCACAACGACCGGCACCGCCAAATGCCGGGGCCTGGCCAGCCAGCGATTGAGGCCGCTCAAGCTGGCATAAAGCCCGGCGAGGGGAGCAAGAAGCCACAACGCCGGCGTCAGCCGGCGTCGTTCAAACCATTGCCGCTGTAGCCAGCGTGCAAACATCAACGGTTCTGGGTGGCGAAGGAAATGTGCGGATAACCCGCCGTCTGCGCCGCCTGCATCACATCAACCACGCTCTGGTGGGTCGCCTTGGCGTCGGCGTTGATCACGATCAGCGGATCCTCTCGGCTACCCGCCGCCCGGCGCAGGCCGTCGGCGATGCTCTTGACGTCGCTGGCCGCAAGCGGCGACTTGTTGACCAGGATCTGGCCGCTGGCCGTCACAGCCACATCGACCTCGTTCGGCTGCTCGGCCGGCTTGCTGGCATCAGCCGTCGGCAGGTTGATTTCCAGACCGGAAAACTTGGAATAGGTGGTCGTCAGCATCAGGAAAATGATGATGACGAGCAACACGTCGATCATGGGAATCAGGTTGATTTCCGGCTCTTCCCGGCTGCGTCCGCGCTGGAAGTTCATTGCTTAATTCCGCTCGCCGTGCATGTATTCGACGAGGCGGATGGCCTGCTGCTCCATCTCGACGATGAATCCATCCACCAGCGCACGGAAGTGCCGCCAGAAAATCAAGCTCGGGATAGCGATGAAAATGCCAAAGCCGGTGTTGTACAGGGCGATGGAAATACCGTGTGCCAGTTGCTGCGGATTACCGGTACCGGGCGCCTGCGAACCGAAGATCTCGATCATCCCGACGACGGTCCCGAACAGGCCCATCAGCGGGCTGATCGATGCGATGGTGCCGAGCGTTGTCAGGTAGCGGTTCAGTTCATGGGAAACAGCGTTGCCGCACTCCTCGATCGACTCCTTCATGATTTCACGCGATGCATTGACGTTGCGCAGACCGGAGGACAGGACGCGACCGAGCGGTGAATGACGTTCGAGCTCCTCGAGCAGCTTCCCGTTGTCAGCGCCACGCTTGAATTCGCCGACGGCGCGCTGCAACAGGCCGGCCGGCACCACCTTGCTGCGGCGCAGGGCAACCAGACGCTCGATGATTAGGGCAACGGAGATGACGGAAGCCAGCAACAACGGCCAGATCGGCCAACCGGCCGCCTTTACGATTTCAATCACTTTGTGCGCATCCTTGGTGGAAATTTAGCCCGCAATTCTGCACCGCGCCCCGCCACAGGGCAAGCCACCAAATTCCGGGCTTCCGGCGGCTTATCCCCAAAAGCTGTGGATAAGTCTGTGAATCGCTTGTCATCAGATGCGCTAACTCCCAAGCAGCAAAGGAATTTCCCTACCCTGCCAAAAAACGAGGCACCTCGTTTAGATCATTAAAAATCAACCACTTATATAATTACCAAACTGTCAACCGTGGCGCACCGAAAAGCGCACCGGGTTACAATCCGGCAATGTCTCCACCGCCCCCACCGAATGCCGTCCTCAGCGTATCCAGCCTGAACCGCCTGGTGCGTGACTGCCTGGAATCCGCTTTCCCGCTGACCTGGATCGGCGGCGAGATATCCAACCTGACCTACGCCACCTCCGGCCACGTCTATTTCTCGCTCAAGGACAGCAGTGCCCAGGTGCGCTGCGTGATGTGGCGCAGCCGGGCCCAATTGCTCGGCTGGCGGCTGGAAAACGGCCAGAAGATCGAAGCCCGGGCACTGGTTTCCTTTTATGAGCCGCGCGGCGAGTTCCAGCTCAATGTCGAGGCGATTCGCCGGGCCGGCCAGGGCGACCTGTTCGAACGCTTTCTCAGGCTCAAGGCGCAGCTCGAAGCCGAAGGCCTGTTTGCCGCCGAAGTCAAGCGACCGCTACCTGAATTTCCGCGCCATGTTGCCATTGTCAGCAGCCTGCAGGCCGCCGCCCTGCGCGACGTGCTGACCACGCTGCACCGGCGGGCTCCGCACCTGCGCCTCAGCATCTTCCCGACCGCGGTCCAAGGCGACGGTGCAGCCAACCGGATCGCCGAGGCGCTTGGCCAGGCAAGTGTGAGCGGGTGTGACGCCATCATCCTGTGCCGGGGCGGTGGCAGCATCGAGGATCTGTGGTCGTTCAACGAGGAGTGCGTCGCCCGCGCCATTCGCGCCTCGGCCATTCCGGTCATTGCCGGCGTCGGCCACGAAACCGATTTCACCATCGCCGATTTTGCCGCCGACCTGCGCGCCCCGACGCCGACCGCCGCGGCCGAACTGGTCAGCCCCGACCGCGACAGCCTGGTCGACCGACTCGATCGCCTGCACGAACAGTTGCAACGGCGCAGCGAGCGCGCCCTGGCCGACCGCCTGCAGCGCCTTGACTGGCTGGGCACCCGCCTGATCCATCCGGCCGAAAGACTGCGCCAGCGTCAGCAGGAGGTGACTGCTCTCGGCCTGCAACTGCAACGCGCCCTGCGGGCCAAGCGCGACCGCGCACAACTGCTCGCCAACGCCCTCCAGCAGCGGCAAATGGCGGCTCGCCCCCGGCTCGACCGGCTGGCCAGCCGGCTGGAACACGCGGCTTACCGGCTGGGCAAGGAAACCGCCGGGCAAATTTCTGCCTGCAACGGGAAACTAAATGCCCTGGTCGGCGGTCTCAAGCAACTTGACCCACATGCCGTGCTACAACGCGGCTACGCACTGGTCATCGGCCCTGATGGACGTGCCGTGCGTGATGCTGCGGCACTGCACCCGGGCGACGATCTGGCCGTGAGTTTCCACCGGGGTTCGGCGACGGCCACCGTCAGGCAAGTTGTCGCCCCGCCGGAAGCTGACTAGAATTTTCGTTTCACCCCTCAAATACAACGGAGAAAACAATGGAACATCAACTGCCCCAACTGCCGTACGCCAAGGACGCGCTTGCCCCGCACATGTCGGCCGAGACCTTCGACTATCACTACAGCAAGCATCACCAGGCCTACGTCACCAACCTGAACAACCTGATCAAGGGCACCGAGTACGAGAACCTCGACCTCGAAGCCATCGTCAAGAAGGCCCCGGCCGGCGGCGTTTATAACAACGCAGCCCAGGTCTGGAACCACACCTTCTTCTGGAACTGCATGAAGCCGAACGGTGGCGGTGCGCCGACTGGCGCCCTGGCGGCCGCCATCGACGCCAAGTGGGGTTCCTTCGACGCCTTCAAGACCGCCTTCCAGACCTCCGCCGTCGGCAACTTCGGTTCCGGCTGGACCTGGCTGGTCAAGAAGGCCGACGGCACGGTCGACATCGTCAACATGGGCGCCGCCGGCACCCCGCTAACCACCGGCGACAAGGCCCTGCTCTGCGTCGACGTCTGGGAACACGCCTACTACATCGACTACCGCAACCTGCGTCCGAAGTTCGTCGAGACCTTCCTGAACAACCTGGTCAACTGGTCCTTCGTCGAAGCCAACTTCGCCTGATCGTCAGTCAAGCCCACCGGGAACGAACCGGTTCCTGACAACACTGGGGAGCCTCGCGCTCCCCAGTGTTTTTTTGCCCTCTTTTTTCCATCGTCCGGCCGGCTATGCCCCGTCTTTTGGACTAAACTGCCGGCCGCTGGATCACCGGCCTCACGCCCTCCCCACCCCCCATTTTGCAAAGGCCAACCATGCCCCCCGTCCTCGATGTCGACGTCCTTCTCCTGTTTTCCACCGCCCTCGCCGCCAAACGGCGGCCGGCCGAATTAGTTGAAATCGTTGCAGCGCTCGATTTGGTCAACGGGAACATTCCCGGCGAGGAAAAACTCAGCGAAGCCTTTGCCCGGCTCGGCACGCGTGGCCTGCTGCAGGAAGCGGGCGGCGGGATAGCACTGACCCCGGCCGCCGAAAAGCTGATCGAAATCCTGCCCCGCAAGGGTGAACACGCCGAGCGCTTGTTTGAACTGAAGGGGTTGCTCGGAACGCATGCGACATCCGCCGATGGCCCGCTCATCAACCTGGCTCCGGAACAACTGCGCGCAGCCATCCTCGCCCATCGCGCCGCAGCCGCCGGACGCGCCAAGAATCTGCTGGTTCCCAAGCCCAAGCCGGAAAGCACCCAGGCCCGCCCCGGCCAGCGTCAGCGCAAACCGATGCCGAAAGCACGCCAGCGATGATCATCCTGAAGAACGTCACGCTGCGCCGCAGTTCGAAAATCCTGCTCGACAAGGCGTCCGTCACCATCAACCCGGGCGAGAAGGTCGGCCTGGTCGGGCGCAACGGCGCTGGCAAATCGACACTCTTCGCGTTGCTCAACGGCACCCTGCACGAAGACGGCGGCGACTATTCGATCCCGAAGCAGTGGCGCATGGGCCAGGTGGCGCAGGACATGCCGGAGACCGAGCAAAGCGCGACCGATTTCGTCATCGACGGCGACACGCCGCTGCTCGCTGCCCGCAACGAGGTGAAGGCCGCCGAGGAAAGCGACGACGGCATGCGCATGGCCGAAGCCTACATGGCGCTCAACGATGCCGGCGAGCACGACGCCGAAGCCCGCGCCCAGGCCCTGATCCTCGGCCTCGGCTTCAAGGTGTCGGAACTGCACAACCCGGTCAACAGCTTCTCCGGTGGCTGGCGCATGCGCCTGCAACTGGCGCGCGCCCTGATGTGCCCGTCCGACATCCTGCTGCTCGACGAGCCGACCAACCACCTTGACATGGACGCCCTCGTCTGGCTCGAAGCCTGGCTAAAGCGCTACCAAGGCACCTTGGTCATGATCAGCCACGACCGCGAGTTCCTCGATGCCATAACCGGCGTCACGCTGCACATCGACAACGCCAAGCTGGTGCGCTATGGCGGCAATTACAGCAAGTTCGAGGACATGCGCGCCGAGCAGATCGTGCTGCAGCAAGCCACCGCCGCCCGCCAGGCCGAGAAGATCGCCCACCTGCAGTCCTTCATCAACCGCTTCAAGGCCAAGGCCAGCAAGGCCAAGCAGGCGCAGAGCCGGGTCAAGGCACTGGAGCGCATGGAAAAGATCGCGCCGGTGCTGGCCGATGCCGAATTCAGCTTCGAGTTCCAGGAGCCGCAAAACCTGCCCAACCCGATGCTGTCGATGGTCGATACCGCCATCGGCTATCCACCGCCGGACGATGCACCGGCCGGCACGCCGCCGACCGTCATCGTGCGCGGTATCAACCGCTCGGTGATGGCCGGCCAGCGTATCGGCATCCTCGGCGCCAACGGCCAGGGCAAGTCGACGCTGGTCAAGACCATCGCCCAGGCGCTGCAACCGCTGGGTGGTGAAGTCACTGTGGGCAAGGGCCTGAACATCGGATATTTCGCGCAGCAGGAACTCGACGTGCTGCGCCCGCAGGACACGCCGCTCGAACACATGACCCGCCTCGCCAAGGAAGCGCTGGCCGCCGGCATCCGCAACCTGCCGGGGCGCGAGCAGGAACTCCGCAACTTCCTCGGCACCTTCAATTTCAGCGGCGACATGGTCAAGCAGGCGGTCGGCACCATGAGCGGCGGCGAAAAAGCCCGGCTGGTGCTGTGCATGCTGGTCTGGCAGCGCCCCAACCTGCTGCTGCTCGACGAACCGACCAACCACCTCGACCTCGCCACCCGCGAAGCACTCAGCGTCGCCCTCAACGAGTTCGAAGGCACGGTGATGCTGGTCAGCCACGACCGCGCCCTGCTCCGCTCGGTGTGCGACGAGTTCTGGCTGGTGTCGCGCGGCGGCGTCGGCCCCTTCGACGGCGATCTCGACGACTACCAGCGCTACTTGCTGGAAGAAGCGAAGCGCTCGCGCGAAACCGCAACAGCGGGAGCTTGAACGACCGCCGATACGTCACGCCGGGGCACGACCGTTCAGTTTCCGGAGCGGCAGATTCGCGCGAATTCCGAGATTTTGGCGATTCAGGGCAGACCGGTCACCATATTTGATATGATTGGCGACCCGTCAGAATATCCAGCTGACCTCGAAAACCAAGGCCAACGGCAGGTAGATCATTCAGTCATGCTCATTCAACTGATTTACGTCAGTTCGGCAAAACAGGAATTGTCCGATGCCGAACTGGACAAGATTCTCGAATCATCCTCCCACCACAACGCGGGGCAGCAGGTGACGGGGATGCTGCTGTATTCCTTTGGCAACTTCATGCAGGTGCTCGAAGGTCCGGCCGAGGCAGTCGATGCGGCCTACAACCGGATTTGCGCCGATCCACGCCACCATCACATTTTCCTGCTCTCACGGGAGGAGATCAGTGAACGACATTTCGAAAAATGGCATATGGGATTTCATCGGGTTACCCGCCTGGACGCCGATGCGCACCCGGCTTTTGCCCCGCTCTTCGCCAATGGTTTCAACGCCGAACAGCTGGGTGCCAAGGCCGGGCAGGCCATGGAATTGCTAACACTGTTCCGCGACAACAACTGATGGCAAGGTAGCCCAGCCAGCTGAAACCTCGCCCCGGCGAGGTTTTTTCATTTCAGGCGCAGGATATCCGGCAGAAAAACCTCGGTAACCAGCACTTGCTGGCCACCGAGACGATGCTGCGAGCGCCGTGCCCACAGGCTGGGTCCGACCGGCGTCAGGCGGGCTGCGCGGCGGTAGAGCGGATGACGGGCATCCAGGCGCAGGAACTCGATGGTGCCGCGCCGGAAGCCGGGGTAGGCGAAGAGCAGCGAGCCCAGCGAGCGGCTGCCGAGACGCGCCATCCAGCGGGTCAGGCGACCCTTGCCGGAGGCTGCCAGCGTGGTATGGGCAAAGATCACCGGCCGGCCATCGCATTCGAGGGCAACTTCGCGTACCCAGGCCAGACCATGCGCCACGCCGCCCTCGACCGCCTCGTCGGCCAGCGCCATCCCCTTGCCGAAGCGCAACAGGCGTACGCGGAAAACCTGGCAGTTCCGCTGGCAACGGGCGGTCAGCGAATCCGGCTCGGTCAGCCAGGTGCGCAGATACGGATCATCGGCCCACGCGGGCAGGCGGGATCGCCACTTGCTGCGTTTCATGCGCCCGGCAAGGTCGGTTGAATCGGTGGGCAGAGGCTGCCGCTCATGGCCGCCCGAAAGCTGTGGAAGACACCCTCATTGCGGACGCGGCGCCCGGTCGATGCCGCGGATCTTCGTGCCTGGCCTGATACCGCGCTGGGCGAACCAGCCAATATTCATCTCCAGCGCATAGCGGGCCGGGCGGCGAGCACAATGGTTGTCCTCGGTCTGCGGCTGCATGTCTTCGATATTGATGATGGCTCCCTCGGCATCCATGAAGGCGACCGACAGCGGCAGCAGCGTATTGCGCATCCACATGCAGTGGGTGTTCTCGTGGTTGAAGACGAAGAGCATGCCATGCTGCTGCGGCATGGCCTTGCGGTTCATCAGGCCAAGCTGGCGGTGCTGGTCGTTGGCGGCCACCTCCGCCTCGATGCGGTGGAAGCCGGCACTCAATTCGAGCATCGGCATGACGCCTTGCGCCTGGGCGCCGCCGCTCAGGGCCAGGGCGGCGAGCGCGGCAATCGTGCTTTTCTTCATGCGATCTTTCCTTGCAAATCCCGATAGCTGCCTTCGATCTGACGCCATTCGCCGAGCGCCAGGCCATCCAGCGTCGCCGCCCCGATGGCAGCCCGAACCAGGCGCAGCGTAGGATACCCGATCGCGGCGGTCATTCGCCGCACCTGGCGGTTCTTGCCTTCGCGGATGCGGATTTCCAGCCACGTGGTAGGGATCGCTGCCCGGTAGCGGATCGGCGGATCGCGCTGCCAGAGCCCGGGCGGCTCGTCGATGCGGCGCACCCGGGCTGGCAGGGCGGTGAAATCGGCCAGGCGGATGCCGGCCCGCAGCTTGTCCAATGCTGCCTCGTCGGGCATGCCCTCGACTTGCGCCCAGTAGGTTTTTTCCAGTTTGTGCCGGGGATCGGCAATCCTCGCCTGCAGCTTGCCATCGTCGGTCAGGATCAGCAGGCCCTCGCTGTCGGCATCGAGCCGGCCGGCAACGTAGACGCCCTTGAGCGGGATGAAATCGCTCAGCGCCCGCCACTTGCCTTCCGGCGTGAACTGGCTGAGGACGCCATAGGGCTTGTTGAAGAGGACGATTTTGGACACGGAAATTGACGACGACAGCAGCGAGGCTTGGATGCCCGCCCATTTTAACGGTTTCCCGGCAACGTCCCGGGATTTGCCCGGGATTCGGGCACCCGGAATGCCTTCAGCGCGCCATGCCGTTGAGTTCGCGCGGCAAGGTCAGCTCGCCCCGGGTGTGGAAACGGACGCTGCCAAACGCCGGCCCGGCCAGCTTGCCGCCCATCTCGTAGGCCAGCTGGCCGCGCAACTCGCCACCGACCATCGACAGGGCCTGGCGTGCAATGCCATAGATCGAAATGCTGACTGGTACGCTGACCACCGCTTCGCCAAACCGCGGCACGATACCGGCCGCATCGCTGACCCCGCTGGCAAAGCGCTTGCCTTCGACGTCCATTTCAACGAACACCCCGTTGTATTCGATTGGCGCATCGTTCGGATTCTGTACCCGCAACTTGACCAGCATGCGCATTTCCAGCCCCTCGCCGGCCAAGGGTTCGAGGCCGACGAGATTGACCTGCACCGGCTCGCTGCGTTGCAGGCTGGCGCAGGCACCAAGCAGCACGGTGGCACCGGCCAGGAGGACGAGGACTACACGCTGGATCAACTTGCCCATCCCGTTTCTCCCGGCAGACCACTCAGTGGCTGGTGCCCTCCGATTTGGTCACCTTGTTCCAGACATTATATTTCCCGACCGGCTTCTTCATCGGCAGGCGTTTGACTTCCTTCAGGGTCTCGGCATCGTAGATGATCAACGCGCCGTCCATGTCCCACAGGCTGGCCAGTACGTACTTGCCGTCGCGGGTGAATTCGACGTGGGCGAAGGTCTTGCCCGGTACCGGCTTCAGCTCGGCAACGATCTCCAGCTTTTCCTTGTCGATGATCTGCATGGTGTCCTTGAACTCCTTGCTCATCATCGAGTCGGTCCAGGCATAGCGGCTGTTCTCGTGGCTGCGCATGAAGAAGCCGGGGCCGCGCGTCCTGATCTGCTTGATGGTCTTCCAGGTCTGCATGTCGATGATGCTGACCAGGCCTTCGTTGAGGTTGGGCGTCGCCATGACGGTGCGCTCACCCATCTTCCAGCTGATGCCGGAGCCGAGGTGCGGCATGCCCGGCAGTTCGAGGTCGGCGATCTTCTTGCGGGCATCCAGATTGACCACCTGGCCGCTCACCGCGGCCTTGGCATCGTTGCGCGAGGCGCCCATCACCTCGTCGTAGCCCTGCGTGAAGTAGAAGTCGTCGAGGTAGTCGTCGAGTTGCGTGCGCACCGGGTTGAGGAAACCGGGCAGGAAGGCGCCTTCCTTGTACTTGAAGTCATGGATCATGCCAGCCGGGATGTCGTCCGCCTTCGGGTTGTAGGAAATCTCCCAGACTTCCTTGACGTCCTTCAGCGCGGCGACGAAGCTCTGGCGCGGACTGGCGTCATAGACGGCCGAAACGCGGGACGAGACCTTGCCTTCCTTGTCGGCCACCGGCAGCAGCTTCTTGAAATTGAGATCGGCATCGAGGATGACCAGGCTGTGCGGCAGGTAGTTGGCCACCGCCACCCATTGGCCGTCGCCCGAGACGGCGGCGTTGCGGGTGTTGATACCGGCCCGCACTTCGGCCACCACCTTGAGGTTCCACAGATCGAACTTGGTGATCCAGCCATCGCGCGAGGCAAAGAAGACGTAGCGGCCATCCGGCGTGAACTTCGGCCCGCCGTGCAGCGCATAGCGCGACTGAAAGCGATGAATCGGTTCCAGCTTGTCGCCATCGAGGATCGACACATGATGATCGCCGCTTTCGACAACCACGAAGAGGTTGAGCGGATCGGCCTTGAACACCGGCTTGTCGGGCAGGGGCTGCTTCTCGTGCAGAATGCGCGAGGCGGTGATCTCCTTCTCACCCCAGGCCGGCATCGGCTTGATCGGCGTATAGGCGTAATCGACCAGCGCCTTGATCTCCTCGGCCGACAGCTTGTCGCCAAAACCCAGCATCTGACTGGCCGGACGGCCCTCGCGAATGACCTTCTCGGCTTCCGGCTTGCGCAGACGCGCCAGGTTTTCCGGCAGCAGCGCGGGGCCGATGCCGCCCAGGCGGTCGGCGCCGTGGCAGGAAGCGCAGTGCTGCTGGTAGTTGGCCGAGGTATCGGCCGCTTCGGCCAGTTGCGCCATGCCGACCAGGAAGTAGGCGGCAAAGCCCGCCGGGATCAGGATTTTCCAGTGACTCATGCGATTTCCTCGTCGCTCAAGTAGCAACCGGGGTCTTCCGCCCACGGATTGCCGGTCAGTTGCTGGGCACGGACACGCGTGTTGCCGTTGCAGATTTCCAGGTAGGCACAGGTGGCGCAGCGCCCCTCGACGGCCCGCGGATGGCGTTTCAGGCCGGCCATCAGGGCATCCGAGGTATCCGGCCAGATCTGCGAGAACGGCCGATCCTTGACGTTGCCAAGGGTGTGATGCCACCACATGGTGTCGGGATGCACGTTGCCCAGGTTGTCGATGTTGGCGACATTGACGCCTGACGAATTGCCGCCCCACTGGCGCAACTTGGCCTCGACATGGGCCGCCTTGTCCGGGAAGCGCTGGCGCACCCAGTGCAGGAAATAGACGCCATCGGCATCGTTGTTGCCAGTGGTGAATTCCTTTTCCAGGCCGCGCTGCTGGTAGTCCCAGCAGGTGTCGAACAGCAGGTCCATCGCCCAGCGGGTCAGCTTGTGGTGCGCATCGTCCTTGCGGTTCTTGTTGCCGCGCCCGGCATAGTTGAGGTGGGAGAAATAAAAACGGTCGATGCCCTCGGCCTCGACCAGCCGGAGCAGGCCCGGCAGGTCGTGGGCGTTGTCCTGCGTCATCGTGAAGCGCACGCCGATCTTCAGGCCGAGGTCGCGGCACAGGCGGATGCCCTTCAGCGAGGCTTCGAAGGCACCGTCCAGCCGGCGGAACTTGTCGTGCGTTTCACGGATGCCGTCGAGCGAGACGCCGACGTAGTTGAAATCGCATTCGGCGATCTTGCCGATATTGTTCTCGTCGATCAGCGTCCCGTTCGATGACAGCCCGACGTAGAAACCCTTGGCCTTGGCGCGCTTGGCGATGTCGTAGATGTCCGGCCGCAGCAGCGGCTCGCCGCCAGACAGGATGAGGACCGGCACCCTGAAGCCCTTGAGGTCGTCCATCACCGTGTAGACCTGTTCGGTACTCAGCTCGCCAGGGAAGTTGGTATCGGCGGAGATCGAGTAGCAATGCTTGCAGGTCAGGTTGCAGCGCCGGATCAGGTTCCAGATGACGACCGGACCGGGCGGATTGCGTTTCGGCCCGAGCGGCGTGGGGGCAGCGATCTCGGCCATGTACTGCGAAATTCGGAACATGCGGCATCCTCTTGATAAGTTCGGCTATTGCAACCGAAGCGCCGCTCGCCAGCCTTGACGTGAGTCAATGGAGCGAAGCAGGTGAGCGGCATGGTACGCCGGTGGCAAATTCGAAACAGCGTGCGATGGCTCAGCATCCGCACAATCCATTACCGGCTTTTTCGCCCCAACGTCATCGTTCCGGCGAGCCGCCCGTTATAGGGGGAGGAGTATACTTTCACGATGACTTCGAACGTACACAACAATGCCGGCATTGATCCGGCAGTTCCCGCCCGCTGGGCGGCCGATGTCGAATCCCGGCTGGCGGCTGGCGAGGAGGTCCAGGCCTGCCTGGAAACCGACCTCGACCACGACCTGAAATTTGCCGATGGCCTGCTGCTGGTCACCGATCGCCGCCTGCTGGCGCGTAGCGCCGGCCAGACGGCATGGCAGGAATGGCCGCTGCGCGCCGGCCTGCAGCTGACTCACCACGACCAGGCCGGCGTCGGTACGCTGGCATTGCTCGATGCCAACGGACGCCTGGCCACCTGGCGTTACACGCTGGCCCGCAACCTGGCTGCCCTGCGCGTCATCGCCGAATTCGACCTGCACCGCGACAGCGCGCTGTCCGGCCAGCCGGTCGCCCGGCCGGGCGACGAGGTTTGCCCGAAATGCAAGACGCCGCTGCCGCCGGGCGAGGATGAGTGCCCGATCTGCAACCGCGAATCGACCGTCGCCCCGTCGACCTGGACGCTGTTCCGCCTGTGGCGCTTCGCCCGCCCCTACCGCTGGCAACTGTTCCTCGGTTTTGCGCTGACCCTCGCCTCGACCGCCGCGACGCTGGTGCCCCCTTACCTGACCATGCCACTGATGGACAATGTGCTGATCCCGTTCCAGAACGGCAAGCCGATCGACTGGGGCCTGGTCTCGATGTACCTCGGCGGCCTGCTCGGCGCCGCCGTGCTGGCCTGGGTGCTGGGCTGGATCCGCACCTACATCCTGTCGCTGGTGTCCGAGCGCATCGGCCGCGACCTGCGCACGCAGACCTACGAGCACCTGATGGGCCTGTCGCTCGAATACTTCGGCGGCAAACGCACCGGCGACCTGATGGCGCGGATCGGCAACGAAACCGACCGCATCAACATCTTCCTGTCGCTCGACCTGCTCAACTTCGCCACCGACGTACTGATGATCACGATGACCGCCGTCATCCTGTTCAGCATCAACCCGTGGCTGGCGCTGGTCACCCTGCTGCCGCTGCCCATCATCGGCTGGCTGATCCACTTCGTGCGCGAAAAACTGCGCACCGGCTTCGAGAAAATCGACCGCGTCTGGGCCGAAGTGACCAACGTGCTGGCCGACACCATCCCCGGCATCCGCGTCGTCAAGGCCTTTGCCCAGGAAAAGCGCGAAGCCGACCGCTTCCGCGCCGCCAACGAACACAACCTGCAGATGAACGACAAGCTGAACAAGACCTGGTCGCTGTTCACGCCGACGGTGACGCTGCTCACCGAGATCGGCCTGCTGGTCGTCTGGATCTTCGGCATCTGGCAAATTTCCAAGGGCGACTCGACCGTCGGCGTGCTCACCGCCTTCCTCGCCTACATCGGCCGCTTCTACACCCGCCTCGATTCGATGAGCCGCATCGTCTCGGCCACCCAGCGCGCCGCCTCGAGCACCAAGCGGATCTTCGACATCCTCGACCACGTTTCCAGCGTGCCCGAACCGGCCAACCCGGTGCATCTGTCCGGCGTCACCGGCCGCATCGAGTTGAAGAAGGCCGGCTTCCGCTACGGCACCCGCGCCGTCACCAAGGATGTCGACCTGGTCATCCAGCCCGGCGAGATGATCGGCCTGGTCGGCCATTCCGGCTCCGGCAAGTCGACGCTGGTCAACCTGATCTGCCGCTTCTACGACGTCTCCGAAGGCCAGGTGCTGATCGACGGCACCGACGTGCGCTCGGTGCCGGTTGCCGAATTCCGCCAGCACATCGGCCTGGTGTTGCAGGAACCCTTCCTGTTCTTCGGCACCATCGCCGACAACATCGCCTACGGCAAGCCGAACGCGACGCGCCAGGAAATCATCGCGGCCGCCCGTGCCGCCCATGCCCACGAATTCATCCTGCGCCTACCGCACGGCTACGACTCGCTGGTCGGCGAGCGCGGCCAGGGTCTCTCGGGCGGCGAGCGCCAGCGCATCTCGATCGCCCGCGCCCTGCTCATCGACCCGCGCATCCTGATCCTCGACGAAGCGACCTCGGCGGTCGACACCGAGACCGAGAAGGAAATCCAGAAGGCGCTCGACAACCTCGTCAAGGGCCGCACCACCATCGCCATCGCCCACCGCCTGAGCACCCTGCGCAAGGCCGACCGGCTGGTCGTCATGGATCGCGGCCGTATCGTCGAGATCGGCAACCACGATCAGCTGATGGAAACCGAAGGCCACTACCACAAGTTGTATATGGCACAGGCCCGCAACGTCGATACCGAGGATACCTTGCCGCGTACCCCAGAACTGCCGAAAGCCCACGTCGAGTAAATCATGGCCAACGTCAATTTTCAGATTCATTGCGACAATTTCGGCCGCCTCGTCCTGATCGATGCCGAAGGTATCCGCCACGAAGGTGTCACGCCGGTGCGCGCCTTCCCCATCGCCGCCCCGGACGAAGGGCTGTCGCTGATCAACTTCGAAGGCCACGAGGTCGGCTGGGTGGATCATGTCGCCGACCTGCCGCCGGCCATCCGCGACATCGTCGAAGCCGACCTGCGTAGCCGCGAGTTCGTGCCGGAAGTCGAACGCATCGTCGAGGTCTCCAGCTTCGCCTGCCCGAGTACCTGGCAGGTGCAGACCAACCGCGGCCCGGCCGAACTGGTCCTGAAGGGCGAAGAAGACATCCGCCGCCTGTCGCAAACCCGCCTGCTGATTGCCGACGCCCATGGCATCCAGTTCCTGGTCCGCGACCTGACGAGCCTCGACAAGCACAGCCGCAAGCTGCTCGACCGCTTCCTTTAAGCCACCGTGTAACGGCCCGTGCGGAACTGTGACAATTTTGCACGGGCGTCAGCCGAAACCGGCGCGAAAGCGTTAATAATGTCGAAATACCCTTGTGAACAACGCCGGTTCGCCCGGTCAAAGCAGAGCGCATGAAAAGACAAGACATCGTTTTCAAGGACTCGATCTCCCTCAAGGGGCCGAGCATCTGGACCTACCCGCCGTGCATCGAGACCTGGATCGACATCGGCGAACTGGAAGACTACCCCTCCGACAAGATTCCCGGCCTCTACGACCGGCTGGCCGCCTGGCTGCCCGGCCTGATCGAGCACCGCTGCAACTACGACGAACGCGGCGGCTTCCTGCGCCGACTGAAGGAAGGCACGTGGACCGGCCACATCCTGGAGCATGTCGTCCTCGAACTGATGACGCTGGCCGGCCTGCCGGACGGTTTCGGCCGCACCCGCGAAACGACGACGCGCGGCGTCTACAAGCTGGTGGTCAGCAATTTCCACGAGGAATGCACCCGCCTGGCCCTCGAACTCGGCCGCGAGCTGGTGCTCGCCGCCATCCATGACGACCCGTTCGACATTGCCGAAGCGATCAAACCGCTGCGCCGCAAGGTGGACCGCAAGTATCTCGGCCCGTCCACCGCCGCCATCGTCAACGCGGCCGAAGCGCGCAAGATCCCGCACATCCGCCTGCTCGACGACGGCAACCTCGTCCAGCTCGGCTACGGCGCCGCCATGCGCCGCATCTGGACGGCCGAGACCGACAGCACCAGCGCCATTGCCGAGACCATCTCGCGCGACAAGGACCTGACCAAGGAGCTGATTTCCTCGGTCGGCGTACCGGTGCCGGAAGGCCGTGAGGTCGAGAACGCCGACGATGCCGTCGAAGCGGCCGAAGACATCGGCTACCCGGTGGTCGTCAAGCCGACCGACGGCAACCACGGACGCGGCGTGTTCATCGACCTGACCACCGCCGACGATGTCCGCAAGGCCTACGCCATTGCCGTCGAGGAAGGTTCCAGCGTGCTCGTCGAACGCTCCATCCCGGGCATCGAGCACCGCCTGCTGGTCATCGGCGGCAAGCTGGTCGCCGCCAACCGCAGCGACTTCATCACGGTGACCGGCGATGGCCAGCACACGGTGCAGGAACTGATCGATACCCAGGTAAACACGGACCCGCGCCGCGGCAATACCGAACTGCACCCGCTGTCCATCATCAAGATCGACACCGCCGCCCTGATCGAACTTGAACGCCAGGGCCTGAGCGCCGATGCGGTACCGGCTGCCGGCCGCGAGGTGCTGATCCAGCGCAACGCCAACCATGCTTTCGACTGCACCGACGAAGTGCATCCCGATACCGCCGCCATCGCTTCGCTCGCCGCCCGCGTCGTCGGCCTGGACATCGCCGGCATCGACCTCGTCTGCCAGGACATCGCCAAGCCGCTGGCCGCACAGGGCGGCGCCATCGTCGAAGTCAATGCCGGTCCCAGCCTGCTCATGCACATCAAGCCCGGTGTCGGCAAACCGCGCCCGGTCGGCCAGGCCATCGTCGACAACCTGTTCTCCGCCGCGCAGACCGGCCGCATCCCCCTGGTCGGCGTCACCGGTACGCACGGCAAGACGACTGTCGCCCGACTGGTCGCCCACCTGCTCTACCTGTCGGGCGCCTTCACCGGCCTGGCGTGCAGCGAAGGCCTGTTCCAGAACCGCCGCCAGGTCCAGAAAACCGATGCCGCCAACTGGTCGGCCGGCCGCCGCCTGCTGCTCAACCGCGCCATCGAGGCCGCCGTCATCGAGAACGGGCCGGAAGTCATCCTCGGCCAGGGCCTGGCCTACGACCGCTGCTCGGTCGGCATCGTCACCAACATCGCCTCGGACGACGAAGACCTGTCGCGCTGGGATGTCCAGCCGACCGGCGGCGAGTATTACACGACGCCGCGCTCGATCTATCGCACCCAGGTCGACGTCGTGCTGCCCTCCGGCCACGCCGTCCTCAACGCGGCCGACCCGCTGGTCGCCGATTTCGCCGAACTGTGCGACGGCGAGGTGATCTTCTTCGCCGCCGACCCGTCCTGCCTGAAGCTGGCCGAGCACTTCGCGGCCGGCAAGCGCGGCGTGACGGTGGCTGACGGGCGGATTATCCTGCGTACCGGCAACGACGAGGTCCGCCTCTGCCGCCTCGGCGACGTACCCGCCATCGGCAAGGCCAAGAAGCCGGAAGACATCGCCAATGTGCTGGCCGCCGTCGCCGCCGGCTGGGCGCTCGGTCTGACCCAGGAGGTCATCACCACCGGCGTCAAGACCTTTGGCCTCGATCTGCCCGAACCGGAAGCCCTGCTGCCGATTCAGGCCAAGAAGCCGCTGCGCGCGGCCGTGAAATAACAAGGAACATCGCGTCATGGACGTTTCCCGCATTCGTGCCCTGCGCGGCCCCAACCTGTGGAGCCGCCACACCGCCATCCAGGCCATCGTCCGCTGCGACGGGGCCGAAGTCGCCATCGCCGACCTGCCCGGCTTCGAAGCCCGCCTGCGCGAGCGCTTCCCGGAGCTCGGCGACCTGATTCCCTCCGACCATCTCGACACCGTCTCGGTCGCCCACGCCCTGGAGTTCTGCGCCCTCGGCCTGCAAGCCCAGGCCGGCTGCCCGGTGACCTTCAGCCGGACGACGCAGACGGTCGACACCGGCGTTTTCCAGGTTGTCGTCGAATACTCCGAGGAAGACGTCGCCCGTCTCGCCTTCGAACGCGCCGAGCAACTCTGCCAGGCAGCCCTCGACGATACGCCCTTCGACCTTGAGGCGACGCTGAAGGAACTGCGCGATCTGGACGAGGATATCCGTCTCGGCCCATCCACCGGCGCCATCGTCTCGGCCGCCGTGGCGCGCGGCATTCCCTTCCGCCGCCTGACGCAGGGCAGCCTCGTCCAGTTCGGCTGGGGCAGCAAGCAGAAGCGCATCCAGGCGGCCGAAACCAGCTTCACCAGCGCCATCGCCGAAGCCATCGCGCAGGACAAGGAACTGACCAAGAACCTGCTGCACGCGTCCGGCGTCGCCGTGCCTTACGGCCGTCCGGTCGAGGACGAGGACGATGCCTGGGCCGCCGCCCAGGAGGTCGGTCTGCCGGTCGTCGTCAAGCCGCAGGACGGCAACCAGGGCAAGGGCATCTCGGTCAACCTGACCAGCGAGGAGCAGGTACGCAAGGCCTACCGCGTCGCCATCGAATTCCGCGACGACATCATGGTCGAGAAATACCTGCCCGGCCATGACTGGCGCCTGCTGGTCATCGGCGACAAGCTGATCGCCGCCGCCCGGCGCGACCCGCCCCTGGTCATCGGCGACGGCACGCATACCGTCCGCGAACTGGTCGACATCGTCAATAGCGACCCGCGTCGCTCCGATGGCCACGCCACCTCCCTGACCAAGATCCGCTTCGACGAAATCGCCCTCGCCCGCCTGGCCGAACAGGGCTACACGGCCGACAGCGTGCCGCCGCGTGGCGTCCGCGTCATCCTGCGCAACAACGCCAACCTGTCCACCGGCGGTACCGCCACCGACGTCACCGACGACGTGCATCCCGACCTCGCCGCCGCTGCGGTGGCTGCAGCACAAACCGTCGGCCTTGACATCGCCGGCATCGACGTCGTGTGCGACACCATCTTGAAGCCGCTGGAAGACCAAGGCGGCGGCATCGTCGAAGTCAATGCCGCCCCCGGCCTGCGCATGCACCTCGACCCGTCCTTCGGCAAGGGGCGCGATGTCGGCAAGGCGATCATCGACATGATGTACAAGGACGGCAGCAATGGCCGCATCCCGGTCGTCGCCATTGCCGGCACCAACGGCAAGACCACCACCAGCCGCCTCATCGGCCGCATCTTCGAAGCCAATGGCCAGCGCGTCGGCATGACCAGCACCGATGGCGTCTACATCCAGGGCAAGCAGATCGACGATGGCGACTGCTCCGGCCCGCGCAGCGCCCGCAACGTGCTGATGCACCCGGACGTCGATGCCGCCGTGTTCGAAACCGCCCGTGGCGGCGTGCTGCGCGAGGGGCTCGGTTTCGACATGTGCGATGTCGCCGTGGTGACCAACATCGGCATCGGCGACCACCTCGGCCTCAACTACATCACGACGGTCGATGAACTGGCCGTCGTCAAGCGCGTCATCGTCGAGAATGTCGCACCGCATGGCACGGCGGTGCTCAACGCCGCCGATCCGCAGGTTGCCCGCATGGCGGCGCACTGCCCAGGCGGCATCATCTTCTTTGCCCGCGACAAGGCCAACCCGGTACTCGCCACGCACAAGGCCCAGGGCAAGCGCGTCGTCTATGCCAACGAGGAAGGCATCGTCTGCCAGGAAGGCCGCAAGAGCCAGCGCATTCCGTTCTCCAGCATCCCGCTGACCCGCAACGGCAGCATCGGCTTCCAGGTCGAGAATGCCATGGCCGCCACCGCCACCGGCTGGGCGCTCGGTCTCGACTGGGCAGTCATCGAAAAGGCGCTGTCCGGCTTCGTCAGCGACGCCAATACCGCTCCCGGCCGCTTCAACGTCTTCGACTACAAGGGCGCGACGCTGATCGCCGACTACGGCCACAACCCGGACGCCATGCAGGCCCTGGTCCAGGCCGTCGAGGGCATGCCGGCGGTCCGCCGCTCGGTGGTCATCAGCGGTGCCGGCGACCGGCGTGACGAGGACATCCGCCAGCAGACCGAAATCCTCGGCAATGCCTTTGACGATGCGATCCTCTACCAGGATGCCTGCCAGCGCGGCCGCCAGGACGGCGAAGTGATCGGCCTGCTGCGGGACGGCCTGAAGCATGCGAAGCGGACCCGGCGCATCGACGAGATCACCGGCGAGTTCAAGGCCATCGACCTGGCCCTGGAACGCCTGCAACCCGGTGACCTGTGCCTGATCCTGATCGACCAGGTGGAAGAGGCGCTGGCCCACATTGCGCAACGGATCCGCGAAGCATCGTAAGCCCCCTGCCGCCCAGTCCTGTGGGTGTTAAGCCCGGCCTCGGCCGGGCTTTTTGCTCGCTGTCGCCGCGTCTTCGGCCACCCTGCCAACCGCTCTCTATAATTGTTTCATGCCCGTCTTCCCGCTCGAACGCTTCCTTTACGTCGTACTGGCCATCGCCATCGGCCTCGTCCTGTGGCAGGGCCTGACCCCGGAAAGCCAACCGGAAGCTACCGCCGTGTCATCCGAGGCGGTGGACTGGGGGCATCAGGCACTACGGCCGCTGGTTGTCGAGGCAAAACCGCCGAGTGAAAAAGCAGGACTCGGTCAGCGCCTCTTCTTCGACCGCCGCCTGTCGCGCAACGACACCGTCTCCTGTGCCAGTTGCCACAATTTCGGCCTGGGCGGCGCCGACCGGCAGCCTGTTTCGCTTGGCATGGACGGTCGAAGCGGGACCATCAACGCCCCCTCGGTCTTCAACACCAGCCTGCATGTCGCCTGATTCTGGGATGGCCGGGCGAACACCCTGCAGGAACAAGCCGCCGGGCCGGTGCATAACCCGGCGGAAATGGATTCCGACTGGGGGGCCGTGGTTGCCAAGCTGAAGGGCGACGCTTTCTACCGTGACACCTTCGCGCGGCTCTACCCGGACGGGATCAGCGGAGCGAACATCGCCGACGCCATTGCCCATTACGAGCGCACCCTGCTCACGCCGAACAGCCGCTTCGACCGCTTCCTGCTCGGTGACAAGGAGGCACTCTCCGCCCTGGAGCGCTCCGGCTACTGGCGCTTCCTCGAACTCGGCTGCGCCAGCTGCCACCAGGGCGTCGGGATCGGCGGGAACATGTTCCAGCGCTTCGGCGTGATGGCCGACTACTTCGCCGGCCGCCCGCCGGGCAAGGCCGATCTCGGCCGCTTCAGCGTCACCGGCCGCGAGGAAGATCGCCATGTCTTCAAGGTCCCGAGCCTACGCAACGTCGCCCTCACCGCCCCCTATTTCCACGACGCGTCGGCCGCGACGCTGGAGGAAGCCGTCACCATCATGGCGCGCTTCCAGCTTGGCCGCGAACTGCCGGCCGAGGATCTGCAGGCGATCACGGCCTTTCTGCGCAGCCTGACCGGTGAATGGGAAGGCAGGCCGCTCGAATGAAATTCTCCATTTCTCCCAACCATCGCCATCTCGACCAGACGCATGGCCAGATCCGCCTGACGCTGCTCGCCGCCATCCTGTGCATCGCCGCCCTGACCTGGGCTTTCCTGCGCTCGGCCGAACTGTCGCCGGCCCAGCACAGCGACTACACCCGGCAACTGCGCGACCTGCGCGAAGTCAATGCGCTGATCGATGGTGAACTACTGGCCAATCGCCTGGAGCTGGTCCGCAACTACGATGCCCTGACCAACCATGTCACCCGCTCGGCGGAACTGATCACGGCAGCCCGCCAGGTTCCCGACTATCTCCCGCCGGGCGCCCGCCAGGCAATCGGCGACCGGCTTGGGCGACTGGGCGATACCCTCGCCCGCAAGGCCGACCTGATCGACCGCTTCAAGCGCGACAATGCCGTATTGCGCAATTCGCAGGCCTATTTTCCGGTCGCTGCGGCCGAATTACTCGATCGCCACTCGCCGCCGATGTCTCCCGTGCTGCATCAAACGGTCGGCCGCTATGTCCGCGAGATGCTGAGCTTCGCCCGCACGCCGAGCGAAGAAGGCGCACTGCGCATCGCCGGCATCGTCAGTCACCTGAGCACCCTGTCGCACGGCAGCGCCGCCGCACCGGAGATCGACAACCTGCTGCGCCACGGTGCGCAGATCACCGCCCGCCTGCTCGATATTGACCGGCTGATGCAGGAAATCGTCAGCCTCGACAGCCGGCAGCAGATGGACGCGCTCTTCCACAGCTACAGCCAGGGCCATGCCGAGGCGACTCTCGAAGCCTCCCGCTTCCGCCGGCTGCTCTACGCCCTCGCTCTCCTGCTCGCCGGCTTCCTGATCTGGCTTTTCGCCCGCCTGGAGCGCATCCGCCGCTCGCTGGCCACCGCCCATGCCGAAGTCAGCGCCCGCTATGCGGCGCAACTGGCCGCCGAGAAGCAGCTCTCCCTGCATGCCACGGTTTTCCACAGCGCCCACGACGGCATCACGCTGACCGACGCCAAGGGCGTCATCCTCGACGTCAACCCGGCCTTCACCCGGATCACCGGCTGGGAACACGACGAAGTGGTCGGCCGCAACCCGCGCATGTTCAAATCCGGCAAGCACGACGAAGCCTTCTATCAGGCCATGTGGCAGACCATCCGCGAAACCGGCAGCTGGCGTGGCGAGATCTGGAATCGCAACAAGCACGGCGAAATCTATCCCGAACTGCTGTCGATTTCCGCCGTGCGCAATCCCGAAGGCGAAATCACCAACTACGTCGCCGTCTTCGCCGACATTCGCCGCATCAAGGCGCAGGAACGCCAGCTCACCCAGCTCGCCTACTACGATGCACTGACCGAACTGCCCAACCGTGTGCTGCTCTCCGACCGCCTGAACCAGGGGATCGCCCAGTCACGGCGCGCCAATTCGGCGATGGCGATCTGCTACCTCGACCTCGATGGTTTCAAGCCGATCAACGATACCTGGGGCCATCAGGTCGGCGACAAGGTACTGATCGAGATCGCCGGCCGCCTGCAGTCCGCGCTACGCGGCGGCGACACGGTCGCCCGCCTGGGCGGCGACGAGTTCGTCCTCCTCCTGCAGGGCATCGACGGCCAGCAGCACCTGACCGAGGCTGCCCGTCGCCTGCTCAGCCTGATCGCCCTACCGCTCACCCAGGCACCTGGCGGGATATGCATTTCGGCCAGCATGGGCATCACGCTGTTCCCGAACGACGAATCCGATCCGGATACCCTGCTCCGCCACGCCGACCAGGCCATGTATCTGGCCAAGGAGGCAGGCAAGAACAATTTCCACATCTTCGACACCGAGCAGGACAAGTTCAAGCGTAGCCGCCAGGACCGTTTCCAGCGCATCGAGCAGGCGCTGGAAAATGGCGAATTCATCCTCCACTTCCAGCCCAAGGTCGATCTACGGGCCGGCGAGGTGGTCGGCGCCGAGGCGCTGATCCGCTGGCAGCATCCGGAACGCGGCCTGTTGCCGCCGGCCGATTTCCTGCCCCTGATCGAGGATGACGACCTGATCAAGGCGGTCGGCGACTGGGTCATCGAATCGACGCTGACGCAGATGGAAGCCTGGCGGCGCGAAGGCTTCATCCTGCCAGTCAGCGTCAATGTCGCCGCCCGCCAGTTGCAATCGCCGGAGTTCGTCGAGAAACTCAAGGCGGCACTCTACGTTCACCCGGATGTGGCCTGCCACCTCGAACTGGAAATCCTCGAAACCGCCGCCCTTGAGGATATCGCCAAGAGCTCGCGGGTGATCGACGAATGCCGGATGCTCGGTATCCGCTTCGCCCTTGACGATTTCGGCACCGGCTACTCGTCGCTGACTTACCTGAAGCGCCTGCCCGCCGAGACGATCAAGATCGACCAGAGCTTCGTGCGTGAAATCGTCAATGACACCCACAGCCTGGTGATCGTGCAGAGCGTTATCGGCCTGGCCCGTTCCTTCCAGCGCGAGGTGGTCGCCGAAGGCCTGGAAACCGTCGAACACGGTCGCCTGCTGCTCCAGCTTGGCTGCGACAAGGCGCAGGGCTACGGCATCGCCCGCCCGATGCTGGGTGATGACTTCGTGGACTGGGCGCGCGCCTGGGGCCCGCCGGAAGAATGGCAGTCCCTGAGCGGAATCGACTGGCACGACGCCGTCTACCCCATGTTGATCGCCGAAACGACGCACCGCAGCTGGGTCGAGTTGCTGTCACAGGCCATTGCCACCGACCAGCCGATTCCGCACCAGCAACTGCACGATGCCCGCTTCTGCCAGTTCGGGCGTTGGTTGGCCAGCGAGGGGGCCAAGAGCCTGCCCCATACCCGGCTACCGGCCTTCCTGGCGATCGACGCCCCGCATCGGCAGGTGCATGCCCTGGCCGAGCGGATCGATCAGCACTGGCGAGCGGGCGACCTGGCGGCGGCGAAAGCCTTGCTCCCCGAACTGTGGGCAGCACGCGATGCGGTATTGAAGGCCTTGCGCGACCTGCAGATTGCGATCAGCACCAACCGTCCGGCGGGCGAATAGCGCGAACGGCTTCAGCTGCCGATGCGCAGACCGCTCTTCTTCAGAATGCGGGTCGAATAGAGGATATCGCTGCCGCGGCAGGCTGCGCCGAGCAGGCCACGGATTTCCGCGGCCTTGGCTGCACATTCGTCGCGCGAGGCGCCGTGCACCATGGCAAACAGGTTGTAGGGCCAGGTCGGCCGAGCCCGCGGCCGGCGGTAGCAGTGGGTGACGAAATCGAGGCCACCGATGCGCGCCCCCAGTTCATCGACCACGGCATCGTCGACGTCCCACACGGTCATGCCGTTCGCCGTCCAGCCGATGGCGTAATGGTTGGGCACCGCACCGATGCGGCGGATCACGCCACTGGCCAGCATGGCCTGCAGGCGGCACATGACCTCCTCGGCCGGGATGCCAAGCTGTTCGGCAATGGCATGGTAAGGCCGCGCGACCAGCGGCAGGCCGCCCTGGGTGGCGACGATCAGGGCGCGGTCGGTGGCGTCGATCATGCCCGGGCCTCCAGCTTCATTTCGACGAAAAACTCCCGTTCCTTCGGGAAGGCATAGACCGGCAGGCCGGTCTCCTGTTCGATGCGGGCGATGGCTTCGGCCATGCCGGCCTTCGTTTCGGTCGCGAGCACAAACCACATGTTCAACGCATGCTCGCGACGATAGTTGTGCGCCACCTGAGGCAGGGCATTGACCATGGCTGTCACCTCGTCATAGCGTACTTCCGGCACGGCGAGCGCGGCCAGTACGAAGGCACCGCCCATTTCCTCGATCTGGAACATCGGCCCGAAACGGGTCAGCACCTTGTCGGCCAACAGTTGTTGCAGGCGGGTGAGCAGTTCATCTTCGCTGATCCCCAGACGGCCGGCTGCTTCGGCATAGGGCCGCTCGCAGATCGGAAAATCGCCTTGCAGGGTGGCCAGGATCTGGCGGTCAAGCGGGCTCAATTCAGGCATAGCGGGCACCGTTCTGCTTAAAGCGGGTCAGCGAAAACAGGATGTCGTGGGCGCAAGCATCCAGGCCGTGCCGCTGCCGCAACGCGGCAATCGTCGCTTCGACCTCGCCGCGTTCGCGGCCGTGGATCATGCAGAACAGGTTGTAGGGCCAATCCGGCAGGCAGCGCGGCCGGCGGTAGCACAGGGTGACGGCGGGCTCCTCGGCCAGGGCGCGGCCGATCTCGCTCACCCGGTCGTCGGGAATGTCATGAACCAGCATGGCATTGGCCCGATAGCCCAGTTCGTGATGACGGACGACGACGCCGAAACGCTTGATCGCGCCCTCCTCCAGCCAGCGGCGGATGCGGGTGAGCACCTCGCCTTCCGAGGTGCCGACCCGCCCGGCGATCAACTGGAAGGGGCGGATGAACATCGGCAGGCCTTCCTGCAGCACGGCAATCAGGCGGCGCTCGATTTCCCCGATCGGCTGGACGGGCGCCACCGGACGGGCCGTCGCTGGCTTCGGGCGGGCCTCGCCATTCAGCGAAAAACCGAGGTCGATGTGGAATTCCTCAAGCAGCGGCAAGGGCATCAGCGGGTAGCCGGCAGCCTGCTCGATGGCACCGAGCGTCGCCTGCAACCGACCTTCGCTGCCTGCCGTGACGACGAACCACAGGTTGTAGCGATGCTCGCGCTCGTAATTGTGGTTCACCTCAGGAAAGCGATTAACGGCTGCCGCCACGGTCGCCAGCTTTTCCGGCGGCACGGCCATCGCCGCCAGCGTCGAGGCGCCAATGCGCTTGGGCGCGAAAACCGCCCCTACCCGGGAGATCTTGCCGTCGCGCCGCAGGTTCTCCAGCCGGCCGAGGACGACCTTCTCGGCGACACCGAGGCGCGAGGCCAGTTCGGCAAACGGCGCCGGGCAGAGCGGGAAATCGCGCTGAAAGTCGTTCAGCAGGTGGAAGTCGAGCGTGTCGTCCATGCCTCAGAAACCGATACGGGCGGCCCGCGACGTGAAGAAGATGCCGGACGGATTGTCAGCCGCGATCTCGCCCAGTTTGGCGAAGGTCTCGGTGTTGTAGATCACCACCTTGTTGTCGTCACGCGCCGACAGCCAGACATTCTCGCCGCGCGGCGCGAATTCCATGTGCAGGATGCCCTTGCCCGGCTCCATCCGATGGACGACCTGGCCGGCCAGGGTGTCGATCACGTCGACCTTGCCGTTGTCGGGAAAAGCAAAATTGACCCAGATCTGCCGCCCGTCCGGCCGCGCCATGACGAAGACCGGCTGACCACGTACCGGGATGCGGCCGACTTCCTTCCAGGTCGCGACATCGACCACCAGCACCTCATGGCGGCCGATCGCCGGCAAATAGGCCTTGCCCTGTGCCACCGACCAGCCGCGCAGGTGCGGCATCTTGAAGACCGGCAGCTTTTCCTCGCCACGGCCATATTTTTCGAGAATCTTGCGGGCGCCCTTCTCCGGCTGCCACAAATCGAGCAGGGCTATACCGTCCTCGCCGAACAGGCCGGCCATGAAATAACGGCCGTCCGGCGTTACCAGACCGTCGTAAGGCTGCAGGCCTGCCGGGAAACGCTGCGTCTTCGGCGCCTTGGGATCGCTGAAATCGGTGATGCGAATCTCGCCGCCTTCGAACAGGGCGTAGGCGAACTTGTTGCCGGCCGTATCGGCCAGGCCGACGACCTTGGAGAACTGGCCCGGCGCATATTCGGCTGGCACTTCGGAAAGCAGTTCCAGCGTTTCGGCATCAAAGGCCTTGATGCCGCCCGGCGTGTAGTTCTGGGCGACAACGATGCGGCCATCCTGCGAGATCGAGCCACCGATGGCGTTACCCGACTGGATCACACGTTTGACGATCCTGGCTTCCAGCAGGTCGATCTTGGTCAGCCCGCCATCACGACCAAAGATGAAGGCGTAACGGCCATCGCGGGTATAGACAGCAGAGGCGTGCGACAAGTCACCGAGGCCGGCGATGCGGGCATACGGCTGACGGGTGCTGGTATTGACCAGCGTGACATGGCCGGTCGCCCGCTCGATGATCAGGCCAAGGTCGCCGGTACCCCGCAGTTGCGGCGTGGCACAGGCATTGAGGAACAGGGCGAACAAACAACTCAGCAGCAGGCGCATCGCGATCTCACTCCGGGAATTTCGTCATCAGTTTATCGACAATCCAGGCCGCTTCGGCTTCGGACATGAATTGTTTCCAGGGCGGCATGGCCGTACCCGGCCGGCCATGATAGACCGTCGCCGCGAGCCCCTCGGCCGGCTTGTCGCGCAGGTTCTCGGGCAACAGGGCCGGCCCGAGGCCACCCTTCAGCGTCATGCCATGACAGGAGCCGCAGTCCTGGCGCACCAGATGAACCAGTTCCTTCTGCCGCTGCGCGTCGGGCTCGGCAGCACAAACCACACCCGACAAGAGGGACAACCCGATTAGCCATTTATTCGCCGACAACGACAACCCCTTTCATTTCCGGATGCGGGCCGCAATGATAGTCGTAACGGCCGGGCTTTTCGAAGCGTCGTTGCCAGCTTTCCAGCGGAAACAGGCGCTCCGACTCGAGACCGCCCTCGGCCGGGAAGACGATCGAATGGCTGGTTCTTTTCTCGTGATTGATCCAGCGTACGCTTTCGCCCGCCTTGATCGTGATTTCGGCCGGCAGGTAGCGGTAACCCTCGATACGGACTTCAGCCACCGGCTCGGCCCAAACCGAAAAAGAAAAGAGCGCCAGCAGGAGCGGCGCCCTTTTCAATGGCAGCCATCCGGACTGCGGTGTGATTCCGGATGGCATGGTTTTTTACTGCTTGGCGGCCTTCACGTCGCCATCGGCACCGAGGCCGATGGTGTGACCGAAGGAAACGTGGTGGAAGCGACCCGCCGCGTTATCGGCGTGGATGGCGATGCCGAACGGCACGGCCTTGCCGGCGGCCAGCACGGCATTGCCGGCCAGCTTGCGGGTGAAGGTCACCGTGTAGGTGTCGCCATTCTTGGCGCCTTCTGCCGTGGCGCCGGCCTTGCCACCGGTCATGTTGCGCTTGTCGGCAACGAAACCGTCCGCCGACTTGCCACCACTCGCCCACTGCATCAGGTCCATGGCGCCGGCCGTGACATACTTGGTCTTGTCCTTGCCCTTCGGCATGCCCTTGGAGTCTTCGTGGCAGGAAGCCCAGCAACCGACCTGGTCACCCATCGGCACCTTGTCGTTCGGGAACATCATGGTGGCCTTGACTTCATTGTCCTTGTCGGAATGGTCGGCACCACCGGCCGGTGCCTTGAAGGTCAGGCGAACGTAAAGGTTGTTGGCGTCGTAGGCCGCCTGCACGGTGACCGGATAGGTCATCGTCTTCGGCGCGCCTTTCGGCTCCAGCTCCTTGCTGGCCAGGCGCTTCAGGTCGAGCGACAGCTTGCCGTCCTCGACGTGGCAACCGGCACACGACTCGCCCTTCTTCAGGCCGCTGGCACCACTGTGCTCACCCTTGCCCTGCACCCACTCGAACGGGGCAGCACCCGGGTGGAAAACATGGATCGTGCTCTTCCCCACCTTGGCCCAGTCAGGCGCAGCAAGGGCAGCCTGCGAACCGAGGGCCATGAAAGCGCCGACAACGGCGAGGGAAACGATTTTATTTGTCATCCTATTCACTCCGCGAAAATGATACGAAACGGCCAGAAGCCTCGAATAAGTTACCGTTTCACATGCTAAGGGGGCTTTCGCCCCCTTAGCCTTGCCAAAAATCAAACAATCAGCAATTGAATATTAGTAGATATCGTGCTGAGTGTTATAGACGTTGAACTTGCCGGTCGGCGTAATCATCTTCGGATCGGTGATCACCTTCTTGACCTTCAGCGTCGCGTCGTCATAGACCACGACAGCAGACTGGTCGGTCTTGCCACCCCACAGAGAGATCCAGACTTCCTTGCCGTCAGCCGAGTATTCCGGATGGACGGCGCGCTTGACGGCCTTGGTCGGCGGCAGGCCGGAGTCCTTGGCGACGTTCAGGACGGCCTTCGGCTTGGACAGGTCAGCCATATCCCACACGGCGACGGACTCAGCCAGATCCTTGTCCGGGTTCTGCGGTGCGTCAGCCCAGAAATGCTTGGACTTCGGATGGGTCTTGACGAACAGGTTGCCCGGCACGTGCTTGATTTCCTGGACGACCTTCCAGTTGTACTCCTTGTACTTGGCGAACTTCTTGTCGTCGGACGGCGTGGAAATCAGGGTCACGACATCGGCACCAAGGTGACCGGTCGCCCAGACCGGACCAAACTTCGGATGCACGAAGTTGGCACCACGACCCGGGTGCGGGATCTTGGCGACATCGACCAGCGCGGCCAGCTTGCCGGTCTTGGTGTCGACCGCAGCGATCTTGTTGGAGGCGTTGGCCGCCACCAGGAAGTAACGCTTGGAAGCATCCCAGCCACCGTCATGCAGGAACTTGGCGGAAGCGATGGTGGTGGTCTTCAGGTTTTCGATGTCGGAGTAATCGACCAGCAGGATCTGGCCGGTTTCCTTGATGTTGACCACCCATTCCGGCTTGATGAACGAAGCGACGATGGAGGCAACGCGCGGTTCCGGATGGTATTCGCCATCGACGGTCATGCCACGGGTGGAAACGACCTTGCGCGGCTTCAGGGTGTCGCCGTCCATGATCACGTACTGGGGCGGCCAGTAGGAGCCAGCGATGGCGTACTTGTCTTCGAAGCCCTTGAACTTGGAGGTATCGACCGAGCGGGCGTCGAAGCCAATCTTGACTTCAGCCACGACAGCCGGTTTTTCCATCCACAGGTCGATCAGGCTCAGGCGACCGTCGCGACCGATAACGTAGACATAGCGGCCGGAAGCGGACAGGCGGGAAATGTGAACAGCATAGCCGGTCTTGACGATGGAACGGATTTCCTTGGTATCGCCGTCGATCAGGGCCACTTCACCGGTATCACGCAGGGTGACCGAGAAGATGTTGTTCAAGTTGAAGTTGTTCATCTGCTTCTTCGGACGCTGGTCAACCGGAACGATGACCTTCCAGGAATCCAGGGTTTCCTTGAAGCTGTACTCAGGCGGCACATCCGGGGTGTTCTGGATGTAGCGGGCCATCAGGTTGATTTCTTCCTTGGTCAGGATGTCGTCGAAGTTCACCATGCCACCGTCGGTGCCGTAGCCGATGATCTTTTCCAGACGCTGCTGACCGAGCTTCAGCGTACCGCCTTCGGTGACGTTGCCGTCCTTGTCCTTCTTGCTCCAGTGCGGCTCCAGGTTCTTGCCCGTGGCGCCCTTGCGCAGCACGCCGTGGCAACCGGCGCAACGCTCGAAGTAGATTTTTTTGGCCTGTTCCTTTTCGGCAGCGGTCATCGCCGGTGCCGGCTTGGCTTCGTCAGCGAAAGCCGAACCCATGGCGGCCGCCATGGCAGTCAATGCAAGCATCCCCACAAAAGATTTCTTCATCTTTCCTCTCCTAGAAAAAAATTGGTCGCGCCTAAGCCCCCAACGCGATAGACGATAGGTTGCGCTTCAAACAACACACCATCTTTGATGCCCATCAAGATTTCCAAGGCATCAGAAAATGTTGATATTCAACAATTTCAACCAAATGACTAGTTCAACACCGCTTTTGTACTATCCACCTTAAAATTCCTTGACACGCACTATTGGCAGCCGCGGCGAGGGGCATTAGGATGGCCGCCCAAAGGCAAAGGGAAACAATGAACACTCCATCGAAACTTCAAGGTGGCAAGGTCTGGCTGGTTGGCGCCGGCCCCGGCGACCCCGAACTTCTGACGCTGAAGGCAGCACGCCTGATTTCTCAGGCCGACGCCATCGTGTATGACCATCTGGTCGGCAACGGCATCATGGACCTGGCCCGCGGCGACGCGCGGATCGTCTACGCAGGCAAGGAATCCTCGAAACACACCATGCCGCAGGAGGACATCAACCAGCTACTGGTCGAACTCGCTCGCGAGGGCCTGTCCGTCGTCCGCCTGAAGGGCGGCGACCCCTTCATCTTCGGGCGCGGCGGCGAGGAACTCGAAACACTGGCGGCCTCCGGCATTCCTTTCGAAGTCGTGCCGGGTGTCACGGCAGCCGCCGGTTGCGGCGCCTATTCCGGCTTTCCGCTCACCCACCGCGAACACGCCCAGGCCGTCACCTTCGTCACCGGCCACCTCAAGGACGACACCGTGAACCTGGACTGGCCCGCCCTGGCGCGCCCCTGCCACACCGTCGTCTTCTACATGGGCATCGGTGCGGCGCGCGAAATCTGCCGCCAGATGATCGATCATGGCCTGCCATCGACGACGCCCGCCGCCGTCGTGCGCAACGGCACGCAAGCCGACCAGCGCACCCTGCTCGCCACGCTCGGCACACTGCCCCAGCGGATCGAGGAATCGGGCATCAAGCCGCCGGCCCTGATCATCGTCGGCAGCGTCGTCAGCCTGCACGAGAAACTGAGCTGGTTCGAGAAGCAATGAGGTATTTCTGCCTGCTCGCCGCACTCTTCGCGCTGCCGGCCCACGCCTATACGCCGGGCGAACTGCGCGGCGACTGCCAGGCAGCGGAAGAGCTGTACGCCAACCAGAAAAACAGCGACCCCTTCCAGTCGATTCGCAGCGCGCGCTGTATCGCCTACGTCGCCGGCTTCGCCGATGGCTACGCGGTGAGCGACTACCTTGCCGGCCAGGTCGGCATGAAGCTCAATGCCTTCTGCTTGCCGAACGACCCGGATCTGTCCCGGCGCCTGGTGCGCGCCGTGACCATCCACGTCGAACGCGTACCGCCGAATACGACGATGAGTACCGCGACACTGGTTGCCGGTGCGCTGGCCAAGGCCTTCCCCTGCACGGAATCGCTTGAACCGAAGAAGTGATTCAGGGATAATCCGGCCTCCACTCGCCCCGGTGGCGGAATCGGTAGACGCAGCGGATTCAAAATCCGCCGCCGAAAGGTGTGCCAGTTCGAGTCTGGCCCGGGGCACCAGTTACGACAAATCGGCTTTCCTGCGGGAAAGCCGTTTTTGTTTGCCGATTGGCCAGGAGCCTGCCCCATGTCGCTGACCGTCGACGACTTCGATTTCGACCTCCCCCCTGAATTGATCGCCCAGCACCCTGCGCCCGAGCGCGGTGGCAGCCGCCTGCTGCATGTCCACGGCATGCGGCACGACGACCTGCGCTTTGCCGACCTGCCCGGCTTGCTGAAAGCGGGCGACCTGCTCGTCTTCAACGACACCAAGGTGATCAAGGCGCGCTTTTTCGGCCGCAAGGAAACCGGCGGCCAGGTCGAGATCATGCTCGAACGCATCGTCGACGCGACGCAGGCCATTTGCCAGATCCGCGCCAGCAAGGCGCCCAAGCCGGGCAGCCGGTTGATCCTGGCCGACGCTTTCACGGTCACGATGAGCGGCCGGGCCGGCGCCGACGGCGACTTCTTCGTGCTCGAACTGGCCGAGGGCGGGGACTTCTGGGAACTGGCCGAACGCTACGGCAAGCTGCCGCTGCCCCCCTACATCGCGCACCCCGCCGAGGACGCCGACGAAACCCGCTACCAGACGGTCTATGCCCGCCAGCCGGGTGCCGTGGCGGCACCGACGGCGGGCCTGCATTTCGACGACGCGATGCTCGACACGCTGCGCCGACAGGGCATCGCGACCGCCTTCCTGACCCTGCATGTCGGCGCCGGCACCTACCGCCCGATGCGTGTCGAAAAAATCGTCGACCACCGCATGCACAGCGAACGTTTCGAGATTCCGCAAGCGACCGCCGAGGCGATCGCCGCAACGCGTGCCGCTGGCGGCCGGGTGATCGCCGTCGGCACGACCAGCCTGCGCGCCCTCGAATCGGCAGCGGCGGCAAACGGCATGGTGCGGGTCGGCGGCGCCGAGACGGATATCTTCATCACGCCCGGCTACCGCTTCCAGGTCGTCGACCGGCTGATCACCAATTTCCACCTGCCGAAATCGACGCTGCTCATGCTGGTCTCGGCCTTCGCCGGCTACGACGCCATCCGCGCCGCCTACGCCCATGCCGTCGCCGAGCGCTATCGCTTCTTCAGCTACGGCGACGCGATGCTGCTCGAGCCGGCTCAGGAATAACGCTTGAAGATGGCCGCCCCACCGTTGCGGGCAATCAGCAGGACGTTATAGGGATCACGCCGGCCACCGTAGGCCGGGCCATCCATCCCCGGCGAGCCAACCGGCATCCCGGGCACCGCCAGGCCAAGAGCCTGCGGCCTTTCGGCCAGCAGGCGGCGAATATCGGCGGCCGGCACATGCCCTTCGATGACATAGCCGCCGACCCGTGCCGTGTGGCAGGAAGCATAGGCCTCCGGCATACCGAGGCGGCGACGGGCCACGTCGTTGCCCTCCTCGAAGGTACGAACCGTAAAACCAGCCGCTTCGAGATGGGCGATCCAGTCGTGGCAGCAACCGCACTGCGGATCCTTCCACACCTCGATCAGGGTTCCTGCCGGCTTGGCCAGCGCCGGCCAGGCGGCGGCCAGCAGCGTAGCGCCGATCAGCCGGCGGCGGTGTATCGCGATATCACGCATGATCTTCTCCCCGGCCATCACGGCGCAACGGCGCGAGCCTGCAAGGTCTTCTGCACCAGGCCGTCGACCTGGAGCAGCAGCTTGGCCCCCGCCGTCAGGCTACCCTGGCCCTCCAGCCGATTACCCCCGGCGGGTTGCAGGCGGATCTCCTGCTTGGCCGTTCCGGCCAACACGGTCAGCTTGCCGCGGGCCGCCGCCGTGTCGAGGGGCTGGCCATGGTTGGTGGCATGAACGACCACCTTGCCGCCCTGGCCGACGATTTCAAACTGCGCCTCGCCGGCCTCGGCGACGATGCCGCCGAACTGCGGCTTGCCGTGATCAGCATGGCTCCAGGCGGGCAACGCCGGGGCGGCGAGAGCAGCCGCGAAAAGGGTCAGAATGAGCGATTTTTTCATGAGGTTTCTCCAGACAGGTTGAATCAGAAGGTTTCATCGCCGCTACGGGCAGCGATGCGTTCGGCCGCTTGCCGGCCAAAAAGCCAGAACAGCGCCGGGGTGACGAAGGTATCGAGCAAGGTGGCGCTGATCAGACCGGAAAAAATCACCACGGCCACCGGATGCAGGATTTCCGTACCCGGCTGCTCGGCCTCGAACAACAGCGGCGCCAGCGCAAAGGCGGCGACCAGCGCGGTCATCAGCACCGGCGTCAGGCGCTCCAGCGAACCGCGGACGATCATCGGCACGCCGAAGACCTCGCCCTCCTGGCGCATCAGGTTGAGGTAGTGGCTGATCTTCAGGATGCCGTTGCGCGTCGCGATGCCGGCCAGCGTGATGAAGCCGATCAGCGCCGCGACCGACAGTGGCTGGCCGGACAGCCACAGGCCGAGCACGCTGCCGACCAGGGCCAGCGGCACGTTGGCCATGATCAAACCGGCCAGCAGCGCCGAACGGTAACGGCTGTAGAGCACCATGAAGATGAGCAGCGCCGAGCCGATGGCGAGCAGTCCGATCAGCCGCGCCGCTTCCTCCTGCGCCTGGAACTGCCCGCCCAGGGTGATGAAGTAGCCCTCGGGCAGCGGGAAGGCGGCGGTTGCCTGGCGCAGATCGGCGACCACGTCGGACAGCGCCCGCCCCTGCACGTTGGCCGAAATGACGATACGTCGCCGCCCTTCGTCACGCGTGATCTGGTTCGGCCCATCGGCATCCTCGATGCTGGCCAGCTTGGACAGCGGGATGCGCCCGCCCGGCGTTTCGATCAGCAGGCCGGCCAGCCCTTCCAGCGAACGGGCGGGTTCCGGCAGACGGACGACGAGGTCGAAACGGCGGTTGCCCTCGACGATCTGCGTCACCTTCTCGCCATCGACCAGGGTTTGCAGGCTGCGGGTGAGTTGGGCGGTCGACACGCCATGGCGGGCGGCGGCATCGAAGTCGATGCGAACCTTGATCTGCGGTGCCAGCACCTGCTTCTCGATCTCCAGGTCGGCCAGGCCGGGCACCTGCGCCAGCCGTTCGCGCAGCAGGCCGGCCTGGGCGCGCAGGGTGTCGAGATCCTCGCCGAAGACGCGGATGGCGATCTGCGCCCGCACGCCGGACAGCATGTGGTCAATGCGGTGGGCAATCGGCTGCCCGAGGCTGAGGCTGGCCGGCAGATCCTTCAGGCGTTGCCGGATGTCGGCATAAACCGCCTCCTTCGGCCGGCCACCGGGATGGAGCGTGATCTCGAACTCGGTGACATGGACGCCTTCGGCATGCTCGTCCAGCTCGGCCCGGCCGGTACGGCGGCCCATGTGGGCGATTTCGGGCAGGCCGCGCAGGGCCTGCTCGGCAGCCCCGGCGATGCGGATCGACTCGGACAAGGTCGCCCCGGGATTGAGGCGCAGCCCCAGGGTGATCGAGCCCTCGTTGAACGGTGGCAGGAAGGTGGTCGGGAAAAACGGCACGGCCGCAGCCGCAAGCAGGACGGCACCGGCCGCCAGCGCGACCGGGCCGCGCGGTGCGGCCAGAACACCCGCCAGCGCCCGACGATAATGCCGCTTCAACCAGACGACCAGCCGGGTTTCGTCCTGCTCGCGAGCGACCAGCGCCGGCAGCAGGTAGGAAGCCAGCACCGGGGTCACCAGCACCGATACCGCCAGCGAGGCCAGGATAGCGACGATGTAGGCGACGCCGAGCGGCACGAACAGCCGCCCCTCGATGCCGGGCAACGCGAACAGCGGCACGAAGACGAGGGCGATGATCAGCGTCGCGTAGACGATGGCGGTACGCACCTCCAGCGAGGCGGCGATGACCGTCTGGCGCACTGACCAGGCTTCGCCGCGGGCGGCCTTTTCCTTCATGCGGCGCAGGATGTTCTCGACATCGACCACCGCGTCGTCGACCAGCTCGCCGATGGCGATGGCCAGGCCGCCCAGCGTCATGGTGTTGATCGACAGGCCCAGCCACTTGAAGACCAGGATGGCGGTCAGGATGGAGAGCGGAATGGCGGTCAGCGAGATCAGCATCGTCCGCAGGTTGCCAAGGAAGAAGAAGAGCACGCCGGCCACCAGGCAGGCGGCGAGCAGCAGCTTGGCCTGCAGATTGCCCAGCGAGGCCTCGATGAAGTCGGCCTGGCGGAAGATGACCTGCGGCGCGCTCATGCCGGCCGGCACGCTGCCCTTCAGATCGGCCAGCGCCGCTTCCAGGCGGCGGGTGAGATCCACCGTGTCGGCCGTCGGCTGCTTCTGGATGCTCAGGATGACCGCCGGGCTGGCCTGCCGGCCATCGTCGTAGCCACCGTCACCCCGCTTGATCGCCGCCCCGAAACCGACCTCGGCCACCTGGCGCAGCAGGATGGGCTGGCTGCCACTGAACGTCTCGCGGGCGGTCAGCGCCAGGTTTTTCAGATCATCGAGGCGGGCGCTGCGGCCCAGGTGGCGGATCAGGTATTCCCGCCCGTTGAGTTCGAGGAAGCCGCCCGAGGTATTGGCCGCGAAACCGCGCAGCGCATTCTCGATCTGGTCGAGCGTGATGCCGAGATCAGCCATGCGCCGGGTATCCGGCTGCACCTGGAACTGCCGCACCTCGCCCCCAATCGGAATGACCTGCGACACGCCGGCAATGGCCATCAGGCGCGGCCGCAGCACCCAGTCGGCGTACTCGCGCGCCGCCTTGGGGTCGGCCGCCTCACCGCGGATGGGGATGGCGACCAGCATGATCTCGCCCATGATCGACGACACCGGCCCCATGCGCGGCACGGCACCGGGCGGCAAGCCAGCCTCCAGGGCGGTCAGGCGCTCGCTGACCATCTGCCGTGCGCGGTAGACGTCCACCTGCCAGTCGAAGGTCAGGTAAACGATGGACAGGCCGGCGCTGGAGATCGAGCGCACGTTGGCGATGCCGGGCAGGCCGCTCATCGCCGTTTCGAGCGGGAAGCTCAGCAACTGCTCGACTTCCTCGGGCGCCATGCCGCCGGCTTCGGTCATCACCGTCACCGTCGGCTTGTTGAGATCGGGGAAGACATCGACCGGCAGGCGCGTCGCCTGCAAGCCCCCCCAGAGCATCAGCACGCCGGCAGCGACCAGCACGAACAGGCGACTGCCCAGGCTTTTTTCGACAAGCCACTGGAACATGGCGGGCTCCTATCGAATCTGGGCGAGCAGGCTGGCGCCCTGCACCACCACCCGCTCACCGGCTTGCAGACCGCCGGTCACCAGCACGCGCACGCCATCCAGCGGCTCGCTGCGCACCACGCGCGCCGTGAAACGCTCGGGCGCCGTCTTGACCCAGACAACGACCTGGTTTGCCGTATTGCGTGTCAACGCCGAGGCCGGCACGGGCAAGCCCTGGACAGTCGACTTAAGGCGCACCTGCACCTTGACCGGCTGGCCGAGCGGTAAGGTGAGGCCGGCACCGGCCGCATGGTTTTCGAAAATCAGCGGCAAGGCCTGTTCCCGCAGGCGGCGCGGCGCCCCGACGTAACTCAGCGGCACCGCCTGGTCGCCGACCGCCACCGTCGCCGACGCGATCTGGTCGAGCGGAATGGGGTCGAAGGCGGTAGCTTCAATATGCAGGCTGTCCGGGTCGATGACCTCGAAGATCAATTCCTTCGGTTCGACCACCTGGCCGACCATGGCATTGCTCGCCGCCAGCACGCCGCCGACCGGCGCAACCAGCGCCTCACGCCCCGACAGACCACCGCCAACTGCACCCAGCCGGCCCTTCAGGCTGGCCACTTCGCTCTCGGCGGCATCGATATCCTTCTTTGGCACCGTATCGGCCAGTTCGCGCAGACGGTTCAGGCGTTTCTCGGCCAGGCCGAGGCTGGCCTTCAGCTCGGCCAGCAGCGCGGCCTGGTTGGCCCGTTCGATGGCACCGGAGGCCGGCACCACCCAGGCCAGGACGTCGCCCTTCTTCACCTTGCTGCCCGCCGCCGGCAGGCCATGCACCCCGGCCGGCTCGATGCGCCCGGGAATCATCGCCTGCACCCGGCCGCCGAGATGCGGGTCCATGATCACCCGGCCCGGCAATTCGAGGGATTTCGGCAGGCTCTCCACCGCGACGCGTCGGGTCAGGACAGCCATGCCGCGCTGCGCCGACTTGGGCACGAATACCGTGCCGTCCGGCAGGCGTTGCGCCTGGTTGCCCGGCACGACGAAGGATGGCTTTTCATCGCCATGGTCGTGTCCTTCGTGGGCGAAGACCGGGCCGAGCGCGACGCCGCACAGGCCCATCATCAACAGGGTGCGCTTCATGCCCGGCCTCCTTTCACCTTGCGCCGCCATAGCCAGAACAGGCCACCCAAGCCGGCAAGCGCCCCGGCGACGCCGACGGGCAGCACAGCGACCGAGCCGGCCGGTTGGTCAGTTGCGGTATCGACATGCAGTTCGGCGCTGAGCAGGTCGCTCTCCTCGCCGGCCATCAGGGTCAGGGCCAGCATGTGTTCGCCCGGCTGGCGCAGAGGGGCCAGCCAGGCAGCATCATTGATCAGGTAATCACCGCGCTCCGGCCGGAAGACGGCGGGAACGGCCTGGCCGTTGGCCTCCACTTCCAGCCGGGCGGCCAGTACCGGTGCATTGCTGTCGGCCCGGTCGATGTACCAGGAGAGACCCTCGGCCTCCAGACGGCCGACTGCCTCGAAACTCTCGCTTTCGGCGACGGCAACCGGCATCGGCTGCGGCGCGGCGCCGGCCAGGCTGGCGACGAGCAGCCCGGCGAGGGCGAAAGGATGGGGGGAGTGATGCTTCATGTCGGTTTTCCTCATTCCGGCAACAGGCCGAGCGCCTGGCGCAGTTGCGAGATGCCGAAGGCCAGCGCCAGACGCGCCCGGCCCAGGGCCTTGTCCGCCTCGACGGCCTCGGCCTCGATGCGCAGGCGGGTCGGCAGGTCGCTTTCGCCGAGGCGAAAGGATTTTTCGTAAAAGCCGCGGTTGTCGCGGGCCAGTTGTGCCCGCTCCTCGGCAGCTGCCAGTTGCAGGCGGGCTGCTGCCACCTGCAGGCGGAAGGCGGCGGCAGCGCGTTCAATGCGCTCCCGCTCGCGTTCCCGGCCGATTTCCGCTTCGATGGCTTCGGCATTGGCCGTGGCGACGCGCGCGTCATGGCGTGCCCCGCCCCCGAAGGGCAGGCGCAGCGACAACGCCTAGCAGGCTGCTGAAATACTTCCGCATCCTGTCGACGAAACAGCGGGTTTGATTGTTATAGAGATTCACCGAGATTACCGAGAGCACAAAGCGGATCATGCGCGGAGCCGACACCTTCACCGAGAGTTTGTTTACGATGCGTCGCCTGGACGACTTTGTGCCGGCGCAGCACCCGTTGCGGCCGATCCGGGCGATGGTGAACCTGGCGCTCAAGGATATCGAGCCCCTGCTCAGCGGCATGTATGCCGCCGACGTCAAAGGCGGTCGCCCCAGCATTGCCCCGGAGAAACTCCTGCGTGCCATGCTGCTGCAAATCTTCTACAGCATTCGCTCGGAACGGCAATTGATGGAGCAGACCCAGTACAACCTGCTCTTTCGCTGGTTCATCGGCCTATCGATGGACGATGCAGTCTGGGTGCCCACCGTCTTCACCAAGAATCGCGAACGCCTGATTGCCCACGATGCCGTGATCGAACTCTTCAATGCGGTACTGGCCATTGCCGAGAAGCAGAACTGGCTATCAGGCGAACATTTCAGTATCGACGGCACGCTCATCCAGGCTTGGGCGGGACACAAGAGTTTCCTGCGCAAAGACGGCGGAGATGATGAAGGCGGCGGCAATTTCAAGGGCCAGTCACGCAGCAATGACACCCACGCCTCGCGTACCGACCCGGATGCCCGACTGTACCGCAAGGGCAATACCGCCAGTGAGTTGCGCTACATGGGACACACCTTGAGCGACAACCGCCACGGACTCATTGCCAGTGCGGTCGTGACCACGGCCGATGGCTATGCCGAGCGGGAAGTTGCCAAGGCCCTGATCGCCGATGCCCGCCAAGTCGCCGGCGAAACGGCTGAAATCACCCTTGGCGCGGACAAGGGCTACGATGCCCAGGAATTCATTGCGGCACTCATCGAACTGAATGTCATTCCCCATGTGGCGCAGAACACCAGCCATCGCCGTTCTGCCGTGCCGGACGACATTGCCGGCAGTGACGGTTACGCGATCTCCCAGCAAAAGCGCAAACTCATCGAACAGGGATTCGGCTGGGCCAAGTTCATTGGGCCGATACGCCAGGTGATGGTGCGCGGACTGGAGAAGGTCGATCAGTTGTTCGTGCTGACCATGGCCGCCTACAACCTGACGCGCATGCGCTCCTTGGGAGCAATCCGTCCGCTGGGGGCAATATGATAGGAAAACACCTCGGAATCCCTGTAAAACACGTGCGAACGACCGAAAATCCGCTTCGCCTTACGAAAAACGACTCCGTTCCATGCCACCGTCTGCATTTGCAGGGCGGTATTTCAGCAGCCTGCTAGGTGCGGTCGAGCGGCTCGCCATCAGCCGCCCGATCGCTGCGTGTCGCAATGGCCAGTTCCGGGTTGGCACGCGATTGCGTGCGGGCCAGTTCGAGCTGTCGCCGGGCCAGTTCAGCTCGCCCCTGCCAATCGCGCAGCGCCGGATGGGCCGTATCCTTCATTCCGGCCGGTTCCGGCTCGGCTTGTGGCGGCTCGGCCGGCGCCGGCTGGCCGGTCAGGCTCTCGAGGCGGTAGCGAGCCTGCGCCTCGGCCACCTCGGCTTCGGCGCGCTGCGCCCGGGCCAGCGCATGCGCCCCCTCGGCCTGGTTGAAATCGGCCCGCGACAGGTCGCCAGCCTGGAAGCGGCGGGCCACGTCGTCACGCAGGCGCTGCGCCGAAGCCACGCGGGAGACGGCGAGTTCCACGTCGTGGCGGGCCGCCTGCCACCCCCACCAGGCCTCGCGCACGGCCTGCGCCAAAGCGAGGCGCAAGGCGGCCAGGCGACCGGCCAAGGCCTCGCCCTCGGCACTGGCCACGGCCTGTGCTCCGCTCCGCTCACCGGGCAGCCAGAGCGGCAAGGCAAGACCGGCATCAAATTCGCGAGCGCCCTGGTTGCGATTGAAACGGTCGCTGCGGGCACCGAGTTCCAGCGCCGGCGGCGCCGCCGTCCAGGCACCGGCCGCTGTCAACTGGGCGGCGACGGCACGTTGCCGCTCGGCCTGCGCGGCCGCTACCGGCTGGCGTTGCCAGGCCTGCTCGAAAGCGCTGGCCAGGCCGGTTTCGGCCCGGGCCGGCAGGATGCCGGCAAAGCCGATGAAAACAAGTGGGGCGATCCCGAAAACGGTTCGCATGGATATTCCTCCGGTTGCTGACTGAAACAACCGGCGGCATGCCGCAACGACCCGGCAGGGCCGTCAGAAAATCAAGAAGGGAGGCAGGCCGCCGCGCTCAGGCGGCGGACCGGGGCGGGCGTTCGAGCCCTTCGGGCGTGCGCGAGGAGAAACGATCCTCGCCACCTGGCAGCAAGGCGCTGCTTGTCGCCATGGCTGGCAGGCTGAAACCGTCTCCGACGCCACCCAGCAGATGACCGAGGACATGCCCCGGGCAGCAGTGATGGTCGCCGGCATCGCTCATCCCTTCGTGTCCAAGGGCATGGCTCGGGCAGTCGGCCGCCGGTTCATGGCCGGCATGCGCCATCGCCTCGGCGGCGTGAACGTGCGTTTCCGCCGCGCTGACCGATTCCCAGCCGAATTTCGGCGAGAGAACGGTGAGCAGCATGACGACCACCAGGAAACGGAGCACGACGCGCATGGACAGGAAAGTCAACGGGATCAACGGCGAAACTATACAATCTCGGACCGCGTAAGAGAACAGCGCTTACAAAAACACCACACAAATCATCCGCATGCAATTCGAACTCCTCCAGACCGACGGCGCTGCCCGCCGCGGTACGCTGACGCTGAACCACGGCGTTGTCCAGACCCCTGTCTTCATGCCGGTCGGCACCTACGGCACGGTCAAGGCGATGACGCCGCAATCGCTGAACGACATCGGTGCCCAGATCTGCCTGGGCAACACCTTCCACCTGTGGCTGCGCCCGGGGCTGGATGTCGTGCACGCTCACCAGGGCCTGCACAAGTTCATGAACTGGGACAAGCCCATCCTGACCGACTCTGGCGGTTTCCAGGTCTTCTCGCTCGGCGCCCTGCGCAAGATCACCGAGGAAGGCGTCAAATTCTCATCACCACACGACGGCGCCAAGCTCTTCCTGTCGCCGGAAATCTCGATGCAAATCCAGCACGTGCTGAATTCCGACATCGTGATGATTTTCGACGAATGTACGCCCTACCCCGCCACGCATGACGAGGCGGCCAAGTCAATGCGCCTCTCCATGCGCTGGGCGCAGCGGAGCCGCGACGAGCACAATCGGCTGGAAAACAGCAACGCCCTGTTCGGCATCGTCCAGGGCGGCATGTACGAAGACCTGCGCGACGAGTCGCTGGCCGGGCTGGACGCCATCGGTTTCGACGGCATGGCGATCGGCGGCCTGTCTGTCGGCGAGCCGAAGGAAGACATGGCGCGCATCCTGGAGCACATCGCGCCCAAGATGCCCACCCACAAGCCGCGCTATCTGATGGGCGTCGGCACGCCGGAGGACCTGGTCTTCGCTGTCAAGCGCGGCATCGACATGTTCGACTGCGTGATGCCGACGCGGAATGCTCGCAACGGCCACCTGTTCACCCGCTTCGGCGACATCAAGATCAAGAATGCCCGTTTCAAGACCGATACCGGGCCGCTCGATCCGTCCTGCTCCTGCTACACCTGCACCCAGTTCAGCCGCGCCTACCTGCACCACCTCTTCCGCTGCGGCGAAATCCTCGGTGGCATGTTGAACACCATCCACAACCTGCATTTCTATCAGGTCATCATGGCCGAGATGCGCGCCGCCATCGAGGCCGGCACGCTGACCGAATGGTCGGCTGCCTTTGCCCGCGACCGTTCGGCAGGCCGGTGATAGAATCCCCCGTTTCGTTTTCAAGCTATCCGGAGTTACACCAATGATCAGTCTTGCCCACGCCCAAACCGCCGGCGCCGCTGCCGACCCGACCGGCGGCTTCATGCAGCTGCTGCCGATGATCCTGATGTTCGTCGTGCTGTGGTTCCTGATGATTCGCCCGCAGATGAAGAAGGCCAAGGAACACAAGGCCCTGCTCGCCGGGCTGGCCAAGGGCGATGAAGTCGTCACTCAGGGCGGTATCGTCGGCAAGGTCACCAAGGTTGGCGAAAACTATGTTTCCGTCGAAATCGCCGAAGGCACCGAGGTCGTCGTACAAAAACCGGCCATCGGCCTGGTATTGCCCAAGGGCACGCTGAAGTCGCTGTAATCACCCCAGAAGGCGGCCGCAAGCCGCCTTTTTCGCTTCAAAGCCACCATGAATCGTTACCCTCTCTGGAAGTACGTCACCGTCGCCATTGCGCTGGTGCTCGGCTTCATCTACACCCTGCCCAATTTCTTCGGTGAATCGCCGGCCGTGCAGGTTTCGAGTGCCAAGGCCACGCTCAAGGTCGACCAGAAGACCGAGGCCCGCGTCGCGGAAACCCTGAAGGCCGCCGGCGTCGCCCATGATGGCATCCTGCTCGACTTCAACGGCGTCAAGACCCGCTTCAAGGACACCGATACCCAGCTGAAGGCCAAGGACATCCTGGAAAAAACCTTCAACCCGGATGCCAGCGACCCGCAATACGTCGTCGCGCTCAACCTGCTGTCCGCTTCGCCGGGCTGGCTGACTTCGCTGCATGCGCTGCCGATGTACCTCGGCCTCGACCTGCGCGGTGGCGTGCATTTCCTGCTCCAGGTCGACATGAAGGGCGCGCTGACCAAGCGCCTCGACTCGACGTCGGCCGACATCCGTACCGTGCTGCGCGACAAGAGCCTGCGCCATGGTGGCGTCAACCGTGAGGGTGACCGCATTGTCATCCGCTTCCGCGACGTCGAAACCCGCGACAAGGCCCGTTACGCCATTGCCGACAGCCAGCCCGACCTGCAGGTCGTGGACGCCGGCGACGCCAGCGAGCCGCGCCTGGTCGCCACGCTGAAGCCGCAGGCCCAGCAGAAGATCGGCGAATTCGCCCTGAAGCAGAACATCACCACCCTGCACAACCGGATCAACGAGCTCGGTGTCGCCGAGCCGGTGATTCAGCAACAAGGCCAGGACCGCATCGTCGTCCAGTTGCCGGGCGTGCAGGACACGGCCAAGGCCAAGGACATCCTCGGCCGCACCGCGACCCTGGAAATCCGCATGGTCGACGACACCCCGGGCGCGCTGGATGCCGCACTGGCCGGCAACCCGCCGTTCGGCACCGAGCTGTACAACGAGCGCGGCGGCCAGCCGCTGCTGGTCAAGAAGCAGGTCGTGCTGACCGGCGACCGCCTGAACGACGCCCAACCGGGCTTCGACAACCAGACGCAGGAACCGGCGGTCCACCTCAACCTCGACTCGGCCGGCGCCCGCATCTTCAAGGACGTGACCCGCGAGAACGTCGGCAAGCGCATGGCCATCCTGCTCATCGAGAAGGGCAAGGGCGAGGTCATCACCGCCCCGGTGATCCGTACCGAGATCGGTGGCGGCCGCGTCCAGATTTCGGGCCGTATGACCACCGCCGAAGCCAACGACACGGCCCTGCTGTTGCGTGCCGGTTCGCTGGCCGCACCGATGGACATCGTCGAGGAACGGACCATCGGCCCGTCGCTCGGCGCCGAGAACATCAAGAAGGGCTTCCATTCGACGATGTGGGGCTTCGCCGCCATCGCCGTGTTCATGATCCTCTACTACCAGATGTTCGGTGTGGTTTCCGTGCTCGCCCTGGCCTCCAACCTGCTGTTCCTGGTCGCCCTGCTGTCGCTGTTGCAGGCCACCCTGACCTTGCCCGGCATCGCTGCCATCGCGCTGACCCTGGGCATGGCGATCGACGCCAACGTGCTGATCAACGAACGGGTGCGCGAGGAACTGCGCGCCGGCATGCCGCCGCAAGCGGCCATTTCGGAAGGCTACGAACGCGCCTTCGGCACCATTCTGGACTCCAACATCACGACCCTGATCGCCGGCCTCGCCCTGCTCATCTTCGGCTCCGGCCCGGTGCGCGGCTTTGCCGTGGTGCATTGCCTGGGCATCCTGACCTCGATCTTCTCGTCGGTCGTCGTCTCGCGCGCCCTGATCAACCTGATCTACGGCCGCCAGAAAAAGCTGGCCAAGGTCGCCATCGGTCAGGTCTGGAAGCCGGGCGTCGCTGCCGGCGCCAAGAATTAAGGAGCACACGGCAATGGAATTTTTCCGCATCAAAAAAGACATTCCGTTCATGCGCCATGCGCTAACGTTCAATGTCATCTCGTTCGTCACCTTCATCCTCGCCGTCGTCTTCCTGTTTACCAAGGGACTGCACCTGTCGGTCGAATTCACCGGCGGCACGCTGGTCGAGGTCAAGTACGAACAGGCGGCCGATCTCGAGAAAATTCGCGGCGCACTGGGCAAATCCGGCTTTTCCGACTACGCGGTGCAGAACTTCGGCTCCTCGCAGGACGTCATGATCCGCCTGCCCCTGAAGGGCGAGCAGAACACCTCGCAACTGGGTGAAACGATCATGAAGGCCCTGGAAGCCGAGGCCCCGGGTGCTGCCCTGTCGCGCGTCGAATTCGTCGGCCCGCAGGTCGGCAAGGAACTCGCCGAGAACGGTGCCATGGCACTGCTGCTGGTCATCGTCGGCATCGTGATCTACCTCGCCTTCCGCTTCGAGTGGCGCTTCTCGGTGTCGGCGATCATCGCCAACCTGCACGACGTGGTGATCATCCTCGGCTTCTTCGCCTTCTTCCAGTGGGAGTTCTCGCTGTCGGTGCTGGCCGCCGTGCTCGCCGTGCTCGGTTACTCGGTCAACGAATCCGTCGTCGTCTTCGACCGGGTGCGCGAAACCTTCAAGAAAGTGCGCGGCCTGAGCACGCCGGAAGTGCTCGACCACGCCATCACCAGCACGATCAGCCGGACCATCATCACCCATGGCAGCACCCAGTTGATGGTCCTCTCCATGCTGATCTTCGGCGGCGAAACCCTGTACTACTTCTCGCTCGCCCTGACCATCGGCATCTGCTTCGGCATCTACTCCTCGGTCCTTGTCGCCAGCCCGCTGGTCATGTGGCTCGGCGTATCGCGCGAACAGTTCGTCAAGCCGAAGAAGGTCGTCGAAGGCGCCAACGAGGAAGGTGCCGTGGTCTGATCCGGCACGCTTTCCGTACGCTCTGCGACAAAGCCACCCGACCGGTGGCTTTGTCGTTTCTACGGAACGGAAAATTACAGGGGAGCCCGGTCGATCGCCGACAAGGTGCCGTTGACCTCAAACAGCTTGCCGTTGACGGGCGAGATGCCGAAGCCATTCAGGCGGGCCGTATGCATGGCGAGATACGCTTCGGCGCTCGCCCGGTCGGCGAAGAGATAAATCCCGCCGGCCTCGCCGCTGGCCGGGTTCTCGGTCCAGATCTTCCAGATCAGTCCCGGCTCACCGGCGATGGATTCGGCCAGGCCGCGCATGGCCTCGCTCATGGCCTCGCCCCACGGCCCGGCGTACGGAAAATCGACTTGCAGCAGGATGCTCATGTTCATCGCTCCTTGTGGGTTACCAGTTTGGCGTTGCCGCCGGCGGAGGCGGTGGCGGCGGGGCCGGCAGCCAGGCGCCGCTCGCGCCATAGACGACCGCAGCGGCGACCAGCAGCGCGACGATCAGGGCAAGCAGGCCACCGCCCGCGGCCGATTCCCCTTCGGCATCGTCCTTCCAGCCGGTGATCATCGGCTTGAGCAGCTTTTGCTTCCTGATGTGGCCGTAGAAGGCGATGGCGGCGACGTGCAGGACAACCAGGGCGATCAGGACGTTGGCCAGCAGATGGTGCAGGCCGGTCAGCCGGTTGCTGATCTCGCGGCTGACCAGATCGGCGAGAGGGCCGGAAAAGGCGATGTCGTCGTTGCCAACCAGGCCGGTGGCCACCTGAATGATGAGCAGCGCGAGCAGGCCGAAGACTGACAAGGCGCCGAGCGGATTGTGCCCCTCCCCCTGCCAGCGGCCGGCCAGGTAGGCCTTGATCTTGTCCGGGGTGGGAAAGAACTGGGGGAAGCGTGCATAGGTCGAGCCGAGCATGCCCCAGACGATGCGGAAGGCGAGCAGGCCGGCAATGGCGAGGCCGATGCGGCCGTGCCAGTCGATCAGATTGCCGCCCAGTTGGCCGGTCACCACGGCGGCAACGACGGCCACGACCAGCAGCCAGTGAAACAGCCGGGTCGGCAGGTCCCAGAGAAGTATGCGCTTGCCTTTCATGCCAGCTCCTGAAAATACCAATCTGCAAATGAAACAGGCGCCCGCCGGGGCGCCCGTCAATCTGGCCGAAGCGAGCTTAGCGCTTGGCCTTGAAATCGTCGTGGCAGCCCTTGCAGGTGCCGCCCAGCTTGCCAAGCTGCGCACCGACTGCGGCGGCGTCGCCCGTCTGGGCAACCTTGGCCATTTCATTGGCTTCCTTGTTGAAGGCCATGGCTGCCTTGCCCAGCTTTTCCTGCTCGGTCCAGATATTGGATTTGGCACGGGTTTCTTCCCAGCCCTTGCCCTTGTCGGTACCTGGCAAGTACAGGGCACCCATGCCGGAATTGGCGATGGCCTGGATGGCGTTGGCCGCCTTGATCACTTCTTCCTTGTTGAAGTTGCCGCCTTCGACGTTCATCTTGATGCGAGCCATGTTCCAGGCCATGAAACCATAGCCGGACTGACGGAATTTGATGGCCTCCTCGGGCTTGACCTGGGCCATCGCGGAGCCGGCCAGGGTAAGGGCAAGGAGGGGCAGCAGCAGTTTGGATTTCATCGATATTTCTCCGTGGTTAGGGCAGCACAAGAAACCAAATATTAGAAATTGATTATAGCGATCCCGGCTACTCGCCGGGCAAAACCGCGTTTCATTTTGCAGGCCATTGCCTGGTTCATGCAAGACTGTTTTCCTGGCCTGGCCTAACCCTGCCAGGCCCTTCCATGCCCCCGGTCGCATCCAAAATGATACAAATGCAACGTTTGTTACAAATTAAACTGAATCATCACTTTCGATACCAACGTCATACGATTCAAGTTTTTGATAATTTTGAAGAAACAGAGCTACCAAGTTGCGATACATTACGCACACTATTGCAGAGTGTTAAATCCATGCCCCGCTTCGGTCGGGCCCTTTCTGTTGCCGAATGCACCCAAGCAAGAACCAACCCGGCCCCGGTTTGTTCATCGTCGATCGTCTGCTGAAGCGATCAGGTTGGATATTCATCCTCCTCGCCCTGCTCGCCGGCTGTGCCTATTACCTGCTGGCCAGCCAGACAAACGACGAGCGGGCCAGCGCCGCAGAAATCAACCTGGCCGGCCGGCGGCGCATGCTGTCGCAGCGCATCGGTCTGCTCGCCAGCCAACTGCAGCTGAAGCCGAGCCCCGCCGACATGGCCGATCTCGCGGACAGCACGTGGGAAATGGCCGACATTCACCGCACGCTGCTTGAAGGGACGCCAGACCGGCGCATCCGCCCCCTGCCGGATAACCTGCGCGCCGTCTCCCTGGCCCCGGATGGGCCCCATGCCCAAATCGAGCGTTTTCTCAAACTGGCCAACTCGCTGAATGCGCAGGCACCTGGCAGCGAGACCTACGGCACGACGCTCGAACAAATCGTCCGCCTCAGCCGGGGTGAGGTGCTGACGGCAACCGACAGCCAGGTCGACGCTTATCAGCGGCTGAGCGAAGCCAAGAGCGATGCGCTGCACTGGCAGCTGTGGCTGGTCTTCATCGCCGGCCTGGCGCTGCTCGCCTATTCCGCGCTGCGTGTGCTGCGGCCGTTGATCATGCAGGTACGCGGTGCGCTAGCCGAGCTCGAATCCTCCGAGGCGGCACTGCGCCATGCCATGGCCGAGAATCGCCTGATTCTCGATACGACCGATGACGGCATGTTCGGCGTCGACCAGGCCGGGCGAATCCGCTTCATCAATCCCGCCGCCGCCCAGTTACTCGGCGTGACGACCGACCAGATTGCCGGCCAGGCACACCATCCGGGCATTCTCGCCAGCCGCGAGGGATGCCCGATCTGTGCCTGCCTCGAGCAGGGGCAAAGGCAGAAAGTCGAGGTCGGACGATTCTGTCGCCGGCAGGGTGACGAACACCAGGAATTTGCCGTCGAGTACTCGGTCGTCCCACGCCCGGATGGCCTGGGCGCCTTCATCTCGTTTCGCGACATCAGCGCACGGCAGGCCATCGAGGAACGTGTGCAGCGCCTGCGTCTGCGCCTGGTTGACGCGATCGAAGCGATGGACGATGCCTTCGCGTTGTTCGATGCCGACGATCGAATCAGCCTCTACAACCTGCGCTTCACCGAGTTCTTCACGTTTTCCGGCGAACATGGCGCGCTCGGCATGCGTTTCACCGATTTCATCCGCGGCGTGGCGCAGCAGGGTCTGTATGCCAAGCCGCCGGAGAATCTGGAAGCCTGGCTCGACGAGCGCCTGAGCGCTCACCAGCAGGCCTGCGGCTCGACCGAGATCGCCTGCGCCGACGGCCGCTGGCTGCGCGCCACTGAGCGCCGGACGCGGGAGGGCGGCACCGTCGTCATCTGGTCCGATGTCACCCACCTCAAGCGCGCCCTGATTACCGCCGACCAGGCCAGCCGCGCCAAATCCGAGTTCCTCTCGCGCATGAGCCACGAACTGCGCACGCCGCTCAATGCCATCCTCGGCTTCACCCAGGTCTTGCTGCGCAGCGAGCCCGGCCACCTGGAAGCGAAGCAGCGGGAATACGTCGATCACATCGAGCAGGGTGGCCGCCACCTGCTCTCGCTGATCAACGAAGTGCTCGATCTGTCGGCCATCGAGGCCGGCAAACTGGTGATCGACATCGACGACGTCAAGCTGGCCAGGCTGATCGACGAATGCCTGAGCCTCGTCTCACCGCTCGCCGCCGGCCGAGGCATCCGGATGCAGCAGGAGGTGGCGCCGGAACTGACGGTACGCGCCGACCGCAAGCGACTCAAGCAGGTGGTCATCAACCTGCTCTCCAATGCGATCAAATACAACCGTCCGGATGGCGAAGTGCGCATCACCTGCAACCGGGCCGAGGACAGGCTGCGCCTAGGCGTCCATGACACCGGGGCAGGCATCGCGCCCGAGCAGGTCGACCGCGTCTTCCGGCCCTTCGAGCGCATGGCTGACGAAAAAATCGAAGGCACCGGCATCGGCCTAGCGATCACCCGGCGCCTCGTCGAGCTGATGAATGGCCGCATCGGCTTCACCAGCCAGCCCGGCGAAGGCAGCTGTTTCTGGATTGAGCTGCCCTCCTCCGACACAACCCCAGGCGCCCTGCCCCCCCCCGCTTCAGACGACGCCGCGCCTTCGCCGGACACTTTGCCCGTTGTGGCGCTTCCACTCGGCAAAACACTGATTGCCGTCGGCCTCGACGCCCAAACCGCGGGCATGCTCGAATTGATCTGCCGCACCCTCGACAACACCCGCGTGCTCCCCGTCACCGACCCTGCCAGCGCCCTGAACAGCCTGGCCAAGGTCGATTGCCTGGCCATCCTCGCCACACCGTCGCAGCTGCCTGCGCTACGTGAAGGCACAGCAACGCAACAAACCCGTCCGGCCCTGGTCGCACTGACCGAACCCGGCGCAACGGCCGACGACACAACAGCCGATTTCCATCACCCGCTCCCGATCAATCCGCGCCAACTGGCGCGCCTCCTCAGAGAGTTGACGCATGGCCACTGAGCATTTCAGCTGCCTCGATCCCGAACAATTCCTGGCTGCCCGCATCGTCGCCGTCGACGACCAACCGGGCAATATCCGCCTGCTCGAAGCCCTGCTGGGTGAGGCCGGCTATCGCCACCTGACCGGCCTGACCGATCCGACCCAGGTGCTCGAGACCCTGGATACCCAGGCCGTCGACCTGCTCCTGCTCGACATGCGCATGCCGGTGCTCGACGGCCTGTCCGTCCTCGCCCTGTTGCAGGACGAGATCCATCGCAACGGCCTGCAGGTCATCGTACTGACCGCCGAGACCGAGCGGGAATCCCGCCTGCAGGCGCTGGCCCAGGGAGCGCGCGACTTCATCACCAAGCCCTTCGACAACGAGGAACTGCTGTGCCGCATTCACAATGCGCTGGAAACCCGATTCCTGCACCTCGACCGGGCCAAGGAGGCTGAACGGCTCGAAGCCATGGTGCGCGAACGCACGGCGCAACTGGCCGAAACCCAGTTCGAACTGGTGCGCTGCCTCGCCCGCGCCGGTGAATTTCGCGACAGCGATACCGGCTCGCACATCCTGCGCGTCTCGATCGGCTGCCGCATGCTGGCCGAGGCGGCCGGCCTCTCCCCGCACCAGGTCGAACTGATCCGCTACGCCTCGATGATGCACGACATCGGCAAGATCGGCGTCGCCGACCGCATCCTGCTCAAGCCGATGAAGCTGACACCGGAGGAATTCGAGGAAATCAAGACGCATTGCCAGTACGGCGTCGATATCATCGGCGATCATCCGGCCGACGTGACCCAGATGGCGCGCGACATCGCCTACACCCACCACGAATGCTGGGATGGCAGCGGCTATCCGCGCGGGCTGCGCGGCGAGGCGATTCCAATTGCCGGCCGCATCACGGCAGTCATCGATGTCTACGATGCGCTGACTTCCAGCCGCCCCTACAAAGCGGCCTTTTCACCGACAGATGCACTGGCCATGATCCGCGAGGGGGCCGGCAGCAAGTTCGACCCGAAGCTGGTGTCGCACTTCCTGCGCATTCACGACGCACTCCGCCGGCAGCTCGACGCCCTGGCCGGCGAAGCGGGCAGCGGCAGCTGAGCGATCAGCACCGGCGCCGCTGCGCTTCAACGCAAACCGTCAGACCGCGAAAACGTGCTTGACGCGCAAGGCCGGCGCGCCGGCCTCGATCTGCAGCAGGCGGGCGATGTTGGGATGCTTGCCCGGATTAACCCGTTCGTCCTCGGTGTGTTCAGCGAAGATTTCCAGACCCTTCCTGGCCGCCTCGGCGTTGATCGAACCGTAGGTCTGGGCCAGATGGTTGTAAACGGCCAGCGAGCCCTGGCTGCCCGCCTTGTTCTCGATGGCAGCGACGACATTGCCGTCCGCATCGAGCAGGTTGATGGCGGCCAGGTGCGAAATGCCCGGCAGTTTCTTCAGATTCTCAGCAAAAGACATATGGGTTGCCAGTTAGTTATTAGTTGCTCGTGATTCGCGGTGGCTTGGGGCTGGCTTGCCGTCAGGTCGTTCGCATTGAACTTTGCCAGCAACCGGCAACTGACGACTGGCCGCCCCTACTTCCAGTCCCGCTTGGCTCTCACCAGGCCGATGATCAGCCCGGTGGTAAAGGTGGTGACAGGCACGATGAAGGCAATGGCCTTGATGCCACGCTCGGCACCATAGTGCATGAGGAGCACGATGGCCGGCAGCAGGCCGAGGAACAAGCCCTTCAGCCCGCCGACGATGCCGCCGCGAATGATTTCACGCTGCGTCGTCTGCCGGTCGCCGGTGCAATGGGGGCAGTAGATGGCATCCTCCGGCACCTCCTGCCCGCACTTGCTGCATTTCACGGCCGATTCCTCAGATGCGCCTGGCCAGTTCGGCCGCCTTGCCGGTGTAATCCCACGGCGTCAGCTTGAGCAGCTCGGCCTTGGCGGCTTCCGGAATGTCCAGCGTGGACACGAAAGCCTGCATGCCTTCGCGCGAAACGTGGGTACCGCGGGTCAGCTCCTTGAGCTTTTCGTAGGCGTTCGGCACGGCGTAGCGGCGCATCACGGTCTGGATCGGCTCAGCGAGCAGCTCCCAGTTGGCGTCGAGATCGGCCTTCATCAGGTCGGCGTTGATTTCCAGCTTGCCCAGGCCCTTCAACAACGAGTCGTAACCGAGCAGCGTGTAGCCGAGGCCGACGCCCATGTTGCGGAGCACGGTCGAGTCGGTCAAATCGCGCTGCCAACGCGAAATCGGCAGCTTCTCGGCGAGGAACTTGAGCATCGCGTTGGCCAGGCCGAGGTTGCCTTCCGAGTTCTCGAAATCGATCGGGTTGACCTTGTGCGGCATCGTGGACGAGCCGATTTCGCCGGCCTTGACCTTCTGTTTGAAGAAGCCGAGCGAGATGTAGCCCCAGACGTCGCGGTCGAGGTCGACCAGGATGCTGTTGGCGCGGGCGAAGGCATCGAACAACTCGGCCAGCGCATCGTGCGGCTCGATCTGGATGGTGTAGGGGTTGAAGGTCAGGCCGAGCGATTCGACGAAGCGCTTGGCGAATCCTTCCCAGTCGTAGCCCGGGTAGGCGGCGAGGTGGGCGTTGTAGTTGCCGACCGCGCCGTTGATCTTGCCGAGCAGTTCAACGGCGGCGATGCGGGCGCGGGCGCGCTGCAGGCGATAGGCGACGTTGGCCATTTCCTTGCCCATGGTCGACGGGGTGGCCGGCTGGCCATGCGTGCGGCTCATCATCGGCACGTCGGCGTAGGCGTGGGCCATTTCGGTCAGCTTGGCGATGACCTTGTCCAGCGTCGGCAGCATGGCCTGTTCGCGAGCGCCCTTGCACATCAGCGCATGCGACAGGTTGTTGATGTCTTCTGAGGTGCAGGCGAAGTGGATGAACTCGCTGACCTTGACGACTTCGGCGTTGCCCTTGGTCTTGTCCTTGATCCAGTATTCCAGTGCTTTGACGTCGTGGTTGGTGGTGGCTTCGATGGCCTTCACCTCGGCTGCCTGCTCCGGACCGAAGTTGGCGACCAGCGCATCCAACTCAGCCACGGTGGCCGGCGAGAAGGCCGCGATTTCGGCGAAATGGGGCTCGGCCGACAGGGCCTTCAGCCATTCGATTTCGACCTTGAGGCGGGCGCGGATCAGGCCGAATTCGGAAAAATGCTCGCGCAGGGCGTCAACCTTGCCAGCGTAACGGCCATCGAGCGGGGACAGGGCAGTCAGGGGATTGAAAGTCATAAAAACATCCTTTTCGGTAATCTTGCAATTTTACCTGTCCGACGAAGCCATGCCCATACGCTATAATCAGGCTCCCCAAATCAGAGAGCACACGATGAAGCTGATCGGCTCCCATACCAGCCCCTACGCGCGCAAGGTGCGCATCGTGCTGGCCGAAAAGAAGATTGAATACGACTTCGTGGTCGATTCGCCGTGGGCGAACGACAGCAAGGTGCCGGACTACAATCCGCTGGGCAAGATTCCGGTGCTGATGCTGGACGACGACACCGCGCTCTTCGATTCGCGCGTCATCGTCGAATACATCGACAATGTCACGCCGAACAACAAGCTGTTCCCGGCCCCCAACCGTGAGCGCATCGAAGTCAAGCGCTGGGAGGCTCTGGCCGACGGCCTGTGCGACGCCGCTGTCGCTGCCCTGCTCGAAGGCAAGCGGCCGGTGACACCGGAAGGCAATGACTGGATCAGCCGCCAGCACGACAAGATTTCGCGCAGCCTCGAATTCATGGCGGAAGAACTGGGCGACAAGAGCTTCTGCATGGGGACGCACATCTCGATGGCGGACATCGCCGTCGGCACCGCCCTCGGTTACCTGAGCTTCCGTTTCCCGGACATCGCCTGGCAGGCAGCGCACGCCAACCTGGCCAAGCTGTACGACAAGCTGATGCAGCGCCCGGCTTTCGCGGACACCGTGCCGCACGACTGAGTCGCCAAGTACCACGCAATCAGGGCGCCCGGACCGGCGCCCTTTTTTTGCGAGAAATTTTCCGAACCGAAATCCGGTTAGCCGGTCTTCTTCTGCACACGGCCAAAGCGAGACAACTGCATGCTCACCCCGCCCGACGACGCCACCCCGACTGACCTGATCGCTCATGCACTGACGATCGCCTTGGGCGCCCGCGACCACTACACCCGTATTCATTGCGACCGGGTCGTCGAACTGTCGCGCGAACTGGGTCAGAAAATCGGCCTGAACAGCGCCGAACTGGCCCGTCTCGCGCTGGGTGCCCGCTTCCACGACATGGGCAAGATCGGCATCCCGGATACAGTCCTGCGCAAACCGGACAGTTTCGACAGCGCGGAATGGGCCTGCATGCAGCAACACGTACTGATCGGCGAGCAGATTGTACTCGCCATCAACGGCGGTCGTCCCAGCAGCATTTCACGTACTGTGCGGCACCACCATGAGAATTACGACGGCTCCGGCTATCCGGACAAGCTGCGCGGCAGCACCATTCCGCTCGACGCCCGCATCGTCTCGATCGTAGACAGCTACGATGCGATGACCGCCCGCCGTCCGTATCAAAAGCCGCGCCAGCACACCGCCGTGATGGACATCCTGCACAGTGAGGCGGGCCGCAAACACGACCCGGATCTGGTCAAGGCATTCAGTGCGATGATCGAAACCTCCCCGCTACGCGCCGGCACGGCGTAAGTATCAGCGGATGACGCCGCCCCCCAGGCAGACCCGGCTTTCATAGACAACGACCGACTGACCCGGGGTCAGCGCCCACTGCGGCTCGGCAAAGCGGATCTCGCAGGATTCGGCATCGACCCGCTCGACCTCGCACGGCTGGTCTGCCGTCCGGTAGCGCGGCTTGGCGGTGTAGACCCAGTGGGTGTGCGGCGCCTGGCCGGACACCCAGCTGAGCTGCTCGGCGACCAGTTCGCCCTTGAGCAGGGCCGGATGGTCGTGGCCCTGCACGACGTAGAGTACGTTCTTCTCCATGTCCTTGCCGGCGACGAACCAGGCATCGTGATCACCGCCGCCCTGGGAGCCCTTCTCCTTGATGCCACCGATATGCAGGCCCTTGCGCTGACCGAGCGTGTGGTACATCAGGCCGTCGTGTTCGCCGAGCACCTTGCCGTCGTCGAGGCGACGGATCTCGCCCTTCTTGGGCGGCAGGTAACGCGACAGGAAATCCTTGAACGGCCGTTCACCGATGAAGCAGATGCCGGTCGAATCCTTCTTGGCGGCGACATGCAGGCCTTCCGCCTCGGCGATCTTGCGCACCTCGCGCTTGTAAAGATCAGCGAGCGGAAACAGCGTCTTCGACAACTGGGCCTGGTTCAGGCGGTAGAGGAAATAGCTCTGGTCCTTGGTGCCGTCCTCGGCCTTCAGCAACTGGAACTTGCCATCAAATTCGCGCACGCCGGCGTAATGGCCGGTAGCGATCTTGTCGGCGCCGAGTTTCAGGGCATGATCGAGGAAGGCCTTGAACTTGATCTCCGAGTTGCACAGGATGTCCGGATTCGGCGTCCGCCCGGCCTGATATTCGCGCAGGAACTCGGCGAAGACGCGCTCGCGGTATTCGGCGGCGAAATTGACCACCTCGACGTCGATGCCGATCCGGTCGGCAACGCTCATCACGTCGATCAGGTCCTGGCGCGAGGAGCAATACTCCTCGGTATCGTCGTCCTCCCAGTTCTTCATGAACAGGCCGACCACATTCCAGCCCTGCCGCTTGAGCAGCAGCGCCGCGACCGACGAATCAACCCCGCCGGACAAGCCGACGACCACAGTTTTACTAGACATCGGGCCCCGCCCCTTTCTTCCATTCCTCCAGCGGCAGGATCACCGCCGGATAACCATTATCCACGAACCAGCTATCGACTGCGAAGCGCGCCGGCCCTGCCTCACCGGCCGTTTCCTCCGCCCCCGGCCATTCCTCGATGACGGCCGACCAATGCACGAACAGCACGCTCGCCAGGCTGCGCACCTGCGGCTCGAGCACCCGGTGCCAGCGCAGGTAGCCACGGTCGGCCAGCAGGCGGAGCAGGCGCGTCGTCGAGGTCGAGTGGTCGATGCAATCCATCTTGCCCGGCCGGTTGTCATCGTTGAAGTTGCCGGCCCGGTCATTGGCGATATCGGATTGCTCGCCCGCCCAGCCGTACAACAACCCGATCACATCGGCCAGGATGCGCCGCTCGCTTTCGGCGTCGGTCGCGGCGAACAGCATTCGCCGCACCGTACCCAGTTGCCCGTCGGTGTAGCGGATACTGTCCTCGGCCAGGCAACCGTAGCCATAGCACACCAAGACCCGCTCCTCGGCCGCCGCCCAACCGGCCCAGGCGAGCAGGAAGACGGCCAGCCAGGCACGCATCAGCCGTAATGCACCAGCAGGTCGAGCGGATAGCGCTTGCCGGCGAGCAGATCCTCGCAACAACGCAGGATCAGCGGGCTACGATGGCGCGCCTGCGTCGCCCGCACTTCGTCCAGGGTCAGCCAACGGGCGGCGACGATCCCGTCGTCCAGAGCGCGCCCGGCCTCGAAGCCAACCAACTCGCCGCCGAAAGCGAAGCGCAGGTAGGTCGTATCTTCCTTGGTCGGGTGCTTCCAGTGGTAAATACCGACCAAATGCGTCGGCCGGAAGTGGTAGGCAGTCTCTTCCAGCGCCTCGCGCACCACGGCATCGACCAGCGGCTCGTCCTCTTCCAGATGGCCGGCCGGCTGATTGAAGGCCAGCCCGGCATCGGTTTCCTCCTCGACCAGCAGGAACTTGCCATCGCGATGAACGACGGCGGCGACAGTGACATGAGGCTTCCAGACCATGACGGAACTCGAACGGCAAAACCCATATTTTACCGTCTGAATTCGGCTAGAATTATGGGCTTTCACACACGGCAACACGGAGAATCACCATGTCCATGTCGGATCGCGACGGTTTCATTTGGCAGGATGGCAAGCTCGTGCCCTGGCGCGATGCGACCACCCACGTCCTCACCCACTCCCTGCACTATGGCATGGGCGTATTCGAGGGCGTCCGGGCCTACAAGACCGAACGCGGCACGGCGATCTTCCGTTTGAAGGAGCACACCGAGCGCCTGTTCCGTTCGGCGCACATTTTTCAGATGGCCATGCCATATTCGGCCGAAGAGCTGAATGAAGCCCAGAAGGAAGTGATCCGCGCCAACAATCTCGAATCCGGCTACCTGCGTCCGCTCGCCTTCTATGGCTCGGAAAAGATGGGCGTGTCGCCGAAGGGCGCCAAGGTGCACGTGATCATCGCCGCCTGGCCGTGGGGTGCCTACCTCGGCGAGGAAGGCATGCAGCGCGGCATCCGCATCAAGACCTCGTCCTATACCCGCCACCACGTGAATATCACCATGGTGCGCGCCAAGGCGTCGGGCAACTACATGAACTCGATCCTCGCCAACAACGAGGCGACCGGTGACGGCTACGACGAAGCCCTGCTGCTCGACCCGGAAGGCTACGTCTGCGAAGGCGCCGGCGAGAACATCTTCATCGTCAAGAATGGCAAGCTCTACACGCCCGACCTGACGGCCTGCCTCGAAGGCATCACCCGCGCCACCGTCATGCAACTGGCCGGCGAACTGGGCATCGAGGTCATCGAGAAGCGTATCACCCGCGACGAAGTCTATTGCGCCGACGAGGCCTTCTTCACCGGTACCGCCGCCGAAGTGACCCCGATCCGCGAACTCGACAACCGCCAGATCGGCCCCGGCCACCGCGGCCCGATCACCAAGGCGCTACAGGAAAAGTATTTCGACGTGGTCTATGGCCGCTCCGCTGCCCACGCCGACTGGCTGGCCGTCGTCTAAAACCGGGAGAGAAGAACAATGTCCGACAAGAAAGTCATCGAAGTCACCGCCCACGACTTGCCGCTGCATTGCCCGACGCCGAATTCGACGCTGTGGAACCAACATCCGCGCGTTTTCCTCGACGTTCTGAAGACCGGCGAGGTGACCTGCCCGTATTGCAGCGCCAAATACGTCTTCAAGGGCGAAGCCCCCAAGGGACATCACTGATCGTCGTTGGTTGTTAGTTGCCCGTCGTTGGCGGATGCATCGCTAGCGACTCGCAACCAGCAACCAACAACTGCTCCTATGAAAGCCCTGATCGTCGCCCCTTCCTGGATCGGCGACACCATCATGGCGCAGCCGCTGTTTGCGCGACTGTGTGCCCGCCACCCCGGATTGCAGCTCGACGCCCTCGCGCCCCGCTGGGTGGCGCCGGTGCTGCAGCGAATGGCGGAAATCCATGAGGTCATCGACAGCCCTTTCGGCCACGGCCAACTATCGATCAAGGCGCGCTGGCGCCTGGCCCGCCAGCTGGCGGGCCGCGGCTACGATGCCGTCTATGTCCTGCCCAATTCGCTGAAGTCGGCGCTGGTCCCGTGGCTGGCCGGCATTCCGCAGCGCGTCGGTTTCACTGGCGAATCCCGCTACGGCCTGATCAACGTCCGCCACACCCTCGACAAGCAAGCCCTGCCGCTGATGGTCGAGCGTTTCGTGCAACTGGCGGAAGCCCCCGGCACACCGCCCCCCCGGCCGATCGCCCCACCACGCATCCGGTCCAGCCAGCAGGAGCAGCAGAAGACCCTGACCGAACTCGGGCTGAGCAAGCCGGCCAGGGTCGTCGCCTTTTGCCCCGGCGCCGAATACGGGCCAGCCAAACGCTGGCCGGCGGCGCATTTTGCCGCGCTAGCCGGTGAGTTGGCCGAGCAGGGCTGCGCCATCTGGCTGTTCGGCTCACCCAAGGATCATGCGGTAGCCGAGGAAATCGCCCAGCTTGCCCCCGGCCTCTGCCGCAACCTGTGCGGCACCACGTCGCTGGGCCAGGCGGTTGACCTGCTCGCCCTGGCCGACCTGGTGGTGTGCAACGATTCCGGCCTGATGCATGTCGCCGCCGCCCTCGATCGCCCGATCGTCGCGCTCTACGGCTCGTCCTCGCCCGGCTTCACGCCACCACTCTCCGGGCGGGCCGACATCCTCAGCCTGAATCTCGATTGCAGCCCCTGCTTCAAGCGCGAATGCCCGCTTGGCCATCTCGACTGCCTGAACAAGCTGTCACCCGGGCTGGTAGCCGCGCGCTGCCGCCCATGGATCGCACCATGAGCAAACCCGGCAATTTCGCTTCGCCCGACGACGTCGAACATGCCTTCTACGACGCCATCGCCCATGGCGATGCCGACCTGCTGATGCTGGTCTGGGCCGAGGACGAGGAAACCGTCTGCGTCCATCCGACCGGCGTCCGCCTGCTCGGCGAGGTGACCATCCGCGAAAGCTGGCGCAGCATCTTTTCGTCAGCCCGCATCCGCGTCCAGGCCGAATCCGTCGCCAGCTGGAACGGCGCGGTGATGGCCATCCATCACCTGACCGAGACGCTGTTCGTCGGTGACGATCCCAACCCGCACGGTCCGCTGCACGTCACCCACGTTTACCTGCGCGGCGCCCACGGCTGGCGGCTGGTTACCCGGCACGCCTCGGCGGCTGACGACGGCCAGCAGGCGATGGTCGACAGCGTTTCCCACACCCTGCACTGACCGGCCGTTCCGCTGCCTCTCCTTGAAACCTGTCTCTCCCCCTTATCGCGCCCCTGCCTGGCTGCCGGGCGGCCACGCCCAGACGATCTGGCCGCTGCTCATCAAGCCGCGCCCCGTGCCGCTGCGCCGCGAGCGCTGGGCGACCCCGGACGACGATTTCATCGATATCGACCTGCTCGACGGCCCGGCTGATGCGCCGCTGCTGGTTCTCTTCCATGGCCTCGAAGGCAGTTCACGCAGCCATTACGCGATCGCCACCGCCCAAGCCTGCCGACGGATCGGCTGGCGCCTCGCCCTGCCGCATTTCCGGGGCTGCTCGGGCGAACTAAATCGCCGCCCACGCGCCTATCACTCAGGCGATTCGGCCGAAATCGACTGGATTTTGCGCCGCCTGCACCAGGCCAATGTGGGCCGCCCCCTGCACGCAACCGGCATTTCACTCGGCGGCAACGCCCTGCTCAAGTGGGCCGGCGAGCAAGGCCCGGCAGCTCGAACCGTGGTCAGCGGCGTGGCCGGCATTTGCGCCCCGCTCGACCTCGCCGCCTGTGGCCACCACCTGGCGCGCGGTTTCAACCGGCTCTACACCCGGCACTTCCTCGATACCCTGAAAGCCCGGTCGGCCGCCCGCCTGCAACGTTTTCCCGGGCTATTCGACGAAACCCGCATGCGCCGCTCGCGCAATCTGTGGGATTTCGACGACGCCGTGACCGGGCCGGTGCACGGCTTTGCCGGCGCCGACGATTACTGGACACGCGCCTCGGCCAAACCCTGGCTGAAAACCATCGCCGTACCCACGCTGGTCATCAATCCACGCAATGACCCCTTCCTGCCGGCCGCCGTGCTGCCCGGCCCGGCCGAAATCAGCCCCAGCGTCCGCCTTGAGCAACCGACGGGCGGCGGCCACGTCGGCTTCGTCAGCGGCGCCTTCCCCGGCAATCTGGACTGGTTGCCGCAAAGGCTCTTACACTTCTTCATTTACGAAACGCCACTCCCTTCGCCATGAACCAACTCCCTGCCGAAATCTTCAAGGCCTACGACATCCGGGGCATCGTCAATAAATCGCTGACCGCCGAGGTTGTCCGCCAGGTCGGCCATGCCCTCGGTTCGCTGGCTGTCGAGCAGGGCCAGAAGGCCATCGCCGTCGGTCGTGACGGCCGCCTGTCCGGGCCGGAACTGGCCGGCGCACTGATGGACGGCATCTGTGCCGCCGGGTGCGATGCGATCGACGTCGGTTGCGTGCCGACCCCGGTCACCTACTTCGCGGCCTACGAACTGGGCTGCAACTCCTGCGTCTCGGTCACCGGCAGCCACAACCCCCCCGACTACAACGGCCTGAAGATGGTGATCGGCGGCACGACGCTGGCCCTCGACGCCATCCAGGACCTCAAGAAGCGCATCGAAGCCGGCAACCTGAAGCACGGCCAGGGTACCCGCCGCAGCGCCGACGTCAAGGCAGCCTACGTCGAGCGTATCGTCTCCGACGTCAAGCTCGCCCGGCCGATGAAAATCGTCATGGATTGTGGCAACGGCGTGGCCGGCGCCGTCGCGCCGGAACTGTTCAAGCGCCTCGGCTGCGAGATCATCCCGCTCTATTGCGAGGTCGATGGCAACTTCCCGAACCACCACCCGGACCCCTCCAAGCCGGAAAACCTGGCCGACGTGATCAAGGCACTCAAGGAAACCGACGCCGAGATCGGCATCGCCTTCGACGGTGACGGCGACCGCCTCGGGGTCGTCACCAAGGACGGCGAGATCATCTTCCCCGATCGCCAGCTGATGCTGTTCGCCGCTGACGTACTGTCGCGCGTGCCGGGTGGCCAGATCATCTACGATGTCAAATGCACCCGCCTGCTCGCCGGCTGGATTCGCCAGCACGGCGGCGAGCCGCTGATGTGGAACACCGGTCACGCCCTGGTCAAGGCCAAGCTGAAGGAAACTGGCGCCCCGCTGGCCGGCGAGATGTCCGGTCACACGTTCTTCAAGGAGCGCTGGTACGGCTTCGACGACGGCCTGTACACCGGCGCCCGCCTGCTCGAAATCCTCGCCCGGGCAACCGATGCCAACCCGGTGCTGAAGAACCTGCCGAACGCCCCGTCTACGCCGGAACTGAATATCAAGATGGCCGAAGGTGAGCCCTTCGCGTTGATCGACAAGCTGAAGGCGGCAGGTCAGTTCCCGGGTGCCGAGCAGATCATCACCATCGACGGCGTACGCGTCGAATACGCCGACGGCTTCGGCCTGGCCCGCCCGTCGAACACGACGCCGGTCGTCGTGCTGCGCTTCGAAGCCGACAACGCCGCTGCACTCGAACGCATCCAGGCCGGCTTCCGGCAAGCCCTGAGCGCCGTCTGGCCGGGCATCCAGCTGCCGTTCTGAGGAGTTTTCGTGAGCGAAGCCGCCGCCGACCAGCTTTTTCTCGGACGCCAACCGATCCTCGATCGCGAACAGCGCTTGCATGCCTACGAACTGCTGTTCCGTAGCGGCAGCGCCAATTTCGCTCAGGTGACGGACGGCGTCCAGGCCACGGCCACGGTCATCGCCAACGCCTTCACCGAGCTCGGCGTCGAAGCAGCGCTGGGCAGCCATCGCGGCTTCATCAACGTCGATGAGCAATTCCTGTTCAGCGACCTGCTCGAACTGCTGCCGCGCCACGCGGTGGTGCTGGAAATTCTCGAAACGGTGCCGCCCTCTCCGGCCGTCATCGAGCGCTGCCAGGCATTGAAGGCCGCCGGCTTCACGCTGGCCCTCGACGACGTCATCCAGCTCGAACCGCAGTTTGCCGAACTCCTCGCCCTGGTCGAGATCGTCAAGGTCGACATCCAGCCGCTATCGCGCGTGCAGTTGATGCAGCTGGCCATGAAGCTGAAACCGATGGGCAAGCAATTGCTGGCCGAGAAAGTCGACTCCCGGGAACAGATGGAGCAATGCCTGAAACTCGGCTTCAGCCTGTTCCAGGGCTATTACTTCGCCAAACCAACCATCATCGCCGGCAAGAAACTCGATCATTCACAACTGTCGCTGATGAAGCTGATGGGCCTGCTGCTCGGCGACGCCGACACCAGCGAACTGGAAGCCGCGCTCAAGCCGGAACCGGGCCTGACCATCAACCTGCTGCGCATGACCAATTCGGTCGGTGCCGGCTGCACCGAGCGCATCACCTCGCTCGGCCATGCCATCACCGTTCTGGGCCGCCGCCAGTTGCAGCGCTGGCTGCAGCTGCTGGTTTTCGCCTCCAGCGGCCAGAACCCGATCGAAAATCCGCTGTTGCAGATGGCCGCCACCCGCGGCCGCCTGATGGAGTTGCTGGCTGGCGAGTTGCGCCCGGGTGACGGTGCGCTGGCCGATCGCGCTTTCATGGTCGGCATCATGTCGCTGATGCCTGTCCTGGTCGGCCAGCCGATCGCCGACATCGTCGCCCCGCTTGGCCTGGCGGCCGATGTGCGCGATGCGCTGTGCTCCGGCAGTGGTCCGCTCGGCGCCCTGCTCCGCCTCAGCGAAAGTAGCGAGAGCGGCAACCTGGCTGACCTGAGCGCCGCCCTTGCCGAATTACCGGGACTTGGCCCGAAAGCCATCAACCGGGCCCAGACGCAGGCGCTGCAATGGGCCAACGAAATCGGCCAGGAACAACCGGAGTCATAAGCGTTACAAAACTGCCACAGCCGGACGACACGCCCGAACGGATGTCGCGCTTATACTTGCCCAGTCACTTCACGCTCAAACCGACATGGACAGCCAACGGCAAGACCCGCCTTTCGGCAGCAGTCTCCCCGGCCAGACGCCACCGGGGCCGCTTGCCAAAATCATCGCCTTTCTGCTCAGCGCGGCCTTCCTGACGCTCGCTTTCATGTTCTCGCTGGTCGCCCTGGCGGTCATCGCCGTCCTGGGTATCGGGCTGGGCGGCTGGCTGTGGTGGAAGACCCGCGCCCTGCGCAAGCAGATGCGAGCGGCCGAAGCCAGCCTGCGCTCCGGCAATACCACGACGACTGCCACGGGCAGCAACACGATCATCGAAGGTGAATTCGTTCGCGAGACGTCGGCCAGCGAGCGCCTGCTGCGCTGACCGGCACAAGCGGCGAGGCCCAGCCCCGCCGCCCGAGCGGCACTCAGAGCTTGCCGCTGACCCAGCCCTGCACTGAAGCCAGCGCTGCCGGCAGATTTTCCGGCTGCGTACCGCCAGCCTGGGCCATGTCCGGACGACCGCCCCCCTTGCCGCCAATCTGCTGGGCAACCATGTTGACCAGCTCGCCTGCCTTGACCTTGCCGGTCAGGTCGGCGGTCACTCCGGCAATCAACGTCACCTTGCCGTCGGCCACTGACGACAGCACGATGGCGGCGGATTTCAGCTTGTCCTTGAGCTTGTCCATGGTCTCGCGCAGGGCAGTGACATCGGCGCCTTCCAGCGTCGCAGCCAGCACCTTGGCGCCCTTGACGTCAGCGGCCTGAGCGACCAGGTCGTCGCCCTGCGAGGCAGCCAGCTTGGATTTCAGGCGGGCCAGTTCCTTTTCCAGCGCCCGGACGTTTTCCAGCACCTGGGCGATCTTGCCCGGCACTTCGCTGACCGGTGCCTTGAAGGCAGCAGCGGCGCCGTCAAGCATGGACTGCTGTTGCTGCACCAGGGCCAGCGCGTTGTCGCCGGTGACGGCTTCGACACGGCGCACACCGGCCGCGACGCCGGCTTCGACGGTGATCTTGAACAGGCCGATATCGCCGGTCCGCGAAACGTGTGTACCGCCGCACAGTTCGCGCGACGAGCCGATGTCCAGCACGCGCACTTCGTCGCCATACTTTTCACCGAACAGCATCATGGCGCCCAGCTTCTGGGCTTCGGCGATGGGCAGCACGCGGCATTCGGTGGCGGCGTTGGCCAGCACCTCGGCATTGACGATGGCTTCGACCTTGCGGATCTCGTCATCGGTCATCGGCTGGTTGTGCACGAAGTCGAAGCGGGTCTTGTCCGGATCGACCTGCGAGCCTTTCTGCTGGACGTGATCGCCGAGCACTTCGCGCAGGGCCTTGTGCAGCAGGTGGGTGGCCGAGTGGTTGCGCATGGTGCGCTGGCGGGCCAGTACGTCGACCTTGGCGGTGACGTTGTTGCCGACGGTCAGCGTGCCGGTCTTGACCACGCCGTGGTGACCGAAGACGGTGGCCTGGATTTTCTGCGTATCTTCGACGGCGAAGATGCCATGCACCGACTGCAGCGCGCCGCGGTCACCGACCTGGCCGCCGGATTCGGCATAGAACGGGGTGTTGTCGAGGACGACAACCCCCATGTCGCCTTCATGCAACTGATTGACCGCGACGCCGTCCTTGTACAGGGCCAGCACATTGCCCTTGAACTCGAGGTTGTCGTAGCCATGGAAGGTGGTGGCCGGACCATCGTATTCGAGATTGGCGGCCATCTTGAACTTGCCGGCAGCGCGCGCCTGTTCCTTCTGGCGGGCCATGGCGGAATCGAAGGCCGCGGCGTCGACGGTGATCTGGTGCTCGCGGCAGATGTCCTGCGTCAGGTCGAGCGGGAAGCCGTAGGTATCGTGCAACTTGAAAGCGGTCTCGCCATTGAACACCCCGCCCTCGCCGAGCGACTTCAGTTCGCCGTCGAGGATGGCCATGCCGTGCTCGATGGTTTCGAAGAAGCGGTCCTCTTCCTGTTTGAGTGTGGCGACGATCTTGGCCTGGTTCTGGCCCAGTTCCGGATAGGCCATGCCCATCTCGGCGACGAGGTCCGGCACCATCTTGTGGAAGAAGGCGGCACGGGCACCCAGCTTGTAGCCGTGGCGGATGGCGCGGCGGATGATGCGGCGCAGGACATAGCCACGCCCCTCGTTGCCCGGGATCACGCCGTCGGCGATCAGGAAGGAGCAGGCGCGGATGTGGTCGGCCAGCACCTTGAGCGACGGGCTGTTCATGTCGGCGTCGCTGGTTTCGCGAGCCGCGGCCTTGAGCAGTGCCTGGAACAGGTCGATCTCGTAGTTGGCATGCACGCCCTGCAACACGGCGGAAATACGCTCCAGGCCCATGCCAGTGTCGACGGACGGCTTGGGTAGCGGGTGCATGACGCCGTTTTCGTCGCGGTTGAACTGCATGAAGACGTTGTTCCAGATCTCGATGAACCGGTCGCCGTCCTCCTCCGGCGATCCCGGGGGGCCGCCCCAGTGCTGTTCACCGTGGTCGTAGAAGATTTCGGTGCACGGACCGCAAGGGCCGGTGTCGCCCATCATCCAGAAATTGTCGGAGGCGTAGCGGGCGCCCTTGTTGTCGCCGATGCGGATGACCTTGTCCACCGGTACGCCGACTTCCTTGGTCCAGATGTCGTAGGCTTCGTCGTCCTCGGCGTAGACGGTGACCGTCAGCTTTTCCTTGGGCAACTTGTAGACCTCGGTCAGCAGTTCCCATGCGTACTTGATCGCATCGCGCTTGAAGTAATCACCGAAGCTGAAGTTGCCGAGCATCTCGAAGAAGGTGTGGTGGCGGGCGGTGTAACCGACGTTCTCGAGGTCGTTGTGCTTGCCGCCGGCGCGCACACACTTTTGCGAGGTGGTGGCGCGGCTGTAGGGACGCTTGTCGAAACCGAGGAAGACGTCCTTGAACTGGTTCATGCCGGCGTTGGTGAACAACAGCGTCGGGTCTTCATGCGGCACCAGCGAACTGGACGAAACGATCTGGTGCCCCTTGGAGGCGAAAAAATCGAGGAATTGCTGGCGGATTTCGGAGCTTTTCATAAGCTGGCGGCCTTTGCGGCGGTGGAATTCGAAACCATCGATTTTAAATGAAAGCGTGAATATTCAGTGGCATCCAAAAGCAAAAACCCGCCAGCAGGCGGGTTGTGGAAGCCAGCACAGGAAGATCAGCGACGTCGGGCGGGCCGGTCGACCCGGCCGTTGTGATTGAAATCGTGCTGTCGGTCGTGCTTCTGGCGATCGATACGGGCACTCTGCGTATCCTGAGCCTGATGAAGGCGAGCACGCTCGCGGCCGGTGACCACGCCATCGGCCTTGGCACGGTTTTCCATGTTGTCGATGCGCTGCTGGCCGTGCTCCAGGCGGTTCGCTTCACGTTGCGTCAGGCTGCCGGAGGCCACGCCTTGGTCGATGCGACGCTCCTGGTTGGCCTGGCGCTGGTCGATTCCCGGCGTATTGGCCTGGGCGAAAGCGAGGGTCGGCAAGGCAATGGCGATGGCGGCAAGTGCTTGGATGGTTTTCATGACTTTCCTCCTGATGTGCAGGGCAAACTCCCTGGGCGCCATTAGAAGTTAAAGCACGCCAAAAATCAGCCGCCCAATTGCAAGGCTTTGTAAGCACTTGTTTCCGCGAAAAGATCGAGCCGATCGGTGAAAAATGCACTGACGCCGCTTGCCAGCAGCATCGCGGCCTGCTCCGGGCAATTGACGGTGTAGCACAGCACCGGAATGCTGCTTGCATTCGCCTCGGCCAGCACATCCCGCACCACATGCGCGGCATTGCAATGGAGCGTCACGCCCCGCACTTCGTGCAATTGACGGAGCCAGTCGGCTGGCACCGCGTCGAACAGGAGACCGCGCGGAATCTCTGGTGCCACATCGCGGGCAATCGCCAGCGCGTCCATGGAGAACGATGAAATGAGCGGCGGGGTTGCCGCCCCCTGCCACAAGACGGCGCACTGACGCGCCACCACCTTGGCCGTCTGACGCTCATGGCCGGCAGCCGGCTTGATCTCGACATTGGCCAGCAAACCCAGTTCGCGACACAAGGCGGCCGCCTGGGCCAGGGTCGGCAACGATTCCCCCTGGCCAGCATCGAGGCGGTGCAGAACGCGATCCGGCGTGGCGCAAACCGGGCCATGGCCGTTGGTGGTGCGCTCCAGCGTTTCGTCATGGATCAGGAACGGCGTGCCGTCCGCCGACAGCATCACATCGAATTCGACGGCCCGAAAACCCAGGCGGGCCGCCAACCGGATGCCGGCCAGCGTATTCTCGGGCGCCAGCGAGCCGCCGCCGCGGTGGGCAATCCAGCGCGGCAGCGGCGATTGCATCAGAAGGGCTGCGCCTTCTTCAGGGCCGGCTTGGCGTTGAGCACGGCATTGCCACGCGACACGGCGGTATCAAGCGCTGCCTTGGCCGGTTTCTGGTCAGACCAGACGGCCTCGAGTTCCTCGTTGACGATGATGCGCACCGCATCGGTGTCGGCGACATGCGGCACGCGCGAGGCGCCACGCCCGTTCATCGAGGCGTAGGCGATTTCCAGCGTCTTGTCGCCATCCTGCAGGATCTTGCTGCGCGCTGCGGCACGGGCTGCACCGGTCAGCGGCAAGCCGCCGTAGGCACGCACCAGTTCGACCTGCATTTCCGGCGAGAGCAGGAAGGCAACGAACTTCGCCGCCTGCTTGTACTCGGCTGCCGACTTGCCGGCCCCCACCCAGAGCGAGGCGCCATCGGCCAACGTATTCTGGCGGCCACCATAGACATCATCATGGTACGGCAGGGGGGCGACCCCCAATTCAACGCCCTTGGCCTCGCGGAAATCGATGTGTTCGCGCGAATCGGTCGTGATCATCGCGCACTCCCCTTCCTGGAAGCGGGTACTGGCTTCGTTACGGCGGCCGAACAGCTTGAAGTAGTTGGCCTTGGTCCACGTCGACATCATCGCGATGTGCTTGACCTGCGGCAGTCCGTTGAAGGTCAGGGCGCCCTTGTCGCTGACCGCCGGCAAGCCGGAAATGGCACTGACATTGTCGATATGCACCCAGACCGGCCAGGACGAGGTGTAGGGGCAGGTGTAGCCGGCATCCTGCAGCTTGTCCAACATGCCCTGCATCTCGAACCAGGTCTTCGGCGGCTGCTCGGGATCGAGCTTGGCCTTGCGCAAGGCGTTCTTGTTGTAGAACAGCACCGGCGTCGAATAAATCAGCGGCAAAGCGACCAAACGGCCCTTGGCATCGACGACACCAGCCTTCAGGTCAGCCGACAGGTCGCCGGTCTGGAGAGGCTGGTTGGCTTTGGCCATCATTTGGTAGAGCGGCACGAAAGCCTTGGCATTGGTCAGCAAATCACTCATGTCGTAACGACGGACGAGATTCAGGCCGGCCGGCTTCTCGCCCTTTTCCAGGCGGGTCAATTTCAAGTTGCCCCCCGTTTCCTTGTTGAAGCGATCGACCACGGCCTGCAATTCGACCTCGCCGGCCGGCCCCAGGTTATGGGCCAGTTCGAAATCGGTCGACGCCGGTGCCACCGGGGCAGGGGCAGCCTTGGCGGCTCCCTTGGCGGCAGGTTTGGCGGCCAGCACGGGGGAACAGGCGACAAGCAACGACAGGGCGATAACGGAAGGGCGAATGCGATACGGCATGGGTACTCCACAGGGCGCTAAAAGGAGAAATTATACTCGCCGGATAATGGCCCACTCGGCCCGCTGCCGTGACTCCCCCCCTCCGCCAACCCCACACTTTTCGCAAATATGCGAGAATTGCGCCATGAAAAAGACCCTTCTCGCCTTCACCGCCCTCCTGGCCCTAAGCGGCTGCGACCAGGTCAGCCAGAAGCTCGGCCTGGAAGACCCCACCAAGAAGGAAGCCCGTCTGGAACCGGAGGCCAAGGCGGTCGGCAGTGCCTGCCGGCAGTCAGGACGCGCCATCGAGGACTGCTATTCGATCTACGGCTGGCTGCCCAAGGCCGGCATCTACGCTGGCTGGCGCGAGATGGACGAATACATGCGGGAAAACAAGCTGGAAACGGTCGCGCCACAATTGCCGCCACCGGAGCCGCCAGGCGTCAAGAAAAAAGCCAAGAAACAGACACCAGCCGAGGACAGCCCGGCTGGCAATGCCAAAGCCGAATCACCCGCCGAAGCCAAGGGTGATAGCGAAAAGAAGACCGACAAGCACTAACCAGCCGAGTCGCATGGCGGCAGGCGAAGGAGGAACCTGATGCGACTCCCGGCCTTTCTGGGTGGAATTCGCGGCAAGCTGATCGCCATCTTCGTGCTGATCAAGGTGGTGCCGCTCCTGCTGCTTGCCTGGTTCGCCTGGCATGCGGCCAGCCAACTCGGTGGCGATGTCTCGGAAAAGGCCGGCGGCATGGCGGATGCGATGCTCGATACCATCAAGTCGATCGGCCAGACAGTCACCGACGACTCGATCCGCGCCCTCGACCTGCGCTCGCGGGAAGCCATCGAGGCGCTGACCACCGATACGGCCAAGGAAATCGCGACCTTCCTCTACGACCGCGATGCGGACATCCGCCAGGCGGCTGCACTCGAACCGAGTGAAGCCGTGTTCCGCCGCTTCCTCAGCGAACGCCAGCGCACCCTGTACCGGCACGGCGCCTGGCGGCTGGCCGAGGACGGCCAGTCCTGGGTGCCGGAAAAACCGGTTACCCGCGAGGCCAGGGTCACCCGCCCCATCCTGTCCGACAACGCCAAGGATTTTCATGCCCGACCGCCAGAGTATCTGGGCGAACCCGAGCGCCGGCCACTGTTCGTCGAAATGACCTTCATCGACCTGGCCGGCAACGAGAAGATCAAGGTCACCTCGGGCGACCTGACCGACAAACGCCTGCGCAATGTTGCCGACCCCGGCAACACCTTCGTCCGGGCGGAACGCTATTTCTCCGAGCTACAGAAACTGAAGCCTGGCGACATCTACGTATCCGATGTGATCGGCGCCTACGTGCCGACGCAGGTCGTCGGCCCCTACCTGCCGGCCGCGCTGGAAAAGGCCGGCAAGCCCTTCAAGCCGGAGGAATCGGCCTATGCCGGCACGGAAAATCCGGTCGGCAAGCGCTTTCGCGGCATCGTGCGCTGGGCCATGCCGGTCATCAAGGATGGCCGCGTCACCGGCTATGTCACCCTCGCCCTCGATCACGACCACATCCGCCAGTTCTCCGATCGCCTGATGCCGACCGAGGAACGCTTCACCCCCATCGCCGACGCCATCAAGGGCAACTACGCCTTCATCTGGGACTACAAGAGCCGCTCCATTTCGCACCCGCGCGACTACATGATCGTCGGCTACGACCCGCAGACCGGCAAGGCGGCCACTCCCTGGATGGACGAAGAGCTGTACGCCGAGTGGCAGGCCAGCGGCAAGCCGGCCGATGAGTTCCTGGCCGGCATCCCGCCCTTCCGTGACCAGAACCTGAAGCGCAAGCCGGCCGGGGAACTGGTCAAGGCCGGCACCCTCGGCCTCGATTGCCGCTACCTCAACTTTTCGCCACAGTGCGACGGCTGGAATGCGGTTACTGAACACGGCGGCTCCGGCTCCTTCGTCATCTTCTTCTCCGGTTTGTGGAAGCTGACCACCGCCGCCGCCATTCCCTACTACACCGGCCAATATGGCAAGACGCCGCAGGGCTTCGGCTTTGTCACCATCGGCGCCAACGTCGATGACTTCCACAAAGCGGCAACCGAGACGGCAGCCAAGATCAACACGCTGGTCGAGCAGAAGGATGCCAGCTTCAAGGCACAGCGCGGCGAATTGCTCGACCACATCCGCGACAGCCTGAACGCAACGGCGCTCGGCCTGTGGGGCTCGACCCTGCTCATGGTGGTCATCGTCATCGGCATCGCCGTCTGGATGGCCGGCCTGCTCACCCGGCGCATCACCGCGATGATCGACGGCATTCACGCCTTCCAGAAGGGCGACCTGAGCCGCCGCCTGGATGCCCGCTCGCAGGACGAAATGGGCGAACTGGCCAGTTCCTTCAACCGGATGGCCGATTCGGTCGAGGAATCGTTCCGCCGCCTGGACGAAGCACGCGAAAAGGCCGAGGAAGCCAGTCGCCAGAAATCGGCCTTCCTGGCCACCATGTCGCACGAGCTGCGCACGCCGCTCAACGGCATTCTTGGTTTCGCCGAACTACTCCACCAGGAACTGACAGCCCCGGCTCACCGGGAATACGCCTCGATCATCCAGCAAAGCGGCGAACACCTGCTCAACCTGGTCAACGAAATCCTCGACCTGGCCAAGATCGAATCCGGCGAAATGGTCTTCAAGTATTCACCGACCACGCTCGCCTTGCTGGTCGCCGAAAGCGCCGCCGGCCACCAGGTCGCCGCACAGAACAAGGGCATCCGTTTCACGCTCGATCTGGCCGACGATCTGCCCGAACAATTGCTGACCGACCCGATGCGCCTGCGCCAGATTCTCAACAACCTGCTCAACAACGCCGTGAAATTCACCGAGCGCGGCGAAGTCGTGCTCAGCGTCCGTCCGGCCGGTGACGACATCGCGTTCACCGTACGCGATACCGGCATCGGCATCCCACCCGACAGCCTGGGAACGATTTTCGAGAAATTCAAGCAACTGGAGAGTTTCCTGACCCGCGAACATGGCGGAACCGGCCTCGGCCTCGCGCTCGTCCGGCAACTGGCCGAGCACCTGGGCGGCCGCGTCACGGTCGAGTCGGAAGTGGGTGTAGGCTCCGCCTTCACCGTTTTCCTGCCAATGGAGCCTCCCGCATGAGTGAAGTACGCCTGGCCCTCGTCGTCGATGACCAGCACACCAACCGTCTGCTCGCTTCGACCCTGCTCAAGCGCCAGGGCTGGACGGTCGAGGAAGCCGACAACGGCGCGCTTGCCCTGGCGCTGGCCGCCCGCCAGCCATTCCGTCTGATCCTGCTCGACATCAGCATGCCCGGGCTGTCCGGCGAGGAAACCTGTGCCGGTTTGCGCAAGATCCTGCTGACGCCCGCCCCCCGCATCATCGCCTACACCGCCCACGCCTTCCCGGAGGACCGGAAGCGTCTGCTGTCCGGGGGTTTCGACGACATCCTGGTCAAGCCGATCAACCGGCAGGCTTTTGACGCGCTGATCGCCGGACTGTAATCGGCGGCTAGCCAGCGGTAGGCGTATAATGCGCCCCCATGTCTGAAATCAATACCTTAGCCGGCGCCGAAGCCGGCCCCTCCGCGGCCGAAGCCGCTCCCGAAACCACCTTCGCCGACCTCGGCCTGGCGCCGGAACTGCTGCGCGCCCTGACCGACATGGGTTACAGCAAGCCGACGCCGATCCAGGCCAAGGCCATCCCGCTCGTCATCAGCGGCAAGGACATCATGGGCGGCGCCCAGACCGGCACCGGCAAGACGGCTGCCTTCACGCTGCCCATCCTGCAGCGCATCCTGCCCTTCGCCAGCAGCAGCCCGTCGCCGGCCAAACACCCGGTGCGCGCCCTGATCCTCGCCCCGACCCGCGAACTGGCGCTGCAGGTCTTCGAATCGGTCAAGGACTACAGCAAGCACACGCCGATCCGCGCCATGTGCGCCTACGGTGGCGTCGACATCAAGCCGCAGATCGCCGAACTGAAGAAGGGCGTCGAGATTCTCGTCGCCACCCCTGGCCGCCTGCTCGACCACGTCGAGAACAAGAGCGTCAGCTTCAATTCCGTGCAGGCCCTGGTCCTCGACGAAGCCGACCGCATGCTCGACATGGGCTTCATCCCCGATGTCACCCGCATCCTGAACATGCTGCCGCAGCAGCGGCAAAGCCTGCTTTTCTCGGCCACCTTCTCGGAAGAGATCAAGAAGCTGGCCGATACCATGCTGACCTCGCCGGTGCTGGTCGAAGTCGCCCGTCGCAACCAGGTTTCGGAAACGATCACCCACCGCGTGCACCCGGTTTCCGAGTGGGGCAAGCGCGGCTTGCTGACCAAGCTGTTGAAGTCCGGCGAAATCCGCCAGTGCATCGTTTTCATGCGCACCAAGCAGGGCTGCTCGCGCCTGACCCGGGAACTCCAGCGGGCCGGCATCCACGCCGATGCGATCCACGGCGACAAGAGCCAACTCGACCGCATCAAGGCGCTCGACGCCTTCAAGGCCGGCCAGACGCATGCCCTGATCGCCACTGACGTCGCCGCCCGCGGCCTGGATGTTGACGAACTGCCCTACGTGATCAACTACGAGTTGCCGCACGTGCCGGAAGATTACGTGCACCGGATCGGCCGCACCGGTCGTGCCGGCAAGATGGGTAACGCCATTTCGCTGGTCAGCGCCCATGAGGTCGGTTATCTGGTCGAGATCGAGAAGCTGATCAAGCGCCCGATCGAGCAGATCGAGGTCGCCGGTTTCGAACCGGAACCGGAATATGAATACCCCCCGGGCAACAAGCGCAAACGCAGCTCGACACCGCCGCCCAAGGCGCCGCTGGCACACAAGCCAGAGCGTCACGAACGCAGCGAGCGCCGGCCATCCCGCAAAAATCCGATGATCGCGGCGGATGGCTTCGATTTCAGCAAGCCTTACGAGGAAGCCCCGCGCGGCGAAGTGCCCGATTCTCCGACGGTGCCGGCCAAGGCCGATCCGCACAAGCCGAAGCGGGTAGTTGCCGCGCTGCTCGGCGGCCTCGGCCGCAAGTAGACGACAAGCTCCCAAAATACGAACGGCGCCGAAATGGCGCCGTTTTTCATTGCCGGAAATCGTGGCTCAGGCAACCGATCGCCGCACAAACCCGGCCGGCGGCGCCGGCTTCGTCGGCGGCAGGGCCTCGATCAGCTTGATGATGGCCAGCGACAGATTGTCCCCACCGCCATTGGCCCGCTGCCGGGCCTTGTCGATAAGGATTTCGCAAGCCTGGCGCGCCGTGTTGTCGGCCACCAGCGTGCCGAGTTCGAGATCGTCGAAATAGCCCCAGAGGCCGTCCGAACAGAGCACGAAAGCATCGCCGGCGCACAGCTCGGTGACTTCGTCGAGCGACACTTTCGGCTCGTCCTGGCCGCCGAGCGAAGCAAGCAGCACATTGCGGTTGGGATGGGTCAGGGCTTGCTGGGGGGTGATCTTGCCGGTCGCGACCAGATGCTCGACGTAGGAATGATCGACCGTCCGCTGCACCAGCTGCTTGCCGCGGAAGTGGTAGAGCCGGCTGTCGCCGCAATGCCCC